>LQPB01000031.1 GCA_002102225.1 Mycobacterium interjectum
CCGTTGCCGCCGGCTTGGTTAGCCCCGCCGGATCCGCCGTTGCCCCCGTTGCCCCACAACAGGCCACCGGCCCCACCGCTTTGCCCGGTCCCCGGCGCCCCGTCGGCGCCGTTGCCAATCAACGGGCGTTGCAACAGCGCCTCGGTGGGCGCGTTGATCGCATTGAGCAGGTCCTGCTGAAGTACCTGCCACGGGTTGGCGGTGGCCGCGGCGTTGGCGGCCTCCGTGGCGGCATAGGCGCCGGCGCCCGCGTTGAGGGCCCGCACAAACTGGTCATGGAAGGCCGCCGCTTGCGCGCTCACCGCCTGATAGCCCTGGCCGTGCCCGGCAAACAGGGCCGCGATCGCCGCCGACACCTCATCGTTTGCCGCGGCCAGAATTCCCGTCGTCGGAGCCGCGGCACCCGCGGTGGCCGTAGTGAGCGCCGCGCCGATATTCGCCAGATCTGTTGCCGCCGCCGTCACCAACTCCGGCGCTGCGATAACGAAGGACATGGGGACACCTCCACCACGTCATGGCCGATGCGTCGTCGTGACCCGGAATCGCCTGGTCCGCATTGGTCGTGCGCAGATCCGAATGATATCGCGTTGCGGGTACGCGATACCGAGTTTTGCGCAGGCGCGCACCCAATCGCCGACCGCAGCGCTGTGGATAACTGAGCGCGGCGCGCGCCGACGGGGTGGCACAGTCGCAACCCATGTACCAGGCCACGACTCAGGCCGCGTCCAAAGCCGCGCATGCGCTGTATGCGCTCGACCCGGCGATGCCGGTGCTGCTGCGGCCCGACGGCGCCGTGCAGGTCGGCTGGGATCCGCGGCGCGCCGTGCTGGTCCGTCCGCCCCGCGGGCTTTCCGCGGCCGATGTGGCCGCTCTGCTGCGGTCCATGCGGTCGCCGACGCCCCTCGGTGAGTTGCGGCGGCACGCCGTCGACCGTGGATTGCGGGACGCCCAGGCGCTGGCCGGCCTGGTCGCGCAACTGGTGGGCGCCGGTGTGGCGACCGAGTGCCGGCAGGCCCGCGGGCGGGCGGCGTCGATCCGCATCCACGGCCGGGGCCCGCTGTCCGAGCTGCTCGTGGAGGCGTTGCGCCGCTCGGGGGCCCGCATCGCGCACAGCAGCCAGCCGCACGCCGCGGTGTCGCCCGACGCGGTGGACCTGGTGGTGCTGTCCGACTACCTGGTCGCCGACCCGCGCATGGTGCGCGACCTGCACGGCCGCGGCGTCCCGCACCTTCCGGTTCGGGTGCGCGACGGCACCGGCCTGGTGGGCCCGCTGGTCATCCCCGGCGTGACCAGCTGCCTGGGCTGCGCCGACCTGCACCGCAGCGACCGCGACGCCTCATGGCCGGCCATCGCCGCCCAGCTGCGCGACACCGTCGGCGTGGCCGACCGGGCCACGCTGCTCGCGACGGCGGCGCTGGCGCTCGGCCAGGTGAACCGGGTGATCGCGGCGGTGCGCGGTCGGCAGGCCGTGCCCGATCCCGCGCCGCCGGCGGCGCTGAACGCCACGCTGGAGTTCGACCTCAACGCGGGCACGATCGTCGCGCGGCAATGGACCAAGCACCCGCTGTGCCCGTGCTGAGCTACCCGAGCCGTCCCTGTTCCGGGACGCACGTCGAGACCGACGCGTACGCCCTGGCGAGTTCCTCCAGAATTTCTGCGGTCAGGGTGCCGTCCTTGCGGTTTTTGTCCAGCGTTTCGATGATCGCCCTGAACAGGGCGTCGGCGGTGTCGTGCTGCGCTTGCTTTGCTGCCATGGCTTTCTCCCGTACCACCCTTTCGAACCGTGTTTGGCGTCAGGGACAACCTATGGCCGGATCGACAGCGCGGTGCACCGAGCGTCATGGATGATGGATGTGTGTCAGACATCAAGCGCGGCCGTGCGGCGCGAAACGCGAAGCTGGCCAGCATTCCCGTCGGCTTCGCCGGTCGGGCGGCGCTCGGCTTCGGTAAACGGTTGACGGGCAAGTCGAAGGACGAAGTCCAGGCCGAGATGCTGGAGAAGGCCGCCAACCAGTTGTTCACCGTGCTGGGTGAGCTCAAGGGCGGGGCGATGAAGGTCGGCCAGGCCCTGTCGGTGATGGAGGCCGCCATCCCCGAGGACTATGGCGAGCCCTACCGCGAGGCGCTGACCAAGCTGCAGAAGGACGCCCCGCCGCTGCCCGCGGCCAAGGTGCACCGCGTGCTCGACGCCCAGCTGGGCACCAAGTGGCGAGAGCGGTTCAGCTCGTTCGACGACGCCCCGGTGGCCTCGGCCAGCATCGGCCAGGTGCACAAGGCGGTGTGGTCCGACGGCCGCGAGGTGGCGGTGAAGATCCAGTACCCGGGCGCCGACGAGGCGCTGCGCGCCGACCTCAAGACCATGCAGCGCATGGTCGGCGTGCTCAAGCAGCTCTCGCCGGGCGCGGACGTCCAGGGCGTGGTGGACGAATTGGTCCAGCGCACCGAGATGGAACTGGACTACCGGCTGGAGGCCGACAACCAGCGCAAGTTCGCCAAGGCGTACGCCGACAGCCCGCACTTCCTGGTGCCGCACGTGGTGGCCAGCGCGCCCAAGGTGGTGGTCCAGGAGTGGATCGAGGGCATCCACATGGCGGAGATCATCCGCAACGGAACCACCGAGCAGCGTGACCTGATCGGCACCCGCCTGCTCGAGCTCACCTTCGACGCGCCCCGCCGGCTGGAGATGCTGCACGGCGACGCCCACCCCGGAAACTTCATGCTGATGCCCGACGGCCGGATGGGCGTCATCGATTTCGGCGCCGTCGCGCCCCTGCCCGGCGGGTATCCCGTCGAGCTGGGCATGACGATCCGGCTGGCCCGCGACAAGAACTACGACCTGCTGTTGCCGACGATGGAGAAGGTCGGCTTCATCCAGAAGGGCCAGCAGGTCTCGGTGCGCGACATCGACGAGATGCTGCGCCAGTACGTCGAGCCCATCGAGGTCGACGTCTTCCACTACACCCGCAAGTGGCTGCAGAAGATGACGGTGGTGCAGATCGACCGGTCGGTGTCGCAGATCAAGACGGCCCGGCAGATGGACCTGCCGCCCAAGCTGGCGATACCGATGCGCGTCATCGCCTCGGTGGCCGCGATCCTGTGCCAGCTCGACGCGCACGTGCCGATCAAGGCGCTGTCGGAGGAACTGATCCCCGGCTTCGCCGAGCCCGACACCGCCGTGGTCTAACCCCGGCTAGGCGGCCCTGGCGCCGCGAGGGTGCAATTACCGACGGTCTCTCGAAAAACGCGTCGGCAGTTGCACTTTCGCGGCGAGTTTTCTAGGCGGCAACGACGTCTTTGCGGGGGCGTCCGCGGGGGCGCTTGCGGCTCACGATCGCGCCGCGCTCGAGGATTTCGCCGCCCCACACGCCCCACGGTTCGGCCCGTTCCAGCGCCGCGGCCAGGCACTGCCGGCGCACCGGGCAGGCCGCGCACAGCGTCTTGGCGCGCTCGAGGTCGGCCGGGGCCTCGGCGAACCACAGGTCGGGATCGTCGACGTGACAAGGCAACTCCGGCAGCGTCGGTCTTCGGACTGGCAGTGCCGACATGTCCTGCTCACCTGCTTCCTGGTCGGGTGGTTGTCCTTCGTGATCCGGACCAGGTTGGGAGGCTGTCGACCCAAATAACTGTGGCCACGGATCCTGCTGACTTCGGGTCCGTGGCCATCTTCAAGTGGGGCTAGTTAGGTATGGCCCCAATCCACGGACGCGTCGGTCGCGGCGGCGACACGGTGCTTGACCGCTGCCGCCGGCGCGGCGGCGTGGGCGGCATGGGAGGTAGCCTTGGACCGGCCTTCAGCGAGCACCGCGGCGACCACGCATACACCGAACGCGTTGGTGATCATCGTGGCGACCCTCCTCCCAGCTGGCAGCAATGTGCGGTTTCGAGGGTAAAGGGTAGCGGCCGGTCCCCACAACCGATTTTCTGACCTGCGATTTTCGCCTCAGCGGGCCGCGCGGACCAGCTCCAGCACGTCGGGCCCGTACTGTTCGAGCTTGCGCGCACCGATGCCCGGGATCGCGATCAGCGCCGATTCGTCGCCGGGCAGCAGCTCGGCGATCGCGATCAGGGTGTTGTCGCTGAAGACGACGTACGCGGGCACCTTCTGCTCCTTGGCCACGTCGAGGCGCCAGGCCTTGAGCCGCAGCAACAACTCCTCGTCGATGTCGGCGGCGCACGTCTCGCAGCGCCGCAGCATGATGGCCGCCGGGGTGGTCAGGTTGTTGTTGCAGATCCGGCAGCGCGTGGCGGCACCCCGGGCGCGCCGGGACTTGCCCGGCGCGGCGTCGGCGCGGGCCTGCGGCGCGATGCCGTTGAGGAACCGCGATGGCTTGCGGCTCTGCCGCCCGCCCGGGCTGCGGGCCAGCGCCCAGCTGAGCGTCAAATGGACTCGCGCCCTGGTGATTCCGACGTAGAGCAGCCGGCGCTCCTCCTCGACCGCCTCGCTTTCCGGGCCGTGCGCCAGCGCGTGCGAGATGGGCAACGTGCCGTCGGCCAATCCGACCAGGAACACGGCGTCCCACTCGAGTCCCTTGGCGGCGTGCAGCGAGGCCAGCGTGACCCCCTGCACCACGGGTGGGTGCCGCGAGTCGGCGCGCAGGCGCAGCTCGGCCACCAGGCCGGGCAGGTCGAGCTGCGGGCGCTGCGCCACTTCGTCGTCGACCAGCTCGGCCAGCCCGGACAGCGCCTCCCAGCGATCCCGGGCCCGGGTGCCGGTCGGTTCCTCGGCCGTCAGCCCCAGGGGCTCCAGCACCGCGCGGACGACCTCGGGTAGCGGGCCGTCGGCGCCGCGGTCGGCCGCGCGCTGCAGCGCCAGCAGCGCCTGCTTGATCTCCTGGCGGTTGAAAAACCCCTCACCGCCGCGGATCTGGTAGGTGATGCCGGCCTCGGTCAGGGCCTCCTCGTACACCTCGGACTGCGCGTTGACCCGGTAGAGCACCGCGATCTCCGACGGGGGCGTGCCGGATTCGATCAGCCGGCCGATCGATGCCGCGACCGCGGCGGCCTCGACGGTTTCGTCGGTGTGCTCGTGAAACGAGGGCGCCGGGCCCGGCGCGCGCTGCCCCGACAGCTGCAGCTTGCTGCCGGCGACCCGGCCGCGCGCCGCGGCGATCACCTGGTTGGCCAGCGAGACCACCTGGGGGGTGGACCGGTAGTCGCGTTCCAGGCGCACCACCGTGGCGTCCGGGAACCGCCGCGAGAAGTCGAGCAGGAACCGCGGCGTGGCCCCGGTGAACGAGTAGATGGTCTGGTTGGCGTCACCGACGACGGTGAGGTCGTCGCGACCGCCGAGCCAGGCGTCGAGCACGCGCTGCTGCAGCGGGGTGACGTCCTGGTACTCGTCGACCACGAAGCAGCGGTACCGGCCGCGGAACTCCTCGGCCACGGCGGCGTCGTTCTCGATCGCGGCCGCGGTGTGCAGCAGCAGGTCATCGAAGTCCAGCAGCGCCATCGACTCGTCGCGCACCTTGAGGGCCTCGTAGGCGGAGTAGACGGCCGCGATCTGTTTGGCGTCCATCGGGGCGTCCCGGCCGACGTCGGCCACCGCCGACGGATACTCCTCGGGGCCGATGAGCGACGCCTTGGCCCACTCGATCTCCCCGGCCAGGTCGCGCACGTCGTCGGTGCTGACGTTGAGCCGGCAGCGGCTGGCGGCCCTGGCCACGACCGGGAACTTGCTGTCGAGCAGCTGCCAGCCGGTGTCGCCGACCACGCGCGGCCAGAAGTAACGCAGCTGGCGGTGCGCGGCCGCGTGGAAGGTCAGCGCCTGCACGGCGCCCACCCCCGAGCCGGCGCGGGCGCCATGGGCGAGCGCGCGCAACCTCGAGCGCATCTCCCCCGCCGCCCGCTGGGTGAAGGTGACCGCCAACACCTGACCGGCGGCCACGTGACCCTCCGCGACCAGCTGGGCGATGCGGTGCGTGATGGTCCGGGTCTTCCCCGTCCCGGCGCCCGCGAGCACGCAGACCGGCCCCCGGGGAGCCAACACGGCCTCGCGCTGCTCGTCGTCCAGCTCGGCGGTCAGTGCGTCGGCGACCATCGGCATGGGCTTCATCTTGGCTTCCATGAAAGCAGGAGTAGCCGACAAACACGCCGCGGCGCGTGCGTGACTTGGGTTGCGCGCGGAATTCCGCGTCGCTGCGCTACGTTGAGCGGGCTATGTCCAACGCTGCGCTCACGGTTTACTCGACGTCCTGGTGTGGCTTCTGCCATCGGCTCAAGACCGCACTCAAGTCCGACGGGATCCCCTACGACGAGGTCGACATCGAGCACGATGCCGCGGCGGCGGAGTTCGTCGGCTCGGTCAACGGCGGCAACCGGACGGTGCCGACGGTGAAGTTCGCGGACGGATCCACGCTGACCAACCCGAGCGCGGCTCAGGTCAAGGCGAAGCTGGCCGAAGTCGGCTGAACCGCTCAGTCCAGCCCGGCCCAGGACTCGATGATCACGCGCGCGATCGAAATCGAGCCGGGCAACAGGAGTTTCGACTCGCCGGATTCCGAGGCGCTGCCCCAGTCGCCGGCCGCGAGGGCCGCGCGCACCTCGTCGCGGGTGAACCATTGCGCCTCGGCGATCTCGCCGTCGTTGAACGAGAACTCCTCGTCCGGGTCGCCCACGGCGTGGAAGCCGACCATCAGCGAGCGCGGAAACGGCCAGGGCTGGCTGCCCAGGTAGCGCACGTCGCGCACGGTCAGGCCGATTTCCTCGCGGATCTCGCGTGCGACGCACACCTCGAAGGACTCGCCGGCCTCCACGAACCCGGCCAGCAGGGAGAACATCCGCTCCGGCCAGACGGCCTGGCGGGCCAGCACGGCACGGTCGCCGCCGTCGTGGACGAGGCAGATCACCGCGGGGTCGATGCGCGGGAACTCCTCGTGACCGGTGGCCGGGTTGACCCGCGACCAGCCGCCCCTGGCCGGCCTGGTCGGTGAGCCGTCGGCCGCGCTGAACCGGGCGCTGTCATGCCAATTCAGCAGCGCGAGGGCCGAGGACACCAGCTGGCTGCTGGTGTCGTCGAAGATGCGGCCCAGGCTGCGCAGGTTCACCACCTCGGCCTGCACGCCGGGATCCTCGGGCGCCTGCAGCGCGCCGCGGACAGCCCAGACGTGCCGGCCGCCCTCGATGCGGCCCAGGAAAACCGCTTCCGGCGGCGGCTTGTCGGCCAGCGCGGCCGCCTTCCCCAGCAGCACCCGGCCGTCGGCGACCAACACCTGGTTGCGCGAATCCACCCGCAACAGCGCCGCCTCCGCCCAGCCCGCGGCCGCGGCGTCGACGTCGGTGCGCAGTTGGTCGGCCCGGTCGGCGCCGACGCGCGAGAGCAGCGGTACCTCGCGTAGCTGAAACTCCACGCGCCGGGCCTAGTGTCCCGCGTGGCGGATGTAGAGCAGCCGGTCGCTGGCCTCGATCGCGTCCACCTCGGGGGCGCCGATGCGCAGCAGGTGGCCGTCGCGCACCACGCCCAGCACGATGTCGCGCAAATGCCTTGGGGATCCGCCGATCTCGGTCTGTTCGACCTCGCGTTCGGCGATCGCCAGCCCCGCGTCGGGGGTCAGCAGGTCCTCGATCATCTCCACCACGCTCGGCGTGGTGGTGGCGAGGCCGAGCAGCCGGCCCGCGGTCTCCGAGGAGACCACCACCGAGTCGGCGCCCGACTGCTGCAGCAGGTGCTGGTTCTCGGCCTCGCGGATCGACGCGACGATCTTGGCCTTCGTCGCGATCTCCCGAGCCGTCAGCGTGACGAGCACGGCGGTGTCGTCGCGACTGGCGGCGACGACGATCGACGCCGCGTGTTGCGCCCCGGCGAGCCGCAGCACATCGGATTTCGTGGCGTCGCCGTGGACGGTGACCAGCCCGGCCGACGCGGCGTGTTCGAGGGCGGAGCGATCGGTGTCGACGACGACGATCTCGCCCTGAGCCTCCTCGTCGCCGAGGATGGCCGCGACCGCCGTTTTGCCCTTGGTGCCGTAGCCGATCACGATCGTGTGGTTGCGCACTTTGCTCCTCCAACGCTGGATCTTCCAGGCCTGCCGCGATCGCTCCGAAAGCACCTCGAGGGTCGTGCCCACCAGCACGGCCAGGAACGCGATCCGCAGCGGCGTGAAGATCACGGTGTGGACCAGCCGCGCCGTCTCGGTGTACGGGGTGATGTCGCCGTAGCCGGTCGTCGACAGCGACACCGCGGAGAAATAGAGGCAATCCAGGAAGGTCAGCGGCCGGCCGCGCACGTCACGGTAGCCGCCGGCGTCCAGGTAGACGATGACGGCGGCGCCGAACAACACCAGCAACGCGATCGCCACCCGGCGCGCGATGACCCGGGTGGGGCTGGCGTGGTCCTCCGGGATGCGCAGCACGCCCACCAGCTGATGACCCGGCTGGGCGGTCAGCGTCTCGTCCAGACCGCTCAGCTTGCGCGCCCTACCGTTGCCCACGGGGCTCCGTCATCGGCTGAAACCCAGCGCACGAGACACGCACGACTCCTATGTAACCACGCTGGCGGGCCGCCCATGACGCGAGCGGCCCACCTCACACCGCCACGGCGTCGCCGCCGAGCAGCGCGGCGAGCTCGGCGGGTTCCGGCAGTTCATCGGGCGTGACCGTGGCGCCGGTGCGCACGTAGTAGAAGGCGGTGCGCACCGCGGACTCCGGAACTCCGGACAACGCGGCCCACGCCAACCGGTAGACCGCCAGCTGGACGGCGGCCTGGCGCATCGCCTCCGCCCCGTGGGGCGGCTCACCGGTCTTCCAGTCCACGACGGTGGCGCCGCCGTCGGGGTCGGCGAACACGGCGTCGATGCGGCCCCGCACCACGGTGTCCCCGATCGGCATGTCGAACGGCACCTCGACGGCCACCGGCGTGCGGGCCGCCCAGCGCGATGCGGCGAACGTCGCCTGCAACGCGGCCAATTCCTCGATCTCGCCGACGGCGGAGTCCGCCGCGCCCGGCAGGTCGTTGAGGTCGAACAGCGAATCGGCGCCGTAGAACTGCTGGACCCAGGCATGAAAGGCGGTGCCAAGCGAGGCATGGGGGTCCGGACGGGTGGGCAGCCGGTGCACCAGCCGCTGCGCCGCGGCGGCCGGGTCGCGCGCCAGGTCGACCAGCCCGCTGACCGACACCTGGCTGGGCAGGGCGCGCGCGGGCCGGCGCTCCGAGCGGGCCCGCTCGGCCAGTAACGCGTCGACGTCGGCGGCCCATCCCTCGGCGTCGGCGCCGGGCTCCCCGATGCCGGACGACATCGCCTGGACCACCAGCGCGGCGCCCGCCTCGACGTCGCCGCGGCGCGCGGCCAGCGGGTCGGCGGGCCAAATGGCCTCGACGACGTTGTCGCGCATGGGGTTTCGTTCGCCGTCGGCGGGCGCGGGCGCCCACTGCTCCACCACGCCGCACGGGTCGGCGACGGCCGAACCGTCGATGATGTCCTTGAGCTCGCACAGGAATTCCGACGGGCCCCGGGGTTTGACGCCGGTGGACCCCCACTGGTGGCCCGAAACCAGCAGGGTGTCCTCGGCGCGGGTGATGGCCACGTAGAGCAGCCGGCGTTCCTCGTCGACGCGCCGCTGCTCGAGCTGGCGGCGATGCTCGAAGATCTTGTCGGACAGTTGCTTTCGATTCGTGACGTCGCCGGTGTCCAGCACCGGGATGCCCAGCGAACCCGCCGCGGCGCGATCCCCGCGCAGCAGCGGCGGCAACTCGGCGGCGTCGGTGAGCCACGTGCTGCGCGATGCCGTCGAGGGGAAGATTCCGCCCGACAGGTGCGCGACCGCGACCACCTGCCACTCCAGACCCTTCGCCGAGTGCACGGTGAGCACCTGGACCCGGTCGCGCGCCACCGCCGGCGCGGCGGGGGGCAAGCCGTTCTCGACTTGCTCGGCGACGTCCAGGTAGGCCAGCAGGCCGGCCACCGACGCGTCCGACGCGCCCGTCGCCCGTTCGGCGTACGCGGCCACGACGTCAGCGAAGGCGTCGAGGTGTTCGGCTCCGGTCCAGGGCTGCCCCGCGGCGGCGGCCCGGACCTCGCAGTCGACACCCAGCGCGCGGCGCACCTCGGCGACCAGGTCGGGCAGGGAATGGCCGAGGTGCCCGCGCAGGGCGCCCAGTTCGGCGGCCAGCGCGGTGATGCGCCGATATCCCGCCGCCGAGTACGCGCCGGCCGGGCCGGGGTCGCTGATCGCGTCGGCCAGGCACGCGTCGTCGGAGTCGGGTCCGGCGGCCAACGCGATCGACTCGGGCGAGGGTGTCGCGCCCGCCCGCCCGCCGGCCAAACTCAGCGCCCGCTGCCACAGCGCGGCGAGGTCCCGGCCACCGAGGCGCCATCGGGGGCCCGTCAGCACCCGCATCGCCGCCGCGCCGGCCGTCGGGTCGGCCACCAGCCGAAGCATGGCCACCACCTCGGCGACCTCGGGGACGGACAGCAGCCCCGCCAAACCCACCACCTCGACCGGGATTCCGCGCGCGCGCAGCGCGTCGGCGATGGGTGCGGCGTCGGCGTTGCGGCGCACCAGCACCGCGGCGGTCGGCGGGCCGACGCCGTCGGCATCCGCCTGCCGGTAGCGCGCCTGGAGGTGGTCGGCGATCCACTCGCGTTCGGCCGCCACGTCGGCGAGCAACGCGCAGCGGACGGTGCCGGGCGACGCGTCGGGGCGGGAACGCAACGCGTGCACCGCAACCGAGCGCCGCCGCGCCTCCGCCGAGATGGCGTTGGCCACTCGCAGGGCGCGCGGCGGGTTGCGCCAGCTGGTCCGCAGTTCCAGGACCGGCGCGGGCGTGCCGTCGGCGCGGGGGAAGTCGGTGGTGAAGCGCGGCAGGTTGGTCGCCGAGGCGCCGCGCCAGCCGTAGATTGACTGAATCGGGTCCCCGACGGCCGTCAGCGCCAGCCCGTCGTCGACCCCACCGCCGAACAGCGCCGACAGCGCGATGCGCTGGGCGTGCCCGGTGTCCTGGTACTCGTCGAGCAGCACCACCCGAAAGCGGCTCCGCAGCTCCTCGCCGACCTGCGGGAAGGCCACCGCCAGCCGGGCGGCCGAGGCCATCTGCATGCCGAAGTCCATCGCCTTGACCGCGCGCATCCGCTCGCCCAGCGCGTCGAGCAGCGGCACCAGCTCGGTGCGCTCGGTCTGGGCGGCCAGCAGCCGCAGCAGCCACTGGCTGGGTCCGCGGTCGCGCTGGTAGGGGCCCGCCGGCAGGGCGTGGATCAGCCGTTCCAGCTCGACGTGGGTGTCGCGCAGCTGGCCGGTGTCCACCAGGTGCTCGGCCAGCTGGCCCCACAGCCGCAGCACCATCGAGGTGACCGCGGCGGGAGTCTTGTCGGTGCGCAGCTCCCCGTCGTACCCGGTGACCACGTCGAAGGCCAGCTGCCACAGCTCGGTTTCGCCCAGCAGCCGGGTGTCGGGCTCGACGGGCAACAGCAGCCCGTGATCGCGCAGCAGCGCGCCGGCGAAGGCGTGATAGGTGCTGACCGCCGGGGCGCCCTCCGGCTCCGCGGCCGCGGCTCCCAATCCGATGCCGGCCAGCCGGGCCAGCCGGGAGCGCACCCGGCGCAACAGCTGGCCGGCCGCCTTGCGGGTGAACGTCAACCCGAGCACCTGGCCGGGGTCGGCGTAGCCGTTGGCGACGAGCCACACCACCCGCGCGGCCATCGTCTCGGTCTTGCCGGCGCCGGCCCCGGCGATGACGACCAGCGGGCCCGGCGGCGCGGCGATGACGGCAGCCTGCTCGTCGGTGGGCGGGAAAAGCCCTAGCGCGCAGGCCAATTCGGCCGGGGTGAAACGCGGGTTCATCGCGCCGGCCGCTCCGCGTGGGCGGGACAGCACGGCCGGATCGGGCAGTGCGCGCAACCGTCGTTGCGCCGCGCGACGAACTGCGGGCCGGCCGAGGCGTCGGCGGCCAGCCGCACCAGGCCACGCCATTCGTCGCGGGCGGGCGTCGTCAGCGGATCCTGTTCGCGCACCGTGGCGCCGGCGGCGCCCGCCTTGCCGACGTACACCAGCCGCGCGCCCCCGGGCTCGTCCCCGGCCGCGATCATGCCCTCGGCGACCGCCAGCTGGTACAGCGCCAGCTGCGCGTGTTGCTGGGCGTCGTCCTTGCTCACCGGCGTCTTGCCGGTCTTGATGTCGACGACGACGAGCCGGCCGGCCGCGTCACGCTCCAGCCGGTCCACCCGCCCGCGCAACCGGATCTCGCCGCCGTCTTCGCGCGGCGCGCCGAGCGTGCCGTCGACCTCCACCTCGACGCCGACCTCGGTGAGTTCGCCCCGGGTCTGGGCCCGCCACTCGAGGAACGCCTGAACCATCGCGCGGTGCCGGGCCAGCTCGTTGGCCGCATGCCACCCCGCGTCGAAGGGCAGGTGCTTCCAGGCCCGGTCCAGCTCGGCCAGCAGCTCGGATTCCGTCCTATCGGTTTGGGCGATCAGCGCGTGCAGCACCGAGCCGAGGGTGGAGCGCAGATCCCGCGCGTCGGTGCCGCCGTGGCGTTCGGCCAGCCAGCGCAGCGGGCAGTCGTTGAGCGCCTGCAGGGTCGACGGCGTCAGCGTGACGGGCTCGGCGCCCGCCCGCAGCGGTTCGCCGGAGCTGACGGGTAGCAGGCCGTGCCAGCCGGCCGGGTCGGCGCCCGGCACCCCGGCCTTGGCCAGCCGGGCCAATTGCGCTGCCGCGCAACGGCGGTCGGTGTCGTCGACGGTGCCTTCGGGCGCGCACACCACGCCCCGCAGCCGGCCGACGAGGGCGGCCGTGGACAGCACCCGCGGTGCGCAAACGGGTTGCGCCGCAACGGGATCCCCGTCAGCGTCGGCCCACTGCGCGATCTCGGAAAAGAACGCCGACGGCAACGCCGCCTCCCCGTCGGCACCGCCGGTGTCGGCGTCGACGGCCGTCACCAGCACCCGGCGCCGGGCCCGGCCCAGGGCCGCCACCAGCAGCCTGCGCTCCTCGGCCAGCAGCGGTGCGCGCACCGAGGCGTCCCCGCCGACGCCGTCGAGCACGTCGAGCAGCCGCTGGGTGTGCAGCACGCCCCCACGCGGAACGGTGTTGGGCCACAACCCCTCCTGCAACCCGGCGATGACGACGAAGTCCCATTCGTGCCCCAGCGCGGCGTGCGCGCTGAGCACCCGGACCTGCTCGACCTGGGCCGCCGGCTCGGCGCCGGCCCCGGGCAGCCGCAGCGCCGCGACGTGTTCGAGGAGCCCGCGCAGCGACGCGCCGGGGGTGCGCGACACGTAGTGATCGGTGATGTCGAACAGCGCCGTCACCGCCTCCAGGTCCCTGGTGGCCCGGGCGCCGGCCGGGCCGCCGCGCTCGCCGGCCGACAGCCAGCGGCGCTGCAGGCCGGACCGGTGCCAGGCCGCCCACAGGGTGTAGCGCGGGTCTTGGCCGTCGCGCTCGCAGCGCGCGGCCGCGTCCAGCACCGCGCGCACGCGGGCCAGCGCGCGGGACTGCGGTCCGGGGCACGGCGCGTCGGTCCGCAGGGCCTCGACGAGCAGGCCGGCGAACTCGCCCGGCGCGCGATCGGGGTTGGCGCGCTGCAGCGTTCGGCGTAGCTGGCGCAGCGACACCGGATCGACGCGGCCGATGGGACCGGTCAGCAGCGCCAGGGCCCGCTGGCCGTCGAGCCCGTCGGCGACGGCGGCCAGCACGGTGAGCAGCGCCCGGACCGCGGGCTCGTCGGACAGCGGCCCGCTCGCCGGGGGTGCGGCCACCGGGACGCCGGCGGCGGCCAGCGCGCGCGGCAACCGGGCCCCGGCCCGCGGCACCGACCGGACGATCACGGCCATCGCCGACCACGGCACCCCGTCGATCAGATGGGCGCGCCGCAACGCGTCGGCGATCAGGGCCGCCTCCGCGTGCGCCGAGGCGGCCAGGCGCACGGTGACGGACCCGTCCTCGGGCCCGGTGCCGTCGATGTGCCTGCCCGCGCTGCCCCCCGGCAGCCGGCCCGCGACGCCGCTGACCGCGCGCGCCACCGCCGGCGCGCAGCGATGCGACACCGTCAGCGTCACCGACGGCGATTCGTCGGCGAGCAGCCCGGACGCCTCGCCGCCCCGGAAGCCGAACACGGCCTGGTTCGGGTCGCCGGCGACCAGGGTGGCCTCCGTGCCCGCGGCCAGGGCCCGAATCAGGCCGGCCGCCTGCGGGTCGAGTTGCTGCGCGTCGTCGACCAGCAAGAGTCGAATGCGGGCGCGTTCGGCCGCCAGCAATTCCGGATCCAGCGCGAAGGCCTCCAGCGCGGCACCCACCAGCTCGGCGGCACCGAGCGCCGGCGTCGTGGCCTGCGGCGCCGCCGTCCCGACCGCCGCCCGCAGCAACATCACCTGCTCGTACTGGCGCGCGAATCGGCCCGCGGCGGCCCATTCCGGACGCCGGCACCGGCGGCCCAGCCGCTCCAGTTCCTGCGGGTCGACCCCGCGTTCGGCGCAGCGCGCCAACAGGTTTCGCAGCTCGGTGGCGAAACCGGCGGTGGCCAGCGCGGGCCGCAGCTGGGCCGGCCACGCGCTGGCCGCGCGCGGCCCGTCGGCGAGGTCACCGGCCAGCAGTTCCCGGATGATGGCGTCCTGCTCGGCGCCGGTGAGCAGCCGCGGGGGCGCGTCACCGGCACGGTCGGCGGCCCGGCGCAACACCGCGTACGCGTAGCTGTGCACGGTGCGCACCAGCGGCTCGCGCACGGCCGCCCGGCACGGGCCGCTGCACCGCGACCGCAGCAGCGCCGTCGTCAACGCGCTGCGCGCGCACACCCCGATCCGCCCGGAACCGGTAAGCAGCAGAACCGATTCCGGCTCGATGCCCGCGCCGATCCGGGCGACCGCGGCGTCGACCAGCAGGCTGCTCTTGCCGGTGCCCGGCCCGCCCAGCACCCGCATTCGCCCGCGCAGGCCCGGTGCCAGAACGGCACGGGCCTCGTCGTCCCAGGTGAATGGCATGGCTGCATGCAACCACGAGGGTCTGACAAGATCGGGATACTCAGCTCAGGAAACCGAAGCGCTGCCCAGGCAAGGAGGGATTGGATGGGCCCCGATTTTCCCGGTCCCGACGACGGAGTGCCCGAAGCGGACGCCGCAGAACAGCAGCAGGCCGTCGACGCCGAGGATGAGGCCGGCCTGGACACCGCGTACCTGGACAACGCCACCGATCGCGATGCCAACGAAGCGGATGTGATCGAGCAGGCTTTCATCGTTCCCACCGACGACGATTGGGACGACAGCGACGGGTGAGCGCCGACCTGCACGTGCACCGCTACGGCCCGGCCGGCCCCGTGCGGTTGCTCGCCATTCACGGGCTGACCGGTTACGGGGGTCGGTGGCGGCACCTGGCCGACTGCCTGCCCGAGATCGCCATCGCCGCACCGGATCTGCTCGGCCACGGTAGGTCGTCGTGGGCGGCGCCGTGGTCCATCGACGCCAACGTCTCGGCGCTGGCGGGGCTGCTCGACGCCGCGGCCGAGGCACCGGTGCTGGTGGTCGGCCATTCGTTCGGCGGCGGCCTGGCGCTGCACCTGGCCGCGGCCCGCCCGGACCGGGTGGCGGCGCTGCTGCTGCTCGACCCGGCGATCGGTCTGGACGGCGGCTGGATGCGCCAGATCGCCGAGGCGATGTTCGCCTCCCCCGACTATCCCGACGCCGAGGAGGCCCGCCTGGAAAAGGCGACCGGCTCCTGGGCCGATGTGGACCCCGCGCTGCTGGCGTCGGAGATCGACGAGCACCTGGTCGAGCTGCCCAACGGGCGGTACGGCTGGCGGGTCAGCCTGCCGGCGATGATGTCGTACTGGAGCGAACTGGCCCGCGACGTCGTGCTGCCGCCGACCGGGACGACCACGATCCTGGTGCGGGCCAAGCAGACATCGCCGCCGTACGTGAGCGATCAACTGATCGAGGCGCTGGGGGAACGGCTGGGCTCCGATTTCGAGCTGCTGGATTTTGACTGCAACCACATGGTGCCCCACGCCAAGCCCACCGAAACCGCGACGCTGATCCGCGGGCTGCTGGAAGACCGCTGACCGTGGCGCCGGTGACCGACGAGCAGGTCGAGCGGGTGCGTTCGCTGGTCGCGGCGATACCGTCCGGCCGGGTCGCCACCTACGGCGACATCGCTTCTGTCGCAGGGCTTTCTAGCCCCCGCATCGTCGGATGGATCATGCGGACCGACTCCTCGGACCTGCCCTGGCACCGGGTGATCACCGCCTCCGGACGCCCCGCGCGGCACCTGAGGACCCGGCAGCTGGAGTTGCTGCGCGCCGAAGGGGTGCTGGCCGTCGACGGCAGGATCGCGCTCGACGAGGTCCGCTACGAGTTTCCGGCCCGTCGCAAACGCGGCGGGACCTAAAGCACCAGCCGGACCAGGGCCGCCGTCCGGGCCAGGCCGGGAAACGCCTCGGCGGTCGAGCGCGGGTGCAGCGCGTGGACGGCAAGACGAAACATCAACGCCCGCAACAACATTTGAGGCCACTCCGGCAGTGCGTTCCACCGTTCGATGAGCCCGTCGTCGGCCTCGCCCCAGGACAGCGCGTCGACGACGGCGACGCCCGCGGCCCACGATGCCGGCCGCCAGTAGGGCGTGATGTCGGTGATCCCCGGCGCCGCCGTGCCGATGAAAAGCACTGTGCCGTAGAGGTCTCCGTGGACCAGCTGGTTGGGGCTCTTGGTGGGCCTGCGCAGGGTGGCCAGTTGGTTGATCAGCTCGACGGATCGCTCGGCGTCCGCCGACGGCGGGGCGGTGCGCGCGCCCGGCGGCACGGATGCCAACGGCCGCTCCTCCCACGCGGCACGGTCGGCGGCGATGAAGACGTCGACGTCCGACCAGGGCGCGGTGGGCCCCTGGGTCAGGAAACGGGGGCGTTCGAGTTTGCCGGTCGCCTCGTGCAGCCGCACCGCCGCCGAGACGACTTCGTCATGCCTGGGCTCGGGCGTGCCGGCGACGAAGGTGTCCGCCCGCCATCCGGAGACCACGTACCGCCCGTCGGTGGAGCGAACCGGCCGGGCCAGCCGGACGCCGTCCACGAACAGCGTTTCCCGCACCCGGGCCGACCAGGCCGCGCGGGCGTGGTCGGCGACGATCGACAGCACCACCTCGCCGCAACGCCAGCCACCCTCCCAGCCGGGCCCCAGCGGGACTGGCTTCACGCCGGCCAAACCAAACGCCGCCAGCACATGCTCCGGCGGTGGCTCGACTGTCACACGGGTCAGCCTATAAGAGCCGACCGGCGGCGATCGCCAGCGCGGCAAAGCCGGGCGCGGCGGGTCGCCCCCAGACCAGCACGGCTATCGGGTCAGTACATGACCATGTCGGGCTGCATCTGTTCGGCCCACGCCACGATGCCGCCCCGCAAATGGACCGCGTCGGAGAAACCGGCCTTCTTCACCGCGGCCAGCGCCTCGGCCGAGCGCACGCCGGTCTTGCAGTACAGCACCGCCGTGCGGTCGCGGGGCAGCTGCGCCAGCCCCTCACCGGAACTGAGCAACGACTGCGGGATCAGCCGGGCGCCCTCGATGTGGTTGATGTCCCACTCCACCTGCTCGCGAACGTCGATCAGGGCGACCTTCTTGCCCGAATCCAGCAACTCGCGCAGCTCGAGCGGGGTGATCGCGGAGCCGTCGGCGCCGGTCTCGGGCACCGCGCCGCAGAAATCCTCGTAGTCGATCAGCTCGGTGATCCGCGGGGTGGACGGGTCCTTGCGAACCCGGATCGTGCGGTAGCTCATCTGCAGCGCGTCGTAGATCATCAGCCGGCCCAGCAACGATTCGCCGATCCCGGTGATGAGCTTGATCGCCTCGGTGCCCATCACCGACGCGATGGAGGCGCAGATGATGCCCAGCACCCCGCCCTCGGCGCAGGACGGCACGGTGCCGGGCGGCGGCGGCTCGGGGTAGAGGTCGCGATAGTTCAGGCCCCGCTTATTGCCGCCCTCATCGGCCGGGGCGTCCTCCCAGAACACCGACACCTGGCCCTCGAACCGGTAGATCGACCCCCACACGTACGGCTTGCCGGCCAGCACCGCGGCGTCGTTGACCAGGTACCGGGTGGCGAAGTTGTCCGCGCCGTCGACGATCAGGTCGTATTGCCCGAACAGCTCGACGGCGTTGGCCGCCTCCAGCCGAAACTCGTGCAGTCGCACGTCGACCAGCGGGTTGATGGCCGCGATCGAGTCGCGCGCGGACCGGGCCTTGGGCCGCCCGACGTCGGCGGTGCCGTGGATGATCTGGCGGTGCAGGTTGGACTCGTCGACGACGTCGAAGTCGACGATGCCGAGGGTGCCGACCCCGGCCGCGGCCAGGTAGAGCAGGGCGGGGGCGCCGAGGCCGCCGGCCCCGATCACCAGGACCCGGGCGTTTTTCAGCCGCTTCTGACCGTCGAGGCCGAGGCCGGGAATGATCAGGTGGCGGCTGTAGCGGGCCACCTCATCGCGACTCAGCTCGGCCGCGGGCTCGACCAGCGGCGGCAGTGGCGTCTGCGATGTCGACACCGAACATCTCCTCGGTAGCTTCGTCAGCTCTATCCATCGAAACAGCTGCCCGAATCAACGGCAAACGACCGGGGTCGCTTCCCGCGGTCAGCGCGCCGAATCAGGCGATCGGGTACGGCCAGGGGTTGAATCGGCACGTCTTGCCGTCGGCCTTGACGACGTCGGGGTCGAACTTGGCGGCGTCGTCGTTCGACGTGGAGAACGTCTGCTGCATCATCACCGGCGCCAGGCCGCCCTGCTGCTCGCAGGGCTCGTGACGCACGTAACCGATGGCGTGGCCGACCTCGTGGTTGATCACGTACTGCCGATACGAGCCGACGTCGCCCTCGAACGGCACCGCCCCGCGCACCCAGCGCGCCTCGTTGATGAAGACCCGCGCCTCCCGGTTGGGCCCGTAAACCGGGTTGTAGCAGGACGTCTCCAGGCGGAACTCGTAGCCGCACCCGCCGCGCACCGTCACCGGCGACACGAGCGAGATGCGGAAGTCGGGCTTGCCGTTGTCGATGCGCACGAAGGCGAATTGCGGGTTGTGCGTCCAGCCCTTGGGGTTGCCCAGCGTCTGCTCGACCATCTGGGCGAAGGCCTCGTCGCCGCCGAACATCGTGGCGTCGATGCCGTTTTCGACCTCGACGGTGTAGCGGAACACCTTGGCGGTGCCCTGGCCGATCTGCGGCGTCATGCCCGGCACGATGTGCCACGTTTTGTCGCCCGCCTCGGTGAACGGGCCGCCGTCGGGCAGCGTCCCGGCGGGCAGGTTCGCGTCGAATGCGGCCAGCCCGCGCGGCGGCGCGTCGATGATCGACGTGCCCACGGCGCCAATGTCCGGGGTGCCCTGAATGGATTGCGTCGCGGTCTGTTTCGGCGCGCCGGTGCCGGTGACGGTTTGATAGAGCACCAGCCCGGTGAGCACCACCAAGGCGGGCAACGCGTAGGCGCGCCAGCCATAGGTGGAGACGAACCGGCCCAACCACGTCTGCTTGCGCCATTGGCGCGGGCGCTCGCGGTCGGCCCGGGCCCGTCCGGCGTCCCGGGCGATCGGGTCGCGCAGGGCCCGCAGTGGTTCGCGCCACTCGTCGCGCAGCACCGGAGCCCGACCGGTGCCACGCACGGGCGGCTGGGACGTCATTTCCCCAGGATTGCACAGCCGGCACCGCGGACACCCTTGGCGCGCCCGAATCCGCCCCACGACACCGCTTCTGCCAGCGCCGACGGCCGCGATGACAATCACAACGGCGTCCCGGGTAGTAATGTCGTTGCGACTAGCAGCGTGCGGCTGGCCCCGGCGGGCCGACGGCCAGTTGCCAACGATCAGATGAGGACTCGATGAGCGATCTCGCCAAGGCGGCACGGCGCGCCGTGAAGCCGGCTGACCGTCGGCCGGGCGACGGCGTGATGCCGGCCAACCGGCGCGGCAACCGCCTGCCGCGTGACGAGCGCCGTGGCCAATTGCTGATCGTGGCCAGCGACGTGTTCGTCAACCGTGGCTACCACGCCGCCGGCATGGACGAGATCGCCGACCGGGCGGGCGTCAGCAAACCCGTTCTCTACCAACATTTTTCCAGCAAGCTGGAGCTGTACCTGGCGGTGCTCGCCCGGCACGTCGAGAACCTGGTCTCGGGCGTGCAGCAGGCGTTGCGCACCACGACCGACAACCGGCGGCGGCTGCACGCGGCGGTGCAGGCGTTCTTCGACTTCATCGAGCACGACAGCCAGGGTTACCGGCTCATCTTCGAGAACGACTACGTCACCGAGCCCGAGGTGGCGGCGCAGGTGCGGGTGGCCACCGAATCGTGCATCGACGCCGTGTTCGACCTCATCAGCGCCGATTCCGGCCTCGACCCGCACCGCGCCCGCATGATCGCGGTGGGACTGGTCGGCATCAGCGTCGACTGCGCCAGGTACTGGCTGGACTCGGACCGCCCGATCTCCAAGGCGGACGCCGTCGACGGCACCGTCCAGTTCGCCTGGGGCGGGCTATCGCACGTGCCGCTTACTCGCCCTTAGCGGCCTTACTGGCGTGTTTGGCGGCCGATTCGGCCCCGATCCCGAACCCGACCCGGCGGGCGTCGGCGACACCGATCTCGACATAGGCGATCTTGGAGCTCTGGATCAGGAAGCGGCGGCCCCGCTCGTCGTTGAGGCTCAGCAGCCCCGAGCTGTCGCGCAGCGCCGCCGCGACGAGGTCCTCGACTTCGGACTGCGTCTGCGTACTGGACAGGACCAGCTCGCGTGGACTGTCCGTGATACCGATCTTGACCTCCACGGTGGCCCCTTCCCGTTGGCGTTGAACAGACGCGTCAGCAGCAGGCTAATGGACGCCCCCGCGCGGCATGTCCCCCCGGGGCCCGGTTCGCGGTAAGCGAAACGCGATCGCCCGCCGATAACGATTCGCTCCCAGCTCGGCCAACATGCCGCGCACCGCCCCGACCCATCAATTCACATCGCTAACATCGGCACCATCAGACACATGGTCACCGATCGTCTCGGCCCAGTTCACGACTACCCCGAAGACGACTACGACGGAGCCGACACCGACGTCCTGGACGGCTACGGCGACCTGGCCTGGCCGGCCGACACCCGCTGGCGCCCGGCCGCCGCGATCCTGGGCGCGGTGGTGGCCGTCGGCGCGATCGCCACCGCCGTCATCATCAACAGCGGCGACAGCGCGACGACCAAGGCGACCGTCGGCCCGCCCGTGCCGCCCCCGCTGACCTCCGCGGCCCCCGCACCCAAGACCACCGCCCCACCGAGTGCGTCGCAGATCCCGCTGCCGCCCGAGACGGTGACCACCGTGGCGCCGCCGCCCAGCGCGGCACCGCGCCCGGCGCCGGCGCAGCCGCCGACCGCCGCGCCGCTGCCGCCGGGCACCCCGCCCCCGGTCGCGGTGAACCCGCGGACCGTCGTCTACAGCGTGACCGGGACGAAGCAGCTGCTGGACCTGGTCAACGTCGTCTACACCGACGCCCGGGGCTACCCGCATTCCGAGTTCAACGTGTCGCTGCCGTGGTCGAAGGTGATCGTCCTGAATCCGGGCGTCCAAACGGTGTCGGTGGTCGCGACCAGCTTCTACGGCCAGCTCAATTGCTCGGTCGTCAATGCCTTCGGCCAACCGGTGGTGGTGTCGGCCAACAACGGCGTCGTCGCGACCTGCACCCGCTGAGCCGGCCGCCGATCAGCTCAGGCCGAGTTCGCGCATCCGCCGGTCGTGCGTCTGCTGCAGCCGGTCGAAGAACGCGGTGAGCTGGCCCAAGCCCCCGGGGCCGGAGACCACCAGGTCGACCAGCTCGTCGTGCTCGGCCAGCACGTACTGCGCCTGGGTGATCGCCTCGCCGAACAGGCGACGCGACCACAGCGCCAGCCGGCTGCGCTGTTTGCCGCTGGTGGTCACCGCGGCGCGCACCTCGGCGACCACGAACTGCGAGTGCCCGGTCTCCGCCAGCGCCGCGCGAACGATGTCGGCGACCTCGTCGGGCAGCCCGTCGGCGATCTCGAGATAGAGGTCGGCGGCCAGCGCGTCACCCACGTAGGTCTTGACCAGGGCCTCCAACCACGTGCTCGGCATCGTCAGCCGGTGGTAGTTCTCCAGCGCCGAGACGTACTTCGACATCGCCGACACCACGTCGACGCCGCGTCTTTCCAGCGCGTCGTGCAGCAGCTCATAGTGCTGCATCTCGGCGGCGGCCATGCTCGCCATGGAGATCCGTCCGCGCAGATCGGGCGCCATCCGCGCCTCGTCGGTGAGCCGGTAGAACGCGGCGACCTCGCCGTAGGCCAACACGGCGAACAACTCGTTGACGCCCGGGTGATCTGCCGACAGCCGAGAAGCGGGCGGATCGTCCACCTGGTCGGCCTCCAGATCGGCTCCGGAGGGCCCGGATAGGGGCGGGGTCATGGCAACACTGTAGTCGGCGGGATTAGGACAAAATGGGTGCCAGCTTTCGACCAGCTATCATGGACACAGGTATTGGCCGAATTCTTCAATCTCGATCCGCCAGTGCCGGCGAAATGTGCGTGCACAGCTGGCCCAGACTGCCACAGGGCCGCGACTCGGCGACGTATTCGGAGTCGGAACTCGTGCGCGCGTGACCGCGACAGAGAAACACCGACAGCACCGATACCGTCCCCGAAAGGCTTGTCCCCCACGTATGACCGCACTCGACAGCACAACTGAACTGACTTTTGCCAAACTCGGCGTTCGCGACGAAATCGTCCGCGCACTGGCCGAAAAGGGAATCGAAAGCCCCTTTGCCATCCAAGAACTGACCCTGCCCATGGCGCTGGCCGGCGACGACGTGATCGGCCAGGCCCGTACCGGTATGGGCAAGACCCTGGCCTTCGGCGTGCCGCTGCTGCAGCGCATCACCGACGGCGCCGCGCACCGGCCGCTCTCCGGCGCCCCGCGGGCGCTGGTCGTGGTCCCCACCCGCGAGCTGTGCCTGCAGGTCACCGACGACCTGGCGGCGGCCGCCAAGTACCTGACCGCCGAGGACGGCCGCGCGCTGTCGGTGGTCTCCATCTACGGCGGACGCGCCTACGAGCCGCAGATCGATGCGCTGCGCGCCGGCGCCGACGTGGTGGTGGGTACCCCCGGCCGGCTGCTCGACCTGTGCCAGCAGGGCCACCTGCAGCTGGGCGGTCTGTCGGCGCTGGTGCTCGACGAGGCCGACGAGATGCTCGACCTGGGCTTCCTGCCCGACATCGAGCGGATCCTGCGACAAATCCCCGCCGAACGGCAGTCGATGCTGTTCTCGGCGACCATGCCGGACCCGATCATCACGCTGGCCCGCACCTTCATGAACCAGCCCACCCACATCCGCGCGGAAGCGCCGCACTCGGCCGCCACGCACGACACCACCGAGCAGTTCGTCTACCGCGCCCACGCCCTGGACAAGGTGGAGCTGGTGAGCCGCGTGCTGCAGGCCGAGGGCCGCGGCGCGACGATGATCTTCACCCGCACCAAGCGCACCGCGCAGAAGGTCGCCGACGAGCTGGCCGAGCGGGGCTTCAAGGTCGGAGCCGTGCACGGCGACCTGGGTCAGATCGCCCGCGAGAAGGCACTGAAGGCGTTTCGGGCCGGCGACGTCGACGTGCTGGTCGCCACCGACGTGGCCGCCCGCGGCATCGACATCGATGACATCACCCACGTCATCAACTACCAGATCCCCGAGGACGAGCAGGCCTACGTGCACCGCATCGGCCGCACCGGCCGCGCGGGCAAGACCGGCATCGCCGTCACCCTGGTGGACTGGGACGAGCTGCCCCGCTGGACGATGATCGACAAGGCCCTGGGCCTGGAATCGCCCGATCCGGCCGAGACGTACTCCAACTCGCCGCACCTGTACACCGAGCTCGGCATCCCCGCCGAAGCGGGCGGCTCGGTCGGCGACCCGCGCAGGTCGCAGGCCAAGCGCCGGGACACCGACCGGGACGGCCCGGCCGAACGCGGCGGCGACGAGAAGTCGGGCCGCGCCCGCTCCCGCCCGCCACGGCGGCGCACCCGCGGCGGCCAGCCCGCCACCGGGCACCCCGCCGGCGCCAACGGTGAAGCCGCCGCGAAGGCACCCTCCGACACGGCCTCCGGTGCGACCGCCGGTGGCTCCGGGACCCCCCGGCGGCGGCGCCGCCGCCGCAAGCCCGCTGACGCCGGCGCCGCCAGCACGAACTGAGGCCCGCGCCGCCGCATGGTCAAACCGGAACGCCGGACCACCGGCGACATCCTGGCGGCCGCGGCGATCGGGGTCGTCATCGCCCTGGGGGCGGCGTTGATCTGGTGGACCAGCGACGCCCGGGCCACCGTCAGCCGCCCCGCCGCGATTGCGGTGCCCGCCCCGACCCCCGCCCGGGAGGTGCCGGCCACCCTGAAGCAACTGTGGACGGCACGAAGCCCCGGCACCACCGCGCCCGTGGTGGTGAGCGGGACCGTCGCCACGGGAGACGGCCGCCGGGTCGACGGGCGTGACCCGGGCACCGGCCAGTCCCGCTGGAGCTACTCGCGCGACAGCAAGCTGTGCGGGGTGTCCTGGGTCTACCACTACGCCGTCGCCGTGTTCCGGGACGACCGCGGCTGCGGGCAGGTCAGCACCCTGGACGGCTCCACGGGCCGGCGCGGGGCCGCCCGCAGCGGCTACGCCGACCCGAGCGTGCGCCTTTCCTCCGACGGCACCACGGTGTTGTCGGCCGGCGACACGCGGCTGGAGCTGTGGCGCTCGGACATGGTCCGGATGCTGGCCTACGGCGAGACCGACGCCCGGGTGAAACCGTCGGCACGGGGCCTGCACTCGGGCTGCCGGCTGCTCTCGGCGGCGGCCAGCTCGTCGGCGGTTTCGGTGCTGGAGAGCTGCGCGCAGCAGGCCGACCTGCGGCTGGTCCTGTTGCGCCCCGGCAAGGAAGACGACGAACCTCAGCAACACGTCGTCGCCGAACCCGGGGTGACGGCCGATGCGGGCGCCCGGGTGCTCGCCGTCTGCGAGAACACCACGGCGGTGTATCTGCCGTCACCGCAGCCCAGGGTCGAGGTGGTCGACGACACCGGCACCACCGTGGCGAGCACGCTGCTGCCGAGGCCGCCGTCGCGCTCGGCGGCGGCGACGCAGACCGGCAACCTGGTGACGTGGTGGACCGGCGATTCCCTGATGGTGTTCGACGCGACGAGCATGACGCTGCGCTACACGATCGCCAGGGGCGAGACGACCGCGCCGCTGGGGCCGGGCGTGATGATGGCCGGACGGCTGCTGGTGCCGGTCACCGGCGCGATCGGGGTCTATGACCCGCTCAGCGGCGCGAACGAGCGCTACATCCCGGTGGACCGGGCGCCCGGCGATGCGGCGGTGGTCCCGGCGGTTTCCGGGTCGCGGGTGTTCGAGCAGCGCGGCGACACCGTGGTGGCCCTGGGCTGACCCTGCGCTGACCCTGCGCCGTCGGCCGGGTGCGCTCAGGGCGTTGCGTGTGCGCTGCGGGCTGCGACACGCCGAGGGGCAGCGCCGTCAGCGCACGCTGGACGCCGTCGGAGCACACACGCCGGCTAGACCTCGACGGCGAAGGTCGGCAGCGGTTTGCCGGTCTTCCAGTGCTTGAGCAACGCCTTCGCCAGCTCGCCATAGGCCACCGCGCCCTTGTTCTTGCGCCCGGCCATCACCGACGAGCCCGAGGCGCTGGCCTCGGCGAAGCGCACGGTGCGCGGGATCGGCGGGGCGAGCACCGGCATTCCGTAGCGGTCGGCGACGTCCAGCAACACGTCGCGGGTGTGGGTGGTACGGGCGTCGTACAGCGTCGGCAGGGCGCCCAGCAGCCGCAGCTCCGGGTTGGTGATCTGCTGGACGTCGGCGACCGTGCGCAGGAACTGGCCGACGCCGCGGTGCGCGAGCGTCTCGCACTGCAGCGGGACGATGACCTCGTCGGCGGCGGTCAGCCCATTGAGGGTGAGCACGCCCAGCGACGGCGGGCAGTCGATGACGACCACGTCGAACTGGTCGGCGAGCTTGGCCAGCGCGCGCTTCAGCGCGTATTCGCGGCCGGCCCGCATCAGCAGCATCGCCTCGGCGCCCGCGAGGTCAATGTTGGCCGGCAGCAGCGTCATTCCCTCCATCGTCGTGACCAGCGCGGCGTTCGGCTCGACCTCACCGAGCAGGACCTCGTGCACGGACACCGGCAGCTTGTCGGGGTCCTGGCCGAGCGAGAAGGTCAAACAACCCTGCGGATCCAGGTCGACGAGCAGCACCCGCATGCCCTCGTCCGCCATCGCCGCCCCCAGCGAGGCAACCGTCGTCGTCTTGGCCACCCCGCCCTTCTGATTGGCCACCGCCAGTACCCGGGTCCTACTCACAAACGCCCGCCCCTCCTTGTTGCCGCGGTCACAGTGCCCATCCTGGCATGTTCGGTCGCGGTGCGCTTCGGCCGACGCGTCAGGCGAGGGCGTCCGGCAGAATCGGTCGGCATGGGCGTCTACAACCACCGACTGGTTCTGCTGCGCCACGGCGAGACGCCGTGGTCCAAGTCCGGCCAGCACACGGGTCGGACGGATCTCGAGCTCACCGATCACGGCCGGGTCCAGGCCGAGCTCGCCGGCCGCGTCCTGCGCGAACTGAACCTCGCCGACCCGCTGGTGGTCAGCAGCCCACGCATCCGGGCACTGACCACCGCCAAGCTGGCCGGGCTCGCCATCGACGAGGTGTCCCCCCTGCTCGCCGAGTGGGATTACGGTTCCTACGAGGGGCTGACCACCCCGCAGATCCGGGAATCCGACCCCGACTGGCTGGTGTGGACGCACGGCTGCCCCGGGGGCGAGAGCGTGCAACAGGTCAGCGACCGCGCCGATCAGGCCGTCGCGCTGGCGCTTGCGCACATGACCTCGCGCGACGTGGTTTTCGTGGGCCACAGCCACTTTTCGCGCTCGGTGATCACGCGCTGGGTCGAGTTGCCGCTGGTGGAGGGCAGCCGCTTCTGGATGCTTGCCGGCTCGATCGCGGTGTGCGGGTTCGAGCACGGCGTGCGCCAGCTCGCCGCGCTCGGCTTGACGGGCAACCCGCAGGCGATCGCACCCGGGTGAGCGCCGCCGAGCACGTCAACCCCGAACCGCCGTTCGCGTTGTGCGGGCCGCGCGGGACCCTGGTCGCCGATGGCGTGCGCGCGGCCTACCACGACATCGGCGCGGCCCAGGCCGCGCTGCGCTCGGGTGTGGCCCCAATAGTGTTGGGCGCGTTGCCTTTCGACGTGAGCGGAGCCGCATCCCTGATGGTGCCGAACGCGGTGCGGTCCATCGCCGGCCCGCCCGATTGGCCGACGGGACCGCTGCCGCCGGTGCGCGTGGCCGCCGCGCTGCCGCCGCCGGCCGACTACCGCGACCGGATCAGCCGCGCGCGAGACGCGCTCGCCGCACCGGACAACCCGCTGCACAAGGTGGTGCTGGCACGGGCCCTGCGGCTGGTCGCCGACGCACCCCTGGATGCGCGCGTGATCCTGCGCCGGCTCGTCGCGGCCGACCCAGCCGCCTACGGCTACCTCGTCGACCTGAGTGCCGCCGGCGACGACTACGCGGGCGTGGCGCTGGTGGGCGCCAGCCCCGAACTTCTGGTCGCGCGCACCGGCGATCGCGTGGTGTGCCAGCCATTCGCCGGTTCGGCCCCGCGCGCCGCCGACCCGCAAGCCGACGCCGCCAGCGGCGCCCGGCTGGCCGCCTCGGCCAAGGACCGCCACGAGCATCGGCTGGTGATCGACACCATGCGCGCCGCGCTGGAACCGCTGTGCGACGAACTGACGATCGCCGCCGAACCGCAGCTGAGCCGCACCGCGGCGGTATGGCACCTGTGCACGCCCATCAGCGGCCGGCTGCGCGAGGCATCAACCACCGCAATCGATTTGGCCCTGGCGCTGCACCCCACGCCGGCGGTCGGCGGCGTTCCGACCAAGGCGGCCACCGAGCTCATCGCCGAGCTGGAGGGCGACCGCGGGTTCTATGCCGGCGCGGTGGGGTGGTGCGACGCCGGCGGAGACGGCCACTGGGTGGTGTCCATCCGGTGTGCGCAGCTGTCGGCGGACCGCCGCACCGCGCTGGCGCGCGCGGGCGGGGGCATCGTCGCCGAGTCCGACCCTGACGCCGAAGTCGCGGAAACCACAACGAAATTCGCCACCATCCTGAACGCGCTGGAAGTTGAGCAATGACGCAAAGCATCCGCCGCGCCATACCGGCCGACGCCGCCGCCATTACCGGCATGATTCACGCGCTGGCCGAATTCGAACGCGCGGCGGACCAATGCACCGTCACCGAAACACAAATTTCCGCAGCGCTTTTCGGCAATTCACCGACCGTGCACGGCCACGTCGGCGACGTCGACGGCGAGGTCGCCGCCATGGCGCTGTGGTTCGTCAACTTCTCCACCTGGGACGGTGTCGCGGGCGTCTACCTCGAAGACCTGTTCGTGCGACCGGGTTTTCGCCGCCGCGGCCTGGCCCGCGCGCTGCTGGCGGCGCTGGCCCGCGAATGCCTCGACAACGGCTACACGCGGCTGTCGTGGGCGGTGCTGAACTGGAACGTCGACGCGATCGCGCTGTACGACGGCGTAGGCGCCGCCCCGCAGCGCGAGTGGACCACCTATCGGCTGTCCGGCCCGCGGTTGGCCGAACTGGCCGGCCCGCCCTGATCGCGGCCGGCGGCCCAGCGCACGGCCGCCGGGCTGAACAGCAAGACCAGCACCGTGACCGCCAGGACGCCCAGCGGGATGCCGAACGCCGGCCGATGCGAGCCGACCGCGAGATACCACGACACCGGAAGCAGCAGCAGCTGGGTGAACACCCCCAGGCCGCGGCCCCAGCGCTTGCCGACCACCAGCGCGCGCCCGGCGCCCAGCACCACGCCACCGACCAGAACGAACCACAGCGCGGTGCCCTGGGCGTACCACCCGCTTGCCGGGGACCCGTTGACCACCCGCTGGTCGGCGCCGGCGATGCCCCGGATCACCAGCGCCGCCGCGACGACCAGGGCGGCCGCCCCCTGCACCGCGACGAGGACCCCGGCGCCGCGCACGACCGACGGGGCTTGGGCGGGATTCACAGCGTCAGCGTAATCAGCCGCGCTTGCCCCAAAGCGGGGCCTTAACCGCCGCGCATAAGCTCGTGCATCATGCGCGCCGTGCTGATCGTGAACCCAACAGCCACTTCCACCACTCCAGCCGGTCGCGACCTGCTTGCCCACGCGCTGAAAAGCCGCCTGCAGCTCAACGTCGAGCACACCACCCACCGCGGGCACGGGGCCGAACTCGCCCAGCGGGCGGTGGACGACGGGATCGACCTGGTCGTGGTGCACGGCGGCGACGGCACGGTCAG
The DNA here is from genome assembly GCA_002102225.1 of Mycobacterium interjectum. GTDB lineage: Bacteria > Actinomycetota > Actinomycetes > Mycobacteriales > Mycobacteriaceae > Mycobacterium > Mycobacterium interjectum_B. The sequence goes on from LQPB01000031.1 coordinate 29,258, forward strand.
CGGGGTGGTGAACGGGATGCTGGGCCGCCCCGGGGCGGCGCCGGCGCGGCCGGTGCCCGCGCTCGCGGTGGTCCCCGGCGGCTCGGCGAACGTGCTGGCGCGCTCGCTGGGCATTTCGCCGGACCCGGTCGCCGCCACCAACCAGCTCATCCAGCTGCTCGACGACTACCAACGCCACCCGACCTGGCGCCGGATCAGCCTGATCGACTGCGGTGAGCGGTGGGCCGTGATCAACGCCGGGATGGGCGTCGATGCCGAGGTGGTCGCCGCGGTGGAAGCCCAGCGCAACAAGGGCGTCAAGGTCAACGCGTTGCGGTACTGGCGCGTGGCGATCCCCGTCACGGTGGCCTTCAGGCGCCGCGAACCCACCCTGACGGTCGAACTGGCCGGCCGCGATCCCGTCCCCGGCGTGCACTTCGCCTGGGTCTCCAACACCAGCCCGTGGACCTACAGCAACAGCCGGCCGCTGGTGACCAACCCGGACTGCAGCTTCGACTCGGGCCTGGGCGTGTTCGCGCTCACCGAGATGAAGGTGATGCCCACGCTGCGACTGGTCGGCCAGCTCCTCGGCAAGGGGCCCAAGGGCAGCCCCAAACAGCTGATCCGCGACGACGACGCCCCGTGCGTGCGGGTGACCGCCACCGGGCGCCCGGTCGCCAGCCAGTTCGACGGCGACTATCTGGGCCTGCGCGAATCGATGACGTTCAGGTCGGTTCCCGATGCGCTGCCGGTGGTCGCGCCCCCCGGCAAAAACTCTCGCTGACCTGCGGAAACGAAACGGCCCGAAAAATCGTTCGCGAGAAGCGGCCCGTCAGTGTAGTACAACGGTGTAAGGGCCTGACTAAGAAATCATTGAAGTGAGATAGCCCACGAGCGTACTCACACTATTGACATCTGTTGAGCCTGTGAAACGATCGAAAGGTTGCATGCAGAAATTTATGGAGGGGTGCGGCCCCTTTTCTTGTGCACGCGTTAACAGCGAAGAAAAATGGCCGTGCGCCTTGCTGCGCACTCAGTGAGGAGTAACTACTTATGGATTGGCGCCACAAGGCGGTCTGTCGCGACGAGGACCCGGAGCTGTTCTTCCCGGTTGGGAACAGCGGCCCGGCGCTCGCGCAGATCGCTGACGCGAAACTGGTCTGCAATCGGTGCCCGGTGACCACGGAATGCCTTTCCTGGGCACTGAACACCGGCCAGGACTCGGGCGTCTGGGGGGGCATGAGCGAAGACGAGCGGCGCGCTCTCAAGCGTCGCAACGCCCGGACGAAGGCCCGCAGCGGAGTCTGACCCAGATCGCTAACAGTGCGGCCCCGACAATCGTCGGGGCCGCACTGTTGCGTACGGGCGGTGTCGCGACCGTCGTCGAGCCGCACGGGTGCGTCAGCACCCGGCTTACAGCAGCAACCGGGTCCGTCGTCCGATCGGCACGCGGAGCACCACGTCGGTGCCGCGGGCGGCGGCGTGCCGCATCCCCAGCGTGCCGTCCAGTTCCGCCGACACCAGGGTCCGCACGATCTGCAGGCCGAGGCTGTCGGAGTTCTCCAGGCTGAATCCCTCCGGCAGTCCCCGCCCGTCGTCGTGCACGACGACGTCGAGCCAGCGGGCCGAACGCTCGGCGCGAATGGTCACCGAGCCCTCCTGGGCCGCCGGATCGAAGGCGTGCTCGATCGCGTTCTGGACGAGTTCGGTGATCACCATGATCAGGGCCGTCGCGCGGTCGGAGTCCAGCACGCCGAGGTCGCCGACCCGGTTGATCCGGATCGGCCGGTCCACCGAGGCCACGTCGTTCATGATCGGCAGGATCCGGTCGATGACCTCGTCGAGGTTCACCTGCTCGTCCACCGACATCGACAGCGCGTCGTGCACCAGGGCGATCGACGACACCCGCCGCACCGACTCGATCAGCGCCTCCCGCCCTTCGGCATTGGCGGTGCGGCGCGCCTGCAGGCGCAGCAGCGCCGCCACCGTTTGCAGGTTGTTCTTCACCCGGTGGTGGATTTCGCGGATGGTGGCGTCCTTGGAGATCAGGGCCCGGTCGCGGCGCTTGACCTCGGTGATGTCGCGGATCAGCACCGCGGCCCCGGCGCTGGCGCCGTGCACCACCAGCGGCAGCGTTCGCAGCAACACCGTGGCGCCGCCGGCGTCGACCTCCATGCGCATGCTCCTGCCGCCGGCCAGCAGGTCGCGCACGTGCTCGGCCACCTCCTGCGCCTCGAACGGGTCGGAGATCAGCGGCCGCGTCACGTCGACCAGATGGTGTCCCTCCAGCTCCGACGTCAGGCCCATCCGGTGGTAGGCCGACAACGCGTTGGGGCTGGCGTAGGCGACCACGCCGTCGACGTCGAGGCGGATGAAGCCGTCGCCCGCCCGCGGGGTGGAGCGCGACATGACGACGTCCCCGACGTCGGGGAAGGTGCCCTCGGCGAGCATGTGCACCAGGTCGGTGGCGCAGTCACGGTACGCGGTCTCGAGCTGGCCGGGGGTGCGGTCGGCCGCCTCCGCGGTCTGATGCCGCGTCACCACCGCCACCACGTGGCCGCCGTAGCGCACCGGGGACGACTCGACGTGGAGGCCGGGAAGCTGCCACGAATGTTGTTGGCCCGCATCGCTTTCCCGCGGCGCGGTACCGGGCTCGAACGTCTCGTCGACCAGCGGCAGCCGGTCGGCGGCCACGACGGTCCCCACCGCGTCGGTCTGCAGCACCGTGGGCGCGGTATTCGGGCGGCACTGCGCCACGCACACCAGCACGCCGTCGTCGCGGCGGACCCACATCAGGTAGTCGGCAAAGGACAGGTCGGCCAGCAGCTGCCACTCCCCCACCACGGCATGCAGGTGGTCCACCGCGTTGCCCGGCAGCATCGTGTGCTCGGCAAGCAGGTCACCGAGAGTGGACATCCAATCCTTAGCTGATCACGGCGATGAGGTCACCCGCCTGGATGACATCGCCCACCGCCACACTCACCTTGCTGACCGTGCCGTCGACCTCGGCCAGGACGGGGATTTCCATCTTCATCGACTCCAGCAGCACCACGATGTCGCCCTTGCCGATCTGGTCACCCTCGTTGACAACAACCTCGAGCACGCTGGCCACGATTTCGGCGCGAACATCCTCCGCCATCTTCACCCCACTCGTCCGCATGCTGGTTGTCGCATCAAGGTCATGTATATCGAACCACAGGACCGGTCGGGACCGCGGGACGCGGGGCGTTACACCGCATGCGGCCGGCCGTGAGACACTGTGAGGCAAGCTAACGGGCGCCGAGCGCCCCTTTTCTTGGACGAACTATCGCCGACGAAGAATCACGGAGGATGACGATGGCCAAGCGTGGCCGGAAGAAGCGCGACCGCAAGTACAGCAAGGCCAACCACGGCAAGCGGCCGAACGCCTAGCCGAATTCACGGCCCCATCCCGGGCTAGGCGCTACTCGCCCCTGCGGATGATGGTGGTCCGGCGGATCTCCAGCCGGAGGCGTTCCTTCAGGCCCTCCGGGGCCTTCTCGCCGGTGCATTTCGTCGCGATGAGGGCCTTGAGCCGCTCCTCGATGCCGTAGTGCTGGAAGCAGCCGGGGCACGCCTCGAGATGCTGGCGCAGCCGCTCCTTGGCCTCGGGGGTGCACTCGCCGTCGAGCAGGGTCCATACCTCGGCGATCACCTCGGCACAGCCGAGGCCGTGGGAGTGGCTGTCGTCGGCGCGCGGGTCCGTGGGACCGGCGAACTCGCTCATGACGACACCTCCTCGTGCGCCTGCTGGCCGCGGTTGAAACCGCGCTCCTTGGCCACGTCGGCCAGGAGGCCCCGCAGCTGACGTCTGCCGCGGTGCAGCCGTGACATTACCGTCCCGATCGGCGTGTCCATGATCTCGGCGATCTCCTTGTAGGGAAATCCCTCGACGTCGGCGTAGTAGACGGCCATCCGGAAATCCTCCGGCAACGCCTGCAGCGCCTCTTTGATCTCGTTGTCGGGCAGCGACTCCAGCGCCTCGACCTCCGCCGAACGCAACCCCGTCGAGGAGTGTTCGGCGTTGGACGCCAGCTGCCAGTCGGTGATCTCCTCGGTTGGGTATTCAGCCGGTTGCCGCTGCCTCTTGCGGTAGCTGTTGATGTAGGTGTTGGTCAGGATCCGGTACAGCCACGCCTTGAGGTTGGTGCCGGCCCGAAACGAGCGGAACCCCGCGTAGGCCTTCACCATCGTTTCCTGCAGCAGGTCCTCCGCGTCGGCGGGGTTGCGCGTCATGCGCAGCGCGCCGCCGTACAACTGGTCGAGCAGGGGAATCGCGTCGCGCTCGAAACGCGCGGTGAGTTCCTCGTCGGTTTCGGTTGGTGGTGCCGGAGCTTCTGAATCCCTTGCGCCGTCGGTATCGGCCATCTTGGTTAACACGGTCCCTTCTGCAGCGGTGTCGCCTGGCGGCACGGGAAGCGCCGCCGGACGCTCAAGCAGGCACATCGCCGTTGGCACCAGACTGCTCCTCCCAATCTAAAGGCTGCCCCCGACAGTGTCCGTCCTGGTCTGCCGGTGGGTGCCGCAACTGCATCAGAAACCGACTTCTTTAACAGCGCGGGGCGGCCGGCTATTTCCCGGGCCGAATCCGGCCGGTTCGGCCGTCGCGTTAATGTGACGCCATGTCCCTGAATGGCAAGACCATGTTCATCTCCGGTGCCAGCCGCGGTATCGGCCTGGCGATCGCCAAACGCGCCGCACAGGACGGCGCGAACATCGCGCTGATCGCCAAGACCGCCGAACCGCACCCGAAGCTGCCGGGCACGGTGTACACCGCCGCGAAGGAACTCGAGGAGGCGGGCGGGCAGGCCCTGCCGATCGTCGGGGACGTCCGTGACCCGGAGTCGGTCGAGTCCGCGGTGGCCAAAACCGTCGAGCAATTCGGCGGCATCGACATCTGCGTCAACAACGCGTCGGCGATCAACCTGGGCTCCATCACCGAGGTGCCGATGAAGCGGTTCGACCTGATGAACGGCATCCAGGTGCGCGGCACGTACGCGGTGTCGCAGGCCTGCATCCCGCATTTGAAGGGCCGGGAGAACCCGCACATCCTGACGCTCTCGCCGCCGGTGCTGCTCGGCAAGGAGTGGCTGAAGCCGACCGCCTACATGATGGCCAAGTTTGGAATGACGCTGTGCGCGTTGGGAATTGCCGAGGAGATGCGCGAGGCGGGCATCGCGTCGAACACCTTGTGGCCGCGCACGCTGGTGGCGACGGCCGCGGTGCAGAACCTGCTCGGCGGCGACGAGGCCATGGGCCGGGCCCGCAAGCCCGAGGTTTACTCCGACGCGGCCTACGTCATCCTCAACAAGCCCGCCCGCGAGTACACCGGCAACACGCTGCTGTGCGAGGACGTGCTGGTGGAATCCGGCGTCAGCGACCTGTCCGTGTACGACTGCATTCCCGGTTCGAAGCTCGGCGTCGACTTCTGGGTCGACGGCGTCAACCCGCCGGGGTACACCGGGCCCTAATCGTGGTCGCGAGCGCGGCGGAGCCGGGCGCAGCGGGTCACCATCGGAAGGGCGTGGGCGGCGCGGCCACGCCGGGCATCGCGGCGCTGGTCCGGGCGGGCGTGGCGCACCACGTCGTCAAGTTCTCCCATGATCCCCACGAATCGTCGTTCGGCCTCGAGGCGGTGCACGCGCTGAGCGGAGCCGGCGTGGCGCCGGAGCAGATCTACAAGACCCTGGTCATCGCGGTGCCCGACGGGCTGGCGGTCGCCGTGCTGCCGGCGCCGGCCCGGCTGTCGCTGAAGGCGGCCGCCGCCGCGCTCGGGGTCGCCAAGGCATCCATGGCCGAACCGGCGACCGCCCAGCGGGCCACCGGGTACCTCGTCGGTGCCATTTCGCCGTTCGGTCAGCGCCGCTCGCTGCCGACCGTCGTCGACGCCGGCGCGCTCGCCTGGGAGCGGGTCTACTGCAGCGCGGGTCGGCGCGGCTGGGACGTCGCGGTGGCGCCCCGGGATCTGATCCGGCTGACGGGCGCGGTCACCGCGGACATCCGGGGCTAGCGGTTCCTAGGCGCGTTCGCCCGGTTCCCGCAAAAAGTCCTCGATGACCGGCGCGAGCTCGGTCGCGTTGTGCACGATGTCGATGTGCCCGCCCGAATGCAGGTGCAGCAGCGAGTGAGGCAGCAGCGCGTGCAGGATCCGGGCATTGACCACCGGGATGATCGGGTCATCGGTGCCCGCCACGATCAACGTCTCCTGCCGGACCGCGGGCAGCGCGAACAGGCTGGTCCACACCGAGCCCGCGAGCAGTTGGTGCAGGTACCCCACCTTCGATCCCGCGTGCAACTGCCGCACGAACAGGCGCGCCACGTCTTCACCGTGGGCGCGCACGGTGCCGCCGTAGAGATCGCCCGCGATGACCGCCGCGTAGTCGGGATCCGAAAACCGGCGCGGGGTGACCATTTTCGCCAACACCCACGGGCGGGCGGGCACCATGAGCACGCCGGTGCCGGTCGCCACCAGCACCATGCGCCGGCAGCGGCGCGGATTCTGGAAAGCGAACTGTTGGGCCAGCGCGCCGCCCCAGGACAGCCCCAGGACATCCACCACGCCGATGTCCAGCTTGGACAGCACCCTGCCCAAAACCCAGGCCAGGTAGGGAAACCCGTACGGCAGCGGGGACGTCGGCGATCCCCCGGTGCCCGGCACGTCGAACCTGACCACCGTGGTGCGCAGCCGCTCGACCAGCGGGTCGAGCACCTCCAGGCTGGCCCCGATGCCGTTGCACAGCACCAGCGGCACGCCCGTTCCCCGGCGGATGTTGACCCGGATTCGCTGCCCGCCCGCGCTGAGATAGCGCTCCTCCCCCACCGTGCTTGGCTGCACCACCCGCAGGCGCCTTTGTTGCGCGCTACGCTTCACTCACTTCTCCATCACATAGCCGCCGGGGGCCGGTCCGAGGGGCGGAAGGCCCTCGCCGCCAAGCGCTTTCGGGGCAACCACCTGTGGTCCGCTGCGCTCGGCGAGCCAGTCCGCGTAATCCGGCCACCAGGAGTCGGCCGACTGTTGCGACGACTCCAGCCACTGTTGCGGATCCTCGGCCTCGACCGGGCCGGTCCGGAACGAAGCCTTGGGGTTGCCCGGCGGATTGACCAGGGCCGCGATGTGACCGCTGGTGGACAGCACGTACCGGTTGTCCTTGCTGCCGAGCAGCCGGGCGCTGCGATAGGTGGCCTGCCACGGGGAGATGTGGTCGGCGACGCCGCCGACGATGTACGCGTCGGCGGTGACCTGCCCCAGGTCGACCGGGCTGCCCAGCATGCTGAGCGCGCCGGGAGTGACCAAGGCGTTGCGCTGCGCCATCAAGATCATGTCGCGGTGCAAGGCGGCGGTCATCCGGGTGGTGTCGGCGTTCCAGAACAACACGTCGAACGCCGCCGGCTTGCGGCCCTGCACGTAGTTGTTCACCCAGTACCGCCAGATGAGGTCGGTGGGCCGCAGCCACGCGAACATCTCCGCCATGTCGCGCCCGTCCAGGTAGCCTTTGCGGTCCGAAACCCGGATCGCGGCCTGGGCCGCGCGGTCGCTCATGATGGCGGCCGCGAACCCGGCCCGGGTCTCGTCCAGGACGGTGACCGACAGGTTCAGGCCGGCGACCCGGTCGCCCTCGCCGATGGCGGCCAGGTGCGCCGCCGTCATCGCGGCCAGGATGCCGCCCGAGCAGGTGGCGAACAGGTGGGTGCTGTCGGTCCCGGTGATCTTCTGCGCGGCGTCCATGGCCTCCACGATCGCGGCGCCATAGGCGTCGAAGCCCCAATCCCGGTGTCGCTTCTGCGGATTGCGCCAGGATATGGCGAACACCTGTTGACCCTGCTGGATGAAGTACTCGATAATGCTGCGTCCCGGGGCGATGTCCATGACGTAGAACTTGTTGATCACCGGCGGCACCATCAGCAGCGGGATCGCGTTCACCTTCGGTGTCTGCGGGGCGTATTGGATCAACTCGAACATCGGGGTCCGCAGCACGACCGCGCCTTTGGTGACGGCCAGCGTCTCTCCCACCACGAAGGCGTCCGGCTCCACCATCGCGGGAACCCGCGGCTTCGAAAGCATGTCCCGGGCAAAGGCTTTCAGGCCCCGGAGGGCGCTCAGCCCGCCGGTGTCGATCATCGCCTTCCACCCGAGCGGGCTGATCAGCGGGTTGTTGCTGGGCGCCAGACCTTCGACCAGATTGTCGAGGACGAATTGCATCCGCTGGTTGTCGCGCCAATCCAGGTCGGCGTCAACGAGCAGCCCTTCGGCGGCCTCGCTGGCCGCGAGATATGCCTGCACGATGCGGTGCAGCAGCGGATTGTCCTGCCAGGCGGTGTCACTGAAGCGTTTGTCGGCCCGCGCCGGGACGCGGTGCGAGTTACCCGCCGCGACGGCGCCGAGTTCGCGGGTGAGGGCGGCGGCCCGGCCGGCCACCACGCCGGGGCGCTGGGCGAGTTTGGCGCCGAGGCGCGCCCAGGTGGCGTCCGGCATCATCCGGCTCGCAAACGGTTTGGTGGCGCTGCTCAGCAGCAGGTCCAACGGTGCGGCGAGCTCGTCCGCTTTGGCGGTTTGGGTGACCATGGTTATCGCGTGCTTTCGGTTGTCGGAGCGGTGATTTCGCGTTTGAGGACCTTGCCGGTGGGTCCCTTGGGCAGGGCGTCGACGAGCCAGACCAGGCGCGGGTATTTGTAGGCGGCCACCCGCGCCTTGACGTACTCGACCAGCTCGCCGGGCGTCGCGGCCGCGCCCGGCTTGAGGGCCACGGCGGCGCCGACCTCCTCGCCGAGCGAGTCGTGCGGGACGCCGACGACGGCGGCTTCGGCCACCGCCGGATGCTCGTAGAGCACCTCCTCGATTTCCCGGGGATAGACGTTGTATCCGCCGCGGATGATCAGGTCCTTGGTCCGGTCGACGATGTAGAAGTAGCCGTCGGAGTCGACGCGACCGATGTCGCCGGTGTTCAGCCAGCCGTCGGGCGTGATGGTGGCCGCGGTGGCGTCCGGCAGGTTCCAGTAGCCCTTCATCACGTTGTGGCCGCGGATCTGGAGCTCGCCCGCCTGCCCCTGTGGCACCTCGACGCCGTCGAGGTCGACCACCCGCATCTGCACACCCTCGATCGGGGTGCCGATCGAGCCGGCCTTGCGCGGCCGGTTCGGGTGGTTGAACGCCGCCACCGGAGAGCTTTCGGAGAGCCCGTACCCCTCGAGAACCGGGCACCCGAAAGCCTTCTCGAAGTCGGTGAGCACCTGGACCGGCAGCGCCGCTCCGCCGGAAACGCAGATCCGCAGGCTCCGCGCCGCCCGCGGCGCGGCGTCGGCCGCCGCACCCAGCAGCGCCGAATACATCGTCGGCACCCCCTGGAAGACCGTGACGGCGTCGCGCTCGATCACCTCGAGCGCCTTGCGCGGGTCGAACCGTGGGATCAGCGTCAACGTCGCACCGGCACGGACGGAACCGTTGAGGCCGCAGGTCAGGCCGAAGACGTGAAACAGCGGCAGGCAGCCCATCACCACGTCGTCGGGCCCGGTCTCGATCAGGGTGCGGACGCTGACCTCGGCGTTGCGCCGAAGGTTGCCGTGGGTGAGCATGGCGCCCTTGGGCTTACCGGTGGTCCCGGAGGTGTGCAGGATGACCGCGACGTCCCCGTCGTCGCGCGGTACCGGGCGGCGCTGGGCGGGCAGGCCGGCGATGAGGTCGGCCAGCCCGGCGTCGTCGACGAGCCAGCATTCCGCCCCGGTTTCCGCTGCCCCGGCGGTGGCCTCCCGCGCGAAGGCCGGCGTCGCGAACAGGGCCCGGGCGCCGCTGTTGGACAGGTAGTAGGCGACCTCCCGACCCTTGTGCAGCGGGTTCATCGGGACCGCGACGCCGCCTCGGTAGACGATGCCGTAGAAGACGATGGCGAACGCGGGCGTGTTGGGCAGCATCACACCCACCCGGTCGCCCGGCTCGATGCCCGCCCGCTCCAGCAGCGTCGCGACCCGGGCCGCCGCGGCGTCGAATTCCGCGTAGGTGAGCCGCAGGTCGTCACAACGCAGCGCCACGCGTTCGGGGTGGCGATTCCTCGACGCGGCGAGATCGGCGCTCAGAGCGGTCATGCGGTGCCTCCGGGACGTGCTTGTGATGCGTACTCCAAGCGTGGTCCCGGCTACCCGCGGCCACAATGTCCGCCGAAACAACGGCGGGCCCGGTTCGGTGTGAGCGGTCACATTCGCCGGCGCCGGGGCATAAGGTTTGCGGTATGGGCGTGGCCTCGACGAATCGCGGCGTCCGGCACGGTGCGGCGGCGGACGCGCACGTCGTCGAGCTGAGCAAGCTGATGATGTCCCGCGCCCCGCAACTGGGACGAACGATGGCGGACCTGCTCTGCCGCGACATCGACGCGTACCGCGACGGCACCGTCGTCACCAAGGATCAGGTCGCCGAAAGTTGTACGGCCAACGTGGCGTTCATCTTCGACTCGCTCACCGGCGGCGCGGATGTCGACGTCTCGCCCGCCGAGCGCACCGGCACCGAGCGGGCACTGTCCGGGGTGCCGCTGCCGGCCGTGATGACCGCCTACCGCATCGGCTTTCGGTTCATGTGGGAGGAGACCATCGCGGTCGCCCGTGCCGCGGGCATCCCCACCGACGCCATCCTGGACGCCACCGCACGAATCTTCTTCGCGCAGGAGACCTTCACCCAGGCGATGGCCAGTGCCTACCGCCAACAGCTGACGACGCAGATTCTCGAGCGCGAGGAAGAGCGGTCGGCGTTGGTCGAGGCGCTGCTGGCGCACCGGATCACCGACAAGCAAAGCCTTTGGGAGGCGGCGGATCTGCTGCGGCTACCGACATCCGGGCCCTACGTCGTGGTGGCGGCCGAGCTGCCGGCGATCGGGCGGCTCGGCTTGCCGGCGATCGAAAACAAGCTGTCCGCGCGGGACATTCGGTCGGCGTGGCGGCTGCTGCCCGACCTGCAGGTGGGCATCGTCCACCTGCGCGGTCCGGAGATGATGGGCGCCCTGGTCGAAGTCCTCCGCCAGGCCGCGACGGCGCGGGTCGGCATCAGCCCGACGTTTCGCGACCTGGCCGAAACCAGCGACGGATTGCGATTGGCCAGGGTCGCGGTCACCGGCAAGGCCGCCGGCGACTCGCTGGTTTCCCTGTTCGACGACACCCCGCTCGCCGTCGCAGCGGTCAGCGCGCCGGAGGCGATGGCGAAGATCAGGTCGCAGGTGCTGTCGCGCCTCGACGAACTGCCCGCCGAGGAGCGCACCACCCTGCTGGACACGTTCCGCGCCTGGGTGGAGGCGGGCGGCTCGGCCAACAGCACAGCGGCGGAGATCTTCTGCCACCCCAACACGGTGCGGCACCGGCTGCGCCGGATCGAGGAGCTGACCGCCCGATCCCTCTCGCGGCCAAGAGATCTCGCCGAGCTGTGCCTCGCGTTCGAGGTAGAGCGGCGACTGCCCTAGCCGGCGGCCCCGACGGCTTGCGCTACCCGCTTCGCGCGGCTGCGGACCTGGAAGGCCGAGATGATGTCCATGACGCCGATGACGATCAGCCACCAGCCGGCCACCAGGGTCAGGATCGCGATCGAGCGCAGCGGCGAGACAATCAGCACGGCGCCGCCGATCACGATGATCAACCCGGACAGCGCCTGCCAGCCGCGGCCGGGCAGGTGGTCCAGGGACAACGCGGCGGCGAACATCGTCATCCCGCGGAACAGCCAGCTGATGCCGATCCAGATGGCCAGCAGCGTGACCGCCTCGAATTCTTCGCGGAAGCAGAAGAACCCGAGGACCAGCGAAACAATGCCGGTGAGGAACGTCAGCACTCTCATTGCGGCGCCGGCGTGCGTGCCGAATGCGGCAAACACGTATCCGATTCCGGTGACCACCAGGTAGATGCCGAACAGGACACCCGCCACGAACAGTGTCTTGCCCGGCCAGAGCAGCACGATGACGCCCAATGCGACTGCGGCGACACCGATGAGCAGAAGCAGCTGCCACGCGCTGCGAGCAAGCTGCCGTAGTGGACCTTCAAACACGGTCTGATCGGTATTTGTCATGACAATATGATTCGCCATTGCAATCGCAAAGAAAATGACTTTGGCGACACAATTCGGTATCGCGCAATGGGTCATCGGCTAAACAGTTTTGTCGCCGGGAGACAACGACTCGCGGCAGGTTCGTCGTTCCGCGCCATCGCCGCGCCCGGGCGGTGCCGCTAGATTCTGCGACCAACTCGATCAACGGATCTCTACCGATCCAATTATCAAGTACGACAACAACTTCGATTCCGCTCGCCGGAGAATCGCAGGCGCATCATGTTCGAATCCATGTTGGTGATCGCGGTCTACCTGATGGCGATCTTTGTCCCCGTGCTGATCCCGGGCTCCGTCCACGCGGTCCACTTCTTCCGCGACTGGCGGCCGGCCCCGCAGCCGGTCCGGCCCGTTTTGCCGGCCCGCCTCCCGCGGCGCGTGCCATTCCGTCGCGTCGCCCCCGCCATGGGGTGACGCGCGCCGCGGCTCATGTCGGCTGCAGCACCGCGCTCCCGTACCAATGGCACGCCAGCAACGCCACTTCGACGTCGAGGCGGTCGGCGCCGATCTCCCGTCCGCGCCGGGCGACGGCCCGGCCGACCCGATATTTCACCGAGTTGAAGTGCATGTTCAATTCCTCGGCGGCCAATTTGTAGCTGGAACCGCAACCGAGAAAGACACGCAGCGTCTCCCTCAGCCGCGCGTCGTTTTCGCTGTCGACCGCAAGGTCGCCGAGCACGGTGACCACCCAGTCGCGGGTCACGGCCACGTCGCCGCCCAGGCGCGCCACGATGGACAACCCCGGATCACCGGCGGCGATCACCGTGGGAGCCGAACGCGCCGGGTGCCGGGCAACGGTCGCGACGCCGCGGGCCTCGACCGCCTCCCGGTGTGACCGGCGAAAGCCCTCGACGCCGGCGGCCATCGTGCCGATTGCCAGGTTCGGCGCACCTGGGCGGGCCAGCGCAAACCGGCGGACTTTCGCGACGACGTCGCCGTCGACTGCCGCGGCACGGTAGGGCAGCCATCCCCACGCGCAGCTCTGGTCGGCCGCAATGAAGAGCGGCCCCGCGTCGGCGCCGACGGTCTCGCCCATGTCGCGGAGAAACCTTTGCAGCCTTCCCAGTTCGTCGCCCACGCCGTCCCGCTCCGGGTACCACATGACCAACCCAACGTGATGCCAGCGCAGCGGATAACGGATCACCGTGGTGGCCGCGTCGATGTCGACAACCTTGTTGGGCGACAACACTTCACGCACTCGCATACCGCGAAGGCTGTTCTGGTTGTCCAGCCACCGTTCGCGCTCTTCTTCGTACACCGCCACGACCTGTTGCGACATCCAGTCGATATAGGCGAACATCGCCGCGCTCATCGCCTCGATCACCGCCACCCGCGCCGAGTCGGGGATGTCGACCGCGTGCAGCTCGGCGAATACCAGCTCGTTCATCCGGCGCTGACCGAGCCGGTAGGCGCGCACCAACGCGTTGACCGGCACCCCGTGTTGCGCCAGCCGGCGCGCATACTCGAGCGCCGCGGTCGGCGCCTCAACGCGCTCGACCGCGATGTCATAGCGCAGCGCGTGCAGCATCGTGTCGACGTTCCCCTCGACGCTGGCACCGAGCAGATCCGTGATCCGCGGCTCGCGGGGTAGATCCGGGATCTGGTCCTGGAGGGCGCGATGGATCTCCGACGTCACGTCGGCCAATCGGCCGTGCAGTCGGCCGGCGACTTCGGCTACCCAACCCCGCACCCCGACGTCGGCGTCCGGGGCGTCGACGTGCGATTTCTTCATCTCAATGACGTTAGACGCCGACATTGTCTCCTGGCGATAACTCCGGATCACGGCTTTGTCGCTCCGCGACTGTGTCGCGCCGCACTCCGCGCCTAGCTTTGTCGCCACGGTTACTCCCGAAGCCGAAGGAGCGAAGGAAATGGGATTCAAACAGCCAGATCTCGCCGCGGTCGACCCGGACACCTTCCTACAGAAGCCGCTGATGGAGCGGATGCGCATCCTCGCCCTCGATTGGGGCGAAAAGGGCTTCGGCTCGCCCAGAATGGTGCACACCATCTACATCCTCAAGCTGGTCGTTTTCTTCGCGATCGGCGGCGTCACCGTCGTGACGGCGACCTCCGGGCTGCCCGCCTTCTGGCACGTGTCCGAGTGGTGGAACCAGCCCATCGTCTACCAGAAGGCGATCCTGTGGACGGTGCTGTTGGAGGCGATCGGCGTGGCCGGCTCCTGGGGTCCGCTCGCCGGCAAGGTCAAGCCGATGACCGGCGGCATCCTGTTCTGGGCCCGGCCCGGCACCATCCGGCTGCGACCGTGGCAGTGGGTGCCGTTCACCGCAGGCGACCGGCGGACCTGGTTCGACATCGGGGTTTACCTGGCGCTGTTGGCCAGCCTGGCCGTCGCCCTGCTGTCGCCGGGGATGCACAGCGACTCGCTGTCAAAGGCTTTGCCGCACAACACCTCCGGGCTCGTCAACCCCGCCCTGCTGGTCGCGCCGATCGGGCTGCTGCTGCTGATCGGGCTACGGGACAAGACGATCTTCCTCGCCGCCCGCGGCGAACAGTACCTGCCGGCGATGTTCTTCTTCGCCACGCTGCCGTTCGTCAACATGATCGTCGCGTGCAAGATGCTGATCGTGGTGGTGTGGGTCGGCGCGGGATTCTCGAAATTCGGCAAGCACTTCTCCAACGTGATCCCGCCGATGGTCAGCAACACCATCTTCGCGCCCAAGTGGGTGCGGCGGGCGCACTACCGCGACTTCGGGCGCGACATGCGGCCGTCGCGGCTGGCGAACTTCATGGCACACGTCAACGGCACCACCGTCGAGATCGCCGCCCCGCTGGTTCTGTTCTTCTCCACGAACAAGTGGCTGACCCTGGCGGCGGCGCTGCTGATGGTGGGCTTCCACCTGTTCATCATCTCGACGTTCCCGCTCGCGGTGCCGCTGGAATGGAACGTCGTGTTCGCCTACACCACCGTCTTCCTGTTCCTCGGGTTCCCGAACTGGAACGGGTACGCGCCGTGGAACATGACGCCACCGTGGCTGGCCCTGCTCGTCGGAGCCGCGCTGCTGCTCTACCCGGTCCTGGGCAACCTGCGGCCGGACAAGGTGTCCTTCCTGCCGTCGCTGCGGCAATACGCGGGCAACTGGGCCTCCGCCGTGTGGACCTTCGCGCCCGGCACCGAGGCGAAGCTCGACCGGGTCACCCGGCCCACGCGGAACCAGGTCGACCAATTCGTCGCGTTCGGCTATGAACCGCATTGGGCGGAGATCACCTCGCAGAAGACGATCGCGTGGCGGAGCATGCACAGCCAGGGCCGCGGCCTGTTCTCGCTGCTGTTGACGCACCTGCCCGACGTCGACTCCCGCACCGTGCGCGAGGGCGAATTCGTGTGCAACTCGTTGATCGGCTTTAACTTCGGCGATGGTCACCTGCACAATGAAGACTTGATCCGCGCAATGCAGAGTGAGGCCGCGTTCGAACCGGGCGAGTGTGTCATCGCCTGGGTGGAGTCGGAGGCCTTCGGCACCGGTGTGCAGCGTTACAAGCTGATCGACGCGGCGCTCGGTGTGCTCGAGCGCGGGACCTGGAAGGTGGCCGACGCTGTCGCCGAGCAACCGTGGCTGCCCAACGGCCCCATCCCCACCGAGGTGACATGGTCGCTTCGCGGAACGATGCCCGCCAGGGCGGGTGCGCCGGCATGACTACCGCGGTGGTGGTCGGGGGCGGGCCCAACGGGCTCGCCGCCGCCATCTGCCTGGCCGCCGAGGGCGTGCAGGTCACCGTTCTCGAGGCCGCCGACGAGGTGGGCGGCGGCGCGCGCAGCTTCGAGGCGATCGTCCCCGGCCTGCTGCACGACCACTGCTCGGCGATCCACCCGATGGCCGTCGGCTCGCAGTTCCTGAGCCGCTTCGACCTGCAGCGGTACGGGCTGACCTGGCGCTGGCCGGAAATCGACTGCGTGCACCCCCTCGACGGCGGGGGCGCCGGCGTGCTGCACCGCTCGGTCGACGAGACCGCGGCCGGCCTCGGGCGCGACGGCTCGCGCTGGCGGCTGGCGTTCGGCTACTCGGCGCGCCGGTTCGACGCCTTGAGCGACGACATCATGGGGCCGCTGCTGCGGCTGCCGGATCATCCGCTGATGCTGGCCCGATTTGGTGTGCCCACCCTGCTTCCCGGGTCGGCGTTCGCGCGGCTGTTTCGCACCGACGAGGGCCGGGCGTTGTTCGGAGGTGTTGCGGCACATGCCTTCCGGCCGTTGCACTACCCGATGACGTCCGCGATCGGGATGGGCATCATCGCCGCGGGCCACCGGCACGGCTGGGCGGTGGCCGAAGGGGGATCGCAGTCCATCACCAACGCCATGGTGGCGCTGCTGACCGACCTCGGCGGCAAGATCGAGACCGGCGTGCGGGTCGCGGCGGCCTCGCAGCTGCCGCCCGCGGATATCACGATGTTCGACCTGGCGCCGGGCGCGGTCGCCGGGATCGTGGGAGATCGCCTGCCGCGCCGCGTATCCCGCGCCTTCACGGGCTTCCGCCGCGGCCCCGGCGCGTTCAAGGTCGACTTCGCCGTCGAGGGCGGCGTGCCCTGGGCGAACCCGGACGCGCGCCGGGCCGGCACCGTGCACCTGGCCGGGACCTTCGCCGAGCTGGCCGCGACCGAGCGCGAGATCCACGTCGGCCGGATGCCGGAGCGGCCGTTCGTGCTGGTCGGTCAGCAGTATCTGGCCGATCCGCAACGCTCCGTGGGCGATACGCATCCGGTGTGGACCTACGCGCACGTCCCCAACGGATACACCGGCGACGCCACCGCGGCGATCGTCGCCCAAATCGAGCGGTTCGCCCCCGGTTTCGCCGAACGCGTCGTCGGCCAGGCGGTTCGCTCGACGGCGCAGCTGGCCACCTACAACCCCAACTACGACGGCGGCGACATCATGACCGGCGCCAAGGACATCCGCCAGCTCACCTTCGGACCGCGAATTACGTTATCCCCCTATAGCATTGGCGTTCCCGGCATGTACATCTGCTCGGCGGCCACCCCGCCCGGGCCGGGAGCCCACGGCATGTGCGGCGCCAACGCCGCCCGGCTGGCGCTGGCCGAACTGGCCCGGCGGGCGTAACAGGGCCTTGTGCGAGTGTAGTCAAATGACTACACTCGCACTACCGCGTGGTTACACGCAGCACCACAGGAGGATTGGATCGAAATGAAGCGATTCGTCGCCGCCAGCGCGCTGGCTCTCGCGGGGTTGATGACCACCGGCGTGGGCGTCAGCTGGGCGGACACCATTCAGACCGAGGGCAGCTACCCCACCCGGGAAGCCTGTCAGGACGCCGGCCCGGGCGTGAAGGCGTCGACGCCGGGGAACTGGAACAACTTCTGGTGCGTCCCGGACCGCACGGCGGCCGGCCAGTGGCGCCTGGTGCTGAGCAACTGAGCGCCGCGTCAATACGTGTAGAACCCCTCGCCGGTCTTGACGCCGAGCTTGCCGGCGTCGACATGGGTCTGCAGCAACTCGCGCACGTGTTCCGGTAGGTGCGGAAACTCTTCCGCGTAGTGGTTTTCGATGTCCAGCACCACGTCGAGGCCGACCAGGTCCATCATCTGAAACGGCCCGGCCGGCACGCCCCAGTTGACCTTGAACATCCCGTCGACGTCCTCGGGACGGGCCACACCCTCGGCGACCACGGCCAGCGACTCGCGCTTGATGGCCGCCCAGATGCGATTGAAGATGAAGCCGGTCGATTCCTTGCGTGCCTCGAAGGGGTGGACGCCGAACTCGGGCAGCACGGTCAGCAGCGTGTCGAGCAGCCCGCGGTCAGTCTGCCCGTCGGACATCAGGTCGACGGCGTTGGCCTCCGGCGGCATGTAGAAATGCGTGTTGCACAATCGCGTCTTGTCCCGCACGGCGTCGGCCATCAGGCGCGACGGGTACGACGACGAATTGGTGCCAAAGATGGTGCCGGGCGGCGCCGCTTGGTCGATCTGGTCCCATGTCGCTTTTTTGATCTCGAGCTTCTCCGGGACGGACTCGACGACAAGCCAGGCGTCGTCCAGCGCCTCTTCCAGCGACCCCGCTCCGATCACACCACCCACGTCACCAAAGCCCCGCTGCGCCACCACTTTCGGCAGCGTCTCCAGCACGTACCGGATCGCCGAGTTCCGCTGTTCGGCGCGGGGCGCGCAGATCCGCACGGTTCCGCCGCGGCTGGCGAACATCAGCGCTATGCGCCGGCCGAGCGTTCCCGCCCCGATCACCGCGACCGGGCGGTTGCGGATGTCCTCGAACGTGTAGGTGTACGTGCCAGTCACACCCGGATCCTAATTCGCGCCGGCACGCAAAGATCCGTCGCCGAACCACAAAGATGCCCTGAATCTTGTCTTAGGCAGACAGATTCACATCACTTGGGCCACTGTGGTTTCAGTGGTCCCAGTGATGTGCGAGTGTTGCACCACGCAGGCGGATCGAAATCACTTGAGCCACTGTGGTTTCAGTGGTCACAACGCGACCGTTTTTGTCGGTGGGCTCGCATAGTTTGGCGGTATGGCTGGCAACGGTGTCGATCGCGAGGCGCTCTCGGCCGCGCTGGACAGCCTCGACGCCGCCTTGGATCGGGTGGCCCAGTTCGACTGCGCCGCGTTGACCACGCGCGAGCACCTAGCGTTGTTGGAGCGCGTGGAAGGCTGGCGCCGGCGCCTGCCGGCCCCGGAGCATCCGCTGATCAACGCGCTGCGCCGCCAGGCCAGCCCGGCGGAGTTGGGCGGCAAGCTCGAGCACGCCATCGCCGAGGCCACCCTGATCAGCGGCCGCGAGGCGGCCCGGCGCATCGCCGAGGCCGCCGATCTGGGCCCGCGCCACGGCCTGACGGGCGAACCGATGGCGCCGGTATTGGAGGCGTCGGCTGCCGCGCAACGCGAGGGCATGTTGGGTCCCGGCCAGGTCGGGGCAATCTGCAAGTTCTTCAAGCAACTGCCCGGCTGGATCGACACCGCCACCCGCGACCAGGTCGAAGCCCTGCTGGCCGCCCACGGCACCCAGTACCGCCCCGAACAACTCAGCGCATTCGCCAACGTGCTGGCCGACTGCCTCAACCCCGACGGCACCTACACCGACGCCGACCGCGCCCGCAGCCGCGCCCTGACGCTGAGCAACCAACACGCCGACGGCATGTCGGAGCTGCGCGCGATGCTGACCCCCGAAGCCCGCGCCACCCTGGAAGCCGTCCTGGCCAAACTGGCCGCCCCCGGCATGTGCAACCCCGACGACGACACCCCCTGCATCGATGGCACCCCCAGCCAAGCCGCCATCGACAACGACACCCGCAGCCAGGCCCAACGCCAACACGACGCGCTGAGCACCGCGCTGCGCGCCCTGTTGATGTCCGGTCAACTCGGCCAGCACAACGGGCTGCCCACCTCCATCATCGTCACCACCACCCTGGCCGAACTCGAAGCCGCCGCCGGCAAGGGCCTCACCGGCGGCGGCACCCTCTTGCCGATGAGCGACGTCATTCGCCAGGCCCGCCACGCCCGGCACTACCTAGCCATCTTCGATAAGGGCAAGGCGCTGGCGCTGTATCACACCAAGCGCGTGGCCTCCCCGGCCCAACGCCTGGTGCTCTACGCCAAAGACCGCGGCTGCAGCGCCCCGGGCTGCACCGTGCCCGGCTACTACTGCGAAGTCCACCACGTCATCGGCTACGCCGCATGCCGCGAAACCGACATCAACAACCTCACCCTGGGCTGCGGCACCCAACACCGCATCATCCAACCCGGCTCCTGGAGCACCCGCAAAAACGCCCGCGGAGAAACCGAATGGATCCCACCACCCCACCTCGACCGCGGCCAACCCCGCACCAACACCTACTGGCACCCCGAAAAACTCCTCCACACCGACAACAGCGAAGGCGAGGACGAAGGCGAGAGTCCCGGCGCGGCATAGCGATCCGCGCTACAGCAGCTTCATCTGCTCCGATTGCTCTTCCACCGGCGCGAGCAGCTCCGGGCCGTTGTTGCGCACGTTGTTGACCAGGGTCGACACCTCGCGCATGCGGATGCCGTGCACGTCGGGCGCGCGGGTGAGCAGCTTTTCATCGACCGGGGCGTCGGGATTCAGCCAACGGTCCCAGTCCCGTTCCGGCACCACCAACGGCATCCGGTCGTGGATCTCGGCGAGCTCCCCGGGGGCGTCGGTGGTGATGATCGTGCAACTCAGCAGCGGGGCGGCGTCCTCCTGGTCTTTGGGCTTCCACACCGACCACAGCCCGGCCATCAACAGCGGCTCGCCGTCCTCGCGGTACATGAAGAACGGCGTCTTGCGGGACTTCTTGCCGTCCCGGTCGGGATTGACGCGCCATTCGTAGTAGCCGTCCATCGGTATCAGGCAGCGCTTGGACTTGGCGCTCGACCGGAAGGCGGGCGAGCTGGTGACCTTGTCGGCGCGGGCGTTGATCAGCAGCGGGCCCTTGCCCTCCGGCGCCCCGTCGGCGCCGGCCTTGGCCCAGGGCGGGATCAGGCCCCAGCGCATCAGCCGGACGCGGCGGGTCGGGTCGTCGTCGGGCTCGCTATGGCGGGCGACGACGGTCGCGATGGTCGTGGTGGGCGCCACGTTGAAGTTCGGCGCACCGGCGTTGGGGACGGTGCCGGTCGCCTCGTCGATCGCCTTGATCTTCTCCGCCAGCTTCGCCGGATCCGTCGTCACCGCAAACCGCCCACACACAACTCCCATAGTGGCAGAGCCACACACTCCTATTGGTTGCCGAACGCGGCAACAGGCGATGATGTAGCGGTGACCACCTGGACCGCCCCGCAGGCCACCGCGCCGGTGCGCGCGACCGTGACCGTGCCGGGCTCGAAGTCGCAGACCAACCGCGCATTGGTGCTGGCTGGGCTGGCGGCCGCGCAGGGGCAGGGCGCCTCCACGATCAGCGGGGCGCTGCGCAGCCGGGACACCGACCTGATGATCGGGGCGCTGCGCACGCTGGGCCTGCGCGTCGACGGGACCGGATCCGACCTGACCGTCAGCGGCCACATCTCCCCCGGACCCGACGCCACCGTGGACTGCGGCCTGGCCGGCACCGTCCTGCGGTTCGTCCCGCCGCTGGCGGCGCTGGCCGACGCGGTGGTGGCATTCGACGGCGACGAGCAGGCCCGGTCCCGACCCATCGCGCCGCTGCTGGACGCGCTGCGCGGGCTGGGCGTCAAGATCGACGGGACCGGCCTCCCGTTCCGCGTCCAAGGCAGCGGTTCGGTGGCCGGCGGCACCGTGGCCATCGACGCCTCGGCGTCGTCGCAGTTCGTGTCCGGATTGCTGCTGTGCGCGGCATCGTTCACCGAGGGCCTGACCGTCCAGCACACCGGATCGCAGCTGCCGTCCGCGCCGCACATCGCGATGACGACCGTGATGCTGCGCCAGGCCGGCGTCGACGTCGACGACTCCGTCCCGAACCGCTGGCGGGTGCGGGCCGGCGCGGTCGCGGCCCGGCACTGGGAGGTCGAGCCGGACCTGACCAACGCGGTCCCGTTCCTGGCGGCGGCCGTGGTCACCGGCGGGGCGGTGCGCATCACCGGCTGGCCCGCGGTCAGCGTGCAGCCCGCCGAGAACATCCTGAGCGTCTTCGGCAAGCTGAATGCCGTTGTGACGCAAACCGATTCGTCGCTGGAGGTGCGGGGGTCGACCGACTACCCCGGCTTCGACGTCGACCTGCGCGCCGTCGGGGAGCTGACGCCGTCGGTGGCGGCGCTCGCCGCGCTGGCCACGCCCGGCTCGGTGTCGCGGCTCTCCGGCATCGCCCACCTGCGGGGCCACGAGACCGATCGGCTCGCCGCGCTGAGCGCCGAGATCAACCGCCTCGGCGGCGACTGCGCCGAAACCCCCGACGGCCTGGTGATCACCGCGACGCCGCTGCGGCCCGGCATTTGGCGCGCGTACGCCGACCATCGGATGGCGATGGCCGGCGCGATCGTCGGGCTGCGGGTCGCCGGGGTCGAGGTGGACGACATCGGCGCGACCAGCAAGACGCTGCCGGAGTTTCCGCAGCTGTGGGCCCGCATGCTGGAGCCCGGTGACGATGCGGGCCGCGTCAGCGGCCCGAGGAGGAGGCGGGCAATCGAGCCGGAGCCCGGCATGTGAAGCCCGGCGACTACGACGAGTCCGACGTCAAGGTCCGATCGGGCCGGGGCTCGCGACCGCGCACCAAGACGCGCCCCGAGCACGCCGACGCCGAGGCCGCCATGGTGGTCAGCGTCGACCGCGGCCGGTGGGGGTGCGTGCTGGGCGGGCGGCCCGATCGCCGGGTCACGGCCATGCGGGCACGCGAGCTGGGCCGCACCCCGATCGTCGTCGGCGACGAAGTCGACGTCGTCGGCGACCTGTCCGGGCGGACGGACACGCTGGCCCGCATCGTGCGCCGCGGCGAGCGGCGAACGGTGTTGCGGCGCACCGCCGATGACACCGATCCCACCGAGCGGGTGGTGGTCGCCAACGCCGACCAGCTGCTGATCGTGGTGGCGCTCGCCGACCCGCCGCCGCGCACCGGGCTGGTCGACCGGGCGCTGATCGCCGCCTACGCCGGCGGCCTTGCCCCGATCCTGTGCCTGACCAAGACCGACCTCGCCCCGCCGGAGCCGTTCGCCAAGCAGTTCGTGGATTTGGACCTGACCGTCGTCGCCGCCGGCGTGGACGATCCGCTGCTCGCGGTGGCCGACCTGCTGGCCGGCAAGATCACGGTGCTGCTGGGCCATTCCGGAGTCGGCAAGTCGACGCTGGTGAATCGCCTTGTGCCCGAGGCGGATCGGGCCGTCGGCGAGGTGACCGACATGGGCCGGGGCCGGCACACGTCGACACAGTCGGTGGCGCTGCCGCTCGCGGGTTCCGGGTGGGTGATCGACACCCCGGGAATCCGCTCGTTCGGGCTGGCCCACATCGCTCCCGACGATGTGCTGAAGTCATTCTCGGATCTGGCCGAGGCGATCGAGGACTGCCCGCGCGGCTGCGGGCACATGGGGCCGCCGGCCGATCCCGAATGCGCGCTGGACACGCTGTCGGGGCCCGCCCTTCGCCGCGTCGCCGCGGCGCGCAGGCTGCTCGCGGCGCTCCGGGAAAGCTGACCAGCCGGGCGAGCGTGCGTGTCGGTCCGGCGACACGCCGGAAATGGCGTACATCTGCGCACCCTCGCCGACCGACGCGGCTTGGGGGCTCAGCCAGACTTGGCCAGCCGCATGCCGAGCTCGCCGGGCGGCACCAAATGCCCCTCGGTGCAACGGATTTCGACGCTGGCCTCGGCGCCGCAGCCCAGATGCGTGAGTCGCAGGCGGTTGCGGACCGGCAAGTGGCGCCGGCCCCATTCGAACATCGCCCAGACCACCGGCATGAAATCGATGCCGGCCTGCGTGAGCACGTACTCCTCGCGGCCGCGCTGGCCGGGCTCGCGGTAGGGCCGCCGCTCCAACAGACCCAGGTCGACGAGTTCGGCCAGCCGCGCCGACGTGGCCGCCTTGGTGATGCCGACCCGGCGGGCGAAGTCGTCGAACCGGGTGGTGCCGTAGTAAGCCTCGCGCATGATCAGCATCGCGGACTTGGTGCCGACCACCGCCATGGTCTTCTCGATCGCGCACTCACCGACCGCCGACCACTTCTCCCGGTCGGCCAGGGCGCCCTGCAGAAATGTCATCTACATCACCTCCGGGTCTGGGTTGATTTTAGTGTACCTAGACGTTTACCTGGGTACAGCGAGTAATACTTAGCTCCGGACTCAAGGAGGAGTCATGACCGGTTACCCGGTTGGTTATCAGGGCCGCGACGCCGTCATCGTCGGTGCCGTCCGCACCCCGGTCGGGAAGGGCAAGGCCAGCGGCGCCCTGCACGACGTGCTGCCCGCCGACCTGCTGGCCCACAGCCTGCGCGAACTGGTGGCCCGCACCGGGGTCGACCCCGCGCAGCTCGACGACGTCATCGCCGGAGCCGTCACCCAGGTCGGCGACCAGGCCGTAAACATCGCGCGCAACGCGCTGCTCGGCGCCGGCTTCCCCGAGTCGGTCCCCGGCGTCACGATCGACCGGCAGTGCGGCAGCAGCCAGCAGGCCATCAGCTTCGCCGCGCAGGGCGTGCTCGCCGGCGCCTACGACCTCGTCGTCGCGGGCGGCGTGGAGTCGATGGGCCGCGTCCCGATGGGCACCTCGGTGCTGCCGGGCTCCAACCCGTTCGGCGAGGACATGGCGCGCCGTTACCCCGACGGCCTGGTGCCGCAGGGCATCAGCGCCGAACTGATCGCCGCCAAGTGGGGCTTTTCCCGCACCCAGCTCGACGAGTTCTCCGCCGGCAGCCACGACAAGGCCGCCCGCGCCACCAAGGACGGGCTCTTCGACAACGAGCTGATCCCGATCGCCGGGCTGAACACCGACGAGATCGTCCGGCCGGGCACGACGGTGGAGACGCTGGCCGGGCTGCAGCCCTCGTTCTACAGCGAGGCCGCCAAAGAGCGCTTCCCGCAGATCAATTGGTCGATCACGGCCGGCAACTCCTCGCCGCTGTCCGACGGCAGCGCCGCGGTCCTGATCACCACGAGCGAGAACGCCAACAGGCTGGGCCTGCGCCCGCTGGCCCGCATCCACACCACCACCGTGGTGGGCTCCGACCCGCTCTACATGCTGACCGGGGTCATCCCCGCCACCGAGAAGGTGCTGCGCCGGGCCGGGCTGACGCTGGCCGACATCGACCTGTTCGAGGTCAACGAGGCGTTCGCGCCCGTCGTGCTGGCCTGGGCGCACGACACCGGGGCCGACCTGGCCAAGACCAACGTCAACGGCGGCGCCATCGCCCTCGGGCATCCGTTGGGCGCCAGCGGCGCCCGCATCATGACCACCCTGGTCAACGCGCTCGAACAGCGCGGCGGCCGCTACGGGCTGCAGACCATGTGCGAGGGCGGCGGCATGGCGAACGCGACGATCATTGAGCGGTTGGGCTAGAACGATGACCCAGATGCCATTCGAGGGTGTGCGAGTGCGCTACGACGGCGCCAAGAGCTACGACGAGCTTCTCGCCGCGCTGCTCTCCGACATCGGCGAGAAGCCGGTGCCGATCAACGACATCTCGACAGGCACCGATGATTGGGAGGCTTTTCGCGAGCGTGTCGAATCCCATGTCGGACCAAGCGGATTCATGTTGTTCGGCGTATTCAACCACGGCGCGTGGCTGACCAAGACGGGCATCGACCGCAAGGCAATCCGCGTCATCCTCGGCAATCCGTTGATCGCCATCACGATGCTGCGCCACGACGTGACGGCGGGCCTGTTCGCCCCGGTCGAGCTGCTGATCGTGGACGAGCCCGCCGGCAGCAGCCTGACCTACGTCAAGCCGTCATCGCTGATGGTCGTCGAACCCAATCCCGAATTGCTGCGCGCTGCGGAGAAACTCGACGCCAAGCTGGCCGAACTGGCCACCAAAGTGACCAGCGGCTCATGACGCAACTTGCTCAGCGCGGCCGTCGTTCAAGGAAATACTGTTGACGCGCTGCTAAGAACGCTCAGGAATTCGACGCACACCGCCGCGCCGAGCGCACTGGGCATGGCACGTTGCATCCCGCACACCTGAGACACTCGCAGCCAAGACGCTGTACTCGACTAATTCGACCGCGTAATCGTCATGGTGTGCTGTGGTCACGAATAGCCGCAAGGGAGAAGCAGTTGTGAAAGCGTGGCTGTGGGATGGACATGCAGGGATAGATCACCTGACCCTGGCTGACGCGCCTGATCCGGTTCCAGAACAAGGCGAAGTGGTCATACAAGTCCACTACGCCGGCTTAAATCCGGCCGACCGGATGATGGCAGAGAGGCGCTACCCATATCCCGTATACCCTCCTGCGCCGCACGTGCTGGGGCGGGATGGCGTCGGGGAAGTAATCAAAGTTGGTAAAGGCGTCGAGGATGTGCAGGTGGGCGACCACCGCGTTCTTCTGCGCAGTGACGTCGGGCTTCTCCGCTGGGGCATGTTTGCCGAACAAGCGTCCATACCGGCGGTCAACTTAGCGGAGATCCCCGCAGGTTGGACCGAAAAGCAGTCGTCGGGCGCCGCCGTCGTTTATCTATCGGCCTACCGCGCGCTCACCATGTGGGAACCGCTCAAGCCAAATTCAGTGGTCCTGGTCACCGGCGTGTCGGCTGCCAGGTGAATGGGACCACTTCAGAGCTGGTTTTGCCATGAGCATGGGACCACCTGTTTGCCATTGATG
>LQPB01000032.1 GCA_002102225.1 Mycobacterium interjectum
GGTCAGGGCGGGACGGGCGGGTACACCACCGACAACGCCGGGACCGGCGCCACCGGCGGTCAAGGTGGCAAGGGGGGCAACGGCGGGTGGTTGTTCGGCAACAGCGGGGCCGGCGGGCAAGGCGGGACAGGTGGCGGCGCCAATAACGACGGCGGGACCGGCGGTCACGGCGGAAACGCGGGCGCCGCCCACGGGCTGTACGGCCTCGGCGGCGCCGGCGGTCAAGGCGGGGTGGGCGGCGACGGCAACAACGCCGGCGGGATCGGCGGCACCGGCGGGAACGGAGGCACCGGCGGGCTGCTGGGCGGCGCCGGACCCGGCGGTGGTGGCGGGCACGGCGGGGCCGGCATCGGCTCACCCGGTGGCATCGGCGGCGACGGCGGAAACGGCGGCAACGCCGGGCTGGTCGGTGCCGGCGGCGCCGGCGGGACCGGCGGGACGGGCGGCAGCGGCGGCACGCTGGCGGCCGGTGGCGGCAACGGCGGCAACGGCGGCAACGGCGGCCTGCTGGTCGGCGACAGCGGGGCCGGCGGGACGGGCGGGGCCGGCTACAGCCCCACGCAGAACGTCGGACGTGCGGGGACGGGCGGCCACGGTGGCAACGCCGGCGCCACCGGGCTGATCGGCAACGGCGCCGCCGGCGGCGGCGGCGGGGCCGGCGGCAGCGCTACCGGCAATTTCGGGGACAGCGGGTTTGGCGGACACGGCGGCAACGGCGGCGCCGGCGGGCTGCTCTATGGCAACGGCGGCGCCGGCGGCGGCGGCGGAGTCGCCGGGTCGGTCGGGATTATCAACGGCGCCGGCGGGGACGGCGGCGGCGGCGGCAACGGCGGCGACGCCCGGGGCATCGGCAACGCCGGGGCCGGGGGGAACGGCACCGACGGGACCAGCGGCTTGGGCAACATCGGGGGTCTCGGGGTGAACGGCGGCAACGGCGGCAACGGCGGTAGCGGCGGCCATGCCCTCATCGGCAACGCGGGCGGCGGCGGGCGGGCCGGCGCCGGCGGGAATGCCGGGGCGGGCAGTGTGCCCGGGGCAGGCGGGACCGCCGGGGACGGTGGCACCGGCGGAAACGGCGGCAGCACCGGGCTGATCGGCGACGGCGGCAACGGCGGAAACGGTGGAAACGGCGGACATCCCGACGCCACCACCGGCGGCACCCCGGGGACCGGCGGGCTCGGCGGCTTCGCCGGTTTCCCCGGCCCATTGTTCGGGGCCGCCGGTGCGACCGGCGCCCAGGGCGCCGACGGCTGACTCGGCTACGGCAGCGGCCCGCCGGCGGCGATGGCCGCCAGCGTCGCGAACTGCTCGCCGTCCAGCGACGCGCCGCCCACCAACGCGCCGTCGATGTCGTTCCGGGCGACGATGTCGCCGATGTTCTTGGCGTTCACCGACCCGCCGTAGAGGACCCGCACGGAGTCGGCGACCTGCGGCGACGCCAGGGTGCCCAGCTGCGCGCGGATGGCCGCGCACACCTCCTGGGCGTCGGTCGCGCTGGCCACCCGCCCGGTGCCGATCGCCCAGACCGGTTCGTAGGCGACGACGACCTTGGCGATCTGCTCGCCCGACAGGCCCGCCAGCGAGCCGCGCAGCTGCTCCTCGCAGTGCGGCACGTGGTTGCCCGCCTCCCGGACGTCCAGGTGCTCGCCGATGCACACGATCGGGGTGAGCCCGTGCTTGAGCGCGGCGGCGGCCTTGGCGGCGACCAGCTCGTCGTCCTCGTTGTGATAGGTGCGCCGCTCCGAGTGCCCGACCACGACGAAGCTGCAGCCGAGCTTGGCCAGGAAGGCCCCGCTGATGTCACCGGTGTAGGCGCCGGAGTCGTGCGGGGACAGGTCCTGGGCCCCGTAGGTCAGCCGCAACTTGTCGCCGTCGACCAGGGTCTGGACGCTGCGCAGGTCGGTAAACGGCGGGAGCACCGTGACGTCGACCTTGTCGTAGTACTTGTCCGGCAGCGCGAACGCCACCTTTTGCACCAGCGCGATCGCCTCGAAGTGGTTGAGGTTCATCTTCCAGTTGCCGGCGATCAGTGGCGTGCGGCTCACGAGTCTCCTTTGCTTGGCTCGACTTGGGTTCAAGCGGGCTGAGGCCGGCCCAGCACCTCGATGCCCGGCAGCGTCTTGCCCTCCAGGTACTCCAGCGATGCGCCACCGCCGGTGGAGATGTGCGAGAAATCACCCTCGGGGATGCCGAGCGCGCGCACCGCGGCCGCGGAATCCCCGCCGCCCACCACGCTGAACGCGCCCTTGCCGGTCGCCGCGGCGATCGCCTCGGCGATGCCTTTGGTGCCGGCGGCGAACGCCGGGAACTCGAACACGCCCATCGGGCCGTTCCAGAAGATGGTCTCGGCGTTGGACAGCAGCGCCGCGAAGCGTTTGACCGAACCCGGGCCGATGTCCAGCCCGATCATGTCGTCCGGGATCGCGTTGGCTGCCACGAATTGTGGCGGCGAGTCGGCGGCGAACTTCTCGGTCACCACGATGTCGCCGGGCAGCCGCAAGACGTCGGCGTAGGTGTCCAGCAGGTTGCGGCAGGTCTCGACCATGTCTTCTTCGAGCAGCGAGTTGCCCACGGAATACCCCTGCGCGGCAAGGAAAGTGAAGCACATGCCGCCACCGATCACGATGCTGTCGGCCTTGGTCGCCAGCGACTCGATGACACCGAGCTTGTCGGACACCTTCGACCCGCCGAGCACCACGGCATACGGGCGCGCGGTCGAGGTGGTCAACTGCTCCAGCACCCGGATCTCCTGGGCCACCAGCGTGCCGGCGTAGTGCGGCAGCAGGGTGGCGACGTCGTACACGGAGGCCTGCTTGCGGTGCACTACCCCGAAGCCGTCGGAGACGAAAGCCCCCGTCGGCCCGACCAATTCGGCCAGCTGCCGGGCCAGCGCGAGCCGCTCGCCGTCGTCCTTGCTGGTTTCGCGCGGGTCGAAGCGGATGTTCTCCAGCAGCAGGATGTCGCCGTCGGTCAGCCCCTCGGACCGGGCCAGCGCGTCGCCGCCGACGACATCGCCGGCCAGCTGGACGTGCCGGCCGAGCTGGTCGCCGAGCGCCGCGGCCACCGGCGCCAGCGACAATTTCGGGTCGGACCCGTTCTTGGGACGACCGAGGTGGGCGGTGACCACGACCTTGGCGCCGGCCTCCAGCAGCGCCTGCAGCGTCGGCACGGACGCGGTGATGCGCCCGGGGTCGGTGATGGCGCCGTCGTCGTCGAGCGGGACGTTCAGGTCGGAGCGCACCAGCACGCCTCGACCCGAAACCCCTTCGGCGAGAAGGTCTTCCAGGGTCGGAACGGAGGGCGCGGAAGACGGGGCCACGGTTTACAGCGACTTGCCGACCAGCGCGACCAGGTCGATGAGGCGGTTGGAGTAGCCCCATTCGTTGTCGTACCAGGACACCACCTTGGCCTGGTTGTCGATGACCTTGGTCAGCCCCGAGTCGAAGATCGAGCTGTGCGGGTCGGTGACGATGTCGCTCGACACGATCGGCGCGTCGTAGTACTTCAGGATGCCCTTGAGGCGCCCCTCGGCGGCGGCCTTGAACGCGGCGTTGATGTCCTCGGCGCTCGCGGCCTTGGCCAACTCGACGGTCAGGTCGGTGACCGAGCCGGTCGGGATCGGCACCCGCAGCGCATACCCGTCGAGCTTGCCCTTGAGCTCGGGCATCACCAGGCCGATGGCCTTGGCCGCGCCGGTGGAGGTCGGCACGATGTTCAGCGCGGCCGCCCGCGCGCGGCGCAGGTCCTTGTGCGGGCCGTCCTGCAGGTTCTGGTCCTGGGTGTAGGCGTGGACGGTGGTCATCAACCCCTTGACGATGCCGAACTCGTCCTGCAGGACCTTGGTCACCGGCGCCAGGCAGTTCGTCGTGCACGAGGCGTTGGAGATGATGTTTTGGCTGCCGTCGTATTTGTCGTCGTTGACGCCCAGCACGATGGTGATGTCCGGGTCGGTGGCCGGCGCGGAGATGATCACCTTCTTGGCCCCGGCCTCCAGGTGGCCCTTGGCCTTGGCCGCGTTGGTGAACAGGCCCGTGGACTCCACCACGACGTCGACGCCCAGATCGCTCCACGGCATCGCCGCCGGGCCCTCGCGCACCTCGAGCGCCTTGATCTTGCGAGTTCCCACCACGATGGTGTCCTCGCCCTCGAGGGTGACGTCGTAGGGCAACCGGCCCAGGATCGAGTCGAATTTGAGCAGGTGCGCCAGCGTGGCGTTATCGGTGATGTCGTTGACGGCCACCACCTCGATATCCGCGGTGCCCTGCTCCTGCTGGGCCAGCAGGGCCCGGTAAAAGTTGCGTCCGATTCGACCGAAGCCGTTGATGCCTACTCGGACAGTCACTTGTCTCTCCCTGTCTTTCTATGTCCGCTGATGAGCGCTCGTCGTCAGCCTAGATCAGCAGGAAACGCCGCCGCGCGCCGGTAAGAGCGCCGGACCCGCGCCGCCGCGCGATCCGCTGTCCCCAGGTGGGGACCGCGCATCCGGGGACAATATTCCCGCCGGGTGAAGCCGGGCGGCCCGGTCCGCGATTTGCGCAGGCGTGCCGCGGCGGCGAATAGGGCGCAAAATCCCCTGGTAACCGGAGCGTGTCTCCTTTGTATCGGTTCTATAAGCCCCCGAATCGTCGCGTGTCCAATAGCAATACCAAGCCATACATTCGACACGGCTGCGGTACGGCTAAGCGGTTCTGCCGCCGCGTTTGAATGCGAATGCTGAAGGAGTCGAGGTTGATGACGGGCTTTGATCGGTTCAACATCACGGTTGGTGCCATCGCTGGACTGTGCGGTGCCGCAATAGCGTTGAGCCCGGATGCGACGGCCGCCCCGCTGAAAACCGGCGGCTACGCGTGCATCCAGGGGCAGTCGGGCGAGGCAGGCGCCCCGGCGGTCGGCGGGCCGGTGGCCGGCGGCGTACCACTGGGCGCCGGCGCGCCCGGAGTGGTCGGACCCGCACCCGCCGGACCCGCACCGGCGGCCGGCGGACCTGCGCCCGCCGCCACGGTATGCACGTCGAGCGCCCCGATCACCGACATGTCCGGTGTGCCGCTGGTCGCGCCCGGGCCGGTTCCGGTGGTGCCGGCCGGTGTTCCGTTGATCGCGCTCGGCCCGCCGGTGCCGGTGGGCGCGCCGGTGCCGCCGGTGCCGGTGGGCGCGCCGATCCCGCCGGTGCCCGTGGGCGCGCCGATCCCGCCGGTGCCCGTGGGCGCGCCGATCCCGCCGATCCCGGTGGGGGCGCCCGTGCCCGTGGTGCCGGTCGGCGCTCCGCTGATCGCGCTCGCCGGCGGCCCGCTGGACGCTGCGGCGCCGGTGGCCGCACCCATCATCGACATGGCCGGGACCGGCAAGGGCGAGCCGACCGGCCCGGCGCCCGCCGGCGGCCCGGTGTCCGGTCAGCCCATCGCGCCGGGCCCCGCGCACTGAGGCCGACACCTTCCGATTTCGAAACGGACCCGCTGGGTTTAACCCGGCGGGTCCGTTTCGTTGTGCGGGTCCGTTTCGTTGTGGGGGTCCGTTTCGTTGTGGGCGATGAAAAGCCCCCGGCGACAGCGGGTTTGGACGTCAGCTGGGTGGGGCCTCCCACAGCAACGGCGGCTGTTGCCGTTGCGGTGGCGAGTCCTGGACGATCACCGGGTCGCCGACGTGGACCGTGTTGTAGTACCACTCCGCGTCCTCGGGGCTCAGGCTGATGCAGCCATGGCTGACGTTCTCCAGCCCCATCGCGTTGACGGCCCACGGAGCCGAATGGACGAAGAGGCCCCGGCTGGTGATGCGGACGGCGTAGTCCACCGGGATGCGGTAGCCGTCGGGATCGTCGACGGGGATGCCGACGCTACTCGAGTCCATGATCACCGTGCGCTCCTTGGACAGGACGGTGTAGGAGCCGACCGGCGTCGGGTACTCGGGCCGGCCCATCGAGGCCGGCAGCACGCCCTCCTCCCCCCAGTGCGGCCGGTGGTGCGGCGCGGGCAGCGGCCCGGACTCGACCCCGTCGATGGTCACCTTGAAGGTGTGGTCGGCGATGTTGGCGACGCCGACGACGGCGGGCCCCGTTTGAAATTCGGTGGCCAGGCCGCCCACCGCGAGGGCCACCGCGCTGTGCGCCGGCCAGAACCGGTCGGGAACCCAGCGCATCACGTCGTCGTCAAGCCATTCGTACTTGCCGGTCATCGGCGGCGACGAGGTGACCGGGACGGCGCGTTCGGCCGCGTGCCGGTCGGCTACGGGCGCGCTGAACGTCACCACCACCGGGTGCGCCACCCCGACCACGGACCCGCGCGCGGGCAGCACCGAGGCGATGGCGAGGCCGTACGGCCGGGTCGCCGCCGCCAGGCGCACGTCGACCGGCCCCGCAACCACGCTCGCAGCGATCCCGATGACGGCAAGCACACACCGAACAACCGCCCGCATGGCTCCAATTCCTTAAGGTGACTGACCTAAATCCTTCAACTGACACAGTTGCAATAAGATGGTAAAGGCGGGGTGACCAGCGGAAGCGCAAGGGCGCGTGCGCAATTGGTCAATTCTCAGTCACGGTTTGGCCACGGTCAGCCACCAGCGCCGCCTCGGCGGCGTGGTACCCGCACAGCCCGTGGATGCCGGGACCCGGCGGCGTCGACTGCGAACACAGGTAAACACCCGGCACGCCGGTCGCGTACGGGTTGAACGCGAAGCGTGGGCGCAGGATGACCTGGAGCCGGTCGTTGGCGCTGCCGAGGATGTCCCCTCCGATGTAGTTGGGGTTGTAGGCCGCCAGGTCGGCGGTGCCCGTGCTGACGGTCGCGGTGATGCGGTCGCGGAAGCCCGGGGCGAACCGCTCTATCTGGTCCACGATGGCGGCCGTCGCGTCGCCGGTGTAGCCGAACGGCACATGGGCGTAGGCCCAGATCGGGTTGACGTTGCCGGACGACCGGGACGGGTCGGCCAGGTACTGCTGCCCGACGAGGACGAACGGCCGTCGCGCCATCTTGCCCTGCGCGCGTTGACGTTCGGTCGTCACGGTCTCCGCGAACGGGCCGCCGAGATGCACGGTGCCGGCGCGGCGGCAGTGGGGGTTGGTCCACGGGATGTGGCCCTCGATCGCGAAGTCGACCTTGAACGCCGAGGACCCCTGGCGGTAGCGCCGGTAGGAGCGCGCGACGCGGCCGGGCATGACGTCGCCGTAGATGCTCAGCGCGGCGGCCGGGCTCAGGTCGAGCAGGACGACGTCGGCGTCCGGGACGTCGCGGCGGTCGGCGACCCTCACCCCGGTGCTCACGGTGCCGCCGTGCGCCTGCAGGGCCGCGGCCAGCGCCCGGCTGATCGACCCTGATCCCCCCTCGGCGACGGGCCAGCCGTAGCGGTGCCCGCCCGCCAGGAACATCAGGCCCATGGCCGCGGTGAGCGGACGGTCCAGCCGGGTGAACATGTGCGCGGACGCGCCGCCGAACAACGCGCGTGCCGGCTCGGTGCGAAACCACCGGGCCAGCGCGGTCGCGGGCAGCAGCGCCCGCGGGCCGAACAGCGCGACGCGCACCGGGTGCCGCGGAAGATGCAGGATCGGCCGAAAGAAATCCTCGGCAAGCTCGTCGAATCCCGCCGCCAGGTCCCCGAAGGTGCGCCGCCACCGATTCCCGTCCGGCCCCATGCCGGCCGCGGTCGACTCGATCGACCGATACAGCACGCCCGCGGTGCCATCGTCCAGCGGGTGCGCACAGTCGATTTCGGGCCACTTCCACACCAGCCCATGGCTTTCCAGCCCGATCCGTTCCCAGAACGGCGACCCGACCCCGAATGGGTGCGTCGCCGAGCAGTGGTCGTGGATGAGGCCGGGTACCGTCAGCTCACCCGATCGCGCTCCCCCGCCGACTGTGTCGCGGGCCTCCAGCACGTGCACGTCGACGCCGTTCCGAGCCAGGTGGATCGCGGCGGCCAGGCCGTTGGGCCCCGCCCCGACGACGACCGCCTTGGTCACGACTCGCCGTGCACGACCGGTTGCGTCGTGAGGTGGACGGGGAATTCGTCGCCGGGCTCGGGCCACGGCTGGCGGGTCAGCATGTCCGCGACCTCCACGTATCCCGCCTCGATCAGCCCGGTCTTGGCGTCCAGGATGCGGTACCACTGCTTTTGGATGTGGATCGGTTGGCCTTCGAGCACGATGACGCGGACGTCGCCGTCGGCGAATCCGCAGCGCCGTTGCACCGCCTCGAGCAGTTGCTCGTTGTGCAGGTGGCCCTCGCCGAAGTTCCACCCGACCAACGGCCCGGCGACCACTTCGCCCTCGCGGATGCTGTAGTCGGCCTCGTTGTCGATCGCGCGGGGCAAGAGCCCGTTGAGCGCCCGGCCATGGGTGTGCATCGCCCGGAACGCCGCCACCTTGTCCGACATCACTTCGGCGGTCCCGGCGCCGTAGAGCTTGGCCAACTGATTCACCACCAGCGCAGAGCTTTTCACGACGCACGCCTCGATCTTGTCCTCGGCGCCCGCGCGGAAGCACCACACGCTGGTGGCCCAGTTGCCCGCGTAGTAGCGCATCGCCGGCAGGAACGAGATCTTCTCGGGGAACATGTTTCCCGCGATCACGACGGCCACCGCGACGGCGATGAGGGCGAGCAGCAGCGGCGACCGAAGGTCCGTGGCGCGGATCGCGCCGTAGTGCCCGAACAGATAGAACAGGGAGAAGATGAAGAACACGTTCCACTCCAACGGGACTCCCATCGGGAGGTTGGACAGGATGTTGAGGTGGAAGATCACCATGAACCCGATCAGGAACCATCGCCAGGGTTGATCGCCGGCGACGAACACCAGAACCGTCGGAACCACGAATTCCGCGGTGGTGCCGCCGATATGCGCCATGGCCTTCGGCAACCACGAGGGCCGCAGGTCGTTGACGTGGTCGAGGTACAGCGCGTGCTTGAGGGGGTTGAACAGCTTGGGGCGCAGCAGCGCGTTGTTGCTCGTCATCACCGACACCACGTAGGGGAAGTGGTGGTTGAGCTTGGAGGTCGCCGCTCCCCACCACAGGCACAACATGATGATCTTGTAGGCCGCGATCTGATCGGTGAACGGAAAGAAGAACACGAACAGCTTCAGCCAATAGTGTTCGCCGCGCGCGGCCAGGAAGATCGTTTTGTCCCGCAGGCCCAACACCGCCAGGGCGACGATCGTCGGCACCACGCGGACGGGGTCGATCAGGGGCCCGGGCGACATCAGCGCCCACACCCCGCCGAGCAGCACGACCGCGTAAAGGGCGATGTCGACGACGGTGCGGTTGTCACCGCCGGTGAGCGGAACCTTGCCCGGCCACGCGGGCAGCCGAATCGTGTTGGGGCGCAACCAATACAGAAATCCCCCGACGGGCGGCATGAACCGACCGGTCAGCGGGCCCGAGCCGCAGCCGAAACCGAGGACCTCGAACAGCAGCGTGAACACGATGAACTTCTGGTACACGATCGGCTGCGTCCACCAGTCGCCGATGCGGCCCAGCCCGCCCAACCCGGGGGTCAGCGAGATGATCGCGGCCGGCGCCGCGACGTACAGGGCGATCTTGAGCAGGTACAACAGGTACAACGCGTAGGGGGTGCCGAAGCCGTGTTCCGCCCAGTGCCGGGTCACGACCTGCAGTCGCGTGGCCCGCGGCAACGTCCGCCAGGTGTCCGGGTCGACGTCCGGTAGCTCCGGTGACATGAATCCCATGGCAGGCCTTAAGTCCGAGGTGAAACCAGCTGGCGAATACAATCTATCCGCAGCGACGGACCCAACGGTATGGGTCAACGAGATTTGCTGGCGCGCAGCCTGTTTGAGGCGGCGCCCGCCGTGGCCCTAGCGGGCCACCGGCCGCGCCCGGTGCGGGAATCGCCGCTGCAGGTTCTCGATCATGCCGTCCAGGATTGTGAGTTCCCGCTCTTCGCTGCGCGCCATGCGCCGCAGGCTGTCGGCGCCGTCGGCGTCGCCGGCGGCTTCGGCGACCGCGATCGCCTTCTGGTACTCGCCGAGCCGGTGGTCGATCTGACGGCGGCTCTGGACCAGGATCCGCCGGAAATAGTCGGCCTGACGGTGGTCGGCCGTCTCGACCGCCGCGGCCGAGAGCGTGACATCGCGGGCTTGCCGGTTCACGGTCACCGAAGGCATGGCCCCTCCTGGGTGGACATTGACGGGGCCGGGCCGGACCGCGCTGCTGCGGGGCATGCGCCCGCGCCGGTCCAGAACGCCACTCGAACCACGCCCAGCGGCCGGGCGGGTACCGCGCTCGTCGGACAGACCGGCGACGTCCATTTCGGCCCTTTCAGCTGGGGATGGGGTGATTGGCGAGAGGTAACAATAACCCCCCGGTCAGGCCGGCGCCATAGGCCCGGACGATGGATGCATCGGTTGTAGGTTGGGTCGAACCGACCCTGGGTACAAGTCCGGGCAAAACGTCGTGCCGGCGGCCCGGGTCCCGGTCGCTACCATCGAGGGACTCGACGGGCATCGCGGCCCGCCAGAGCCACGAGGAGAAACGTGACCGACAGCGACAGCCCAGACATCGAGGACATCGAAAAGTTCGACCCCGGTCTGACCCAGCGTCTGATGAGCGTGATGCGCCCGTTTTTGAAGACGTATTTCCGGTCGGAGGTGCACGGCTTGGATTCATTCCCGCCGGGCGGGGCGCTGGTGGTCGGCAACCATTCCGGCGGCATGTTCCCCATGGACGTCCCGATCTTCAGCGTCGGATTCTACGAGAAGTTCGGCTACGGCCGGCCGGTCTACACGCTGAGCCACGACATCCTGATGACCGGCCCGACCGCGTCGCTGTTCAGGCGCACCGGTTACATCAGGGCCACCCGGGAGAACGCGGCCAAGGCGCTGCGATCGGGGGGCGTCGTGGTCGTGTTTCCGGGCGGCGACTACGACGCCTACCGGCCGACGCTCTCGGAGAACGTCATCGACTTCAACGGCCGCCGGGGCTACGTCAGCACGGCGATCGAGGCCGGCGTTCCCATCGTCCCCGCCGTGTCCATCGGCGGACAGGAGACCCAGCTCTACCTGACCCGCGGCACCTGGCTGGCCGAACGCCTGGGCATAAAGCGCTTGTTGCGCAGCGCAATTCTGCCGCTGTCGTTCGGCTTCCCGTTCGGGCTCAGCGCCGTCGTGCCGCCCAACGTGCCACTGCCCGCCAAGATCGTGACGCAGGTTCTGCCACCCATCGACATCGCCGCGCAGTTCGGCGACGACCCGGACGTCGACGAGGTCGACGAGCACGTGCGGTCGGTGATGCAGCGGGCGCTCGACGAGCTCGCGGCCAAGCGACGCTTCCCGATCCTGGGCTGAGCCATGGCCTCCCCCGTCAACCAGGCCCGCAACGGCTTCGGCGTCTTGGGCACCCTATGGCGTGCCGGGATGATCGCCCCGATGCGCCCCGACCGCTACCTGAAGATGGCCGCCGCCATGCGCCGCGAAGGCCTGGGCATGACGGTGGGCTTCGCCAGCGCGGCGGCGCGCTGCCCGGACCGTCCCGGCCTGATCGACGAGCTGGGCACGCTGACCTGGCGGCAGCTCGACGAGCGGATCAACGCGTTCGCCGCGGCGCTGCAGGGCTTGCCCGCGGGTCAACCCAAGGTCGTCGGGATCATGTGCCGCAACCACCGCGGCTTCGTCGAGGCGGTGGTAGCCGTCAACCGGATCGGCTCCGACGTCGTGCTGCTCAACACGTCGTTCGCCGGGCCGGCCCTGGCCGAGGTGGTCAACCGCGAAGGCGTCGACGCGGTCGTCTACGACGAGGAGTTCACCGAGACGGTCGATCGCGCGCTGGCCGACAAGCCCGACGCCACCCGGATATTGGCGTGGACCTCTGACGGGCAGGACGGGGCCACCGTCGAGCGGCTGATCGCCGATCACGCCGGCCAGGGGCCGCAACGCACCGGGCGCAAGGGCAGGATGATCCTGCTGACCTCCGGCACCACCGGAACACCCAAGGGCGCCAACCAAACTGGCGGCAACGCCGGAGTGGGCACGCTCAAGGCGATCCTGGACCGCACGCCGTGGCGCGCCGAGGAAACCGTCGTGATCGTGGCGCCGATGTTCCACGCGTGGGGTTTTTCGCAGCTGATCTTCGCCGCGTCGATGGCCTGCACCGTGGTCACCCGGCGCAAGTTCGACCCGGAGGCCACCCTCGACCTCATCGACCGCCACCGGGCGACCGGCCTGGCGGTGGTGCCGGTGATGTTCGACCGCATCATGGAGCTGCCCGCCGAGGTGCGAAACCGCTACAGCTGCAAGTCGTTACGGTTCGCCGCGGCATCCGGCTCGCGGATGCGCCCCGACGTCGTCGTCGCGTTCATGGACCAGTTCGGCGACGTGATCTACAACAACTACAACGCCACCGAGGCCGGCATGATCGCCACCGCCACCCCGGCCGACCTGCGGGCGGCCCCCGACACCGCGGGCCGGCCGGCGGGCGGAACCGAAATCCGGATCCTGGACGGGGATTTCAACGAGCTGCCCACGGGCGAGGTCGGCACCATCTACGTGCGCAACGACACCCAGTTCGAGGGCTACACCTCGGGCACCACCAAGGATTTTCACGCCGGGTTCATGTCGTCGGGCGACGTCGGATACCTCGATGACGCCGGGCGCCTGTTCGTCGTCGGGCGCGACGACGAGATGATCGTCTCCGGCGGCGAGAACGTCTACCCGATCGAGGTGGAGAAGACGCTGGCGGCCCACCCCGAGGTGGCGGAGGCCGCGGTGATCGGCGTCAGCGACGAGCAGTACGGCCAGCGGCTGGCGGCCTTCGTGGTGCTGACCCCGGGGGCCGGCGCCACCACCGAGACGCTCAAGCAGCACGTGCGCGAGAACCTGGCCAACTACAAGGTGCCGCGCGAGATCGCCGTCCTCGACGAGCTGCCCCGCGGCAGCACCGGCAAGATCCTCCGCAACGAGCTGCAGGCACGGGTCGGCGGCTGATGCGGTTCAAGCTCCGGCAACCGAGGCCACTGGCGCGGGCCGCACTGGAATTGGCTAACGCCGCCAACGGATTACGACCGCTGGCCCGCAAGGGATACAGCACCGTGCTGGTGTTCTGGTTCGGCTGGCCGACCTCCGAGGTGCCCGGGGTGTACTTCTCGGCCTCGCTGGTGGACGCGCTGCGACGCGGGCGGCGCGGCGACTTCGCCGGGCCCCGGGGCAGGGCGGCGCTGGCGCTCACGGCCGCCTCCTGGGCGATCCTGGCGGTGATCCGCTACCGCGGCGTCACCACGCCGGGTCCGGTGCTCGAGGCCGGCCTGCGCGAGCAGTTGGGGCACGACTACACCGAGGCCCTCGAGGCCCTCCCGCAGACGCAACCGGGCCGCGGCGGCCGGCGCACCCTGCCGCTGGGCAACACCGTGGCGCGGCGGCGCTACGTCGAGAAGACGAACGTGGTGTCCTACGGCCCGCACGGCCGCGCCAACCTGGCCGACATCTGGCGGCGCCGCGACCTGCCGCGCGACGGTAAGGCGCCGGTGCTGCTGCAGGTGCCCGGCGGCGCGTGGATGATCGGCATGCGCCGTCCCCAGGCCTACCCGCTGATGAGCCACCTGGCCGCCCGCGGCTGGGTGTGCGTGTCGATCGGCTACCGCGTCTCGCCCGTGCATACCTGGCCCGACCACATCGTCGACGTCAAGCGGGCGCTGGCCTGGGTCAAGGAGAACATCGCCCGCTTCGGCGGCGACCCGAACTTCGTGGCGATCACGGGCGGGTCGGCCGGCGGCCACCTGTCCGCGCTCGCGGCGCTGACCCCCAACGACCCGAAATTCCAGCCTGGCTTCGAGCACGCGGACACCTCGGTGACCGCGGCCGTCCCGGTGTACGGTCGCTACGACTGGTTCTCCACCCACGGCGAGGGGCGTCGCGAATTCATCGGACTGCTCGAAAGGTTCGTCGTCAAAAGGAAATTCAGCACCCACCGGCACATCTACCTGGACGCCTCGCCGATCAGGGAGCTCAGGGCCGACGCGCCACCGTTTTTCGTGCTGCACGGCCGGGACGATTCGCTCATCCCGGTCGGCGAGGCGCAGGAGTTCGTCGAGGAACTGCGCGCGGTGTCGAAGTCCCCGGTCGCCTATGCCGAATTGCCGCACGCCCAACACGCTTTCGACATCTTCAGCTCCCCGCGGGCGCATCGATCCGCCGAGGCCGTCGCCCGCTTCCTGTCCTGGGTCTACGCGACCACGTCGCCCGACCGCGACCACAACGGTTCGTGAACTAGGGCCATATGTCACATATTTAGGGGCTTTAGCCTGCATATCCGTTCGCCCATC
Source organism: Mycobacterium interjectum (assembly GCA_002102225.1). Classification (GTDB taxonomy): domain Bacteria; phylum Actinomycetota; class Actinomycetes; order Mycobacteriales; family Mycobacteriaceae; genus Mycobacterium; species Mycobacterium interjectum_B. The sequence goes on from LQPB01000032.1 coordinate 14,256, forward strand.
AGCGGGAAAACTATAACGTGTTCTAGTTAATGGGCCGGCGAGTGGAGGCGCACAGTGAGTATCGATACCGCCGGGATCGGCGTCCGAGAAATCGACGTCGGAACGCTGCCGACCCGTTTTGCCCGCGGCTGGCATTGCCTGGGCGTGGCCCGGGACTTCCTCGACGGCGAGCCACACCCGGTCAGCATCTTCGGCACCAAGCTGGTCGTCTTCGCCGACACCGAAGGCAATCTGCGGGTCCTCGACGCGTACTGCCGGCACATGGGCGGGGACTTGTCGCAGGGCACCGTCAAGGGCGACACCGTCGCGTGCCCGTTTCACGACTGGCGATGGGGCGGCGACGGCAGGTGCAAGGAGGTGCCGTACGCCAAGCGCACCCCGCGCATGGCACGCACCCGCACGTGGCCCACCGAGGTGCACAACGGCCTGCTGTTCGTCTGGCACGACCCCGAGGGCAACCCGCCGTCACCGGAATTGCAGATCCCCGACATTCCCGAGGCCGCCAGCGACGCCTGGACCGGTTGGCGGTGGCGCAGTGAGCTCATCGAGGGTTCGAACTGCCGCGAGATCGTCGACAACATCGTCGACATGGCGCATTTTTTCTACATCCACTACGGCTTCCCGACGTACTTCAAGAACGTGTTCGAGGGCCACATCGCGTCGCAGTACCTGCGCACGGTCGGCCGGCCCGATGTGCTGCTCGGCGGTTCGCACTACACCGGTGAACAATTGCTCGACTCCGAGGCTTCCTACTTCGGCCCGTCGTTCATGATCAACTGGCTGCACAACAGCTACGGCGGCTACAAAGTCGAGTCGGTGCTCGTCAACTGCCACTACCCCGTCACGCAGAACGCCTTCATGCTGCAGTGGGGCATCATCGTGAAAAAGCCCGAGGGCATGGACGATTCCGCCACGGAGAAGCTGTCCGAAGCGTTCACCGAGGGCGTCAGCATGGGCTTCTTGCAGGACGTCGAGATCTGGAAGCACAAGACCCGGATCGAAAACCCGTTGCTGGTCGAAGAGGACGGCCCGGTCTACCAGCTGCGCCGCTGGTATCAGCAGTTCTATGTGGATGCCGCCGACGTCACGCCGGAGATGACCGACCGCTTCGAGTACGAGGTCGACACCACGGCCGCGAACAAGCACTGGCGAAGCGAGGTGGACGAGAACCTGCGGCCCAAGGTCGAGCAGCCCCAATAGCGAGGCGTCAGTGCGCGATTGGGCACTGGCCGGTGTAGTCGACCTGCCAGTGCTTGATGCCGTTGAGCCATCCCGACCGGATCCGCTCCGGTTTCGAGAGGGGCGTCAGGTCGGGCATGTGGTCGGCGATGGCGTTGAACATCAGGTTGATCGTCAACTTGGCCAAGTTGGCGCCGATGCAGTAGTGCTCGCCGGTGCCGCCAAATCCCACGTGCGGGTTCGGGTTACGCAAAATGTCGAACGCGAACGGATCGGCGAACACGTCCTCGTCGAAGTTGGCCGAGCGGTAGAACATCAACACCCGCTGGCCCTTCTTGATCGCCACGCCCGACAGTTCGGTGTCCTGTTTGGCGGTGCGCTGGAACGCCGTCACCGGGGTCGCCCAGCGGACGATCTCGTCCGCCGCGGTCTCCGGGCGCTCCTGCTTGTACAGCTCCCACTGGTCGGGGAATTCGGCAAACGCCATCATGCCCTGGGTGATGGAATTGCGGGTGGTCTCGTTACCGGCGACCGCCAGCATCATCACGAAGAACCCGAATTCGTCCTCGGAGAGCTTCTCGCCGTCGATATCCGCCTGCAACAGCGTGGAAACGATGTCGTCGCCGGGGTTTTCGGTCTTGGCCTCGGCCATTTTCATCGCGTAGGCCAGTACCTCCGCGGACGAAGCCTTGGGATCGACATGCGCGTATTCCGGGTCCTGCGCGCCGGTCATCTCGTTGGACCACCGAAACAGCTTGCCGCGATCCTCCTGCGGGACACCGAGCAGCCCGGCGATGGCCTGCAGCGGCAGCTCGCACGCCACCTGCTCCACGAAATCACCGGAGGCCTCGGCGGCGGCCGCCTTGGCGATGACCTGCGCCCGCTCGTTGAGCTCGTCGCGCAGCCGGCCGATCGCGCGCGGCGTGAACCCTCTGGAGATGATCCTGCGCAGCCGGGTGTGGTGCGGCGGGTCCATGTTGAGCAGCACGAACCGCTGCAGGTCGATGTCGGCACGGCTCATGTCGTCGGCGAAGCGCGGGATGGCGCCGTTGAGCCAACTGGAGAAGACGTCGTTGCGCAGCGACACCTCCTTCACGTCCTTGTGCTTCGTCACCACCCAGAAGCCGCCGTCGTTGAAGCCGCCCTTGCCGATGGGTTGATCACACCACCAAATCGGCGCGGTGCGGCGCAACTCGGCGAGCTCCTCGACGGGTAAGCGCTCGGCGTAGATGTCCGGGTCGGTCGGGTCGAAGCCGGCGGGAAGGTGCGGGCAGGTCATCGGTGGCTCCTCTGTGAGTCAGACCATCGTGTCGGCGGGCGGCAGCCCGAACTCGTGGTTGCCGAAGATCAGGTAGGCGCGCTCGGGATCGTTGGCGGCGTGCACCCGGCCGGCGTGCGCGTCGCGCCAAAATCGTTGCAGCGGAGCACTATTGGCCAACGCGGTGGCGCCCGAGGCGTCGAACAAGCGGTCTATCGAGGCGATCGCGCGGGCGGTGGCACGCACCTGGTCACGACGGGCCCGGGTCCGCAGCTCGAACGGGACCTGCTGCCCCGCCAGCAGGCACGAGTACTCGTCGCCGACATTGCCCATTAGCTGTCGCCACGCGGCGTCGATATCGCTGGCGGCCTCGGCGATGCGCACCTTGGCGAAGGGGTCGTCTTTGGATTTCTCGCCCGCGAACGCCGCGCGCACCCGCTGCCCTTGATGCTCGACGTGGGATTCATAGGCGCCGTAGGCCATGCCGACGATGGGCGCGGTGATGGTGGTGGGATGCATAGTGCCCCAAGGCATCTTGTAGACCGGATCGGTGTTGGCCAGCAACCCGCCGGCGGTGTGGTCGTTCATCGCCCGGTAGGACAGGAACCGGTGCCGGGGCACGAACGCGTCCTTGACCACCAGGGTGTTGCTGCCGGTGCCCTTCAGGCCGACAACATGCCAGACGTCGTCGATGCCGTAATCGCCGATCGGGATCAAGAAGCTGCCGAAGTCGACCGGCTGACCGTCCTTGATCACCGGGCCACCGACGAACGTCCACGTCGCGTGGTCGCAGCCCGACGACCAGTTCCACGAACCGTTGACCAGGTAGCCACCGTCGACCACCTGACCGGCGCCCATCGGGGCGTACGACGAGGAGATCCGCACGCCCGCGTCCTCACCCCACACGTCTTGCTGGGCCCGCTGGTCGAACTGCGCCGCGTGCCAGTTGTGCACGCCGAGGATCGAGGCCACCCACCCGGTCGACCCGCACGCACTGGCCAGCCGCCGGACGGCATCGAAGAACATCGTCGGGTCACACTGCATCCCGCCCCACTGCGCCGGCTGCAGCAGCCGGAAGAAGCCGATCTCTTCGAGCTCGCTGACGGTGGCATCCGGCAGCCGCCGCAGCCGCTCGGTCTCCTGCGCCCGCGCTCGCAGGTTCGGCAGAAGATCGTCGATGGCGGCCAACACCGACTGGGCATCGCGTTGCTGAACGGACGTCACCGCTACCTTCTGAGGACGCGCACTAGAGCACCTTGCAATCTAGGCCGGATATTTTGTTATTTCCGCACTACAGAGCCGATAAAGCTGGATCTATAACCTGTTCTAATTATGAGTAGGCGGAAGGGCGGCACTAGGGCAGAAAGTCCCATAGATCGACCACCGGGGTTGCCCGCGCGGCGAGCAGCGATGGCGCGGGCGGGCGAACGAATGACCCCTGGCCGGGTTCGAAAGGCCAGGCCGGCCAACGTGTTTTGCGAAAAGGCGGCCGGCTAGCTCACTCGCGTGCCGCGGCCTTCTCCAGCTCGGTCAGCGCCGGCTCGACGGCGCGGGCCATCTCGTGGATGTCGTTGGCGACTTCGGGCGTGGTGACAAAGCCGAAGTCCAGGTACTTCTCGTAGGAGAAGCAGGTGATGTTCAAGGCGATGTCCATGACGGGCGGGCCGAGCGGCACCAGTGACTCCAGTTTGGCGCCGGCCATGTACAGCGGCATGGGAGGGCCGGGGACATTGGACACCACCAGGTTGATGGGGGCCAGGTTTCGCGACAGCCCGGTGGCCGTGTAGGCGCGGGCGGCCAGTTGCAGCAGCCCCGGTGGCGTGGTCTCGGTCAGCCCCATGATCTGGTGCGCCGACAGCGCCTTGGCCATCAACTTGGCGCTCTGGGTGCTCTCGTGAATGGCCCGCAGCCGCTCGGCCGGGTCCTCGATGTCGGTGGCCAGCGACGCGGTCATCGAGCTCACCTTGTTGCCGACGTCGTCCTTGTTCTCGTCGGTGCGCGTCGAGACGGGAATCTGCGCGATGAGCGGTTTGGCCGGCAACTCGTCGTGTTTCAGCAGGTACTCTCGGGCGGCACCGGCCACGAGGGCCAGCACCACGTCGTTGAGCTTGACGCCAAAGGCATCCTTGACTGCCTTGGCGCGGTCCAGTTCGACGCGGCAGCCGGTGATCCGCCGATGCGGCGACACCGGCGCGTTGAATCGGGTCTTCGGTGCCTCGAAGTAGCCCGGCGGCTTGCTGGTGACGCCCAGGGCGGCGATCTGCTGGCGCACCGTCTGCTCCAAGAGCCTGCTGATCCGAAACGGCGTTTTCACCGCCAGATTGACCAGAGCACCCACCGCGCGCCGCTCGATCCCCGGGAGCTGGAATCCCACCAGCGAGCCCACCGTCTCCTCTTTCGGCGGCCGCGGTTCGGGGGTGACGTCGAGCAGGATTTCGCCCAGCCCGGCGCCGGAGACGCCGTCGACGATGGCGTGGTGCATCTTGGTCAGCGTCGCGACCCGGTTGCCCTTGACATTCTCGATGACCCAGAGCTCCCACAGCGGTCGCGAACGGTCGAGCTTGTAAGACATCAGCCGGCCGACCAACTCGTCGACCTCGCGCCGGCCGCCCGGCGCGGGCACCGCGATGCGACGGATGTGGAAGTCGACGTCGAGTTCCTCGTCCTCGACGAACCACGGCCGGTCGAGCCCTAGCGGTGCGCCGGTGACGCGCCAGCGCAGCTGCGGCAGCTCGGGCAGGCGCTCGATGATCAGCTGGCGAACGCGTTGAAAGCTGAAGTCGGGTGCATCGGTGAGATCACAGATCGCGAGCGCGCCCACATGCATGTGCCAGCCCGCAGTTTCCGCCGACCAAAACGCCGCGTCGACGCTCGAAAGCCGTTTCATGACCTGACCGTAGCCTCCCCCACCCGCCATGCCCAGCACTTTGCTGGGCCGGTTAAGCATCCTCCAGCAGGTCGGGCGTCACCGCCGACTCCGTGTCCGGGATCCCCTCGACCTTCGCCTTGCGGTCGGCCATCGACAGCAGCCGCCGAATGCGCCCGGCGACAGCGTCTTTCGTCATCGGCGGGTCGGCCAGCCGGCCCAGCTCCTCCAGGGAGGCCTGCCGGTGCTCGACGCGCAGCCTGCCCGCCGAGGCCAGATGGTCCGGGACGGTGTCGCCGAGGATCTCCAGCGCGCGCTCCACCCGGGCCGCCGCCGCGACGGCCGCGCGCGCCGAGCGGCGCAGGTTGGCGTCGTCGAAATTGGCCAGCCGGTTGGCCGTCGCGCGGACCTCGCGACGCATCCGCCGCTCCTCCCACACCAGCCGCGTGTCCTGGGCCCCCATCCGGGTCAGCAGGGCGCCGATCGCCTCGCCGTCGCGCACCACCACCCGGTCGGCGCCCCGCACCTCACGCGCCTTGGCGCTGACCCCCAGCCGGCGCGCCGCGCCCACCAGCGCCAGCGCGGCCTCCGGGCCGGGGCAGCTGACCTCGAGGGCCGACGAACGCCCCGGCTCGGTCAGCGACCCGTGCGCCAAAAAAGCCCCCCGCCACGCGGCTTCGGCGTCGGCGATGCTGCCGCCGACCACCTGGGCGGGCAGCCCGCGCACCGGCCGGCCCCGCATGTCGAGCAGCCCCGTCTGCCGTGCCAGCGCCTCGCCGTCGTTGGCCACCCGCAGCACGTACCGGGTGCTCTTGCGAATCCCGCTGGCCGACAAGACATGCACGACGGCGTTGTACCCGTAGAGCTCGAAGATGTCCTTGCGCAGCCGGCGCGCGACGTTGCCCAGGTCCACCTCGGCCTCGACGACCACCCGGCCGCCCACGATGTGCAACCCGCCGGCGAACCTCAGCAGGGACGTGACCTCCGCGCGCCGCGCGCTGACCGACTTCACAACCAGGCGGCTCAGTTCGTCCTTGACTTCGGTCGTCATCGCCACGCGTCGTCACCCCTCTCGCCGTCGACCCGGATCTCGTTCGTGGTCGTCGCCGAAGGGGTTTGAGGGCCTGTTACACCATCACTATGGCCCGCTCGGACCCCGTCGAGCGCCGCCGCGAGCTTGCCCGGGTCATGTAAAGGTGTACCAGGTCGGGACACGTCGGCGAAGTGGACCTCGGCTTCCAGCAGCGTCGCGGTGCGGCGCAGTTGTTCGCGTTCGCGCTCACCCGGCACCCGCTCGGCGTCAATGATGATGTCGTGCACGGTGAATCCGGGCGCGTGCTGCGCCAGCACGTGCAGGTGGCGCTCCACCGAGAAGCCGGCCGTCTCCCCCGGTTCGGCGACCAGGTTGAGGACCAGCGCCCGCCGCGCCGTGGTCGACCGCAGCGCCGAGGCCAGCCCGGGCACCATCACGTGCGGGATGACGCTGGTGAACCACGACCCCGGCCCCAGCACCACCAGGTCGGCGGCCATGATCGCGTCGACGGCCTGCCGGGTCGCCGGCGGGTTGGGCGGAAGCAGGCGCACCCGTCGCACCTTGCCCGGCGTGGTCGCGATCGCCACCTGCCCGCGGATCAGGCGGAAGATCCGGGGGTCGGCCTCCAGGCCGGACACGTCGGCCTCGATCTGCAGGGCGATCGGGCACATCGGCAACACCCTGCCCTTGACCCCAAGGATGCGGCCGAGCTCGTCGAGGGCGGCGACCGGGTCGGCCAGCACCTCGTTCAGCCCGGCCAGCAGCAGGTTGCCGATCGGATGGCCGGCCAGCGCGCCGTTGCCGCCGAAGCGGTGCTGCAGGATGGTCGCCCACAGCCGGCCGTACGGGCTGTCGGATGCCAACGCCGCCAAAGCCATTCGCAGATCGCCGGGCGGGATCACGTCCAGCTCGCTGCGCAGCCGGCCCGACGAGCCGCCGTCGTCGGCGACCGTGACCACCGCGGTGACGTAGGGCGTCAGCCGGCGCGCCGCGGACAGCGTCGCATACAGGCCGTGTCCGCCCCCCAAGGCAACGATGCCATCACTCATTCGCGACCCAGATCCCGGTGCAGCACCCGCACCGCCAGCTGGGGGTTACCCCGAAGCAGCTGCATCAATGCCTCGGCGATCGCGACGCTGCGATGCTTGCCGCCGGTGCAGCCGATGGCGACCGTCATGTAGCGCTTGCCCTCCCTGCGGTAGCCGTCGACAACGAGGTTCAGCAGACGATGGTAGGCGTCGAGGAATTCGGCCGCGCCGGGCTGGCCCAACACGTAGTCGCGCACGGCCGGGTGCTCGCCGGTGAGCGGACGCAGGTCGTCGACCCAGTGCGGGTTGGGCAGGAACCGCACGTCCATCACCATGTCGGCGTCCATGGGCAGGCCGTACTTGAAGCCGAACGATTCGACCGTGACGCTGGTGGACGCGCCGGTCTCGCCGCCGAAGGCGCGTTCGATGCTCTCCCGCAGCCCCCGCACCGACAGGGTCGACGTGTCGATGATCAGGTCGGCGGTGGCGCGGACCGGCGCCAGCATCCGGCGCTCGGCGGCGATGCCCTCGGCCAGCGTCTGCTCGCCCTGCAGCGGATGGCTGCGGCGGTTCTGTTCGTAGCGGCGCACCAGCATGTCGTCGGAGGCCTCCATGAACACCACGCGCGGGGTGATGTTGCGGGTGGCCAGCTCGTTGCGCACCTCGTCGAGATCGCCGGTGAACCCCCGCGACCGCACGTCCATCACCACCGCCAGCTGCGTGATCCGCGACCCGGCGGCCAGCCCGAAATCGACCATCCGGGTGATCAGCTGGGGCGGCAGGTTGTCGGCCACGTACCAGCCGAGGTCCTCGAGCACCTTGGCCGCCGTGCCCCGCCCGGCGCCCGACAACCCCGTCACCAGCACGACGTCGATGCCGGCCCCGTCTTCGGGGTAGGCCTCGCCCGGATGGTTGTTGGTGAACTCGTCTTGGCTTGTCATTCCGGGACTTCCGGTCGCTCGGGTCGCAGCGCCTCGAGGACGGCCGTGGCGGTGGCCACGCCGATGCCCGGTACGGCGGTGATCTGGTCGACGGTGGCCTCCTTGAGGCGGGCTATCGATCCGAAGTGGGTGACCAGCGCCTTGCGGCGATGTTCTCCCAATCCTGGCACCGAATCCAGCGCCGAGGCGGTCATTCGCTTGGATCGCTTGCTGCGATGGTAGGCGATGGCGAACCGGTGCGCCTCGTCACGGACGCGCTGCAGCAGGTAGAGGCCCTCGCTGTTGCGCGGCATGATGATCGGGTCCGGCTCCGAGGGCACCCAGATCTCCTCCAGCCGCTTGGCCAGGCCGATGACCGCGACGTCGGCGATGCCGAGTTCGTCGAGCACGGCCGACGCCGCGTTGACTTGCGCCGCGCCGCCGTCGACGACGAACAGGTTGGGCGGGTAGGCGAAGCGCCGCGATTTTCCTTCCGGCGAAAGCATATTGGGGTCTTTCTGCTCGCTCAGGTGCCGCGCGAACCGGCGGCGGGTCACCTCGGCGATGGAGGCGACGTCGTCGGAGCGCCCCTGCCCGGCGGCCTCCCGGATGCCGAAGTGGCGGTAGTCCGACTTGCGCGGCAGGCCGTCCTCGAATACCACCAGCGAGCCCACCACGTCGGTGCCCTGCACGTGGCTGATGTCGACGCATTCGATGCGCAGCGGCGCATCGGCCAGGCCCAGCGCCTCCTGAATGTTCTGCAGCGCAGCCGATCTCGCGTTGAAGTCGCCGGCCCGCTTCAGCTTGTGTTGCTGCAGCGCGTCTTTCGCGTTGCGCAGCACGGTTTCGGCGAGCGCGCGCTTGTCGCCGCGCCGCGGCACCCGCAGCGCGACCCGCGAACCGCGCAGCCCGGACAGCCAGCTGGTGAGCTCCTCGGCGTTGGACGGCAGGCACGGCACCAGCACCTCGCGCGGGACGGGGTTGGTGGACTCGTCGGCGGCGCCGTCCAGTTCGGCCTGCTCTCCGTAGAACTGGGTGAGGAATTGCTCGACCAACCGCTCCTCGCCGGATTCGCCGGGGTCGCCGGACTTTTCGACGATCCAGCCGCGCTGGCCGCGAACCCGGCCGCCGCGGACGTGGAAGACCTGCACCGCCGCCTCCAGGTCGTCGTCGGCGAACGCGACCACGTCGGCGTCGGTGCCGTCGCCGAGCACCACGGCCTGCTTCTCCATGGCCCGCTTCAGCGCGGACAGGTCATCGCGAAGCCGCGCCGCCCGCTCGAAGTCGAGCTGCTCGGCCGCGGCGTTCATCTGCTGCTCCAAATCGCGGGCGAACCGGTCGGTCTTGCCGGACAGGAAGTCGCAGAAGTCGTCGACGATCTGGCGATGCTGCTCCGCGCTGACCCTGCCCACGCACGGGGCCGAGCACTTGTCGATGTAGCCCAGCAGGCACGGGCGGTCGATCTGCTTGTGCCGCTTGAAGACTCCTGCCGAGCAGGTGCGCGCCGGGAAAACGCGGGTGAGCAGGTCCAGCGTTTCGCGGATCGCCCACGCATGGGAGTACGGGCCGAAATAGCGCACGCCCTTGCGGCGCGGGCCGCGATAGACCATCAGCCGCGGAAACTCCTCGCCCAGCGTGACGGCCAGCACCGGGTACGACTTGTCGTCGCGGTAGCGGACGTTGAAGCGCGGATCGAATTCCTTGATCCAGTTGTATTCCAGCTGCAGCGCCTCGACTTCGGTGTTGACCACCGTCCACTCGACCTTGGCCGCGGTGGTCACCATCTGCCGGGTTCGCGGGTGCAGGCCGGCGATGTCGGCGAAGTAGGACGTCAGCCGGCTGCGCAGGCTCTTGGCCTTGCCCACGTAGATGACCCGCCCGTGCGCGTCCCGGAATCGGTACACGCCCGGCTCGACCGGGATGGACCCGGGCGCGGGGCGATAGGTTGCGGGATCTGGCACGTATCCAGGCTAGTAGCCCCCCGAGGTGCGCCCGACCAGCCCCGAAAACCGCCGGATCAACCGGCCCGACGGCTACGATCCGCGTATCGCTGAGCGACTAATACCGCTGGGGGTTCCGAAATGTCGTTTGTGATCGCGGCGCCGGGGCTCGTCTCGGACGCGGCCGCCGACATCGCCGGCATCGGTTCATCGGTGGCGGCGGCCCACCGGGTCGCGTCGTCATCGACCACCTCGGTGCTGGCGGCCGCCGGCGACGAGGTGTCGGTGGCGATCGCGTCGCTGTTTTCCGGCCACGCCCTGGACTATCAGGCGCTCGGTGTGCAGGCAGAGGCGTTTCACGCCCGGTTCGTCGCGGCGCTCGGCGAGAGCGCGGGCGCGTACGCCGCCACCGAGGCCGCCGGCACCTCCCCGCTGCAGATCCTCTCCCAAGACGTACTCGGGGCGATCAACCTGCCCACCGAGCTGCTGGTGGGGCGCCCGCTGATCGGCAACGGCGCCGACGGGACGCCGGGAACGGGGCAGGCCGGCGGGGCGGGCGGCATCCTGCTGGGCAGCGGCGGCAGTGGCGGGTCGGGAGCGTCCGGGCAGGCGGGCGGCCCGGGCGGTCCGGCCGGCCTGCTCGGCTCCGGGGGCGCCGGCGGCGTGGGCGGCTGGGACGCCTCGGGCGGCACCGGGGGCACCGGCGGACTGCTCTGGGGCAACGGCGGCCCGGGCGGGATCGGCGGACCTTTCGGCACCGGCGGAGTCGGCGGCAACGCGCTGTTGTTCGGCGACGGCGGACGCGGCGGATTGGGCGGCGAACTCGGCGGCATGGGCGGTACCGGCGGCCGCGGCGGCTGGCTCATCGGTAACGGCGGCGCGGGCGGGACCGGCGGGGTTTCCGGCGGTCCCGGCGGGGTCGCGGGCGGTCCCGGCGGCACCGGCGGCGTCGCCGGCATGGTGGGCCTGCACGGGGCCGCCGGCGGCACCGGTGGCGCACCCACCATCCCGGTGCAGGTGGACCCGCAAGTGAACAGGCCCTACGTCGACGTCTCCATCGCCGGCGGGCCGAATGCGCAAGTGATTCTCGACACCGGGTCCCGGGGCCTGGTCGTCCCACCCCAGGACGTCAACTTCGCGTCCCTCGGCGCGCCCACCGGGACGGGCACCGTCACCTACGGCGACGGCGGAAACACCGTGACGGAGAACTACACAACGTATTCGGCCACGGTGAATTTCGGGAACGGCATCATCAGCCAGCCGACCAAGGTCGCCGTCATCACCTCCGTGACGCAGACGCAGAACGGCCACACAACCAGCTTCCCGGCCTCGGAAGGACTCCCCGTTCTGGGCATCGGGGGAAGCAATCTCGTCGGCCCGTTGACCACCAGCCCCGTGCAAGCCCTGCCCGACACCCTCAACCAGGGTGTGCTCCTCGACGAGCCGGCGGGTACGGCGCAGTTCGGCGCCAACCCGCTGCCCGCCCTCACCTCGTCGTCCGGGGCGCCGGTCACCACGCTGAAGGTGTCGGTCAATGGCGCGACCCCCGTGACCGTTTCGAACGCGTTCGTCGATTCCGGTGGCCTGTGGGGAGACGTGCCGGCCTCGCTGGGCACCGGCTCGGCGGGCGGCTATGTGCCGCAGGGGACGACGCTCACCGTCTACACCGCCAACAACGTCGCCATCTACCACGAGACGGTCGGCGCGGCCCCCGCCGCCCCGGGAGTGGTCACCGGGGCGAATGGCCTTTTCAATAGCGGAAATATCCCCTTCGAGACCATCCCGATCTATCTGTCGTACAGCCCCCTGGGCACCGGGACGCTGTTCTACGACGCCTGATGAGGCTCGGCCGGTATGGCGGCGACACGGCAGGGCGGCCTTCAAGAATCCCCCAAGCCGTCCGGTGCACGCTGGCGGTGCCGAAGCGTCTGCGCCCAGCCCCTCAGCCCGCTTGAACGGGAAGTCGAGGCCGTGGGGCGCTACGGTCAAGGTTTCTTTGCGTTTACGGCCGCGGACGGGAAGGAAGGATCCATGTTGACGCTGAGTCGAGGCGACGGTGAGTGACGTATCGCAGGGACCCGGATGGTGGCAGGCATCGGATCTCAAGTGGTATCCACCGGAGCTACACGCGGACCATGCGGCCCCACCGGCGCCTCCGCCGAATCATCCGCCGCAACAACCTCCGCCGGGTGAGCGACCGGATGACAAGCCGGGACCCGGATGGTGGCAAGCGTCAGATCTCAACTGGTATCCGCCGGAGCTACGGCCCGCCGCGGCCGCCACGGCGAAAAGTACGCCCGGTCAACGGAAGATCCGGGTCCTGGCTGGCTTGGCGCTGGCGGCGGTTGCCGTTCCCGTGATTGGTCGGATGGTGTACGCGCAATCCACCCACAACATCCGCGCCCTGCAACTCGTGGATCTGCTGGTGATCGTCGCCGTCGTCGCGATCGGCGTGACGATCACGGTCCGGTCGCGTCGGTCCGACGCCGGCAAAGCCATGGTCGGTATCGCGACGGTGCTCGTCGCCATTGCGATGACCGCGGCCGGGGATACCCTTGGGCGCTTCATCTTTGGGGGCAGGTCCCTGTTCGAGGGCGGCCCCGCTGCCGGCGAGCAGACAAATGCCCACTCCGCACCCCCGGGCTCAACCGGATCCGGCTATACCTGGGCGCAACTCGACCACGACTACCCGGGCCTGCGCACGCCGTGCGTCAAGCAGCCCAACGCGGCCGGCAAGCTCCAGTGCTATTGGTCGCACTATTCCAATGTCGGCTTGGCCGGGCCGGCCGCCAAGAACCTGCCCGAGGGCCCGGTTCGCGACGAGCTGCTGGCGGATTTCGAGTTCTACCGCAAGGAGTACCCCCAAGTCCAGGACTGCACGACGATGACGCTGACGACCAACTTCGGCTGCGTCGCGGGGGCGCAGATGCTCGATAGCTACGACAGCGAAATCGCCTCCAGCATTCAGCAGGGGCTCGGCGGCGGCCACTAGGCCGATCGTTCCGACTGCGTGTTAGCAGTTGCCGGCTTGCTGGCAAGCCTGGTGGATCAGGCCTGGAATGCCGCCGGTGTTGGTGCAGCCGCTCGCAACCCCGCAAGCGTTCTGGTTCTGCTGCATTTGGTTTCGCCAGTTTTGCAGGCACTGCAGCCGCGCGGCCCCGGCCGTGCCCGCGCAGGGATCAGGATCGGCCTGCGCGACGGGCGCATGCGCGCCGAGCGCGATGAACGGGACCGCGAGAACCGCTGCCGATGCGATCATCAGTTTCTTCATTGGACTACCCTTCAGTTGACGTTGCATCTCGGATCCTGATTGAACGTGTGGTCGTTCCCACAATTCGGCGCGGTCGTCGGCCCAACACCGGTCATGCATTTCACCCAGTCCCAGCCGCTCGCCCATGCGCACCCTTGTATCCAGCCTGGGTGCTCCGACTTCAGGCAGTCCTCCTCTGCCTGAAGTTGCGTCCAATGGCACTGGTCGTCGGCGCGTGCTGTGGGCACCTGAACGCCGCACGCCAGAAACGGTATGGCCAGCACTGCACCCGCCGTCGCGATGAGTGATTTCTTCATTGCTGTCCTATCCAACGCGGGAAACGCGGCGCCGGCGACGGTCGGTCGTTGCTGCCAGTCACGACAGGTTGCGGCACACGCCTTGGAGTTTTCTTGGCGCGGAACGTCGTCGGGTGCACGGCGGGGGCTCTAGTCTCCGGCGCAGGAGCGGGAGCTGGTCTCGTTGCAAAAGTTCCAGCCCTGCATCTTGGCGATGCTCACCGACAGGACCGCGCCCTTCCCTTGCAGACCGGTGCCGAGGACGATGGTCACCGGCACACCTAGCGGGACGAGGCTGGGGTTGGAGGTGCCCCTTACGCTTCCGGTGGCGGTGCCGTTGACCACCGACATCAGCTGGAAGTCCGCCATACCGATGATGCCGCAGCCAACCATCGGCGCATCCGGGCAGGTCGATCGGTCGGAAAACTTCCAGCTCCCGGAGCCGTCGGCGCGGATGGCGATGGTCCCACCGGCATTACCGCCGCCCCAAGCTCCGACGAACGGCGCCACCCCCGGCATGCTGAAAGCCGAATCCCGGGAGGGAACCGGCGCCGAAGGCGGTGCGAGTTGGGCGACGTGCGCCGGAGTCGGTGCGGCGTTCGCGTCGGGGACGGGAGGCGGATGCTGGTGCCGCATCAGCAGATAGCCGGTCACACCCGCAAAGCAGGCCAGGAGCACGATGGCCACGGCGAGCGCGGTGATCACTGCTCGTTGGCGCCCGGGCCGGGGCTTGGGGGCTGAATGTCCTTGCCGGCCATCGCGATCCGAGAACTCGGGCTCCTCGCCCCCAGGGACCGGGGCTTCCCCGTCAGCGGCCGGTGGTGGAGTCGTCATGTCCGCTTCTCCCTCGGGAAGGCGTATCGCGCGGGTCGGCCATTGCGACCGGTCTTGCGGCCGGCGGTAACGAGCGTAGGACGGAAGCCTTGGAAGTTTCTTGCCGCGGGTGGCCCCAACGACCAGCGGTCGAGACGGGTAGGCCGATCAGCTTGTGCACAGCGACGTCAAGATCTCGCCCCCATTGGCGCGGCCCAAGGCGTTCTGCTCCGCTTCATTTCGGCTGGATCCAGACGCTCCGTAGCCGATTCCGCGATGCCACGCCAGCGCGACACAGCCGTTGACGGACGAGGCGACCAGCGTGCAGTCGGGTTCCCTGGCCCGGCACCGAGACATTGCCGAGTCCTTGGCGTCGGCCAAACTGCTGTAGTTGTTCGCCCCATACCAGCCTCGGGTACTGGAGGCGACGATCACGACGTACATATCGGGGCGCGATGTGGTGGTGGTGACCGGCGGCGGTTCGGCAGCCGGCGCCGGTGGCGGCGTATATGTCGATGACGACGCATCGGCGCTGCTGGGAGAAGTGGAGGTGATTGGTGACCCGGCCGCTCCCGAATTGTTGCTGTGCGTGTGGGCGAGTTTGGCGACCAGGCCCATTACCGCGAATACCGCGATCGAGGCGACGAGGAGGATGGCGGGCCATCGCTCCTTCCTCCAGGGGGACAACGCGATGGTCCCTGGCGGCGGCAGGCTGATCGGCGGCGCCGCGTTGGGGGTCGGCACCGGCGGCGAGGCGGCGGCGGTTGCGGTCGGCCTGGAAAGCACCACCGGTATCTGTGGGGGATCCAGTGGGGTGCTGACGGGCGTGGCAGCTGTTGCCGCGCTGAGACTTTCGTGCTGCGAGTGCTCGATCGCGTGGCCCAGGACGTAGGTCCAGGCTTCGGGAAGCGGTCGTGATTCCGGCGGGTTCTTCAACGTGTCGGTGATGATTTGCCGCAGCAGGGCCGGGGTCGTCGGCGGGAGATGTTGGGGATTCCTGGTGTCGTGGTCACCGGCCAGCAGCCGCAGCGCGAGCAGACCGAGCTTGTAGGTGTCGGTGTGGACGGTCGCCAACTCCTCGCCGGCAGGCACTTCCCATCCGGGGGTTTCCACCTGTGGCAGTGCCGAGACGCCGTTGATGCGCATGGCATCGCAGTCGATGAAATAGACCGCCGCGCGCGGGGTCAGGGAGAACAACAGGTTTTTCGGCGAGATGTCGCCGACGCAGACGCCGTGTTTGTGCAAAAACGCCAGCCCGGAGGCGACCTCGCGGAGCAACTCATAGCGCTGCGCGTCGTCGATCTCGATGCCGCGGGCCGCGAGCACCGACGGGTGGTTGAGGAGGTGCTGGAATTCCGCGGTCGCATCCGAGGTGCCTTTGACGGTGGCCAGGGCGATGAAGAAATCGTCGGGGATGGCGGGCATGACGAATCCGGCCTGTGTGCCTTGATCTTCCACGAGCGCACACGGCCAGGCCGTGACAGAGATCAGCCGTTCGGCCTGGTGGTAGGTCAGGGTGTCTTCGACCAGGGCGGGCATGGCGGCCAGCGCCGTGAAATCGATGTGGGCCAGGGTTTGGGTCTTGTACTCCTTGTAGACCATCGAGGTCGCGAACTTCGTCTTCACGTTGGGTGCCCGATACACCACGCCCTGGCCGCCCTGAGCGATCTTGGTCAACTCGCCCAGCCTGTCCCGCTGAATGATCTGCACCGTCATGGCAGGCCCCGGTCCACCGGTAGTGCGGTCTCGTCGACCCCGGACAAGTACGGCACCGCCACAAGACACCCACTCTCAGCGAATGATTGGGTACGACCGCCGCAACCGCATCACCGGCCGTCAGAGTCTACTGCCGCGCGGGCGCACCGGCACTGGTTTCCGTCCACAAATCAAGCCGCCGGCAGGGCCCGAGCGTGGTTACGGGAGCTTGCGCGGGTCGGGCCGGTAGCGCGCCAGCAGCGACCGCACGGTGTCCATGGCGTCGACGGCACGCTCGCCGTCGGCGGCCTGGATCGCCATCAGCGGAACGTACTCGTCGTCGGGCAGGTCAATACGCGCCCACCGCTTGCCGGCGGGAAACGACACGCCCACCACGTTCGTCCAGGGAATCAGCCGGTAGCCGAACAGGTTTCGTACCGCCAGCCCGGCCGGCCCCACCCGCAGCCGCGGCCGCGCGAACAACAGCACGCCCCCGGCGATCAGCAGGCCGAGCGCGGCGATCGCGACCTGATCGGCGGTGTGAAAGATGACCCCGCTGGAACTGATCTTGAGAAGCAGGCCCACCACGATATGCGCCGCCGCGATCACAAACGCTGCGGCATAAACGAATACCGGCGTTCGGTGGGGACGCAGCTCGACATCCCAGACCTCGGGATTCGGCGCACTCACGACCGAGCGCGCAGGTCACGCAGGGTCAGGGCGGCGGTCAGCGCCGCACCGGCGGCCTGGGCGCCCTTGTCCTCGACCGACGCCGGAAGCCCGGCCCGGGCCAGCGCCTGCTCCTCGGTGTTGGTGGTCAACACGCCATTGGCGACGGGCGTCGACGCGTCCAGCGCGACCCGGGTCAGCCCCTGGGTCACCGCGTCGCAGACGTACTCGAAATGCGGTGTCTCACCGCGGATCACGACGCCGAGCGCGATCACGGCGTCGTGGTTGGTGGCCAGCTGCTGAGCCACCACCGGAATCTCGATCGCGCCGAGCACGCGCACCACCGTCGGGTCCTCGATGCCCGACTCGGCGGCGACTTTGCGGGCGCCCTCCACCAGCGCGTCACAGATCTGGCCGTGCCAGGTGCTTGCGACGATGCCGAGCCGAAGGCCGGACGCGTCCAGCGCGGGCAGCTCCGGCTCCCCGCTACCGCTCACAGAGCACCGCCGAATTCCCCAGGCAGATGGACCGATTCGTGAAAGTCGTCCAGCCCCACCAGGTCGTGACCCATCTTGTCGCGCTTGGTCATCAGGTAGCGGATGTTCTCCGCGTTGGCGCGCACCGGAAGCGGCACCCGCTCGATGATGTGCAGGCCGTAGCCATCCAACCCGACCCGCTTGGCCGGGTTGTTGGTCAGCAGCCGCATCGAACGGACCCCGAGGTCGACCAGGATCTGCGCGCCGATGCCGTAATCCCGCGCGTCGGCCGGCAATCCGAGCTTCAGGTTCGCGTCCACCGTGTCGGCTCCGGCGTCCTGCAGTTGGTAGGCCTGCAGCTTGTGCATCAGGCCGATGCCGCGGCCCTCGTGGCCGCGCATGTACAGCACCACGCCGCGCCCTTCGCGCGCGACCATCGCCATCGCGGCGTCCAGTTGCGGCCCGCAGTCGCAGCGACGCGAACCGAACACGTCACCGGTCAGGCACTCGGAGTGCACGCGCACCAGCACGTCGTCGCCGTCGGCGGTCGGCCCGGCGATCTCGCCCCGCACCAGCGCCACGTGTTCGACGTCCTCGTAGATGCTGGCGTAGCCGATGGCGCGAAACTCGCCGTGCCGCGTCGGTATCCGCGCCTCGGCGATCCGCTCGATGTGCTTCTCGTGCTTGCGCCGCCATTCGATCAGGTCGGCGATGGTGATCAGGGCGAGGTCGTGCTCGTCGGCGAACACCCGCAACTCATCGGTCTGGGCCATCGAGCCCTCGTCCTTCTGGCTGACGATCTCACAGATCGCCCCGGCGGGTTGCAGGCCCGCCATCCGGGCCAGATCGACGGCGGCCTCGGTGTGACCCGGCCGGCGCAGCACGCCACCATCCTTGGCGCGCAACGGAACCACGTGACCGGGCCGGGTGAAGTCCTCGGCGATGCTGGTGGGGTCGGCCAGCAACCGCATCGTGGTGGCCCGATCGGAAGCCGAAATCCCGGTGCCGACACCATTTTTCGCATCGACGGTGACGGTGTAGGCGGTCCCGTGCTTGTCCTGGTTCACCGCGTACATCGGCAACAGGCCGAGCCGGTCGCAGACCGCACCGTCCAGCGGGACGCACAGGTAGCCCGAGGTGTAGCGGACCATGAAGGCCACCAGCTCCGGGGTCGCCTTTTCGGCGGCGAAGATGAGGTCGCCCTCGTTCTCGCGATCCTCGTCGTCGATGACGATGACGGCCTTGCCGGCCGCAATGTCGGCAACCGCCCTCTCGACGGAGTCCAACCTCGTCATCGCTGCTGCCTGCTCTCGTAGGGGCCCACCGGGGAAGCCCAAGTGTTGCATTCAGTATGAACCACCGCGGCCGCGCCGTTATTGCCACGGCATTTCTGCCGGAAACCGGGCCCCGCGTGAGCCGCACGTAAGCCCCGGCTATGAGCCACGTGTGAGGTGCGGGCCGAGGCGGCCGATGCGGTTTTGGCCGCATTGTTAACGGAAATCTGAGGGACATGAATACAAACACGCAATCCAAGACATGGGTTCGCCTGTGCACCGGTGCGTTGGCGGCCGGCGGGATGGCCGCGGCCGCGCTGGGGCTGACGTCGGGCACCGCGCAGGCGGCGCCTCCCCCGGCACCCGCGTACCACCACCACTGGTGCCCGGGCCAGCCATGGGACCCGGGTTGGGGGCCGTACCAGAACTGGAACAACTGCCGCGACTGGGACGACAACTACGGCGGCCCCGCCGGCTACGGCGCCCCTCCGCCGTGGGCGCGGCCGATGCCGCCACCACCGCCGTGGGCGCCCTGGGCCCACGTCGTCTGGAATGCCCAGTTCAACGACTGGGGCTATTGGGACGGCCCCGTCTGGCGCGGGCTGTAACACGGCACACAACCCCCGCGGCTAGCGGCTCGCCTTCATCAGCCGCTCAACGTATTTGGCGATGACGTCGACCTCCAGGTTCACCTGCGTTCCGACGGGGGCTCGGCCGAGGGTGGTCAGTTCCCGCGTCGTCGGGATCAGCGAAACCTCGAACCAGTCCTGCGGCTCGGAACCCAGCCCGGACACCGTCAGCGAGATCCCGTCGACGGTGATCGACCCCTTTTCGACGACGTAGCGGGCCACCGCGGCGGGAACCTCGATCCGCACCACCTCCCAGTGCTCCGACGGGGTGCGCGCGACCACCTGGCCGGTGCCGTCCACGTGCCCCTGCACGATGTGGCCGCCGAGCCGGCTGTTGAGGGCGGCGGCGCGCTCCAGGTTCACCCGGCTGCCGACCCGCAACTCGCCGAGGTTGGACCGGTTCAGGGTCTCGCCCATCACGTCGGCGGTGAACTGGCCGTCCGGCTCGAGCCCGGCGACCGTCAGGCACACGCCGTTGACGGCGATCGAATCGCCGTGTCCGGCATCGGCGGTCACCACCGGCCCGCGGATGGTCAGCCGGGCGGCATCGGCGAGCACGTCGCGCCCGGTGATCTCCCCGAGCTCCTCGACAATTCCGGTGAACATTGCACCAGGTTAATGGGCCGATGGGCGCCGAGGCGGCCCCCGCGTTCCGAAAGCCGGTCACGGGCACCCTCTACGATGCAGGGTATGCAAACCCCCCGCCGTCTGTCGGCCGTCCTTGCATTCTTGAGCCTGGCCACCGCCCTGGTGGCGGGCTGCTCGTTCAGCTCGTCGAAAAGCGGCGGCCCATTGCCCGACGGAACGACGCTGGTCAAGCAGTCCACCGAGGCCACCAAGAACCTCAAGAGCGCGCACCTGGTGCTGACGGTCGGCGGAAAGATCCCCGGGCTGCCCGTGCGGAACCTGACCGGCGACCTCACCACCTCGCCGAGTGTGGCGGCGCAGGGCAACGCCCAGATCAGCTATCTCGGGCAGGACATCAGCGCCGACTTCGTCGTGGTGGGCGGCGACCTGTACACCAACGCCCTCAACCCGGGCGACAAGACGATGACCGACGTCGGTCCGGCCTCCCAGGTCTATGACCCCTCGGCGATCCTGAGCCAGGACACCGGCCTGCCCAACGTGCTGGCGAACTTCACCGACGCCAAGGCCGAGGGGCGCGACCAGGTCAGCGGTCAAACCGCCGTCCGCATCAGCGGGAACGTCTCGGCGGACGCGGTGAACAAGATCGTGTCCCCCTTCAAGGCCACCAAGCCGGTGCCGGCCACCGTCTGGATCGTGGAGACCGGCGACCACCAGCTGGCCCAGATCAGCCTGCAATACAGCCAGGGCAACAACGTGCAGATGACGTTGTCGAACTGGAACAAGCCGGTGCAGATCGACAAGCCCGCGGCGGGCTCATGAGCAGGCTCGCGGGGCGACGCGTCGCGATCGGCGCCGGCAGCCTGGCGGTGCTGCTGGGCGCCCTCGACGCCTACGTCGTGGTCACGATCATGCGCGACATCATGCACGACGTCGGCATCCCGATTAACCAGCTGCAGCGGATCACCCCGATCGTGACGATGTACCTGCTCGGCTACATCGCGGCCATGCCGCTGTTGGGCAAGGCCTCCGACCGGTTCGGCCGCAAGCGGCTGCTGCAGGTCAGCCTGGCCACCTTCATGATCGGCTCGGTGGTCACCGCGCTCTCGGTGGCGATCGGCAACTTCGACGTGTCCAGCATGACCGTCGAGATCTTCGGGCATCCGCTGCGGGACCTGGTGATCCTCGGCTACCCGATCCAAAACTTCCACGTGCAGACGCTGCACGTGCTGATCGCCGGCCGCACCATCCAGGGCATCGCCAGCGGGGCGCTGTTGCCGGTGACCCTGGCGTTGGGCGCCGATCTCTGGGCGCAACGCAACCGCGCGGCCGTGCTCGGCGGCATCGGCGCCGCCCAGGAGCTGGGCAGCGTGCTCGGACCGCTCTACGGGATCCTGATCGTCTGGTTGTTCCGCGACTGGCGCGACGTGTTTTGGATCAACGTCCCGCTGACCCTGGTCGCCATGGTCCTGATCCAGATCAGCCTGCCGTCGCACGACCGCAGCGAGGCGCCGGAGAAAATCGACGTGGTCGGCGGCGTGCTGCTGGCCATCACCCTCGGTCTCGCGGTCATCGGCCTGTACAACCCGAACCCGAACGGCCAAGAGGCGCTGCCCAGCTACGGGTTGCCCCTGGTGATCGCGGCCGCCGCCTTCGCGGTGGTGTTCCTGCTGTGGGAACGCTTCGCGCGAACCCGCCTGATCGACCCGGCGGGAGTGCAGTTCCGGCCCTTCCTGGCCGCGATGGGCGCGTCCTTCGCCGCCGGCGCCGCCCTGATGGTGACGCTGGTCGACGTGGAGCTGTTCGGCCAGGGCGTGCTGGGCCTGAACCAGAACAAGGCGGCGGCGATGCTGACGTCGTTTCTGATCGCGCTGCCGATCGGGGCCTTGCTGGGCGGTTTCATCGCCACCCGGGTCGGCGACCGCGCGGTCACGTTGGTCGGGCTGCTCATCGCGGCCGGCGGCTACCTGCTGATCTCGCACTGGCCGGTGGACCTGCCGCACTATCAGCACAGCATCTTCGGGTTGTTCTCGGTGCCCGCGATGAACAACGACCTGCTGATCGGCGGGGTCGCGGTCAACAACGATCTGCTGATCACGGGCCTGGGGCTGGGCCTGGTGATCGGTCCGCTGACCTCGGCCGCCCTGCGGGTGGTTCCCGCCGCCGAGCATGGCATCGCCTCGGCCGCGGTCGTGGTGTCGCGGATGACCGGCATGCTGATCGGCGTGGCCGCGCTCAGCGCGTGGGGGTTGTACCGCTTCTACCAGATTCTCAACGAGAAAAACGGGGCGCTGCCGGCCACCATGAGCAAGCCGGACCGGGCGGTCGCCCAGGCGCAGAACGTCCTGCCGTCGTTCGCGGCGATGTACGGCGAGATCTTCACCATCACCGCGGGCGTCTGCGTGGCGGGAGCGCTGCTGGGGCTGCTGATCAGCGGCCGCAAGGAGCACGCCGAGGAGCCCGAAGTCCCCGAGCAAGAGCCGGTCTCCGTCCCCGCGCCCTGACGGCGATCGCGGCTAGCCGCCGTGCGGCACCAGGCTGAGCACCAGATCGGGGCCGGCCCGGTCGATGCCGTCGTACTGCCAGCGCAGCGCCCGCGCGATGGTGGGCACCCCGACGTCGTCGACCGCCGTGATGGGCCCGCCGAGCAGCATGGGCGCGACATAGGCCAGGATCCGGTTGACCGCACCGGCCCGCAGGAAGGCGCCGGCGAGGGTGGGGCCGCCCTCGAGCAGCACGTCGGTGCGGTCCGTCAGCGCCTTGATCACCTCCATGGGGTCGCGGGTGCGAATCACCATGGTGCGTGAGTCGTCGTTGAGAACCTTTGCCTCCGGCGGTATTTCGCGCATCCCCACCACCACCCGCAGCGGTTGGCGGTCCGCCAGCGAGCCGTCGGGGCGCCGGGCGGTCAGCTCCGGGTCGTCGGCCAGCACGGTGCCGGTGCCGACCACGATGGCGTCGGCGATGGCGCGGCGGCGATGCAGATCCAACCGGGAGGCCTCGCTGGAGATCCACCGGCTGCTGCCGTCGGCGGCGGCGCTGCGGCCGTCGACGCTGCTGGCGTACTTCCATGTCACGTGGGGCAACCCGGTCCGCACCTTGTGCAGCCACTCGCGCAGCGGGCCGGCGGCCACCTGATCGGCCAGCACCCCGGACCGCACCTGCACGCCGGCGGCCTGTAGCCGGCCCGCGCCGCCGCCCGCGATCGCATTCGGGTCGTCGACGGCGTACACCACCATGCTCACCCTGGCCTCGATCAGCGCGTTCACGCACGGCGGGGTCTTGCCGTAGTGATTGCACGGCTCGAGCGTGACGAACGCGATCCCGCCGGAGGCCAGCCCGCCGGCCCGGCGCAGGGCCAACACCTCGGCGTGCTCGCCGCCCGCGGGCTCGGTGGCGCCGACGCCGACGACGCGGCCCTGCGGGTCAACGATGACGGCGCCCACCGGCGGGTTCGGGTACGTGGTGCCCTTGACCTGGTAGGAGTGCTCGATCGCCAGGCGCATGGCCGCGTCAAGGCTGTCGACCGACTGGGGCTGGTTCATGCGCGCAGGTGCGGTGACGCGGCGGCGGCCTGTCGCCGCAACGCCTCGACCGCGGCCTCGGGGTCCTTTGCCCCGTACACCGCCGACCCGGCGACAAAGCAGTCCACGCCCGCCTCGGCGGACTGCACGATGGTGTCCTCGTTGATGCCGCCGTCGATTTCGACCAGGATCGTCAGCTCGCCCGCGTCGATCAGCTTGCGGGCGGTGCGGACCTTGCCGAGGACGTCGGGGATGAAGCTCTGGCCCCCGAAGCCCGGCTCGACCGACATGATGAGCAGCGTGTCGAACTGCGGCAGGATTTCCAGGTAGGGCTCCAGTGGGGTGCCCGGTTTCACGCTGATCCCGGCCTTGGCGCCGGCGGCGCGGATGTCGCGGGCCACGCCGACGGGATTGTCGGTCGCCTCGGCGTGGAAGGTGACGTTGTAGGCGCCCGCCTCGGCGTACGGGGGCGCCCAGCGATCGGGGTTCTCGATCATCAGATGGCAGTCCATCGGGATGGTGGTGGTGGCCAGCAGCGCCTCCACCACCGGCAGGCCGATGGTCAGGTTGGGCACGAAGTGGTTGTCCATCACGTCGACGTGCAACCAGTCGGCGCCCGGCACGGCGGCCGCCTCGTCGGCGAGGCGGGCGAAATCGGCGGCGAGGATCGACGGCGCGATCAGCGGTCTACCGGTATTGCCGGGCATGTGCGCCACACTACTGAGCGCGGCGGCCAACCTCACGTCAGACGCGGCGCAGCGCGGCGGCGAACATCGCGTCGGTGCCGTGCCGGTGCGGCCACAGCTGCACGGCGTTCTCGGCGGGGCCCTGCCCGGTGCCCTCGTCGACGGGCGCGAACAGCGGCCGGGTGTCCAGCGCCTGCACCGGCTGCCGGCGCAGCGCGTCACCAACCACCCCAACGGTTTCCGCGAGATGCGGCGAACAGGTCGCGTACAGCACCACGCCCCCGGGCCGGGTCAGCGCGATCGCGGCGGCCAGCAGCTCCCGCTGCAGCTTGGCCAGCGGCGGCACGTCGGCCGGCCGGCGCCGCCACCGGGCCTCCGGCCGGCGCCGCAGCGCCCCCAGCCCGGTGCACGGCGCGTCGAGCAGCACCCGGTCGAAGCCCGGCTCGAGGCCGGTCTCGCGCCCGTCGACCCGCAGCACGTCGACGGGCAGGCCGCGGGTGTTCTCCACCACCATGTCGGCGCGGCGCGGGGCGGGCTCCACCGCGGTGACGCGGGCCCCGGAGTCCGCGCCGAGCGCGGCCAGCAGCGCGGTCTTGCCGCCCGGGCCGGCGCACAGGTCCAGCCAGCGGCCGGTGTCGCCGTCGACCGGGGCCAGCGTCAGCGCGCGGGCGACCAGTTGGCTGCCCTCGTCCTGCACCAGCGCGGAGCCGTCGCGCACGGGTGCCAGCCGCCCGGGATCCCCGCCCGGCAGATACACCGCGTACGGCGAATAACGGCCGACGGTGCCACCCACCGCATCCGCGAGCCCGGCGGCGGTCAGCGCGCCCGGGCGCGCCGCCAGGTGCACCAGGGGCCGTTCGTCGTCGCTGGCCAGGACGGCGTCGAGTTCGGCCGCGGCCGCGCCGAGCGCGTCGGCGAAGGCCTGGGCGATCCAGCGCGGGTGGGCATGCACGAACGCGGCGTGCCCGATCGGATCACGCGCCGGGTCGGGGGCCAGCTCGTCGACCCAGGATTTCTCGTCGCGGCGGGCGATGGTGCGCAGCACGCCGTTGACGAAACCCGCTCGGGACGAATCGAATTCGATACCGGCCTGTTCGACCGTGGTGGACACCGCGGCGTGGGCGTCGACGCGGGTGCGCAGCAGCTGATAGGCGCCGAGGCGGAGCAGGTCGAGCAGCACCGGGTCGATCGCCTCCGGCGGGCGCCCGGCGGCCGCGCTGATGACCGCGTCGAGCAACCCCCGGGTGCGGCAGGTGCCGTAGGTCAGCTCGGTGGCGAAAGCGGCGTCGCGGCCGGAGATTCCGCGCTGGCGCAGCAGCGCGGGCAGGGCCAGGTTCGCGTACGCGTCGCGCTCGCTGACGGCACGCAGCACCTCGAACGCGGCCGCGCGCGCCGGGTCCAGCGGCCGGCGCCGCCGCTGCGGTGGGGGGCTCATGACGCCCGCGCGGCGGCGTCGAGCCGGGCGCCGCGCGCCCAGTCGACGGCGTCCATGAATCTCTTGCCGGGCGGCTGGATCTGGCCCAGCCGCACCGGTTCCGAACCGGTGCCGATCCAGACGGCCTTGCGGTCGGCGTGAATGGCGCCGGGCGCCAACGTCATTGGCGCCCCGTCGATCTGCACGGGGCCCAGCTTGACCCGCACGTCGCCGATCAGGGTCCAGGCACCCGGGTTGGGTGTGACCGCACGGATCCGGCGCTCCACCACCGCTGCCGGCAGGTCCCAGCGCACCCGGGCGTGTTCGACGCTGACCTTCGGGGCCACGCTGATCCCCTCGGCCGGCTGCGGGCGCGGCGTCAGGGTCCCGTCGGCGATGCCGTCCAGCGTGGCCGACAGCAGTGCCGCTCCCGAAACGGCAAGCCGCCCAAGCAGATCGCCCGCGGTGTCGGTCGGCGCGATCGCCTCGGTGACCACCCCGTACACCGGTCCGGAGTCCAGGCTCGGCTCGATCCGGAAGGTGGTCGCGCCGGTGATGGTGTCCCCCGCGGCGATGGCGGCCTGCACCGGCGCCGCGCCGCGCCAGGCGGGCAGCAGCGAGAAATGCAGGTTGATCCAGCCGTGCGGGGGCACCGCGAGCAGGTCGTCGCGCAGCAGCGCGCCGTAGGCCACCACCGGGCAACAGTCCGGCGCGAACTCCGACAGTTCGGCGACGAACTCCGGCGAGTTGGGCCGCGCCGGCCGCAGCACCGGAACGCCGCGGTCGAGCGCCTCGCGGGCCACCGCAGACGGCTCCGGCTTGCCGCGCCGGCCGGAGGCGGCGTCGGGGCGGGTCAGCACCGCGACCACGTCGTGCCGGGGCGACTCGATGAGGCGACGCAGCGCGGGCAACGCGGGTTCGGGGGTGCCGGCGAAGACGAGGCGCACGGCACAAGTGTAGGAAGCACCGGATCTCCGCAGGACACGCCCAGGTTTCATACAGTTTTGTCCGTATATTATTGCTTTTAGCAATTGTTTCTTGCGGCAATGGTTACGACGACGACGTCGGGCAGCCACACCGTTCCCATCCCAGGAGGTCTGATGACACTCGACGCTGTCGACACCACCATCCCCGACGACGTCGCGGCCACGCACCGCGCGCTGTGGGCGCTGGGCGACTACGCCCTGATGGCCGAGGAGGTGATGGCACCGCTGGGCCCGGTCCTGGTGGCGGCGACGGGCATCGGACCCGGCGTCCGGGTCCTCGACGTCGCCGCCGGGTCCGGCAACATCTCGCTGCCCGCCGCCAGGACCGGTGCCGACGTGGTCTCCACCGACCTCACCCCCGAGTTGCTCCGGCGGTCCCAGGCGCGGGCCGCCGCGCAGGGGCTGCTGCTCGACTACCGGGAAGCCAACGCGCACGCCCTGCCGTTCGGCGACGGCGAGTTCGACGCGGTGATCTCGGCGATCGGCGTGCAGTTCGCACCGGACCACCGGCGCGCGGCCGACGAGCTGATCCGGGTCTGCCGGCCGGGCGGGACGATCGGCGTGATCAGCTGGACCCCGGAGGGATTCTTCGGCCGGATGCTGGCCACCCTGCGGCCGTACCGTCCGAGCCTCTCGCCGGCGGTGGCCCCCGCGGCGTTGTGGGGACGCGAGGGTTACGTCGCCGGCCTGCTGGGCGACCGGGTCGGCCGCGTCACGACGCTGCGGGGCGACCTGCTGGTGGACCGGTTCGACAGCGCCGAGGCCGTGCACGGCTACTTCAAGGAGCACTACGGCCCGACCATCGAGGCGTACGCGAACATCGGCCACAACCGGATCCTGGCCGCCGAGCTCGACGCGCAACTCGTCGAACTGGCCCACCAACACCTGGCCGACGGCGTCATGCGCTGGGAGTACCTGCTGGTCACCGCCGAAAAGCGGTGAGCCGGGCCCGCGCCGGCGGCTACAGGTCGAGGTCGGCGTCCAGGTGAACGTCGGGCTCGCCGCCGGCGGCGGTGAACGCCGTCAGGGCCCGCACCAGGCCGCTGCGCTCGGGCGGCGGCATCTTCGCCACGATGGCGGCGATCTCGGCGCGCCGGTAGGCGGTGACCCGGCGGACAACCTCGCGCCCGCGCTTGGTCAGCGCGGCGAGCAGCTCGCGCCGGGAAGTGGGGTGCGGGAGCCGGTCGATCAGTCCGGCCGCGACCAGCCGGTCGACCATCCGGCCGGTGGCCGAGGGTTGCACGCCCAGCAGGCCGGCCAGCGTGGCGAGGTTGACCGGGCCCCGGTTGGACAGGATCACCAGCGTCCGGAACTGCGGAATGGTGATGGTCTCGTCGACCTGCCCGATCGAGCGGGCCGAGATGGCCACCAGCAAACGCGATGCCGTCAGCAGCGCATCGGTGATCACATCCAGTGACTCGTCGGCCGTGGTCGTGTTGTCCGCCGCCATCGCGCCTTCCCTTCGGGCCATCAGCGAGCTGAAGAGTAGAAGGTGTAACAGCCCTCTAATATCGAGATTTGGGATTGTTTCCCACACATACTATCGCCGCGGGGAACAATTCGGCTCGCGATGGTTATCCGACGTGCAGCGGGTCGATCTGCACCCGCACCGGCTCGTGGTCCTGCCGGGCGCTCAACACACCGACGCCGCGGCGTAGCGAACCCGCCAGCGCCAGCCCCTGCTCGCGGGGGACCCGCACCAGCATCCTGATCACCGGCACGCCGGCGGGGGTGCCCGGCGGGCGGCGCACGCCGGGCGGCAGATCCACCGGACCCAGCGCCTCGGCCCGATCCGGCAGCCGCGCCTCGTCGAGCAGCGCGGCCACCGCATCGGCGGCCCCGTCGATGGCCGCCATGTGCACGCTGGGCGGCAGGCCGACCTCGGCGCGCGCCGTCAGTTCGGCCTCCGCATGCCCCACCGGGTCCCAACGGATCAGCGATTGCACTGTGGGAATGGAGGATTCGGCGACCACCAGCACCACGCCGCCGTCGCCGCGCGCGCGCACCAGCGCGGCGGCGCTCATCCAGCGCCACAGGGCGTCCTCGGCGGCGCGCAGATCTTGCCGACCCAGCAGCGCCCAGGTGTCCAGCAGCAGCGCCGCTCCGTACCCGCCCTCGGCGCGGGGTTCGGCGCCCGGGGTCGCGACCACCAGCGCCGCGCGGGCGGCCACCTCGCCCACGATCGCGTCACCCGCCGAGGTGATCACCGGCGTACCCGCGAAGGCGCGACCGAGCTCCTCGGCGGTGCGCCGCGCCCCCACCACCACCGCACGCACCGCCTCGGATCCGCAACGCGCGCAACGCAATTGCAGTTCGGCGCGACCACACCACCGGCACACGGCGCCACTCTCGTGCAACGACAGCGGGCCCGTGCAATGCCGGCACCGCGCGATGGTGCGGCAGCGCCCGCATGCCAGCGACGGGACATACCCGCGCCGCGGCACCTGCACCAGCACCGGCGCCCCGGCCTGCAGCGACGAACGGGCGGCGCGCAGCGCGATGGACGGAATCCGCGCGGTGCGCGCCGCCGGGTCGCGTTCCTCGGCGTAGCCGCTGTCGTCGAGGGCGACCACCCGCGGGGTGCGGGACCGCACCACCGGCCGCGCCGCGACGATGTCGTGCGCCCATCCGCTGCGCACCAGCGCCTGGGCCTCGGCGGTGCGCGCGAAGCCGCCGATCAACGCCGCGCACCGCGCCTGGTGCGCCCGCAGCATCGCCACCTCGCGGGCGTGCGGGTACGGCGCGCGCGGCTCGGCGAGGCTGTCGTCGGCGTCGGCCCACACCATCACGAGGCCCAGGTCGGACAGCGGCGCGAAAACCGCGCTGCGGGTGCCGATCACCAGCCGCGCGGTGCCGCGCAGCGCCGCCAGCCAGCGCCGGTAGCGGGCGGCCGGGCCCAGCCCCGCCGACAGCGCCACCACGCAGTCCTGGTCGATCCGGGCCGTGGCGGCCCGCCAGAGCGTGTCCAGGTCGCGCTGGTCGGGCACGATCGCCAGGGCCGCCCGTCCGGTCCGGATGGTTTGCGCGGCGGCCTCGGCGAAGCGGTCCGCCCACGGTTCACCCGGCAGCGCCTGCCAGACGGCCCGGGCCGCGCGCGATTCGGCGAGGGCCGCCAGAAACTGCCCGCCGCGGCCGTAGGCCGCCCAGCCCGACGGGTCGACGGGCGCGACGATCGGCAGCGCGAAGGCGCGCGGCGGTTCCCGCTCCACCCGGGCGTGCCGGGGCGGCACCGCCAGCCGCAACACGTCGGGCCGCGTCCCGGCGTAGCGCGCCACCACCGCGTCGACCAGCCGGCGTATCTCCGGGGTGAGCACCGGTTCGGCCGACACGACGCGGTCCAGCCAGCCGAGCTTGCCGGTGTGGTCGGTGTCGTTGCGGCGTTCCAGCACGAACGCGTCCACCAGCCGGCCGTGGAACCGCACCCGCACCCGCACGCCCGGCTGGGCGTCGTCGGATTGCTCGGCCGGCACCAGGTAGTCGAACTCGCGATCCAGGTGGGGCACCGAGAGCATCGGCAGCACCCGGGCGATCGGCTCGACCTCGGGAGTTACCTTGCTGGCCAACGGAACCGACAACTAGCCTTCGTCAATGTCGGGCTCGTAATCGCCCTCATAGTCGTATTCGTAGTCCGGCTCGTAATCGGGCTCCTCCCGGCCGAAGAAGAAGCCCGCCGTGATCAGGACCTGGGCCGCGGCGTACAACCACCAGACCGGCACCCCCAGCGCGTCGTTGTACAGGACAAACCGGCCGATCGCGATCATGGCGTCCGACGCCGCGAAACACACCGCCCCCACCGCGGTCCAGATCGTCGGCAGGTCCGCCAGCAGCGCCGCGCAGACCATTGCCGTCAGCACGATCATGTAGAGCGACACCGGAATCGTCAGCTTGTCGCGGCCCAGGTGCGGCCAAAACCACAGCAACAACGACATCGAGACGAGGCACATCAGCACGACGGCGGCCAGGCGCGGTCGCGTCGCACGCGCCAGGGGGACCAGTGCCCCCAGGAAACACAAGTGCGCCAACAGGAATGCGGCCAGTCCCAGCCCGAAGGACATCGTCCACCACGGGATGGCCAACAGCCAGTCGCCGACGGCCGACAACAGCAGCGCCGGCATCAGCCAGCGCCGTTCGCGGACGATGGGGTGCCCCACCGCGGCCACCGTCAGCAGCAAGGCCATCGACGCCTTGAACGGCGGCTGCAAAACCCAGTGCCCCGTCAAACTCGTTCCCGGCGGGGAGCGCAACGCGAGCACGGTCAGGTACACGCCGTAGCCCAGGCCCGCCCACCCGGCCACCACCCAGGCACCGGACACCAGCCGAGGTGCGTACGGTACTTCCATGCCCAGCTTGGACACCGCGGACGAAAACCCAGGTATCGACCCCATCTTGCAGAAGGTACTGGATGCGGTTCCGTTCCGGCTATCAGTTGACGATGGTGTCGACGCGGCGCGGCAACGGTTCCGCGACCTGCCCCGGCGCCCGCTGCACCCGGAGCTCAGGGTCGAGGACCGGGCGATTCCGGGTCCGGGCGGCCCCATCGGCATCCGGATCTATTGGCCCTCCGCCGATCCCGGCCCAAGTGCGCCGGTGGTGCTGTTCTTCCACGGCGGCGGCTTCGTCGTGGGCGACCTCGACACCCACGACGGCACGGCCCGCCAGCATGCCGTCGGCGCCGACGCCGTCGTGGTGTCCGTCGACTACCGGTTGGCGCCGGAGCACCCCTACCCCGCCGCCGTCGAAGACGCTTGGGCCGCAACGCTGTGGGTCATCGAGCACGGACCCGAGCTCGGCGCCGACACCACCCGGATCGCGGTCGCCGGCGACTCGGCCGGCGGGACGATCGCCGCGGCGACCGCGCAGCGGGCCCGCGATCAGGGCGCATCGCCGATCGCGTTCCAGCTGCTGTGGTACCCCTCCACGCTCTGGGATCCGACGCTGCCGTCGTTCACCGAGAACGCCACCGCGCCGATCCTCGACGCGCGCGCCGTCGCCGCGTTTTCGCGTTGGTACGCAGGCGAAGTCGACGCGTCGGACCCGCCGCCGGGCATGGCGCCGGGGCGGGCCGAAAACCTGGACGGCCTGCCGGCGGCCTACATCGGCGTCGCCGGGCACGACCCGCTGCGCGACGACGGGATCCGGTACGGCGAGCTGTTGGCCGCCGCGGGTGTGGCGGTCGAGGTGCACAACGCCGAGACCCTGGTGCACGGCTACCTCGGCTACGCCGGCGTGGTGCCCGCGGCCACCGCCGCTCAGGAACGGGGGCTGGCCGCGCTGCGGAACGCCCTGCATCGACTGCCCGGACGCGTACGGTGAACGGATGAGTGAGCCGAGCCTCGCCCGACCGAGCATCGATCCGACGCTGAAGATGCTGCTCGATTCGTTCCCGATGACCTTCAACGCCGCCGACGGGGTGGAGGTCGCGCGCTCGAGGCTGCGGCAGCTCGCGGTGCCCCCGGAACTGCTTCCCCAGCTGCGCACCGAGGAGCGGACGATCGGTCACGGCGAGCTGACCGACATTCCCGTGCGGATCTATTGGCCGGCCGGCGATCGCGAGCCGCTGCCCGTCGTCGTCTTCTACCACGGCGGCGGCTTCTCGCTCGGCGACCTGGAGACCCACGACCCCGTCGCCCGCGCGCACGCCGCCGGTGCCGAGGCCATCGTGGTGTCCGTCGATTACCGGCTGGCCCCCGAGCACCCGTTCCCGGCCGGGGTGAACGACTGCTGGGCCGCGCTGCAGTGGGTCGCAAACAACGCCGCCGAGCTGGGCGGCGACCCGGGGCGGATCGCGGTGGCCGGCGACTCGGCGGGCGGCAACCTGGCCGCGGTCATGGCGCACCTGGCCCGCGACAACGGCGGGCCGGCCCTGAGGTTTCAGTTGTTGTGGTATCCCACGGTCACCGCCGACCTGTCGCTGCCGTCGCACACCGAGAACGCCTACGCGCCCATCCTGGATCGCGACGTGATCGAGGCCTTCCTGTCCTGGTACCTGCCCGACATCGAGATCACCGACCCGAAGGCCCTGCCGACCACCCTGGCCCCCGCCAACGCGGCCGACCTGTCCGGATTGCCGCCCGCCTTCATCGGAATCGCCGAACACGATCCGCTGCGCGACGACGGGGCTCGCTACGCCGAGCTGCTCAACGCCGCGGGCGTGCCCGCCGAGCTGAGCCACGAGCCGAACATGGTGCACGGCTACGCCAGCTTCTCGCTGGTGATTCCCGCCGCGGCCGAGGCCACCAACCGCGGGCTGGCGGCGCTGCGGAACGCGCTGCACGCCTAGCCCCGGCGCGAGTAGGCGCTGGGCGCCACGCCGTGCCAGCGCTTGAACGCGTGCGAGAACGTCGAGACCTCCGTGTAACCCAGCCGGGTGGACACCTCCTCCACGGTCAGCCCGACATCGCGCAACAGGTTGACCGCCACGGTGGAGCGCGCCTCGTTCAGCAGGGCCCGAAACGAGGTGCCCTCCTCGGCGAGCCGCCGGCGCAGCGTGCGCGGATGGATGTCGAGTTCGCCGGCGACGTCGGGAAGCGTCGGGAACACTCCGGAATCGCGGAACAGCTTGCTGCGCACCAGCGCGGTGATGCCGCGGCGGCTCTCGCTGCTCTGCATCAGCACGTCGCACTGCGCCATGCACGTTTCGAGCGTGTGCCGGTCCGCCTGCGGCAGCGGCTCGTCGAACATGGCGCGGGGGAAGTGCAACCGGTTGTGCGCCCGGCCGAACGTGACGTCGTGGACCGGCACGAGGTCGAGCAGCGGCCGCAGCAGTTCCTCGTCGACCGCCAGCTCCGTCGATATCTGCTCGGCGTACTTCTCCGCCACCGGTAGCGCGAAAGTCATTGTGGTCGTGATGATCCCGGCGATATCGCGTTCGATGAAGAACCCCCGCACGTCGGCGGGCAGGTGGCTGGCGTCGAGTTCGATGACGCACTCGTCGGCGGTTTCGAACAGCGTGAGATGGATGTGCATCGTGGTCAGCGCGAAATAGCGCATCGCGATGGAAAACAGTTCGCGCAGCGTCCCGCACGACATCACCGCAAACCCGAACAACCCCAAGTGGGTGAGCGTGGACCGGCTGCCCACATCCACGCCGATGCCGGCGTCGCCGGGAAGCAGGGCCTGCACCCGGCGCACCGCCTCGATCTCGTCGAGCGCACTGACCATGGCGTCGGGATCGTCGAGGTCGGCCGGCCCGATCGCGGTGCCCGCCAGCACCTCGTTCGTCGGCACCCCGCGCTCGTTGGCCACCTCGCACAACACCCGGGTCGCGTGCACGGGGTGGCTCAGTGTCGGTGGGTGGCTCATGCGCTGTCCTAAACTCCCAACTCCTTGTCCGATAATCTCATTAACCGCCTGCGGCGTCATCCATAAAGTGGAGTCATGGCGACACTCACCGCTGAGCCGCCCCTGACCGGACCCGCCCGACACCTGAGCGCCTGGACGATGACGCGCGAGGCCCTCACCGTCGGATTCGATGTGGGCGACGGATTCATGAGCCGGATACGCGGGAGCGACATCGCCCGATTCCGCTGCGCCGGCAGGCGTTTCGTCTCGATCAGTCACCCCGACTTCGTCGATCACGTGCTGCACGAGGCCCGGCTGAAATACGTCAAGTCCAACGAGTACGAGCCCATCCGCGCCACCGTCGGCATCAATTTGCTCACCGACGAGGGCGACTCGTGGGCCGCCCACCGCGGCACGCTGAACCCCACCTTCGCCCGCCGCCACCTCAACGACATCGTCGACCTGATGATCGACCCGATCGCGGCCGTCACCGACGCGGTGCAGGCGGGCAGGCGATTCGACATCCACGAGACGATGGTCGAGGCGACCCTGCGCGTGGTCGCCAATTCCCTGTTCAGCCAGGACTTCGGGCCGCTGGTGCAGAGCATGAACGACCTGGCGACGCGCGGGCTGCGCCACGCGGAGCGGCTGCAGCGACTGGGGCTGTGGGGCCTCATGCCGCCCCCGGTCTACGACGCGCTGCACTGGCTCGCGTTCTCCGGCGTCCGCCTGCCGCCGCCGCTGCGCGACATGCAGGACATCACGCTGACGCTCGACCGTGCGGTCAACGCGGTGATCGACGACCGGTTGCTCCATCCGAACGATTCCGCCGACCTGCTGAACGTGTTGCTGCGCGCCGACGGCGGAACGTGGCCGCGGCAACGGATCCGCGACGAGGCACTGACGTTCATGCTCGCCGGGCACGAGACCACCGCGAACGCCATGTCCTGGTTCTGGTACCTGATGGCGCTGCACCCCGACGCCCGCGACCGGATGCTCGCCGAGATCGACGACGTGCTGGGCACCCGCCGCGCATGCGCCGAGGACCTGGGCCGGTTGCCGTGGACCACCGCGTGCGTGCAGGAGTCGCAGCGCTACCTGTCGTCGGTGTGGATCATCTCGCGCCGGGCCATCGACGACGATGTCATCGGGGGTCCGTCGGCGGCTCACCACATCCGGCGCGGCACCACCGTCCTGATCCCGATCCACCACATCCACCACGACCCGCGCTGGTGGCCCGACCCGGAGACCTTCGACCCCCACCGGTTCTGCCCGCCGGACAAGGACCGTCCGCGCTCGGCCTACCTGCCGTTCGGCGGTGGCCGGCGCATCTGCATCGGCCAGAGCTTCGCCCTGATGGAGATGGTGCTGATGGCCGCGATCATGAGTCAGCGCTTCACCTTTGACCTCGCCCCGGACCACCCCGTCGAACTCGAGGCGACCATGACCCTGCGGCCCAAACGCGGGGTGCACGTCGTCGGAAGCAGGCGCCGATGAACCCCGATTACGACACCCTGATCGTCGGCGCGGGATTCTCCGGCATCGGCGCCGCGATCAAGCTCGACAAGGCAGGGCTGTGCAACTACCTCGTGCTCGAGGCCGGTGACGGGGTGGGCGGAACGTGGCACTGGAACACCTATCCCGGTATCGCCGTGGACATTCCGTCGTTTTCCTACCAGTACTCCTTCGAACAGAGCCCACGCTGGTCGCGCACCTACGCGCCCGGCCGCGAGCTCAAGGCCTACGCCGAACACTGCGTCGACAAGTACGGCATCCGGTCGCGGATCCGGTTCAACACCAAGGTGCTCTGCGCCGAGTTCGACGACGAACACCACCTGTGGCGGGTGCAGACCGATCCCGGCGGCGAGGTGACGACCCGGTTTCTCATCAGCGCCAGCGGCGTGCTGACCGTGCCGAAGCTGCCCGACATCGACGGCGTCGACTCCTTCGCCGGCACCACCATGCACACCGCGCGGTGGGACCACGGCCAGGACCTGACCGGCAAGCGCGTCGCGATCATCGGCACCGGCGCCTCGGCCGTGCAGGTCATCCCCGAGATCGCGCCGATCGTCTCCCACCTCACGGTGTTTCAGCGCACCCCGATCTGGTGCTTTCCCAAGTTCGACGTGCCGCTGCCGGCGCCGGTGCGCCTCGCGATGCGGATCCCCGGCGGCAAGGTGGTGCAGCGGCTGCTCAGCCAGGCCTTCGTCGAGCTGACCTTCCCGCTCGCGGCGCAGTACTTCACGGTATTCCCGCTGGCCAAGCGGATGCGCTCGGCCGGCCTCGGCTACCTGCGCCAGCAGGTCATCGACCCGGCGGTGCGCGAGCAACTCACCCCCCGGTACGCGGTGGGCTGCAAGCGGCCGGGCTTCCACAACGACTACCTGGCCACCTTCAACCGCGGCAACGTCAGGCTGGTCACCGAGCCGATCGACAAGATCACGCCCGCCGCGGTGGCCACCACGGACGGGGAAACCCACGAGGTCGACGTGCTGGTGCTGGCGACCGGCTTCAAGGTGATGGACACCGACAACGTCCCCACGTTCGCGGTCACCGGCAGCGGCGGCAGATCCTTGAGCCGGTTCTGGGACGAGCACCGGCTGCAGGCCTACGAGGGCGTCAGCGTCCCCGGGTTTCCGAACATGTTCAGCGTGTTCGGTCCGTACGGGTACGTCGGCTCTTCGTATTTCGCGCTGATCGAGACGCAGACGCACCACATCGTGCGGTGCCTCAAGCGGGCCCGCCGCGACGGCGCGACCCGCGTCGAGGTGACCGCGGAGGCCAACCAGCGGTACTTCGCCGAGATGATGCGCAAGCGGCACCGGCAGATTTTCTGGCAGGACAGCTGCAAGCTGGCCAACAGTTACTACTTCGACAAGAACGGCGACGTGCCGCTGCGCCCGGCGACCACGCTGGAGACCTACTGGCGCAGTCGGCGGTTCGACCTCGCCGACTACCGCTTCACCGCCTGAGGGATCGAACTCAGCTGCGCCCCTGCAGGATTCCCTCGATGTTGCGTTCGGCCAGTGCGGTGATCGACATGAACGGGTTGCAACCCAGGTAGCCGGGGAGCAGCGAGGCGTCGTTGACGTAAAGCTTGTCGTAGCCCTTGACCCGACCGTAGCCGTCCGTGGCGCTGCCCCGGACCACGCCGCCCATCGGGTGAACGGTGTTGGGGGCGAAGGCCGTTCCCTCGAACAGGTCGTCGCGGTAGTCCACGCCGTTGGCCTGCGTCACCCGGTCGAAGACGAGCTGCGCCCGCTCGCGCAGGTGCTCGGTGTGGCCCTCCGGCCAGTCGATGGCGATCGAGTCCTTGGTGCGGTCGTAGACGATGTTCGCGCGGTCGCCGGTGCGCACCATGACGTAGTAGCCCAGCGCGAGCGTCTCCACCGGGAGGGGCAGCGAGAACATGCTGGCGTACACCGGGTTGTCCGGATCGTCCCGGCCGTCGAGGTTGATCATTCCCATCAG
The DNA here is from genome assembly GCA_002102225.1 of Mycobacterium interjectum. Taxonomy (GTDB): domain Bacteria; phylum Actinomycetota; class Actinomycetes; order Mycobacteriales; family Mycobacteriaceae; genus Mycobacterium; species Mycobacterium interjectum_B. Next base: position 51,529 of record LQPB01000032.1, read on the forward strand.
CGACTGCTGGGTGCCCGCCGGGTCGTTGGGCTGCAGCATGTGCGAGACCATGATGTCCCCGTTGTTGCCGTATCCGCGGCCGACCTCGTCGCTCAGGCGGGGCAGCGTCCCCGTCTCGCGGGCCCGCAGCAGGATCTCGTTCGTGCCGAGCACTCCGGCGGCCAGATACAGCTCGTCGCAACCGATTTCGGCCCGGGCGACCACCTTGCCGAACCGGTCGATCTCGAGGGTCGAGACCACGTACTCGCCCGAGGGCTCGCGCCGGACGCCGGCCACCTCGGTGAGCGGCTTGAGGGTGACCCTCCCCGTCGCCAGCGCCGCCGCGATGTAGGTCTGGTCGACACTGCCGAACCTGCCGTAGTTGTTGCCGTACTGCTGTTCGAAGTTCAACGCCGAGCGCGGAACCAGTTCCGCCTCTTCGCGTTCCATGTAGTCGAACGAGTAGGCGCTGCCGTTGTAGTCGACGCGGTAACCGGCGGCCTCCGCGTACTGCCGGCCCACCCTCGCGTACTGGAACCACGGCGTCCTCTCGAACCAGTCCATGTCGCGGTAGCTGATCCGCAGCATGGACTTGGCGCGCTCGACATAGGTCCCCAGGAAGGCGTCGGGATCGATGTCGGGGAAGGTGGCCCGGACCTGATCCGGGGTGGGGATGGCGGCGATCGCGGCGTTGACCATCGATCCCCCGCCGACGGCCGTGCCGCGGTACACCGCGTGCGCGCCGTGCACCACCCGCTCGCAGATCCCGGCCTGGACCGGCTGGGAGGACGGCGAGTGCTTGGCGACCTGCGTGATCGACACGCCGCGATACGACGGCACCAGGCTCGGCGGCACGGACGTGAACCATCCGGCGCGGTTGTCCGCGGGCACCATCCGCGAAAAGCGCTTTCCGTCCGCGTCGGCGCTGTTGAACCACCTGCCCTTTTCCAGGATCAGGGTCTCGATGCCGGCCTGGCCGAGCCGCAACGCCGACACCCCGCCGCCGTACCCGCTGCCGACCACGATGGCCCGGTAGTGCGGGCGCAGGGCCGTCGCGGCGGCTTGCCGCGGTCCCAGGTCGACGACACCGGCGCCGAGGGCGCCCGCGGCGACACCCGCGGCGGCACCAAGAAAGCGTCTCCGCGAGAAAGCCATTCCCCTGCCTCCAGTCCGAGCAGACTGTGATTTAACTAACCGCGGTTTAAGCATACCTGAAGTATGCTAAGTGCGCTATCGTGCGTAGGTATGACAGGTGACCGGCTGTCAATTCGACCGTCAGAATGTTATGGGACGCGTGTGCCACTTTTGTCGCGCATGGGGGCCACCCGCCGACCGGAGGCCTCCGCCGCGCGCTGGAAGAGGCCCAAGAAATACCTTTGGCTGCTGGCCGCGGCCGTCCCGGTGCTGGTCTTTCCCTGCTGGGCGGGGGCGCAACACACCGGTTTCGGCATCTTCTGGTGGGGCGTTCCCATCCTGGCGTTCGTGATCATTCCCATCCTGGACCACCTGATGGGCCCCGACGTCGTCGACGATCCCGACGAGAGCGTCCTGGCCTGGGTGGAAACGAACCGTTTCTATCGCTGGGCCACCTACCTCTACCTGCCCAACCAGTACCTGTCGCTGGTGTTCGCCTGTTGGGTGTGGAGCGGCGGCGGTTGGCTCGCCATGGGCCTCGCCGAGAAGGTCGGCCTGATGGCGACCGTCGGCCTGGTCGGCGGCCTGGCCATCAACGCCGCGCACGAACTGGGGCACACGCGGCTCCAGGCCGAACGGCGCCTGAGCAAGGTGGCGCTCGCACAAACCTGCTACGGGCACTTCTACGTCGAGCACAACCGCGGGCACCACGTCCGGGTGGCGACGGTCGAGGACCCGGCCAGCGCGCGCCTGGGCGAGCCCCTCTACGCCTTCATTCCGCGCTCGGTGTTCGGCGGCCTCCGTTCGGCCTGGCAGCTCGAGGCGGACCGCCTGGCGGGGCTGGGCAAATCCCGCTGGTCGCTGCACAACGAGATACTCAATGCGTGGCTGATGAGCGCGGCGTTGTTCACCGTGCTTTCGGTATGGTTCGGCCCGGTCGTCCTGCCGTGGCTGATCGGCCAGGCGATCATCGGCTTTTGCCTGCTGGAGACCGTCAACTACATGGAGCACTACGGGCTGCGGCGCCAAAAACTGCCCAGCGGCCGCTACGAACGGGTCCAGCCCGCGCACAGCTGGAACAGCAGCTCGGTGATCACCAACGTCCTGCTTTTCCACCTGCAGCGGCATTCCGATCATCACGCCAATCCGCTGCGCCCGTACCAGGTGCTGCGCCATGTCGATGATGCCCCGCAGCTGCCGAGCGGGTACAGCGCCATGCTGCTGTTGGCGTTGCTCCCGCCGCTGTGGCGCCGGGTGATGGACCCGCGGGTGCTCGACTTCTACGGCGGCGACATCTCTCGGGCCGCACTCAAGCCCGGCGATGGCTGTCCCCGCCCGGCGCTACGCTTTCAGGCGTGGCCAAGGAGTTTTCGGGTCTTGACGAGTCGCTGACGCAGTTCATCGGCGATCAGGCCGTCTTCTTCGTCGCCACCGCACCCGCCGAGGGCGGCCGAATCAATCTCTCCCCCAAGGGCTACCGGGACACCTTCGCGGTGCTCGACGAGCACACCGTCGCGTATCTCGATCTGTTCGGCAGCGGCGTCGAAACGATCGCGCACCTGCGTGACAACGGCCGAATCACGATCATGTTCTGCTCGTTCAACCGCAACTCGCGCATCCTGCGGCTGTTCGGCAACGGGCGCGTGGTGCGCCCGGACGACGCCGAATTCCCCGGTCTGCTCACGCGTTTCGGCGGCACGCACGACGGCGTCCGGGCCGTCATCGTCGTCGAGCTCGAACGAATCGCCGACGCCTGCGGATTCGCGGTGCCCTACTACGAGCTCGTCGACGAGCGCCCCGTCCTCGACGCGCATCACGCCAAGGCGTCCGATGACGCCTTCACCCGGCTCGTCGAGCGCAACCGGCGCAGCATCGACGGGCTGCCCGCGCTGGAGGCCGACCACCCGGCGCCGCGACGACCCGCCTGAGTCCGCCTGAGCCCGTCGGCGGCGCTTGCGTAACGCTTTTCCGGCTCTGACCGATGCTCTGCAAGCGGGGGTCGACGGAAAGGGAGACCGACGATGTCGTTTGTGTTCGCCATGCCAGAGCAGGTGCGGACGGCGGCAACGCAGTTGGCCGGCATCGGATCGACGATCGACTCGGCCACCGCGGCGGCGGCCGCCCGGACCACGCAGGTGCTGGCCGCCGGCGCCGACCAGGTGTCCGGGGCGGTCGCGGCGCTGTTCTCCAGCCACGGCCAGGCCTACCAGGCCATCAGCGCCCAGCTGGCGGGGTTTCACCAGGGGCTGGTGCAGAACCTGTCGGCCGGCGCGGCCTCGTACGCCGGCGCCGAGGCGAACAACGCGCTGACGGTCGGCAACGACGGCGTCGCCGACCTGGGTCTGGGCAACATCGGCAACGGCAACATCGGCGGCGGCAACAGCGGCAACACCAACCTCGGCAGCGGCAACGCCGGCTACACCAACATCGGCAACGGGAACATCGGCAACGGGAACGTCGGCGCCGGCAACATCGGCTACAGCAACGCCGGCAGCGGCAACACCGGCACCGCCAACGTGGGTCTCGGTAACGACGGCAACGCCAACATGGGCGGCGGCAACCTCGGCAACGCCAACGTGGGCGCCGGCAACCTCGGCAGCTACAACCAGGGCGCCGCCAACAGCGGCAACTCCAACGTGGGCCTCGCGAACCTGGGCAACAACAACCTGGGCATCGGCAACAGCGGCAGCCACGACATCGGCATCGGGCTCAAGGGCGACAACCTGGTCGGCATCGGCGGGCTCAACGCCAACGGCAGCGTCGGCAACGTGGGCTGGGGCAACAACGGCAACCACAACATCGGGCTGGGCAACACCGGCAACAACAACATCGGCTTCGGCCTGACCGGCGACAACGAAATCGGCGTCGGCGGAACGTATTACGACACCGCCACGGGTCAGTTCGCGCTCGGCGGGCTGAACTCCGGCAGTGGCAACACCGGCCTGTTCAACTCCGGCACCGGCAACACCGGCCTGTTCAACTCCGGCACCGGCAACTCCGGTGTGTTCAACAGCGGCGCCCACAACTGGGGCGCGTTCAATTCGGGCAACACCAACACCGGCATCGGCAACACGGGCGACATCAACACCGGGCTGTGGAATGCCGGGTATTCCAACGTCGGCTCGTTCAACGCCGGCTACCAGAACGTCGGCATGGGCGACCCCGGCTTCAGCAACGTGGGCTCGTGGAACGGCGGCGACAACAACATCGGCGCCTTCAACGGCTCGTCGGGCAACATCGGCCACCTCAACGGCGGCTACAACAACATCGGCGTCGGCAACTCGGGCGCGTTCAACGTGGGCAGCTTCAACGGGGGCGACGAGAACATGGGCGACTCCAACGGGGGTTGCAGCAACACCGGATCCTTCAACGGGGGCAACACCAACACCGGATTCTTCAACGCGGGCGACACCAACACCGGCCTCTTCAACGCGGGCGGCCTCAACACCGGTGCGGGCAGCCCGTTCACCCAGGCCGTCGCCAACTCGGGCTTCGGCAACACCGGCACCGGCAACTCCGGGTTTTACAACAGCAGCGACGGCAACTCGGGCTTCTACAACTCGGCGGCCGGGGGCTTCAACTCCGGCTTCATGAACACCGGCGCCGGCAACAACGACACGGGCGCCTTCAACTCCGGCGGCGGCCAGTTCTCGGTCGGCTTCGCCAACTCCGACGGCGGCAAGTACAACACTGGCTTCGGCAACTCCGGACCCGGCGACTACAACACGGGCGTCTACAACTCCGGCTACGGCGGCAACAACACCGGCTTCTGGAACACCGACTCTTTCGTCGGCGGCAACACCGGCTGGTTCAACTCGGGCGTCGGCAACAACACCGGGTTCTTCAACTCCGGCGGCGGCTACCCCTTCGACCAGGGCAACTCGGGATTCGCCAACTCCGGCACCGGCGCCTCGGGCTGGCTTAAACCGCCCGTTTGAGCTCGTCGACCATGTTGAGCTGTTCCCAGGGCAGCTCGATGTCGGTGCGTCCGAAGTGGCCGTAGGCGGCGGTCTGGGCGTAGATCGGGCGCAGCAGGTCCAGGTCGCGGATGATCGCGCCGGGGCGCAGGTCGAACACCTCGGGAACGATCTTTTCGATCTTGACCGGGTCGACGGTGGCGGTGCCGAACGTCTCGATGAACAGCCCGACCGGGGCGGCCTTGCCGATGGCATAGGCCACCTGCACCTCGACCCGCTCCGCCAGCCCGGCGGCGACGATGTTCTTGGCCACCCAGCGCATCGCGTAGGCCGCCGAGCGGTCCACCTTGGAGGGATCCTTACCCGAAAACGCCCCGCCGCCGTGGCGGGCCCAGCCGCCATAGGTGTCCACGATGATCTTGCGCCCGGTCAGCCCCGCATCACCCATCGGGCCACCCAGCACGAACTTGCCGGTCGGGTTGACCAGCACCCGGGTCGCCGAGGAATCCAACGTCGGGTGGCCCAACTCGGCCAGCACGGTCGTGAGCACGTGCTTGCGGATGTCGGGGTCCAGCGTCTTCTCCAGATCGATGCCCTCGGCGTGCTGGGTGGAGACCACCACGGTGTCCAGCCGCACCGGCACATCATCCTCATAGGCGATGGTGACCTGGGTCTTGCCGTCCGGGCGCAGGTAATCCAGCGTCCCGTTCTTGCGGACCTCGGTCAGCTTGCGCGACAGCCGATGCGCCAGCGCGATCGGCAGCGGCATCAACTCCGGGGTGTCGTTGATCGCATAACCGAACATCAGCCCCTGATCACCAGCGCCCTGGGAGTCCAGCGGGTCCGCCGCGCCCTCGACACGGACCTCATGGGCGCTGTCCACCCCCTGGGCGATGTCGGGCGACTGCGCCCCGATGCCGATGTTCACCCCACACGACGCCCCGTCAAAGCCCTTGTCCGACGAGTCATAACCGATGTCGAGGATGCGCGCGCGCACCGTGTTGGTGATGTCGGCGAACGCAGCCTTGGCCGTCGTCGTCACCTCGCCCACCACATGCACCTGCCCGGTGGTCACCAGCGTCTCGACCGCAACCCGTGAGCGGGGGTCCTCCGCCAGCAACGCATCAAGGACCGAGTCGCTGATCGCGTCACAGATCTTGTCGGGATGCCCCTCAGTCACCGACTCACTGGTAAACAGCCGACCCTTTTCACTCACAGTCCCTATCCTTCCAATAGTTAGTTAGTCGAATAATATCGTTTGGCGTCAGCCGGCACCCGGGCGGGCGCCGTAGGGAAGTAAACCCCGTTACCCGCTGTGGCCGTGCAGAAACGCCACGATCGCATCCACGATACGGCTGGCCATCAGCGTCTTGGAGCCGTGCGGGAGCGCCGACTCGGTGCCGTCGGAAGCCAGCAGCCAGCCGTCGTTGCTGTCCACCTCGAACGCCTTGTTGTCGCCGACGGCGTTGACCACCAACAGGTCACATCCCTTGCGCCGCAGCTTTTCCCGGGCGTGGAACAGCACGTCGCCGTTGGCGTCGCCGGTCTCGGCGGCAAAACCCACGATGGCGCGCATGTTGGGCAGCTGCCCGTGCGAGCGCGCCCGCACCGCGCCGGCCAGCACGTCGTCGTTGCGCACCAATTCGATCGTCGGCGCCGCGGTGTCCTCTTCGGCGCGCTTCTTGATCTTGGCGGCGGCGACCTGCGCGGGCCGGAAGTCGGCGACCGCGGCCGCCATCACCAGCACGTCGGCCTCGGGCGCGTGCTTGGACACCGCCTCGCCCAGTTGCTGCGCGGAGCTGACCTGCACCACGTTGACGCCGGCGGGGTCGATCAGGCCGGCGGTGTGCCCGGCGATCAGGGTGACCTCGGCGCCGCGCTGGGCGGCGACCCGCGCCACCGCATAGCCCTGCTTGCCGGAGCTGCGGTTACCGATGAAGCGCACCGGATCGATCGGTTCGCGGGTGCCACCGGCGGTGACCAGCACCCGGCGGCCGGCGAGGTCGTAGGGCAGCGCGTCGTGGCGCTCCAGCAGCAGCTGGGCCAGGGTGGTGATCTCCTCGGCCTCGGGCAGCCGTCCCGCCCCGCTGTCGGCGCCGGTGAGCCGGCCGTGGGCGGGTTCCAGCACCACCGCGCCGCGGCGGCGCAGCGTGGCCACGTTGTCGGCGGTGGCCGGGTGCAACCACATCTCGGTGTGCATCGCCGGCGCGAACAGCACGGGACAGCGGGCGGTCAGCAGCGTGGCGGTCAGCAGGTCGTCGGCGCGGCCGGCAACGGCCCGGGCCAGCAGGTCGGCGGTGGCCGGCGCCACCACCACCAGATCGGCCTGCTTGCCGAGCTGGACGTGCGGCACCTCCGGAACGTCGTCGAAGACGCCGGTGCGCACCGGCTGGCCCGACAGCGCCTCGAAGGTGGCGGCGCCCACGAAGCGCAGCGCGGACTCGGTGGGGATGACGCGGACGTCATGGCCGGCCTCGGCGAGCTGGCGAACGACGGTGCACGCCTTGTAGGCGGCGATGCCCCCGGAGACGCCGACTATGACCTGTTTGGCGATCCGCTCGCGGTCCACAGCGCGCCCGGCCCGCCTGTTACTCGCCCTCGGTGTGTTCGAGAAGGTCGGCGTGGATCTCGCGCAGCGCGATGGACAGCGGCTTTTCCTGCAGCCCGGGCTCGACGAGCGGGCCGACGTATTCGAGGATGCCCTCGCCGAGCTGGTTGTAGTAATCGTTGATCTGCCGGGCCCGCTTGGCCGCGTAGATCACCAGGGCGTACTTGCTGGACACGCGGTCCAGCAGCTCGTCGATGGGCGGGTTGGTGATGCCCAGCGGGGTGTCGTAGGCGCTCTGTCCGCCTGCCGACGGATCGAACTGGTCCACGGCGGTCAGCGACGCGTCGGACTGAGGAATGCTCACGTAGGTCTATCTCCTGGCGGATTGGAGTCGATGGAATCTGGTGTGGCTGCGGCCTGGCCGATGTCTGTCCTCGCTGTTTGAGCCGTGCCCGGCGCAGTTCCCACCAGCAAGGATACCAATTCGGCGCACGCAGACTCCAATCGACTGTTGACCACCACCTCGTCGAAGTCGTCCTGGGCCGCCATTTCGACGCGGGCGGTGTCCAGGCGGCGGCGGATGGCCTCGGGTGTCTCGGTGCCGCGCCCGACCAGCCTGGCCTGCAGGTCCTCCCAGCTGGGTGGGGCGAGAAACACCGTGGTGGCCTCGGGCATCGCCTTCTTGACCGCCCTGGCGCCGGCCAGATCGACCTCGATGAGCACCGGGAGCCCGGCCTCGGTGGCGGCCCGCACCGGCTCGGCCAGCGTGCCCGATCGGTGCAGCCCGCCGTGGATCTCCGCCCACTCCAGCAGGGCGCCGCCGTCGATCAGCTGCTGGAAGCGGGCGGGGGTGACGAAGTGGTAGTCGACGCCGTCGACCTCGCCGGGGCGCGGCGCCCGGGTGGTGGCCGACACGCTGAACTGCAGATTGGGGATCCGCTCGCGCAGACACCGCACCACGGTTGACTTGCCGACCGCGGAGGGACCGGACAGCACGACCACACGCCCCTTGCCGGTCGGCTCGGGGCGTGCCCCCTGCGCGACGTCCGGCCCCTCGCCGGCGCTCACTGGCGCCCTTGGGTCGGTGCCCCCACAGGCCGTTCGGCCTGCATCGTCGCTGCTTTGGTTAGGCGGAGCCGAACTTTTCCAGCAGGGCCTTGCGCTGCCGGTCGCCGAGGCCGCGCAGGCGGCGGGTGGGGGCGATCTCCAGCTCGGTCATGATTTCCTGCGCCTTGACCTTGCCCACCTTCGGCAACGCCTCGAGCAGGGCAGACACCTTCATCTTGCCCAGTACTTCGTCGCTCTCGGCGTCCTTGAGCACCTGGGTGAGGTTGGTGCCGCCGCGCTTGAGGCGGTCTTTGAGCTCTGCTCGCGCGCGACGAGCGGCAGCCGCCTTCTCCAAAGCGGCCGCGCGCTGCTCGTCGGTCAACTGGGGAAGGGCCACGATTCCTCCGTATCTGATCAATCGGTAATCGATCTCGTTTGTCTCTGCCGGGTACTTCAGCCAGCGGAGATGACCGTACTCAGCCTTCCTGACGAAATCTAACCCGCCCCCCTGGTTAATTGTGCAAATGTGCAGCGTGGACCCCGCGGGCCAGCCCCGCGGGAGCTCCCGGCGGGGCCGCAAAGACGGGCCGCAAGGGGCGGCATTTCCGGCGCGAAATCGCCCTCCCGATCCACCCGAAAACGGTGTTTGAGCTGTGGTTTCAGGCAGTCGGGTGGAGGTCGCGCGGCCCGGCGGCGACCGCCGCGGATGACCGCGCCGGACGGCCCCAACTGGGGGTGCGGCGGATCACGCATTTTTCCGTGGCGTGTCGCGCGTGTCGCCCCCGCCGACAAGCGGCAGGTCGGCGGCCCGCGCGCGGCGATGTTTCAGCGAATGCCCAGCCAGACATCAGTTACGATCGAGCCGTGCCGAACCTGCGCATCCGTCAGGCGGCCGAACTGCTCGGAGTCAGCGACGACACCGTCCGGCGGTGGATCAACCAGGGCACGCTGTCGGTGAGCCACGACGCCGCCGGCCGGAAGGTCATCGCCAGCGAGGATCTGGCCGAGTTTTCGCGCTCCAACGCGCCCACCCCGCCGCCGGATCCCCTCAGCATCGGCAGCTCGGCCCGCAACCGGTTCGTCGGCCTGGTGACCCGGGTGGTCAGCGACAAGGTGATGACCCAGGTCGAGATGCAGTGCGGCCCCCACACGGTCGTCTCGCTGATGAGCACCGCCGCCGCCGAGGAGCTGAACCTGCAGCCCGGCAGCGTGGCCGTGGCCGTCGTCAAGGCCACCACCGTGATCGTGGAGACCGCGCGACCCAGCACGGCCGTCGCCTCCGACTGACTTTGGCCTCCGGCGTGTGCGCTCACGGCTTCGGGCGTGCGCTGACGGTGCAGAAACGGCCGGCATCCCCGCCATGAGCTCGCACGGAAAGCCACGAGTTCACACGACCGCGGCCTAGCGGACTCCCAGATACGCGACGGCGTCCCGCATCCGTTCGCCGGCCGCCCGCAGGTCGGACACGTCCGGTCCGGCCCGCAGCACCTCGCGGGCGACCGCGGGCAGCAGCTGGCCCGGCGCGGCCCCACCCAGGCCGCTCAGCGCCCCGGGGCGGCCGCCCTGCACGCCGACGCCGGGCACCAGCACCGGCCCGCCCAGCTCGCTGACGTCGGGCGCCTCGAACACCGTCGCGCCGAGGACCACGCCCACGTATCCGGGCTCGGAGCCGGTGGCGGACCGGTTGACGACCGCCGCCTGGTCGACGATCAGCTGGGCCACCGTCCGGCCGTCGAACGTCGCGCGCTGCACCGTGCCGCCCTCCGGGTTGGACGTCGCCGCCAGCACGAACACGCCGCGGTCGGTGGCGAGGGCCGCCTCCAGCAGCGGCCGCAGCGAACCGAACCCGAGATACGGCGAGGCGGTCACCGCGTCGGCGGCCAGCGGCGAGTCGCCGGCCCATGCCGCGGCGTAGGCCGCCATGGTGGTGCCGATGTCGCCTCGCTTGGCGTCGGCCAGCACCAGCACCCCGGCCGAACGCAGCGCGGCGATGGTGCGTTCCAGCACCGCGTATCCGGCGGCGCCGTACGTCTCGAAGAACGCCACCTGCGGCTTGACGACGGCGAACCCGGCGAACGCCTCGACGCAGATGTCGCAGAAGGCGGCCAGCCCGTCGGCGGTGGCCGGCAGGTCCCACGCCCGCAGCAGCTCGGGGTGCGGGTCGATGCCCAGGCACAGCGGCCCCCGGCTCAGCTTCGCCGCGGCCAGCCGGGCGCCGAAACCGGTCATTGCGGGCCGGCCCCGGCGCCTTGCGCACCAATGGCCCCGGCGCCTTGCGCACCAATGGCCCCGGCGCCTTGCGCACCAATGGCGCTGTGCAGCTCCTGCAGCGACCGCACGCCGATGTCGCCGCGGATCCCCGCCTCGATGCCCTGCACCGCGGCCGAGGCGCCCTGCACCGTCGTGACGCACGGAATGTTGACCGACACCGCGGCCGAACGGATCTCGTAGCCGTCGATGCGGGGGCCGGAGTTGCCGAACGGTGTGTTGATCACCATGTCGACCTCGCCGGCCTTGATCGCGTCGACCGCGGACATCGCGGGGCGGCCGTCCTGCGGCGGCTCGAAGTGCTTGCGAACCTCGTCGCAGGGAATCCCGTTGCGGCGCAACATCTCCGCGGTGCCCTCGGTGGCCAGCACCCGGAAGCCGAGGTCGGCCAGCCGCTTGACCGGGAACACCAGTGACCGCTTGTCCCGGTTCGCCACCGACACGAATACCGTCCCGTCGGCCGGCAGCGAGCCGTAGGCGGCGGTTTGGCTCTTGGCGAAGGCGGTGCCGAAGTCGCGGTCGATGCCCATCACCTCGCCCGTCGACTTCATCTCCGGGCCGAGCAGCGAGTCGATGGCGGCCCCGTCGACGCGGCGGAAGCGGTGAAACGGCAGCACGGCCTCCTTGACCGCGATCGGGGCCTGCGGCGGCGCATGCGCGCCGTCCCCGGCGGCCGCCAGCATGCCCTCGCCGCGGAGCTGGGAGATGGTGGCGCCCAACATGATCCGCGCGCACGCCTTCGCCAGCGGGATCGCGGTCGCCTTCGACACGAACGGCACCGTGCGGCTGGCCCGCGGGTTGGCCTCCAGGACGTACAGCACGTCGTCCTTGAGCGCGTACTGCACGTTGAGCAGACCGACGACGCCGATGCCGTGGGCGATGGCCTCGGTGGCGCGGCGCACCTTTTCGATGTCGCTGCGGCCCAGGGTGACCGGCGGCAGCGCGCAGGCCGAGTCGCCGGAGTGGATGCCGGCCTCCTCGATGTGCTCCATGATGCCGCCGATGTAGACCTCGGCCCCGTCGCACAGCGCGTCGACGTCGATCTCCACCGCGTCCTCGAGGAAGCGGTCGACGAGCACCGGGTGTTCGGGCGACAGCGCGGTGGCGCGGGTGATGTAGCCCTCCAGCGTCGCCTCGTCGTAGACGATCTCCATGCCGCGACCGCCCAGCACGTAGGACGGCCGCACCAGCACCGGATAGCCGATCTCGTCGGCGATCCGGCGGGCCTGGGCGAAAGTCGTTGCCATGCCGTACTTCGGCGCGGGCAGCCCCGCGGTGGCCAGCACGTCGCCGAAGGCGCCGCGGTCTTCGGCCAGGTCGATCGCCTCCGGCGGGGTGCCCACGATCGGAACCCCGGCGTCGAAGAGCCGCTGCGCCAGCCCGAGCGGCGTCTGGCCGCCGAGCTGCACGATGACCCCCGCCACCCCGGGGCCGCCGGAGCCCGACTGCGTTTCCGCGCGGAACACCTCCAGCACGTCCTCGAAGGTCAGCGGCTCGAAGTAGAGCCGGTCGGCGGTGTCGTAGTCGGTGGACACCGTCTCCGGGTTGCAGTTGACCATCACGGTCTCGAAACCGGCCTGGCTCAACGTCGTTGCCGCGTGCACGCAGCTGTAGTCGAATTCGATGCCCTGGCCGATCCGGTTCGGCCCGGAACCCAGGATCAACACCTTGGGCCGCTCGGCCTGCGGCGCCACCTCGGTCTCGGCGGCGGGGTCCAGCTCATAGCTGCTGTAGTGATACGGGGTCTTGGCCTCGAACTCCGCCGCGCAGGTGTCCACCGTCTTGTACACGGGGTGGATGCCGAGGCGCTCGCGCAGCGAGCGCACCCCGTCCTCCCCCGCCAATTCCGGTCGCAGGGCGGCGATCTGGCGGTCCGAGAGGCCGTAGTGCTTGGCCTGGCGCAGCAGGTCGGCTTCGAGGACGGGAGCGGCGCAGACCTTGGCGCGCAGCGCGACCAGCTCGCCGATCTGCGCGACGAACCACGGGTCCACGCCGCTCGCCTGCGCGACCCGCTCGATCGAGGCGCCCAGCCGCAACGCCAGTTCGATGTCGTAGAGCCGGCCTTCGGTGGGGGTCTGCAGCCGGGTCAGGACCTCGTCGACTCCCTTTTCCGGCCCCTCCGGGTCCGGGTTCGTCCAGAAGCCGGCCCGCCCGGTCTCCAGCGACCGCATCACCTTGCCGAGCGCCTCGACGAAGTTGCGGCCCAACGACATCGCCTCGCCGACGGACTTCATCGTGGTGGTCAGCGCCGGGTCGGCGCCGGGGAATTTCTCGAACGCGAACCGGGGCGCCTTGACCACGACGTAGTCCAGCGTCGGCTCGAAGCAGGCCGGCGTCTCCTTGGTGATGTCGTTGACGATCTCGTCCAGGGTGTAGCCGATGGCCAGCTTGGCGGCGATCTTGGCGATCGGGAAGCCGGTGGCCTTGGACGCCAACGCGCTCGACCGGGACACCCGCGGGTTCATCTCGACGACGATCAGCCGGCCGTCCACGGGGTTGACCGCGAACTGGATGTTGCAGCCGCCGGTGTCCACGCCGACCTCCCGCAGGATCGCGATGCCCAGGTCGCGCATCCGCTGGTACTCCCGGTCGGTGAGCGTCATGGCCGGCGCGACGGTGACCGAGTCGCCGGTGTGCACGCCCATCGGGTCGACGTTTTCGATGCTGCACACCACCACCACGTTGTCGTGGCCGTCGCGCATCAGCTCGAGCTCGAATTCCTTCCACCCGAAGATCGATTCCTCGATGAGCACGTTGGCGCTGGGCGAGGCGGCCAGCCCGGCGCCGGCCATCCGCTCGACGGCTTCGGCCGAGTCGGCCATCCCCGAGCCCAGCCCGCCCATGGTGAAGCTGGGCCGCACGACCACGGGCAGGCCGAGCTCGGCGACCGTTTCGCGGACCTCGTCCATGGTGAAACACACTCGGCTGCGGGCGGATTCGCCGCCGACCTTGGCGACGATGTCCTTGAACCGCTGCCGGTCCTCGCCGCGCTGGATGGCGTCGAAATCGGCGCCGATCAGCTCGACGCCGTACCGTTCCAGCGCACCGTTCTCGTACAGCGCGACCGCGGTGTTGAGCGCCGTCTGCCCGCCCAGCGTGGCCAGCAGCGCGTCGATCTTGTTGCCGCGCTCGGCCTGCTGGGCGATCACCCGCTCGACGAACGCCGGGGTAATGGGCTCGACGTAGGTGTGATCGGCGTATTCGGGGTCGGTCATGATGGTGGCCGGGTTGGAGTTGATCAGGCTGACCTGCAGCCCCTCGGCGCGCAGCACCCGGCAGGCCTGGGTGCCGGAGTAGTCGAACTCGGCGGCCTGCCCGATGACGATCGGCCCGGAGCCGATCACCAGCACGTGGTTGAGGTCGGTGCGACGTGGCACTAGCGGCCCTCCCCTGCCATCAGCTCGATGAATTGGTCGAACAGGTATTCCGCGTCGTGCGGGCCGGCCGCGGCCTCCGGGTGGTACTGCACCGAAAACGCCCGCCCGTCAGCGAGTTTGACGCCCTCGACCGTCCCGTCGTTGGCGCAGGTGTGGCTGACGACGGCCGGGCCGAAGGGCGTGTCGAAGGACTGGCCGGCCTCGCCTTCCAGCGCGAAGCCGTGGTTCTGCGCGGTCACCGCGACCCGGCCGGTCGCGTGGTCGATGACCGGGATGTTGATGCCGCGGTGGCCGAAGACCATCTTGTAGGTGGACAGTCCCAGCGCCCGGCCGAGGATCTGATTGCCGAAACAGATGCCGAACAACGGGATTCCGGCGCCCAGCACCTCGCGGGTGAGCGCGACGACGTGGTCGGCGGTCGCGGGGTCACCGGGGCCGTTGGACAGGAACACCCCGTCGGGCTTGATGTCGGCGATCTGCTCGAAGGTCGCCGACGACGGCAGCACGTGGCTGCGGACGCCCCGGCGGGCGAAATTCCGCGGGGTGTTGGTCTTGATCCCGAGGTCAAGGGCGGCCACGGTAAAACGCTGCGGCCCTTCGGGTTCCACGACGTAGGTGCCCCCGGTGCTGACCTCGCCGGCCAGGTCGGCGCCCAGCATCGACTGCTGGCCCCGCACCCGCTCGACCAGCTCGTCCGGCTCGGCCAGCGACTCGCCGGAGAACACCCCGGCCTTCATCGAGCCGCGGCTGCGCAGGTGCCGCACCACCGCCCGGGTGTCGATCCCGGCGATCCCGACGATGCCCTGGCGGACCAGCTCGTCCTCCAGCGTGCCGGTGGCGCGCCAGTTGGAGGCGCGCGGCGACGGGTCGCGCACCGCGTACCCGGCGACCCAGATCTTGTCGCCGCGGCTCTCGGCGTCCTCGTCGTTCCAGCCGGTGTTGCCGATCTGCGGTGCGGTGGCGACCACGATCTGGCGGTGGTAGCTGGGGTCGGTCAGCGTCTCCTGATAGCCGGACATGCCGGTGGAAAAGACGGCCTCCCCGAGCGTTTGGCCGACCTTGCCGAACGGCGTTCCGGTGAAGACGCGGCCGTCCTCGAGTACCAGTACGGCCTTACCCATCAGCGCCGTCCTCCTTCAGCCAGGCGTCGTACTCGTCGCGGTGGTCGGCCCGGAACCCGATGTCGATCTCGGGACCCGACGGCAGCCGCCAGCGGATCGCCAGGATGCCGACGCGGGCCACCACCTTGCCGGCCATGCCGCGCTCCATGCGGATGGCCGTGATCGATTCCCGGGGGATCCAAATCGGTTTGGCCCGAACGCGTTCCAGCAGGATCCCCTCGGGGTAGTGCGTCAGCACCGCCTTGCTGCGGTAGCCCAGGTCGCCGGCCGTGATGCGCTCGTTCCACGCCGGCGCCATGGTGCAGCCGCAGTACAACCCGCGGGTGGTGATGCTGGCGGTGCCCACCTTGTCGGGCACGTCGGGCAGGTCGCCGATCAGCTCCGTCTGCCGCCGCGCGCGGCGCTGCCAGCCGCGCATCATCAGCTGGATGAGCACGGCGATCACCACCACCAGCACGGCCGCGAAGATCAGCGACCCCACCAGCGTGCCTGAATTCATGCCGGGCTCTTCCCGTCCCGGGCGGTGACCCGCCCGCGCAGCAGGGTGGCGGTCACGGTGGCGGGCAGGGTCATCGACTCGTAGGGCGTGTTGTTCGACCGGCTGGCCAGGTCCGGCCCGGCGACCGTCCACGTCGCGTCCGGATCCACCACGGTCAGGTTCGCCGGCTCCCCCACCTCCAGCGGGCGGCCGTGATCGGGCAGCCCGACGATTCGGGCCGGATTCTCACTCATCACCCGCGCCACGTCGCGCCAGGTCAGCAGCCCGGGCGCCACCATCGTCTGCACCACCACCGACAGCGCGGTCTGCAACCCCAGCATGCCGGGGCGCGCCGCCGAGAACTCGACGCACTTTTCGTGCTCGGCGTGCGGGGCATGGTCGGTGGCCACGCAGTCGATTACCCCGTCGGCCAGCGCCTGACGCAGCGCAACCGCGTCGGCGGCCTCCCGCAGCGGCGGGTTCACCCGGTTCACCCCGGCGTAGCTGACCAGCCGGGTGTCGTCGAGCAGCAGGTGGTGCGGGGTGACCTCCGCGGTGATCGAAATGCCTTGCTCCTTGGCCCATTTCAGGATCTCGACGGTGCCCGCGGTGGAGGCGTGGCAGATGTGCACCCGGGCGCCGGCGTCGCGGGCCAGCAGCGCGTCGCGGGCCACGATCGATTCCTCGGCGGCCCGCGGCCACCCCGCGAGCCCCAGCCGGGCGGCCGTCGGTCCCTCGTGGGCGACGGCGCCGACGGTCAGCCGCGGCTCCTCGGCGTGCTGGGCGATCAGCACCCCCAGGCCGGTGGCGTACTCCAGCGCGCGGCGCATGATCAGCGGGTCGTGCACGCACACCCCGTCGTCGGAGAACATCTTCACCTGCGCGGCGCCGGCGGCCATCATGCCCATCTCGGTCAGCTCGGCCCCGGCCAGCCCGACCGTGACGGCGCCGACGGGGTGCACGTCGACCAGGCCGACCTGTTGCCCGCGGTGCCACACGTGGTCGGTGACCACCGGGCTGTCGGCGACCGGGGTGGTGTTGGCCATCGCGAACACCGCCGTGTAGCCACCCAAAGCCGCCGCCGCCGAACCGGTTTCGATGTCCTCCGCGTACTCGCGGCCGGGCTCGCGCAGATGGGTGTGCAGATCGACGAACCCGGGCAGCAGGACTTGCCCGGTGGCGTCGATGACATCGGCGGTGTCCGGGATGGCAAGGCCCGGGCCCATTTCCGTGATCTGGCCGTCGTCGACCAGGACATCGACCCGGTCGCCCTCGCCGTAGGGACGCACGCCTCGGATCAGCACGCTCATGCCGCCCCCTCTTTACCGGCCGACTCAGCCCCAACCAGAACATGGAACAGCACCGCCATCCGGACGTGCACTCCGTTCGAAACCTGTTGCAGCACCGCGGATTGCGACGAGTCGGCTACCGACGACGAGATCTCCATGCCGCGCACCATCGGCCCCGGATGCAGCACCACGGCGTGACCGGGCAGCATCGCCTGGCGCCGCTCGGACAGCCCGTAGCGCACCGAGTATTCGCGCACCGACGGGAAGAACCCGCCGTTCATCCGCTCGGCCTGCACCCGCAGCATCAGCACCGCGTCCGCCGCGGGCAGCTCGGCGTCGAAGTCGTAGGAGACGGTGGCCGGCCAGCCGTCGACCCCGACCGGCAACAGCGTCGGCGGCGCGACCAGCACCACCTCGGCGCCCAGGGTGGCCAGCAGCATGACGTTGGACCGGGCGACCCGGCTGTGCAGGATGTCGCCGACGATCACCACGCGCCGGCCCTCGATGCCGCCGAGGCGCTGGCGCATGGTCAGCGCGTCGAGCAGGGCCTGCGTCGGGTGCTCGTGGGTGCCGTCGCCGGCGTTGATCACCGACGGCGCGGAGTCATTGCCCGCCGTGGCAGGCGGCGTGGTCCATTCGGCGAGCAGGTGCGCGGCCCCGGACGCCGGGTGCCGGATGATCAGCGCGTCGGCGCCGGCGGCCCGCAACGTGAGCGCGGTGTCGCGCAGCGACTCGCCCTTGCCCACCGACGATCCGGCCGCGCTGACGTTGATCACGTCGGCGCTCATCCACTTGCCCGCCACCTCGAAGGACACCCGGGTGCGGGTCGAGTTCTCGTAGAACATCGTGACGACGGTGCGCCCGCGCAGCGTCGGCAGCTTCTTGATGTCGCGGCCCACCAGCGCCTGGGCGAACCGGTCGGCGTCGTCGAGGATGGCGGTGGCCTCGTCGCGGCTCAGGTCGCCGGCGGCCAACAGGTGGCGCGTCATCGCGAGATCACCACCCCGTCGCGGTCGTCGTGCTCGCTCAGCAGCACGTGCACGCTCTCGGTGCGCGAGGTCGGCACGTTCTTGCCGACGTAGTCGGCGCGCAGCGGCAGTTCGCGGTGGCCCCGGTCGACGAGCACCGCCAGCTGCACCGCGCGGGGCCGGCCGACGTCGCGCAGCGCGTCCAGCGCGGAGCGCACCGAGCGGCCGGAGTACAGCACGTCGTCGACGAGGATCACCAGGGCGTCGTCGATGCCGCCGGCCGGGATCGCGGTGGCCTCCAGCGGCCGTGGCGGCTTTTGCATCAGGTCGTCGCGGTACAGGGTGATGTCGAGGGCCCCGTGCCCGACGTCGACCCCGCTGTACTCGCCGATGTTGGCGGCCAGGCGCTGGGCGAGGATGACGCCGCGGGTCGGGATTCCCAACAGCACCACCCGGGGCGCGTCGGGAGCATCCAGCGCGGTCTTTTCGATGATCTGATGCGCGATACGGGAAATGGTGCGGCCCACGTCGGCCGCCGACATCAATTCGCGGCCGGTGCCCGTGTCATTCGCGGCACACATGCGAAGACTTGACCTCCTTCTCCGCCTCTCTGGACGGATCGTTAAAGGATGTCGACTGCCCGGCAGCGTAGCACTGCGGACTAGCCTGGGCGAAATGACAGGCTCGAGTTCCCCCGGCTTTCCCTCCGGATTGCAGCGCATGGACTTCGACGCGCTTTACCGCGGCGAGAGCCCCGGCGAAGGCATCCCGGCGATGGCCACGCCCCCGTGGGATACCAAGGCGCCCAAGGAGAATGTCATCGCGTGGCACACGGGCGGCTGGATCCACGGTGACGTCCTCGACATCGGCTGCGGCCTCGGCGACAACGCCATCTACCTGGCGAACAACGGCTACCACGTCACCGCGTTGGACATCTCACCCACCGCGCTGACCACCGCCGAGCGCCGGGCCGCTGACGCCGGAGTCCAGGTGAGGTTCGCGGTGGCCGACTCCACCACGCTCGCCGGTTACACCGACGCGTTCGACACCATCGTCGACAGCGGCATGTTCCACTGCCTCGACGACGAGGGCAAGCGCAGCTACGCCGCCGCGGCGCACCGGGCGACCCGGCCGGGCGCCACGTTGCTCATCAGTTGCTTCTCCGACGCCCACCCCGCCGATACCGAGTGGCCGCGGCCGTCGGTGCCCGAGCGGACGCTGCGCGACGTCCTCGGCGGCGCGGGCTGGGACATCGAATCGCTGGAACCGGCCACGGTGCGCCGCGAGCTGGACGGGACCGAGACCGAAATGGCGTTCTGGTACGTCCGCGCGCGGCGCCGCTAGCCGGATCTTGTCGGCCGCCACCGCTAGTATCGAAAGTATGTTCGAATCTGGTGACCATGCCGACGAGGCCGCGCTGATCGCGCGGATCGCCGAGCTGGAGACGGTCAAGTCGGCGGCCGCCGCGGAGCAGGCACGCGCGTCCGTGCGGTTGGAGGCGCTGCGCCGCGCCCACGAGTCCGACGCCGGGGTGCCGGCCGCCCAGCGCGGGCGCGGGCTGGCCGGCGAGATCGCGCTGGCGCGACGGGATTCCCCCGCCCGCGGCGGGCGGCACCTCGGATTCGCGAAGGCGTTGGTCAACGAGATGCCGCACACGCTCGCTGCGCTCGAGGCCGGGCGGTTGTCGGAGTGGCGGGCCACCCTGATCGTGCGGGAGTCGGCGTGCCTGGACGTCGAGCACCGGCGTGCGCTGGACGCCGAGATGTGCGCCGACGCATCGCAGCTGGACGGGATGGGCGATGCGCGGATCGCGGCGGCCAGGGCGATCGCCTACCGGCTCGACGCCCGGGCGGTGGTCGATCGCGCGGCCAAGGCCGAGTCCGAGCGCACCGTGACGATTCGCCCGGCCCCCGACACCATGACGTGGGTGACGGCGCTCCTGCCGGTGGCCCGAGGCGTCGCGGTCTACGCGGCCCTCAAGCGCGCCGCCGACACCACGTTCGACGGCCGCACGCGCGGCCAGGTCATGGCCGACACGCTGCTCGAACGCGTCACCGGGCGGCCCGCCGAGGTGGCCCAGCCGATCGCGGTCAACCTGGTGATTTCCGACGAGACGCTGCTGGGCCACGACGACACGGCGGCGGTGGTCGACGGCTACGGCCCGATACCGGCGGCCGTGGCCCGCCACCTGGTGCGCGACGCGGCCATCGACGCCCGGTCGCGGGCCACGCTGCGGCGGCTCTATCGGCATCCCGGTTCAGGGTCCCTGGTCGCCATGGAGTCGCGGTCGCGGTGCTTCCCCAAGGGGCTCGCCAGGTTCATCGGTCTGCGCGATCAGCGTTGTCGCACTCCCTACTGCGACGCCCCGATCCGCCACCACGACCACGCCCGGCCGCACCACCGCGGCGGTGCCACCAGCGCGGCGAACGGGCTCGGCATGTGCGAGCGCTGCAACTACGCGAAGGAGGCACCCGGCTGGCGCGTCGCCGCGAGCGTGGACGAAATGGGCAGGCACACGGCCGAATTCACGACGCCCACCGGCATGCGGTATCGCTCCGGCGCGCCGCCGCCGCCCGGGCGGCTCGACATATTCGTCGTCGAGCCCCGCGCCGCCTGACTGGCGGGTGCGCGGAGGCCGCTACGTGCAGGGGTATTGCCCGTTGAGCACGCAATTGCTCGGCGGCGAGTAGGTACCGACCAGCGCGCCTCGGAAACCACCCGTGGCCGAACCGCCCGGCGCGATCACGCGATTCCAGTTCGCGGGGGTGACAACGAAGTGCGTGCCGGACTGGGTGACGGTGCTGTTCCACGCGTGCAGCACGGATTGGCTCGCCGGCATGTCGAATTCCAGCTTCCAATCGCTCATCGGCGCCATGCTGGCGTTGGTGACGGCGAAGCGGGCGATGAACCCGGTCTGCCACGTATGTTCCACCGACAACGTCGCCGAGGCCGCGGCCGCCTGCGCCGCGGGGGCGATGCCGAGTCCGAGGACGGCCACCAGCACTGCCAACACGGTCACGTGAAGCGCCGTGCGCCAGCGCCTCACGTACTTGTCCAGTCCCGCCATAGCAGCCAACACTAAGACCGAGCAGGCCATATCGGCCGCCGCATCGCGGGTAAGCTGCCGTACCTTTGCGCAACCGAAACCGTCGTGAAATTTTGGCTGCCACGTCCGCGCGCGGCGGCGCACACTAACCTGAACGCGTGAATCTGGACGTCAATCAGGCCTCCATCCGCGAGGTGTGCGACGCGGGCCTGCTCGCGGGCGCCTTGACGGTGGTGTGGCAGGGCGGACAAGTGCTGCAGGTCAACGAGATCGGCTACCGCGATATCGACGCGGGCCTACCGATGCGGCGGGACACGGTGTTCCGCATCGCGTCGATGACCAAGCCCGTCACGGTCGCGGCGGTGATGAGCCTGGTCGACGAGGGCAAGCTGGGGCTCAAGGACCCGGTCGTGCGCTGGGCGCCGGAACTGGCCGACGTGCGGGTGCTCGACGACCCGGTTGGTCCGCTGGATGCGACGCACCCGCTGGGCCGCGCCATCCTGATCGAGGACCTGCTCACCCACACCAGCGGCCTGGCCTACGGCTTCTCGGTGTCCGGGCCGATCGCCAAGGCCTACGTGCGGCTGCCCTTCAACCAGGGCCCCGACGCCTGGCTGGCCGAGCTGGCCAAGCTGCCGCTGGTGCATCAGCCCGGTGACCGGTTGACCTACAGCCATTCCATCGACCTGCTGGGTGTCATCGCTTCCCGCATCGAGGGCAAGCCGTTCCACGAGGTCCTCGACGAACGGGTGCTGGGCCCGGTGGGCATGCCCGACACCGGTTTCTTCGTCTCCCCGGAGGCGCGCCGCCGCGCGGCGACCATGTACCGCCTCGACGGGCAGGGCCGGCTGCACCATGACGCGATGGGTCCGCCGCACATCACGCCGCCGTCCTTCTGCAACGCCGGCGGCGGGTTGTGGTCGACCGCCGACGACTACCTGCGGTTCGTGCGGATGCTGCTCGGCGACGGGACCATCGACGGCGTGCGGGTGCTCTCCCCCGAGTCCGCCCGGCTGATGCGCACCGACCGGCTCACCGACGAGCAGAAGCGGCACCACTTCCTGGGGGCGCCGTACTGGGTCGGCCGCGGCTTCGGGCTGAACCTGTCGGTGGTGACCGACCCGGCCAAGAGCGCGCCGCTGTTCGGGCCCGGCGGGCTCGGCACGTTCAGCTGGCCCGGCGCGTACGGCACGTGGTGGCAGGCCGACCCGACCGCCGACCTGGTGCTGCTGTATCTGGTCCAGAACCTGCCAGATATGTCCGCGGACGTGGCCGCGGCCGTCGCCGGCAACACCTCGCTGTCGAAACTCCAATCGGCGCAACCGAAGTTCGTGCGGCGCACCTATCAGGCGCTCGGCCTCTAGCGCGATGGTCGCCTACCCGCCCGACCGCATGACCGGCCCGAAGTTGGTGCTGCGCCCCCCGGTGCTCGACGACGCGGGCGCGCTGTATCAGCGGGTCGCCCGGGATCCCGAGGTCACCAAGTACCTGCTGTGGGCGCCGCATCCCGACGTGGCGGCGACGCGGCGGGTGATCACCGAAAAACTCAACGTGGGCGGCGACGAGCGGACCTGGGCCATCACGCTGCGCAACAGCGGCGAGGTCATCGGGCTGACCAGCTGCCGGCGGCCCGTGCCGCACGCGGTCGAGATCGGTTACTGCCTCGGCCGGCGGTGGTGGGGCAAGGGCTACATGTCCGAGGTGCTCGACCTGCTGCTCGCGGCGCTGCAGGCGGATCGGCAGGTGTATCGCGTGTGGGCGACGTGCAGTCCCGACAACGAACGCTCGGCGCGGCTGCTGGAGCGCGCCGGTTTCGGGCTGGAGGGGCGGCTGGCCCGGCACGCCGTGTACCCCACCCTGGGTCCCGAGCCCCGGGACGCCCTCATGTACGCGAAGATCCTGCGCTGACCGCGCCCAAATCCGCACTCTGAACGCACTTTCGAAGCCGTCAGCGCACACCCACCCTGTCCTCGGACCGCGGGGGCGGCGCGGGTTCCAGGCCGGGGGGCACCAAACGGGTCGGCACCAACGGCACCGCGGCCAAGGGAAACACCGCGCAAAGCGCCCAGGCCGCCGGATATTGGGCCGCCATGATCAGCGCGCCGAAGACCGGCGGCCCGGAGGCGGCGACGAGCCGCTGGGTGGTGTTCTGCACGCCCAGCGCGCGTCCGCTCCAGTAGGGCCCGGCCAACTCGGTGATCGCCGTGGCCTCCAACCCGTTGTCGAGCACCGCGAGCACCGATACGGCGACCATCAGCAACACGTCGTAACCCGAGGCGTTGCCGTCGGTCAGGGCGAGCAGGAACAGCGCCGCCGCGGCAGCGATGGCGATGGTGCGGACCGGGCGCATCCGCGAGCCGACCCGATCCGACCAGCGGCCGACCGCGATTCGGCCCAGCGCTCCGAGCAATTGGGAGAACGTGATCAAACCGCCCGCGGCCGCCACCGACCAGCCGTGGTGATCCATCAGCCACACGAGCATGAACGTCGCGGTCACGGTCTGGGGCATCATCAACAGGCCGGCCACCGCGTGGATTCGCCACAGCACGAACGAGCCCCGATACGGGCTGGCCAGTTCGGCGTGGGCGGCCTCCCAGCGGGGTTTGCGGGGCGGATCAACGATTCCGATCGCGCTGGCGACCGCGGCCACCGTGCATATCACCGCGAGGAACATCAGCCCGCGGTGCGGGCCGCGTTCGGAGAGCTCCGGAATCATCAACGCGCCCAGGGCGATTCCCAACGGTTGTGAGGTCTGGCGGACGCCCATCGCCAGGCCGCGTTGGTGCGGCGGGAACCACGCGGACACCAACCGGCCGCCCGCCGCATTGCAACCCGCTGCGGCCATCCCGCCCATGAAGAGAAAGACGCCGACCATGAGCAGCGAATGCGCCGACGCCGCAGCGTAAGCCGCGGCCGCGGTGAGCAGGGAGCACGCCGTGAGCACAATCCGCTCGCCGACGCGGTCCAGCACATAGCCCCACAGAATCAGCGTGACGACCATGCCCCAACTGGGCATCGATACCAGCAGGCCGGCCTCGGCCAGCGGAATGCCGCGGCGGGCCTGCAGCGAAGGGATAAGGAAAGCAACGCCATTGATGAAGAGAAAAGAGCTTGCCGTCACCCCCAACGAGATGGCCATGATCGACCATCGCGCCCCCGCGCCGAGTTCGAACGTGGTGTCCGTTTGCTTCAGCATCCCCCCATGGTGACATCGTCAAAGCCCTGTAACTTATTGAATACTCAGGTAATTGCGATCCAGCTATCAAATCGAGTCATCGGCGTGATGTCGCTCGAATCCGAAATATGCTGACCGCCCGGGACTCTGGTGGCGAAACCGGTCCGCTCGCCGCACAGCTGAAACTTGGCCGCTACCCAGCAATGATCTCAGCGATCTCTCAGCGGGGCTCCCGTAGACATGAACAACAACCACACCGGAAGATCACTAACTGTGAATGACGTTGCGAAACATGCGCTGACCAAGGTACCGGCGGTCACGCTGGGCTTTTGGGTCATCAAGATCCTGGCGACGACGCTGGGCGAGACCGGCGGCGACACCGTCACGATGACGCTGAATTGGGGTTACCTGGCCGGCGTGGCACTTTTCGGCGTCGCGCTGATAGCGCTGGTCGCCGCGCAAATCCTCGCCCAGCGTTTCCACGCGAGTCTGTACTGGGCGACGATCGTCGCCTCGACGACGTTCGGCACGACGCTCGCCGATTTCGCCGACCGACAACTGGGCATCGGCTACACCGGGGGTTCGCTGCTGCTGCTGGCCTGCCTGGCGGCCACGTTGGGACTGTGGCGTTGGTCGCAGGGAACGGTGTCGGTGAACACCGTCTCGACGCCGAAGGTGGAGGCGTTCTACTGGGCGACGATCACGTTTTCGCAGACGCTGGGCACCGCCCTTGGCGACTGGCTCGCCGACACCCGCGGAATCGGCTACGAACGCGGCGCGCTCGTGTTCGCCGCCGCCCTCGCCGCCGTCGTAGCCCTGTATTTCTGGACCTCGGTGTCGCGGGTCACCCTGTTCTGGGTCGCGTTCATCCTGACCCGGCCGCTCGGCGCGACGGTGGGCGATTTGCTGGACAAGCCCGTCGCCGACGGCGGGCTAGCGCTGAGCCGCCCACTGGCTTCGGCGGTCATCGCGGCGGTCATCATCGCGTTGCTCGTCGTCCTGCCGCAGCGCCCCGGACGTCATCCCGGTCACGCGGAAGCCGCGACCGACGTAGCGTGACGACATGCGAGTCCTGATCGTCGAGGACGAGCCCCGCTTGTCGGCGACGTTGGCCATGGGGCTGAAGGCCGAGGGCTTCGTCGTCGTGGCCGTAAGCACTGGCGTCGAGGGGCTACACGAGGCGATGACGAGCAGATTTGACGTGGTGGTTCTCGACATCATGCTCCCCGGCCACAGCGGCTATGAGGTGCTGCGCCGGATGCGGACCCAGAACGTGTGGACGCCGGTGCTCATGCTGACCGCCAAGGACGGCGAGTACGACGAGACGGATGCTTTCGACCTCGGGGCAGATGACTATCTGACCAAACCGTTTTCGTTTCGGGTGCTGGTGGCACGCCTGCGGGCGCTGGTGCGTCGCGGCGCGCCGGAGCGGCCGACGGTGTTGACCGCCGGGTCGCTGTTACTGGACCCGGCCCGGCACACGGTCCACCGCGGCT
This sequence comes from Mycobacterium interjectum, assembly GCA_002102225.1. Taxonomy (GTDB): domain Bacteria; phylum Actinomycetota; class Actinomycetes; order Mycobacteriales; family Mycobacteriaceae; genus Mycobacterium; species Mycobacterium interjectum_B. The sequence continues at coordinate 77,372 of LQPB01000032.1, forward strand.
CGACCCCGATCGCCCTGACTCCGCGCGAGTATGGGCTGCTGGAGTTCCTCATGCGCAACACCGACGTGGTCGTGACGAAGGCCGAGATCTTGCGCAATGTCTGGGACGCGCATCACGACGGCCCCGACAACGTTGTCGAGGTCTACGTGGGCTACGTGCGCCGCAAGATCGACGTTCCGTTCGGCACCAACACCATCGAGACGGTCCGGGGTGTCGGTTACCGATTGCTGGGCTGAAGCCGGGCCCGCGTCCCCGGAGCGCTTCTCAGCGCCATCTCAGCGTTGGGCTTGTACGGTCTGCCGCGTGACTGAGACAAGGCGATATGAGTCGCGTGAAACCCGGCTGGCGCTGAACAAAGTGCCCGCGGTGACAGTGTGGTTCTGGATCATCAAAATCCTGTGCACCACGGTCGGTGAGAGCTTCGCGGACTGGATCAACGTCACGATGGGCGTGGGCCTGCATCGCACCGCGCTGATCTTCACGGCGGTGCTTGCCGCGGTCTTGGCGTGGCAGTTGCGCCTGAACCGCTATGTGGCGTTCGTGTACTGGCTCAGCGTGGTCGTCTTCAGCGTCACCGGGACTCTCTACACCGACATCCTCACCGATGATCTGCGTGTTCCCCTCGCGCTGAGCACGAGCGTGTTCGCCCTCGCATTGGCGGTCGTCTTCGGTGTGTGGTTCACGCGGGAACGCACCCTGTCGATCCACAGCATTGTCACCCCGCGCAGGGAATTGTTTTATTGGCTTGCGGTGCTGGTCACTTTCGCGCTTGGTACCGCCGCCGGCGATTACACGCTGCAGGTGACTGGCTGGGGGCCAGGGGTCTCGGTGCTGCTGCCCGCCGGCATGATCCTGGCCATCGCGATCGGCTGGCGGATGGGCGCCAACGCCGTGCTGTCCTTCTGGCTTGCCTACATTTTGACCCGGCCGCTAGGCGCGAATCTCGGTGACTGGCTCGCGTCCCCGCGTGCCCGTCATGGGCTGGGACTCGGGACCGCCGCCACCAGTGCGATCTTCCTGATCGCAATCGTGGCCACCGTCGCCTACCTCACCGTCACTCGCGCCGACGTCATGGAAAGAGGCGGGCGAGGCCGCGCGCACGTCGCCACCGGGAATCCGGCGCGCGAACGGGTCATGGTCGGCTACTACGTCGCCGTGGCCGCGACCGCGGCGGCGCTTCTTGTCTGGTCGGCCGCCCGGCCCCATGCCGTCATGGGCGGCGAGGAGGAATCCGACACGACGGGAACCCCGCTGGCCGTCGCCCCGGGCCAGCTCGCCGCGCACTTCCCACCGGCCGAGATCGCGAAGTTCCACGCCATCGCTCAGTCGACGCTGGACAAGGTGCGGGCGGGCGATCAAAACGGCGCTAAGGCACGAATCACCGACCTCGAACACGCCTGGGACGACGACGAATCCACCCTGCGGCCGATGGACCAAAGCGCCTGGAAGGTCATCGACGGTCAAATCGACTCCGCCCTCAAGGCCGTGCGCACGCGTCATCCCGACCCGGCGGCAGAAACCCAGTCGCTGAACGCCATGCTGGCCGACCTTTAGCGGCGGCCCCGTTAGCGGTTCGCGTGCAAGGGGAATGTCACGGTCATCGTGGTTCCGCCGCCGGGCCGGTCGCCGATGGTGATCGTGCCGCCGTGGGCGCCCACAATCTCGGCGACGATCGCCAAGCCGAGGCCGGCGCCGCCGCCGCTGCGGGAGCGGTCGGAATCCAGGCGCACGAAGCGTTCAAACACCCGGGTCCGTTCGGCCGGCGGGATGCCGGGGCCGTCGTCGCTGACGGTGAGTGTGGCCGCGGCATTGCGGCTGCCGACCTCGATGGCGACGCACGAGTTCGCATGGCGGACAGCGTTATCCACGAGGTTGCGGATCATCCGGGAGATGGCCGCGGGGTCACCGGTCAGACGCGCCGGACGGATGTCGGTGTGGACCGCGCATCCCGCTTCACGCCGCGCGCGGGCGGCCTCGACCCCGGCGAGATCATCGAGGGACATCTCTTCGGTGTGCCGCAACAGATTTTGCTCGTCGGCGCGGGCGAGCAGGAACAGGTCCTCGATCAGCGTGCGCATGCGGTGCGCCTCGGGGAGCAAGGTGTCGATCGTCAACTCCGCGTTGAGCAGTTCGGGGTGGGCCTCGCCGACCTCCAACCCGGAGATGATGGTCGCCAGCGGGCTGCGCAGTTCATGAGAGGCGTCGCCAAGGAACCGTTGCTGCGCGCGATGGCCGGCTTCGAGGCGCGACAGCATCTCGTTCATGGTTACCGCCAGGGCGGCGATCTCGTCGCGGCTGCTGGGTACCGGAACCCGTTCGGCCAGATCCGAAGTGGAGATTTCGGCCACCCTGCTGCGGATCGCGTCCACCGACTGCAGGGACCGGCGGACGAGCCAGTAGCTCGCGGCGCCCGCCACCGCGATGATGATCGGGGCGCCGCAGGCCAACAGCAGCGCGACCGCCCACGCGGTCGCCTCGACCGCCTCGCTGCCCCCTCCGACAATCACCGTGTAATCACCGGACGGGGTTGCGACCCGCTGACCGCTGACGCGCATGTCGTCGTGGGGCATCACGTCATCCGGCAGGCCGCGGCGCAACCGGTAGCCGAACTGTGTCACCGGGACCATCGGTGTCTTCGGCGCGGATCCAGACCGCACCACCACCGTGCCGTCGGGCGCGATGACCTGAATCGCGACCACGCGCTGGTCGGTCGTCAGGAGGGCGCTGTCCACGTCGTTGACCGAATCTGTCCGCACGGCCTCCGCGATGGTGCGAACCCGACCCGCGGTCGCGTCGTCGACGCCCCCCAACAGCGTCCGGTACAGCAGCGCGTCCAGCCCCGCGCCGGCAAGGGTCAGCGCCAACAGCACCACGACCGCGGACACCGCGGCCGAGCGAGCGGAGATGCCCAAGCTTCGCCGAAACGGCCACACGGCGGACCAGCGCACCCCCCGATTCTTGCAAGGCCCCGGCCGGGCGGGAAACACCGCAGCTCAGCGGGCTTCTCAGCGGCTTCTCAGCGACCCGCTCGTAGGCTGGCGCTGCAATGAACGTCGAGGAATTGCGCCGAATACTCGCCGACCTTCCGGGCGAAATGCCCATCGCCGTTGAGGATTCCACGATGGGCTGGATGGGCAACGCAGCGCTCTATCTGGCGCCCGCGCACATCGACCGACGGGTCTCCGGCAACTATCTCTACGCCAGTCACGCCGACGGCGCCGACAACTGTCACGCGCTGCTGATCAGCAGCCTTCACCAATGCGACGAGAGGGTCGTGGACATCGGACCCGGGCCGGCGCGGCCGACGGTGATCGATGCGGACGACGCGGACGTCGCCCTAGAGAGAGGCGGTCATGCCTGATTTACCCAGATTCGCCACCACGATGGTGGTCGGCGTTGCCATTGTCCTTGGCGCAGGTCTCTTCGGGTTGACACCGGCCGTAGCCGACCCGAGCGCGTTCAGCACCCTCAGCTGCAGCTGCCAACAGGCGGCTCCGGCCGGCAGCCCCGCCCGAAAGGAAGCGATCGCGCGCGGGATCCGGCAGGGTCTGTCGGACTTGCCGGCCGTGGCCGGGTAGCTCCTCAGGCGCGTTCGGTGACCGGCTGCGCGGCGTCGCCGTTGAGCGCCGAAGCGTCGGCCGGCAGCTCGAAGGCCGGGAACGCCGAACCCACCGCGGCCGTCGCCGCGTTGCGCTGGGCCTCCATGCGTGCCAGGGCCGTGTCGGTGAACACCGACAGCCCGAGGTCGGGGTTGTAGCCGTGGATCTCCTTGACGTCCAGCTGCGCGAGGAAGTACACGATCTCCTTGGAGACCACCTGGCCCGGGACCAGCACCGGGAACCCCGGTGGGTAGGGCACCACGAACGTGGTGGACACCAGGGTCCTGCCTTCGGCCAGCCGCCGCCCGGCCATGCCGATCAGGACGTGCTCGCGGTCCGACTCTTCGTATCCCGCGTAGAACGCCGAGCGCATGTCGCCGAACATGCACGCGTCCACGGGGCGGAAGGCGACGTCGAACTCGCTGAAATCGGGCAGGTGCGGCAGGTCCTCGGTGATCTCCTCCACCCGGCGCTGCTGCAGGGCGCGGTCCTCCTTGCCGCCGATGGTCTCGCTGCGCTCGAAGTCCGTCGCGATGCGCCGCAACACGTCGAGCAGGTAATGCACGCTCGACCAGGTGACGCCGATCGTGAAGATCAGCAGCACGCTGTTGATGGAGGTCTTGTTGATCTGGATGCCAAAGCGGTCCATCAGGATCTTCTCGCGGAAGTCGTAGCCGTTCATGCCGGTCTTGCCGACGAACAGGGTGACGCGCGTCGCGTCGAGCACGAACTGGTCGGAACGCCACGCCTCGTTCCACTCGGCCAGCGCGCCCTGCCTGACCTGACGGTACGAACTGACCGACGACGCCCGGAACTCGTCGGGCACCAGGTCGGACTCGTCGAGGATGCGGAACCACTTGCCGATCAGCCGGTCCTTGCGGACCCGGTGCCGGAACACCAGCGCCATGTTGTAGGTGTTGCGGACCAGCTCGAAGCCTTCGATGTCGACCTGGCGGCGCGCCAGGTCCAGCGACGCCAGCAGCTGCTGGTTCGGCGACGTCGAGGTGTGGGTCAAAAACGCCTCGGCGAACGCGTCGCGGGTCAGCGCCTTGAAATCCTGGTCGCGGACGTGGACCATCGACGCCTGCCGGAACGCCGACAGGGACTTGTGCGTGGAGTGCGTGGCGTACACCCGCACCCGCGCGCGGCCGGGGTCGGGAAGCAGCCGGCGCTCCACCCACTCGGAGCGATCCACCCCCTCCATCTCCGCGGCCCAATCACGGTACTGGGCAGCGTATTCCGGTGACGCCAGCATCTGTTCGAGGCGTTCGGCGGAGATCATCGCGGTCCGCTGCCGGGCCCACGGCACCGCGGTGGCGAACGCGTACCACGCCTCGTCCCACAAGAAGCAGATGTCCGGCTTGATCGCCAGCACCTCCTCCATCACCCGGCGCGGGTTGTACACGACGCCGTCGAACGTGCAGTTGGTGAGCAGCAGCATCCGCACCCGATGCAGCTGACCGGCGGCCTCGAGGTCCAGCAACGCCTTCTTGATCGTGTGCAGCGACACGGCCCCGTAGATCGCGTACTCGGGCAGCGGGTAGGCGTCCAGGTACAGCGGGTAGGCCCCGGCGAGCACCAGGCCGTAGTGGTGCGATTTGTGGCAGTTGCGGTCGATCAGCACGATGTCGCCCGGGCGGGTCAGGGCCTGCACGACGATCTTGTTGGCGGTCGAGGTGCCGTTGGTGACGAAGTAGGTGTGATTGGCGTTCCACGTCACGGCCGCCTTGTCCATCGCCGCCTTGATGTTGCCGTGCGGGTCCAGCAGTGAATCCAATCCCCCCGACGTGGTGGACGTCTCGGCCATGAAGATGTTGCGGCCGTAGAACTCCCCCATGTCCTGCAGGGTCTTGGAGTTGAAGATGCTGGCCCCACGCGCGACCGGCAGCGCGTGGAACTGGCCGACCGGGGCGGCCGCGTAGGCGCACAGGGCGTCGAAAAACGGTGTGCTGAAACGGTTTCGCAGGCCCGCGAGCACGGTGCTGTTCAGGTCGGTGACGTCGTTGAGCCGGTAGAAGGTGCGGTCGTAGACGTCGGGTTCGTCCTCGGTCTCCGCGGCGATCGACTCGTCGGTGAGCAGGTAGAGGTCGATGTGCGGCCGTAGCTCCCTGATCCATTCGGCGCATTCGACCCAGTCCTGGGTGTCCCTGGCCACCACGTCGTCGCCGGCCGGACCGAGCAACGTGTTCATCAGCGGCACCCGGTCGCGGGACCGCAGCGGCAGGTCGTGGCGGATGATCGCGGCCTGAATCTCCCCGTTCAGCGCGACCGCGGTGATCGCGTCCTCGATGCTTCCCACGATGAGCAGCTCGTACTGCACGTCGTCGGACGGCCGGCGCAGCGCCCGCAGGCACTCGGCCAGACTGTCCGGCGCCGTCGCCGGGGCGTCGTCGGCGAGCAGCACCGTGTAGAACTGCTGCTGCTTGGCCTGGGCGACCAGCTCCTGCTCTGCCAGCGGCGCGGAGGTGTCGAAAAGCCCTGCGCGGTCGCCGTATTCACCCAGCAGCCGCACGGCCAGCGACACCTCCTCGGCGAGCCGCACCGTCGACAGCGCGTCGAGGTGGACGCGGAACGTCGCCAGGTTCGCCGCACCGGGGTACAGCCAATACCGCTCGTAGGCCGCCAGCCGATTCATCAGCCGCTGCACCCGGCACACGTCGTGCGTCTTGTCCAGGCCGGCGAGGTCCACTTCGGCCAGGTGACGGCACGCGTCGTCGAGCAGGTTCCAGGTGTCCAGGCGCGTGTGCGACGGGTTGGCCACCGCGGCCAGCGCGGACACACGAAGCCGGCGCGGACGGGCGCTGTCTCGATCCATCTGGCCATTGTGGCCCACTTCGCCGCGCGCGCGATCATTATCGGCGGTCCGATTTGCCGTAGGCGACGGCCACGACGAGTCCCACCGCCGCGATCAAGACAAACAGTATGACCACGGGGTCGACCAGTTCGAATATCACGCGACCGACTCGGAAACGTAGGGAACCGCGCTGATCAACGTCACGACCGGGCTGGCGCCATCGGGAATGGAGTAGACGCGCGACTCCCCCGGACGCGCACCGGCGATCGCGCGACCCAGCGGCGACAGCGTCGAGTACACCTTGATGTCGGCGTCTTTGGCGCCGTAGCGGCCCAGCAGGAAGGTTTCCGTCTCGCCGCTGTCCTCGTAGCGGATGGTCAGAACCTTGCCCGGCTCGGCGGTGTGCTCCGGGGCGTCCCGCACGATCGCGCGGGCCAGCAGATCCTCGATCTCCCGGATGCGGGCGCGTCGCGCCGAGTAACGCGCGATGCGGTTGGCATCGCAATCCATGAAGTCGTCCGGCACTTCGATGCTGCGGCGAGAGCGCAGCGCGGTCAGCTCGCTCATCAGCCGGCCGTACTCGCGTCCGGTCAGCCAGATTCCTTGCTTGTCAATCATTTTCGGTGTTTCTCTTTCATTGGGGTGTCGTCAGGGACGGGCCGCGGTCGGGCAACCGTCCCTGACGACTCGGTGCGCGGCTATTCCGCGGTGCTGCTAACCAGGCGGTCGAAGTCCCGCTGCCAGCCGGCGTGGCGGCTGCGGTCGAGGAGGATGCGCGCCAGGCCGAACAGCGCTACCGCCCCGGTGACGACGCCGAACCAGAAGGCCGCCCCGGCCGCGACCGCCTCGTCCAGGGCGGAAAACATCGGCTTGCTGACCGGCGAGCCCTGCTCGTCGACCCACACGTCAACGCGATCACCGGGTTTCACCGCCCGCGGCACGGCCACCATGCCGGTGTGTTCGGCCCCCGCGGCGACCCATCTTGCCGGCGCGGTGACGGTTGGGCTGGAGAGATTTCGGCGGCCGTCGCTTTCGCCCGTGATCGTCGCGACGACCTGGTGGCGGGTCTGCGCCTGCTCGGCGTAGACGCGGGCGCGGGATTCGTGGACCGCGGTCCCGACGGCGGCCGCGAGGGGCAGCGCGAGGATCGATACCGCGAACGCCAGCACCAACAACAGCGCTTCGACCCGGTCGGTGTTGCGCACCAACGGGTTCCGGCCGAACAGTCGCCCGAGCGGCCCTGGCATGCGCGCCGGAACGGCAAAGGTCTCCAGCTCGTCGGGGCGCGGAGTGGTCATGGGATCGGTCACCTCAAAACCGGGACATTGGTGGACAACTCCATGGTGCGGCACAAGGCGGCCGCGGGCGTTGCCCCAGCCGGACAACACCGCCGCCCCGCGTTGTCGCGTTCCGACAGTGCGCCCGGTCAGCGGTCGGTGGCCGCCAACTCGATCGTCATCGCCAGCCGCTTCTTGGGATCGTCCAGCGACAGCGTGGTGATCTCGGCCATCTTGCGCAGCCGGTATCGCACGGTGTTCTCGTGCACCCCCAGCCGCTCCCCGGCGCGCACCGGGTCCCCCTGGGCTTCGAGCCAGGCCCGCAGCGTGGCGACATAGTCCGTCGAGTTCTCCCGGTCGTGGCGGCGCAGTTCGGCGACCGGGCCACGGTCCGGCAGCCGGCCGGCCCGAGCGGCGGTGCGCAGCCGCTGCAGCAGGATGTCGTCCCACGCCTCGTCGTACGCCGGCGGTGCGCCGCCGCGTGCGGCCAACTCGTGCAGCGCCAGGCACTCGTCGGCCTCGCGCCGCGCGGCGATGAGGTCGGTCGCCTCGGCCGGCCCGCTGACGCCCGCCGCGACGTCCACCGCCTCGGGCAGGGCCGCCTTGAGGTCGGCTACCCAGCGCCGCGCGGGCGCCGCGCCCTCGCCGGGCAGCAGCGTGTAGACGGTGTTTCCGGCCAGTGCGCTGCGACCGGGCCGCGACCAACCGAATCCCGTGGTCGCGCGATCGAACGCCAACAGCAGCGCGGCGTCCCGCTCACCGCCGACGGACGCCTGCAGCGCGACGACCCGCAGCGGGCCGCGCGGCAGGCCCAGCCTGGTGGCGAGCGTCGCGGCATCGATGGTGCCCTCCAACAATTCAATGACCAGCTCGGATTCGATCTGGCGCTCCAGGTCCGCGCTGGCCCGGGAGCGCAGCAAATGCAGGGCCACCGTCCGGGCGCCGTCGGTCAGCGCGGCGCGCTCGGCGCCATCCAACGGGGCCACGCACGCCACCCAGACCGAACCCAGCAGCTCCTGCCCGGAACGCACCGCCACCACCATGCGCCCGGTCAGGCCGTATTCGGCGTCCGGTGCGACATACACCGGGTCGTCGGAGGCGGCCAGGTGCGCGAACACGCCTCGCGCCTCGAACAGCGCGCGCAGCCGCTCGGGGGCCTGACGGCCCAGGATGGTCTCCGCCCGCGCGGGGTCGGCGTGCTGCTGCAGCCGCGAGTACGCCAGCACCCGCAGCAGCCGGTCCTCGATCGTCACCGCGCCGCCGGTCGACTCGGCCAGGCTGTCGGCCAGCGCGAACATATCCGTTGGGCCGCGGCCGGATTCGGTCTCGCGGCCCTCCAGCACCAGCCCGTAGACGACCGCGGCGACCTCGCTCCACGACACCGACCCGTCGAGCACCATCACCGCTTTCGGCTCGGCGCCGCCGTCGGGCGCCGTCGGCTCCGCGCCGTCGCGCGTCAGCACCACCACCGCGCGGGCCGCCGCCGCCCACCCGAGCGCTTCCTGCGGCGAGCCGGCGCCGATCGCCAGCAACACGTCGCCCACCAGGGGACGCTCGGCGGTCGGTTCGTGAATCACCACGCTGCGCAGTTCGGTCGACCTGGGCAGTGCGGACCAGCGCAGCCGGACCCCGTAGCCCCCCAGCACATTCACCAGGCGGTCCAAAGTGATCACGCGCCGCTCCCGGGTCAGCCGTCCAGTTCGTCGTCGCTATCCACGATGCGCCGATTCGCCCGGCCGTCCATCCACCGCAGCACCGGAAGCTCCCGGCTGCGCGCCGGCAACTCGGTGACGTCGCTCAAAGACCGCACCACGGCCTGCGTCAGGCCCATGATGGCAGCCATCACCGGCAGCAGCGGCTGCAGCGGCCGGGCCGCCGAGCGGACCGTGCTGATGCGGCGGGCCACCACAAGGCGCTCGATCGAGTGATACAGCCAGGCACCCACGCCCAGCGCGTAGATCGCCAGCGCGGAGGCGACCACGGTCCACCCGTACGCGGCGCACACGACGGCGCCCAGCACCACCGTCGCGGCCAGGAAGGCGGCGACGGCCACGCGCAGCTCCAGCCGCGTCACGGTTCTTTCCGGACCGCCCGGGCCGCCGCCCTGATCTGCGGCGTCACCAGCATGACCTGGCCCAGCACCCCGTTGACGAAGCCGGGCGAGTCGTCGGTGGACAGCTCCTTGGCCAGCTGCACGGCCTCGTCGACGGCGACCGGCTCCGGCACGTCGTCGGCGTAGAGCAGCTCCCACACCGCGACGCGCAGGATCGCCCGGTCCACCGCGGGCAGCCGGTCCAGCGTCCAGCCCTGCAGGTGCGAGGTGATCAGGTCGTCGATGTGGGCGCTGTGTTCGCTGACCCCGCGGGCCGCCGCGGCCGTGTAGGGGTACAGCGGCGCCACGTCCGGGTTGGCGTCGGCCAGCGCGGTGCGGACGTCGACGACCTCCGCCGGGCTCAACCCGCGCGCCTCGGCCTCGAACAGCAGGTCGACGGCGCGCTTGCGCGCCTGATGACGTCCCTTGGGAGGCCGGCTCACGCGTTGACGCGGCCTAGGTAGCTGCCGTCGCGCGTGTCCACCTTCAGCTTGTCCCCGGTGTTGATGAACAGCGGCACCTGGATCTCCGCGCCGGTCTCCACCGTGGCGGGCTTGGTGCCCGCGCTGGACCGGTCGCCCTGCAGCCCGGGCTCGGTGTGGGTGACCTCCATCTCGACGGACACCGGCAGCTCGATGTACAGGGGCGCCCCGTTGTGGAAGGCCACCTGCACCGGCAGGCTCTCCAGCAGGAACCGCGCGGCGTCGCCGACCAGGGACTCGGGCAGGTGGTGCTGTTCGTAGTCCTGGCTGTCCATGAAGACGAAGTCCGAGCCGTCGCGGTACAGGTAGGTGGTGTCGCGACGGTCGACCGTGGCGGTCTCGACCTTCACGCCCGCGTTGTACGTCTTGTCGACCACCTTGCCGGAGACGACGTTCTTCAGCTTGGTGCGCACGAAGGCCGGCCCCTTGCCGGGTTTGACGTGCTGGAACTCGACGATCTGCCACAGCTGGCCGTCGATCACCAGCACCAGTCCGTTCTTGAAGTCGGCAGTACTTGGCACGGTCGGTAAATCTCCTACGGGGGCCGGATATTCGGGGGCGTGGACTCGCGCGTGCGTCGCTGCGACGGCGCGGCCACCCGGTGCAGCTTACCCGCGGCCCCCTAACCGAGGATGGCCAGTTCCTTCGGGAACCGGGTCAGCAGCTCGGGCGCCTTGTCGCCCACCACCAGGGTGTCCTCGATCCGGACGCCGCCGCGGCCGGGCAGGTAGACGCCGGGCTCGACGGTGACCACCGACCCCGCCAGCAGCGTGCCGCTGGACGTCGCCCCGATCCCCGGGGCTTCGTGGATCTGCAGGCCCACGCCGTGCCCCAGGCCGTGGCCGAACAGCTCGCCGTACCCGGCGTCGGCGATCAGCCGCCGCGCGGCGCCGTCCACCTCGCGCAGGTCGGCGCCCGGCTTCAGCGCCTCCCGGCCGGCGCGCTGCGCCTCGGCGACCAGCTGGTAGATCTCCAGCTGCCAATCGGCGGCCTTGCCCAGCACGAAGGTGCGGGTCATGTCGGAGTGGTAGCCGGCGACCAGGGCGCCGAAGTCGATCTTGACGAAGTCGCCGTCGGCCAGCGCCGCGTCGGTCGGGCGGTGGTGCGGAATGGCCGAATTCGGCCCGGCGGCCACGATGGTCTCGAACGAGATCGCGTCCGCGCCGTGGTCGAGCATCAGCGACTCCAGGTCCCGGCTCACCTCGCGCTCGGTCCGCCCGGGCCGCAGCCCGCCGCGGGCCACCAGCTCGGCCAGCGCGGCGTCGGCCGCCTCGCAGGCCAGGCGCAGCAGCGCCACCTCGCCGGCGTCCTTGACCTCGCGCAGCGCCTCGACGGTCCCGGCGGCCCGCACCAGCTCGGTGGACCCGTTGCGCTCCTCGATCTCGGCGGTCAGCGCGTCGAAGCCGTCGACGGTGACGACGTTGCTCTCGAAGCCCAGCTTGCCGACCGCGGCGTCGGCGGCCCGGCCCGCCAGGTAGCGCCCGACGGCCCGCTCGATGGCGACCTCGAGGTCGGGCGCCTGCTCGGCGGCCTGGGTGCGGTACCGGCCGTCGGTGGCCAGCACGGGCCCCCGATCGTCGGCGAAAACGAGCAACGCGCCGTTCGAGCCGGTGAATCCCGACAGGTACCGCACGTTGATCAGGTCGGTGACCAGCATCGCGTCCAGCCCGCTGGCCCCGATTTGCGCTCTCAGATTGTCTCGACGCTGGGAATGTGTCACGACCCTTGACGGTACTCGCTACGCTTTTCCTTCATGAGGAACTGGATGCTGCGCGGATTGGTGTTCGCCGCGGCCATGGTGGTACTTCGATTGCTCCAAGGTGCGCTCATCAACGCGTGGCAGACACAGGCCGGTCTGATCAGCATCGTGCTGCTGATCTTGTTCGTGATCGGCGTGGCCATTTGGGGGGTGCTCGACGGCCGGGCCGACGCGAAGGCCCAGCCGGATCCGGACCGCCGCCAGGACCTGGCGATGGTCTGGCTGCTGGCCGGCCTGTTCGCGGGCATCGTCAGCGGCGCGGTCTCCTGGCTCATCGCGCTGTTCTACCAGGGCCTGTACACCGGGGGCCTGATCAACGAGGTGACGACGTTCGCGGCGTTCACCGCGCTGCTCGTCTTCGTGCCCGGGATCATCGGGGTGGCCGTGGGTCGCTGGCGCATCGACCGGCAGTTCGAGAAGGAGCCGGAGAAGCGCCATGGCGCCGCCGCCGAGCGGGAAGGGGACACCGACGTCTTCTCGGCCGTTCGCGGCGATGAGGCGCCCACCGGCGAGATACCCGCGCAGACGGCCGCCGGGGCCCAGGCCGAGGAGCGCACCGGGTCGGTCGCGACCGCCGAGCGCGAGGCGCCCACCGAAACGATCCCGACGTCCGGCGACGACGCCAAGACCGAGGTGATCCGGACGGACGACGCCCGGCATGCCAAGCCGGGCGAGGAGCCGGAGAAGGGTTAGCCCCCGGCCAGGTAGCGCAGGGCGAGCAAATAGCCCTGGATGCCGAGCCCGACGATCACGCCGGTCGCGACCGGGCTGATGTAGGAGTGCCGCCGAAACTCTTCGCGCGCATGCACATTGGAGATGTGCACCTCGATCAGGGGCGCGCTCAGCTCGGCACACGCGTCGCGCAGCGCCACCGACGTGTGGGTGAGGCCGCCGGCGTTGAGGATCACCGGCTCGCCGGCATCGGCGGCCAGATGAATCCAGTCCAGTAGCTGGGCTTCGTTATCGCTTTGCCGCACAACGGCTTTGAGCCCGAGGCTCTGGGCTTCGCGTTCGATCAGCGCGGCCAGCTGGTCGTGCGTCGTGTCCCCATAGACGTCGGGCTCGCGCCGGCCCAGCCGCCCCAGGTTCGGGCCGTTGATGACCTGCACCGTCTTACCCATCGGCCAGCCCCGCATACGCCGCCGCCAGCAGCGACGGGTCCGGCCCGGTCAGCCGGCCCGGCTTCCCGAGCCCGTCGAGGACGACGAATCGCAGCACGCCGGCCCGAGTCTTCTTGTCGCCGGCCATGTATTCCAGCAACTGCGGCAGGGCGTCGGCGTCGTAGCTGACCGGCAGGCCCAGCGAGGTGAGCACGCTGCGATGGCGCCGCGCGGTGTCGTCGTCGAGCCGGCCCGCGAGCCGGGCCAGCTCCGCGGCGAACACCAGTCCCACCGACACCGCGGCGCCGTGCCGCCACCGGTACTGCTCCCGGCGCTCGATCGCGTGCGCCAAAGTGTGGCCGTAGTTGAGGATCTCGCGCAGCTCGGACTCCTTCTCGTCGGCGGCCACCACCTCGGCCTTGACCGCGATCGCGCGCCGGATCAGCTCCGGCAGCACCTCGCCCTCCGGGTCCAGGGCGGCCTGCGGGTCGGCCTCGATCAGGTCCAGGATCACCGGGTCGGCGATGAAGCCCGCCTTGACGATCTCCGCCATGCCGGCGACAAGTTCGTTGCGCGGCAACGTCTTCAGCGTCGCCAGGTCGACGAGGACGGCCAGCGGCTGGTGGAACGCCCCGACCAGGTTCTTGCCCGCGTCGGTGTTGATGCCGGTCTTGCCGCCGACGGCCGCGTCGACCATGCCCAGCAGCGTGGTGGGCACGTGGACGATGTCGACGCCGCGCAGCCAGGTCGCCGCGGCGAACCCGGCGACGTCGGTGGCCGCGCCGCCGCCCAGGCTGACCAACGCGTCCTTGCGGCCGATTCCGATGCGGCCCAGCACTTCCCAGATGAATCCCACGACGGGCAGGTCCTTGCCGGCCTCGGCGTCCGGGATCTCGATGCGGTGCGCGTCGATGCCCTTGTCCGCCAACCGGCTTCGGATGGCCTCGGCGGCCTCGGCCATGACGGGCTGATGCAGGATCGCGACGCGGTGTCGGCCGGCGAGCAGGTTCTCCAGCTCGCCGGTCAGCCCGGTGCCGATGACCACCGGGTACGGCTCGTCGACGGCCACGTACACCGTGACCGGCCCACCGCCGCCGGTCATCGCCCGGCCGCCGGGGCGTTCTGGGCTGCCTGCAGCCGCGAGACGATGTGGCGAACCACCGCCCCGGGATTGCGGCGGTTGGTGTCGACCCGGATGGTCGCGACGCGCCGGTACAGCGGCGCCCGCTCGGCCATCAGGGCTTTGAATTTCGAGTATTTTTCGGCCTCATTTCCGGCCAGCAGGGGACGCACGGCGCCGCCGCCGGTGCGCCGCACCCCTTCCCGGGCGCCGATCTCCAGGTAGATCACGGTGTGCCCGGCGAGCGCGTCGCGCACCCCGGGGCTGGTCACGGCGCCGCCGCCGAGCGACAGGACGCCGTCGTGGTCGGCCAGCGCCGCGCGCACCACCTCTTCCTCGATGCGGCGGAACTCCGGTTCCCCGTCGGCGGCGAAGATGTCGGCGATGGTGCGGCCGGTGCGCTGCTCGATCGCCACGTCGGTGTCGAGCAGGCCGACGCCGAGGGCCTTGGCCAGCCGCCGCCCGATGGTGGACTTGCCCGAGCCGGGCAGCCCCACCAGCACCGCCTTGGGCGCCATCACGCGGTACCGCGCGCGGCCGGCGCTTCCCGGTCGGCCACCGCGCGCTGGTAGGACTCGATGTTGCGGCGGGTCTCGGTCAGGGAGTCGCCGCCGAACTTCTCCAGCGCCGCGCGGGCCAGCACCAGCGCCACCATGGTCTCGACGACGACCCCGGCGGCCGGCACCGCGCACACGTCCGAGCGCTGATGGATGGCGACGGCCTCGTCGCCGGTCGCCATGTCGACGGTGGCCAGCGCCCGCGGGACGGTGGAAATGGGTTTCATCGCGGCCCGCACCCGCAGCGGCTGCCCGTTGGTCATGCCGCCTTCCAGCCCGCCGGCCCGGTTGGTGGAACGGATGACGCCGTCGGGTCCCGGGTACATCTCGTCGTGCGCGCGGCTGCCGCGGCGCCGCGCGGTCTCAAAACCGTCGCCGATCTCGACGCCCTTGATGGCCTGGATGCCCATGACGGCGGCGGCCAGCTGGCTGTCGAGGCGGTTGTCGCCGCTGGTGAACGAGCCCAGCCCCACCGGCAGGCCCAGCGCCACCACCTCGACGACGCCGCCGAGGGTGTCGCCGTCCTTCTTGGCGGCCTCGATCTCGGCGATCATGGCCGCTTCGGCGGCCTTGTCGAACGCGCGCACCGGGCTGTCGTCGATGGCGGCCAGGTCCGCGGGTGCAGGCGGGGGGCCGTCGTACGGCGCCGACGGGCCGATGGAGACGACGTGCGAGAGCACCTCGACGCCGAGCGCCTGGCGCAGGAACGACCGCGCGATGGTCCCGGCCGCGACGCGGGCGGCCGTCTCCCGGGCGCTGGCCCGCTCCAGCACCGGCCGGGCGTCGTCGAAGCCGTACTTGAGCATCCCCGCGTAGTCGGCGTGACCGGGCCGCGGCCGGGTCAGGGGTTCGTTGCGGGCCGAGCTTTCCAGGTTCGCCAGCTCGCTTGGGTCGACGGGGTCGGTGGCCATCACCGTTTCCCACTTCGGCCACTCGGTGTTGCCGATCTCGACGGCGATGGGCCCACCCAGCGTGACGCCGTGGCGTATCCCGGACAGGATGGTCACCGCGTCGCGCTCGAACTTCATCCGCGCGCCGCGGCCGTAGCCGAGGCGGCGCCGGGCCAGCTGGTCGGCGATGTCGGTGGAGGTGACCTCGACGCCGGCGACCATGCCCTCGACCACGGCGACCAGCGCGCGGCCATGCGATTCTCCGGCGGTGATCCAGCGCAACACCCGGCTATTCTCCCACGGCCTCAGCCCAGGACGGCCAGGCCCACGGCCCCGGCGGTGGCCAGGCACATCGCCGGGCCGTGGGGCAGCGTGCGCGCGCCACGCACCGCCCCGACCAGCGCCGTCAGCAGCGGCGCGCCGAGTGCGGCCAGGAACCACACCGGCGCGCCGAAGCAACCGGCGAGCCCGCCCAGCCCGATCGCCAGCTTGACGTCACCGGCTCCCATCGCCGCTGGCACCGGCAGGTGCACCAGCAGGTACGTCCCGCTCAGCGCGGCCGCCCCGGCGATCGCGGGTGGCCCGTGACCCGTCGCGGCGGCGCCCAGCAGGATGACCGCCGCCCCCGGCAGCGTCAGCACGTTGGGCAGCCGGCGTTGCCGGACGTCGTAGCAGCTCAGCGCGCACATCCACAGCAACACCACCGCCCCGGCCGCCATGTCGCGGCACGTTAACCCAGTGCGGCCTCCATCGCCGCTCGCGGGGCGGGCAGCCCGGTGAACTGCTCGACCTGGGAAAAGGCCTGGTGCAGCAGCATCCGCAGGCCGTTGATCACCCGGCCGCCGGCGGCGGCCACCGCGGCGGCCAGCGGCGTGGGCCAGGGGTCGTAGACGGCGTCCAGCAGCACCGGGATCGGGGCCAGCGTGGCGGCATACCGCGCGGCCACGTCCGCGGGAAGGGTGCTGACCAGCACCTGTGCGGCCGCGACCGCGCCGGCGAGCTCGTCGCTGTCCAGGCCGCGAAACCGGGTCTCGACGCCGAGCCGGTTGCCGAGATCCACCAGCCGGGCGGCCTTGTCCGGGTCGCGCGCCACGACCGTGATGCCGGTGACGCCCAGGCCGGCCAGGCCCACCACGGCCGCCGGGGCGGTGCCGCCGGATCCACAGACCAGCGCCCGTCCAGAGGCCGACCCGAGGGCCCCCGTGACGCCGTCGACGTCGGTGTTGTCGGCCCGCCAGCCCGTCGGCGTGCGCACCAGGGTGTTGGCCGACCCGACGAGCTCCGCGCGCTCGGTGCGCTCGTCGGCGAATCGCAGCGCGGCGAACTTGCCCGGCATCGTGACCGACACCCCGACCCACTCCGGCCCGAAGCCGCCGACCACGCCGGCCAGCTCCTCGGCCCCGCAGTCGATGCGCTCGTAGGTCCAGTCGTCCAGGCCCAGCGCGCGGTAGGCGGCCAGGTGCAAATCCGGGGACTTCGAGTGGGCGATGGGGCGCCCGAGCACCCCCGCCCTCCTAGCGGGCCGAGTCGAGGACACCGTTGCGCTTAGCCAGCTCGATATTGGCCAAATGCTGCTGATAATCCTTCGTGAACAGCGTCGTGCCCTGGGCATCGATGGTGACGAAGTACAGCCAGTCCCCCGGCTCGGGATGCTCGGCCGCGCGCAGCGCGTCGACGCCGGGCGAGCAGATCGCCGTGGCCGGCAGGCCCTGGGACACGTAGGTGTTCCACGGAGTCCGCTGGCCGCGGTCGGCGTCGGTGGTCGCGACCTCGCGGCGATCCAGCGGATAGTTCACGGTCGAGTCGAACTCCAGCGTGTGGTGGGCGTGCAGCCGGTTGTAGATGACCTGTGCCACCTTCGGGAAGTCCTGGGTGTTGGATTCCTGCTGCACCAGCGAGGCGACCACCAGGATGTCGTACGGCGACAGGCCCATGGCCTGCGCGGAGTCCACCAGACCCGACTTCGCGTACTCCACGGCGCCCGCGCTGATCAGGGTCGTCAGGATGCTCTCGGCCGACGCCGAGGGATCGACGTTGAAGGTCCCCGGCGCGATCAGGCCCTCGATGCGGCGATGGTCCTTGCCCAGCTCGGTGACCGGCTCGACCGCCCACGGCGGCACCGCCAGGGTCGTCGGCGCGCTGTTGGAGGCCGCCGCGCGCAGGTCGTCCACCGAGACGCAGCGCTTGTTGCCGTCGAGGTCCACGCAGGTGGCGCGGGAGATCAGCGCGAAGATGCCGGGGTTGACCACGTTGGTCTTCATGTCCGTGGTGTCGTCGAGCTGACGGCCCTCGGGGATGACGAGCCGCCCCACCCGGCTGCTCGGGTCGGCCAGCCGCGCGACCGCGTTGGCCGCCGGGATTTCGGTGCGCATCCGGTAGAAGCCGGGCTGGATCGAGTTGATCGCGGCGTTGCCGTGCGCGGCGTTGACGAACGCACGCACCGTGGCGACCACGCCCTGGGTGTGCAGCGTCTCCCCGACCATCGTCGTCGAGTCGCCGGATTGGATCTGAATGACGATGTCGCGCTTGCCGTCTCCGGTGTAGTCGTCGCCGGAGCCGAACACCGTGTTCCACAGCCTGGTCCCGACGAAGACGGCGACGACCGCGATGACGACGAGCACCACCAGGGTGACCCGGCCGGCGACGCGGCGCCGGTTCTTGCGCTGTTCGTTACGCCGGCGCGCGCCACGGTCGACGCGGCTCATCCGGCGCCGGGGCGGCCCGACCTCGCTGGGCTCGGCGCGTTCGCGCCGCGCGCTGTCAACCATGGCCGGCTCCCCGGCGCTGGTCGAGCCAGCTCTGCAGGATCGCCACCGCCGCCGCCTGGTCGATCACCGACCGCTGCTGCTTGGCCCGCACGCCCGCGGCCCGCAGCGACCTCTGGGCGCTCACGGTGGTCAACCGCTCGTCGGCCAGCCGCACCGGGACGGGCGCGATCCGCCGCCCCAACGCCTCGGCGAGCTCGATCGCGTCCCGGGCCGACGGCCCGGTCCGGTCGGCCAGCGTCCGCGGCAATCCGACGATCACCTCGACGGCCTCCAGCTCGGCGGCGAGCTCGGCCAGCCGGCGCAGGTGCCGCCCGGAGCGGTCGCGGCGCACGGTTTCCACCGGGGTCGCCAGGATGCCGTCGGGATCGCTGGCGGCCACGCCGATGCGCACGCTGCCGACGTCGACGCCCAGCCGCCGCCCCCGCCCGCGGTCCTGATCAGGATCGCCGGGCCGGTCGGGGAGGCGGTGCTGTGTCAAGACCACTCAACCGACCCGCGCTATCGCCCTGCGCACTGCAGCAAGCGCGGCGTCAATGCCCGCCGGATTTTTTCCGGAACCCTGCGCCAGGTCGGCCTTGCCGCCGCCGCGGCCGTCGACTTCCGCGGCCAGCTCCTTGACCAGGTCGTTGGCGCTGATCCCGAGATCCTGGGCGGCTGAATTGGCGGCAACCACGTAGGGCACCGTCCCGCCGTCGCCCTCGGCTATCAGCGCCACCACCGCCGGGTCCTGGCCCAGCTTGCCGCGAATGTCGCCCACCAGGGAACGCAGGTCGGCCGCGGTCATCCCGCTCGATATCCGCTGCGCCACCACACGCACGTTACCGATCCGCTCCGCGCCGGCCGCGGCGTCGGTCGCGGCGGCGCGGGCGCTCGCCAGGCGGGCGCGTTCGAGTTCCTTCTCGGCGGCCTTGAGGCGGTCGACCAGGTTGGCCACCCGGGCCGGCACCTCGTCGGACGGCACCTTCAGCGACGACGCCAGCCCGGCCATCAGCGCGCGCTCCTTGGCCAGGTGCCGGAACGACTCCAGCCCGACGTAGGCCTCCACCCGGCGCACCCCCGAGCCGATCGACGACTCGCCCAGGATGGTCACCGGGCCGATCTGCGCCGAGTTGTGCACGTGGGTGCCGCCGCACAGCTCGAGGGAGAACGGGCCGCCGATCTCCACCACCCGCACCTCGTCGGGGTAGGCCTCGCCGAAGAGCGCCATCGCCCCCATCGCCTTGGCCTTCTCCAACTTCTCGGTGAAGGTGTGCACCTCGAAGTCGGCCTGCACGGCCTCGTTGGTGACCTCTTGGATTTGTGAGCTCTGGGTGTCCGTTAACGGCCCCTGCCAGTTGAAGTCGAACCGCAAATAACCCGGCCTGTTCAGCGATCCGGCCTGAACGGCGTTGGGCCCCAGCACTTGTCGCAGCGCGGCGTGCACCATGTGGGTGCCCGAATGCCCCTGGGTGGCGCCCCGGCGCCAGCCCGGGTCCACCGCCGCGACGACGGTGTCGCCCTCCACGAATTCCCCGGACTCCACGTTGACCCGGTGCACCCACAGCGTTTTGGCGATCTTCTGCACGTCGGTGACGGCCGCGCGGGCGCTTTCGTTGGCGCCGGTTCCGCTGATGCTGCCCTCGTCGGCGATCTGGCCACCCGATTCGGCGTAGAGCGGGGTGCGGTCCAGCACCAGTTCGACCCGGGCCGCGCCCCCGTCCCCCTGCAGACCGTGTGCGACCACCGGCACCCGCTTGCCGTCGGCGAAGATCCCCAAAATCCTTGCCTCGGAAGTCAACTCGTCGAACCCGGTGAACTCGGTGGGCCCGGCGTCGACCAGCTCGCGGTAGGCGCTCAGGTCGGCGTGCGCGTGCTTGCGCGCGGCGGCGTCGGCCTTGGCGCGCTGGCGCTGCTGGAGCATCAGCTCGTGAAAGCCCGCCTGGTCGACCTGCAAACCGGCCTCGGAGGCCATCTCCAGCGTGAGCTCGATCGGGAACCCGTAGGTGTCGTGCAGGGTGAACGCGTCGGAGCCCGAAACCTGTCTGGCGCCCGATGATTTCGTCGCGCTGACCACCTCGTCGAACAGCCGCGAGCCCGACGACAGCGTCCGGTTGAAGGCCGTCTCCTCGGCCACGGCGATCCGCCGGATCCGGTCGAAGTCGGTGACGAGTTCGGGATACGACGGGCCCATCGAGTCCCGCACGGTGGCCATCAGGTCGCCGACGATCGGGTCCTCGATGCCCAGCAGCTTGGCCGACCGGATCACCCGGCGCAGCAGCCGGCGCAGCACGTAGCCGCGCCCGTCGTTGCCGGGGCTCACGCCGTCGCCGATCAGGATCGCCGCGGTGCGGCTGTGGTCGGCGATAATGCGGTATCGGACGTTGTTGGCGTGGTTGCCTTCCGCGTCCTCGGGGTCATAGCCGCGCGGCGCGCGCGTCGCGACCAGATCGATGATCGGCCGCAGCAGGTCGGTCTCGTAGACGTTGTGCACGCCCTGCAGGACCAGCGCGATCCGCTCGACGCCCATGCCGGTGTCGATGTTCTTGCGCGGCAACGGCCCGAGGATGGCGTAGTCCTCCTTGGTGGAGCCCTCGCCGCGCTCGTTCTGCATGAACACCAGGTTCCAGACCTCGAGGTAGCGGTCCTCGTTGGCGACGGGACCGCCCTCGGGGCCGAACTCGGGCCCGCGGTCGTAGTAGATCTCCGAGGACGGCCCGCACGGCCCGGGAATGCCCATCGACCAGTAATTGTCGGCCATGCCGCGGCGCTGGATCCGCTCGGCGGGCAGCCCGGCGATCTCCTGCCAGAGCGCCACGGCCTCGTCGTCGTCGTGAAACACGGTGGCCCACAGCCGATTCGGGTCCAGGCCGTAGCCGCCGTCGGCGATGGGATCGGTCAGCAGCGACCAGGCCAGCTCGATGGCGCGGCGCTTGAAGTAGTCGCCGAAGGAGAAGTTGCCGGCCATCTGGAAGAAGGTGTTGTGCCGGGTGGTGATGCCCACCTCGTCGATGTCGGGGGTGCGGATGCACTTCTGGATGCTGGTGGCCGTCGCGTACGGCGGAGTGCGCGCGCCCAGGAAGAACGGCACGAACTGAACCATGCCGGCGTTGACGAACAGCAGGTTGGGGTCGTCGAGGATCACCGATGCGCTCGGCACCTCGGTGTGGCCCGCCTTCACGAAATGATCGAGGAATCGCTTCCTGATCTCGTGTGTCTGCACTTCTGGTCCGCTTCTTCCTGTTGCGTCGACTTGCCCTGATCGGGGATTCCCAGCCTAGACAGCTAGCCCTCCAGGAAGCTCAACCGCACCGACCGCCGCGGGTTGTCCCGGTTGAGGTCGACCAGCACGATGCTTTGCCAGGTGCCCAGCTGGGGGTCGCCGCTGGCGACCGGCACCGTCACCGACGGCGCGACGATCGCCGGCAGCACATGGTCGGCCCCGTGGCCGGCCGAGCCGTGCGCGTGCCGGTAGCGGTCGTCGCGCGGCAACAGCCGTTCCAGCGTGTCCACCAGGTCGTCGTCGGAGCCGGCGCCGGTCTCGATGATCGCGACCCCGGCCGTCGCGTGCGGGACGAACACGTTGCACAGGCCGTCGCCGTAGCTGAAGCAGAACCGGCGCACCGCGTCGGTCAGGTCGACGATGCGGCGGCGCGCGGTGTCCACCTCCAGCACATCGGTATGCACCCGATCCAGCCTACGGCCAGGTCAGCCGCACCGGCCAATCGTTTGTGAGGGCGCCCACACCCGCGACGGCCATTGCGGCGGATCACCTCCTAGGAGGAAGGTATTCGGTGGGGCCGGTGGCTCCACCGGGCCCGGTGAGATACAAGCCCCGACACGGGAGGCTCGACCATGTACGCACGTTCCACCACCATCCAGGCCCAACCCCTTTCGCTCGACATCGGCATCGCCCACGTTCGCGACGTCGTCATGCCGGCGCTGCAGGAGATGAACGGCTACGTCGGGTTGTCGTTGCTGGTGGACCGCCAGTCCGGCAGATGCATCGCCACCAGCGCCTGGCAGACCATCGAGACGATGCGCGCCAGCGCCGAGCGGGTGGCGCCGGTACGGGATCGGGCCGCGTTGATGTTCGACGGCAGCGCCAAGGTCGAAGAGTGGGACATCACCTTGCTGCACCGCGACCACCGCTCGCAGGAGGGGGCGTGCGTGCGGGCGACCTGGCTCAAGGTGGTGCCGGACCAGCTGAGCCGTTCGCTGGACTTCTACCGGATGGCGGTGCTCCCGGAGCTGGAGAGCCTCGATGGCTTCTGCAGCGCCAGCCTGATGGTCGACCACCCCGCGTGCCGCCGGGCGGTGTCCTGCTCGACGTTCGACAGCATGGACGCGATGGCCCGCAACCGCGACCGCGCCACCGAGTTGCGCAGCAGGCGCGTCCGCGACCTGGGCGCCGAGGTGGTGGACGTGGCCGAGTTCGAGCTGGCGATCGCCCACCTGCGGGTGCCCGAGCTGGTCTGATCGCCGAGGCAGTTTTCGCGTGTGCAACCACGGCTTTCGGTGTGCGTTCATGCCGGGAATTCCGCGAAATCCGCGCCCTCGATGCACACCGAAAGCCGTCAGCGCACACTGTGTGACCGCGGCGACTCGCTAGGGCAACGCGTCCCCCGGGAACCCGAGGCAGGGGTGCACCTGGTAGGTGAACACCCCGGCCGCCACGCCCGGGTCCTCGTCCATGATCGCGGCGGTCTCCTCGACCGTCGCGGCGAACACCCCGATGCCGCACACGTCGGAGGAGTCGGTGACCGGCAGCACCACCGCCAGCACCCCGTCGTCGCGCAGGCCGAAGTTGCGCCGGCCGTGCTCCCAGATGACCCCCGGTGACGACTCGTCGCCGAACCTCGGGCCGCGCTTGAGGATCGCGACGCTGTAGGGCTTCGCGGTGGGCAGCAGCCGGCCCATCTCCTCGTCGGTAAACGTCTTCATCATGACCGTCCCCTCTTGCGGATGATCGCGCGCAGCCGGTCCAGCCGGCCGGCCAGCTCGCGTTCGACGCCGCGGCCGGTGGGCCGATAGTAGTCCACGCCCACCAACTCATCCGGCGGATATTGTTGCGCCACAACGCCGTCGGGATCGTCGTGGGCGTACCGGTAGCCCTGGGCGTTGCCCAGCCCCGCGGCACCGGAGTAATGCCCGTCGCGCAGGTGGGGCGGCACCAGCCCGGCTTTGCCCGCCCTGATGTCGTCCATGGCCGCCGCCAGCGCGGTGGTGACCGCGTTCGACTTCGCCGCGGTGGCCAGGTGGATGGTGGCGTGCGCCAGCGTCAGCTGGGCCTCGGGCATGCCGATCAGCTGCACGGTCTGGGCGGCGGCGACCGCGGTCGGCAGCGCGGTGGGGTCGGCCAGGCCGATGTCCTCGCTGGCCAGGATCATCAGCCGGCGCGCGACGAACCGCGGGTCCTCCCCGGCGATGAGCATGCGGGCCAGATAGTGCAGCGCCGCGTCGACGTCGGAGCCGCGCACCGACTTGATGAAGGCGCTGATGACGTCGTAGTGCTGGTCGCCGTCGCGGTCGTAGCGCACCGCGGCCTTGTCCAGGGACTGCTCGATGGTCTCGACGCTGACGGCGTCGCCGGCCTCGGCCGCGACCTCCAGCGCGGTCAGGGCCCGGCGGGCGTCGCCCGCGCCCAGCTGCACCAGCAGGTCGACGGCCTCGGGCGCGACGGCGACCTTCCCGCCCAGTCCGCGCGGGTCGTCGACGGCGCGCTGGACGACGGCGCGGACGTCGTCGGGCGTCAGCGGTCGCAACTGCAGGATCAGCGACCGCGACAGCAGCGGCGCCACCACGGAGAACGACGGGTTTTCGGTGGTCGCGGCCACCAGCAGCACCACCCGGTTCTCCACCGCGGACAGCAGCGCGTCCTGCTGGGTCTTGGAGAACCGGTGCACCTCGTCGATGAACAGGACGGTCTGCTCGCCGGACAGCAGCGCCCGGCGCGCGACGTCGATGACGGCCCGGACCTCCTTTACCCCGGCCGACAGCGCCGAGAGCGCCTCGAACCGGCGGCCGGTGGCCTGCGAGATCAGCGCGGCCAGCGTCGTCTTCCCGCTGCCCGGCGGGCCGTACAGGATGACCGACGCCATGCCCGAGCCCTCCACCAGGCGGCGCAGCGGCGATCCGGGCGTCAGCAGGTGGTCCTGGCCCACCACCTCGTCCAGCGACGCCGGCCGCATCCGCACGGCCAGAGGCGCACCGGCCGACACGCCCAGGCCGTGGTCGGTTGTCTGCGGTGCGCCGGGGAGGTCAAACAGACCGTCGGCCACGGTTTTAGGCATACCACGTCACGCCGACGGCGCGCCCCGGGCACTTATTTGCTAAGTTCCGGTTTGCCGAGTTTTGGATGCGCGTGCCCACAGGTTGAATCCAACAGCTAGGACGGACATGAGCCAGCCTCCCGAATACCCAGGCCAGAACGTCCCCAGCCAGGGCCCTCCCGGTTACCCGCCGCAGCCGGGCTACGGCGCACCGCCCGGTCCGCAGGGCCCGCAGTTCAGCGTCAGCGACGCGTTCAGCTGGGCGTGGGGCAAGTTCACCCAGAACGCCATGCCGCTGGTGGTGTCGGCCCTGATCTACGGGTTGGTGTTCGGCGCCGCCTACGCCCTGATCCCGATCGGCGGCAGCATGGGCTCGACCACCACCACGACCAACTCCGACGGCTACGCCACCACCACGGCGAACATCAGCGCCGCCGGTCTGGCCGTCATGATCGTCGGCTACATCCTCGTCTACGCGATCGGCATCTTCGCCCAGGCCGGTTTCCTGACCGGATGTCTCGACCTCGCCGACGGGCGGCCCGTCAGCATCGGCTCGTTCTTCAAGCCGCGCAACCTCGGCATGGTGATCCTCGCCGGGATCATCGTCGGGATCCTGACCTCGATCGCCTCGGCCTGCTTCGTCCTGCCCGGCCTGATCGTGGGCCTCTTCGCGCAGTTCACCATCCCGTTCGTCATCGATCGGTCGCAGAACGCCATCGACGCGTTGAAGTCGAGCTTCTCGACCGTCTCGTCGAACTTCGCCAACGCCCTGTTGGCGTGGCTCGTGCAGGCGGCCGCGGTCGTCGTCGGTACGGTGCTGTGCGGCGTGGGGCTGCTGGTCGGCGGGCCCGTCGCCGCGCTGGTCCTGACCTACAGCTACCGCAAGCTTTCCGGCGGCCAGGTCGTCCCGCTGGAGCAGCCGGGCGGCGGCTACCCGGCCGGACCGCCACCCGGTCCGCCGCCGGGCCCCCAGTTCGGGTAGGCGCGGCCGCCGAATCTCGCTGCGCTGCAGCCTTGTGGCGCTTGTGATGAGATCAGCGGGTGAGCATCAAAGTTGCGCTGGAGCACCGCACCAGCTACACCTTTGACCGCCTGGTCCGGGTATACCCGCACGTGGTGCGGCTGCGCCCGGCGCCCCACTCCCGCACGGCCATCGAGGCGTATTCGTTGCGGGTCGAGCCGGGCGACCACTTCATCAACTGGCAGCAGGACGCGGTGGGCAACTTCCTTGCCCGGCTGGTGTTTCCGAATCCGATGAGCCGGCTGACCATCACCGTCGGGCTGATCGCCGACCTCAAGGTGACCAACCCCTTCGACTTCTTCATCGAGGACTGGGCCGAGAGTTGGCCCGCCGGCGGGTGGACCTATCCCAAGGCGCTGGCCGACGACCTCAAGCCCTACCTCCGGCCCGTCGACGAGGACGGCCCGGATTCTGAAGGCTCGGGCCCCGGCGAGCTGGTGCGGGCGTGGCTGCAGAACTTCACTGTGCGCGCCGGCACCCGCACCATCGACTTCCTGGTCGCGCTCAACCGCGCCGTCAACGCCGACGTCGCCTACAGCCTGCGGATGGAACCCGGTGTGCAGACACCGGATTTCACGCTGCGCAACGGGGTGGGCTCGTGCCGGGACTCGGCGTGGCTGCTGGTCTCGATCCTGCGCCAGCTGGGGCTGGCCGCCCGGTTCGTGTCCGGCTATTTGGTGCAGCTGGCGTCCGACGTCGAGGCGCTCGACGGCCCGTCCGGGCCGGCCGCCGACTTCACCGATCTGCACGCGTGGACCGAGGTGTACATCCCCGGCGCGGGCTGGATCGGGCTGGACCCGACGTCGGGGCTGTTCGCCGGCGAGGGTCACATCCCACTGGCGGCCACGCCCCACCCGGCGAGCGCGGCGCCCATCAGCGGCGGCACCGAACCGTGCGAATCGACGTTGGAATTCTCCAACACCGTCACCCGCGTGCACGAGGACCCGCGCGTCACCCTGCCCTACCCCGACGAGGCCTGGTGGACGATCTGCGACGTCGGGCGGCGCGTCGACGAGCGGCTGGCCGCCGCCGACGTCCGGCTGACCATGGGCGGGGAGCCGACGTTCGTCTCGGTGGACAATCAGGTGGACGAGGAGTGGACGACCGCCGCCGACGGCCCGCACAAGCGCCAGCGCGCCTCGGATCTGGCCGCCCGGCTGAAGCGGGCGTGGGCCCCGCAGGGGCTGATCCAGCGCGGGCAGGGCCGGTGGTACCCGGGGGAACCGTTGCCGCGCTGGCAGATTGCCCTCTACTGGCGCACCGACGGGCGGCCGCTGTGGACCGACGGCGCGCTGCTGGCCGACCCCTGGGACGGGTCGCCCGGGCTGCAGCAGGGTGACGCCGCCCACGACGTGCTGGCCGGGGTCGCCGACGGCTTCGGGCTGCCGAGCTCCCAGGTCCGGCCGGCCTACGAGGACCCGCTGGCCCGGCTGGCCGCCAAGGTGCGCAAGCCCCACGGCGACCCGGTCGAATCGGGCGACGACCTCGGCACGGACACCCCCGACGGGCGCGCCGCACTGCTGGCGCGCCTCGACGAATCCACCACGGCCCCGGCGGCTTTCGTGTTGCCGCTGCACCGCCGCGACGACGACCTGGGCTGGGCCAGCGCGAACTGGCGGCTGCGCCGCGGCCGGATCGTGTTGCTGGAAGGCGATTCCCCGGCGGGCCTGCGGCTGCCGCTGGATTCGATCAGCTGGCGGACGCCACGGCCGCGGTTCGACGCCGATCCCCTGGCCGCGCCGGGCGAGCTCGCGGTGGACGCCGCGAGCGACGCCGTCGTCGTCGATCCCGGCTCGGCGCCGCCGACCGCGATGGTCGCCGAGGTCCGCCGCGGGCTGCTGTACGTCTTCCTGCCGCCCACCGAGGCGCTGGAACACTTCGTGGACCTCGTCGCCCGGGTCGAGGCCGCCGCGGCCAAGGCGGACTGCCCGGTGGTGATCGAGGGCTACGGCCCGCCGCCGGACCCGCGGCTGAGGTCGGTGACCATCACCCCCGACCCGGGCGTCATCGAGGTCAACGTGCCGCCCACCGCCAGCTTCGCCGAACAGACCCAGCTGCTGGAGAGCCTCTACGAACAGGCCCGCCTGGCCCGGCTGTCCACCGAGTCGTTCGACGTCGACGGCACCCACGGCGGCACCGGCGGGGGCAACCACATCACCCTCGGCGGCGTGACGCCCGCCGATTCGCCGCTGCTGCGCCGCCCCGACCTGCTGGTCTCGCTGCTGACCTACTGGCAGCGCCACCCGGCGCTGTCCTACCTGTTCGCCGGGCGATTCGTCGGCACCACCTCGCAGGCCCCGCGGGTCGACGAGGGGCGCGCCGAGGCGCTCTACGAGCTGGAGATCGCGTTCGCCGAGATCGCGCGGCTGTGCGCCGGCGGGGCCGCCAAGCCGTGGGTGACCGACCGCGCGCTGCGCCACCTGCTCACCGACATCACCGGCAACACCCACCGCGCCGAGTTCTGCATCGACAAGCTGTACAGCCCCGACGGCCCCCGCGGCAGGCTCGGCCTGCTGGAGCTGCGCGGCTTCGAGATGCCGCCGCACCTGCGCATGGCGATGGTGCAGTCGCTGCTGGTGCGCTCGCTGGTGGCGTGGTTCTGGGACGAACCGCTGCGCGCCCCGCTGATCCGGCACGGCGCCAACCTGCATGGGCGATACCTGTTGCCGCACTTCCTGATTCATGACATCGCCGACGTCGCCGCCGACCTGCGCGCGCACGGCATCCCCTTCGAGACCAGCTGGCTGGACCCGTTCACCGAGTTCCGCTTCCCGCGCATCGGCACCGCGGTCTTCGACGGCGTGGAGATCGAGCTGCGCGGGGCGATCGAACCGTGGAACACCCTCGGGGAGGAGTCCACCGCCACCGGCACCGCGCGCTACGTCGATTCCTCGGTCGAACGCATCCAGGTTCGCATCATCGGCGCCGACCGCCACCGCTACCTGGTGACGGCCAACGGCTACCCGGTGCCGTTGCTGGCCACCGACAACCCCGACATCCACGTCGGTGGCGTGCGGTTCAAGGCCTGGCAGCCGCCCAGCGCGCTGCACCCGACCATCAGCACCGACGTGCCCCTGCAGTTCGAGCTGGTCGACCTCACCACCGGGACGTCGCGCGGCGGCTGCACCTATCACGTCGCCCACCCCGGCGGCCGCGCCTACGACGAGCCGCCGGTCAACGCCGTCGAGGCCGAGTCGCGCCGCGCCCGCCGCTTCGAGGCGACCGGCTTCACCCCGGGCAAGCTCGATCTGGCCGCCATCAGGGAGCGCCAGGCCAGGATCCTCACCGACATCGGCGCGCCGGGCATCCTCGACCTGCGCCGCGTCCGTACCGTGCAGCAGTAATGGCGCTTCCGAACACGGCACTGGACACCGGCGGCCACTACGACGCGGACCGGCTGCTGGCCGGGTACCGGGCCGCGCGGGCCCAGGAGGCGCTGTTCGACCTGCGGCACGGCCCGGGCATCGGCTACGACGAGCTGCTCGACCGCGAGGGCAACGTGCGGCCGGCGTGGTCGGAGCTGGCCGACGCCGTCGCCGACCGCGGCCGGGCCGGGCTCAACCGGCTGCGCTCGGTGGTGGAAAGCCTGGTCGACAACGACGGCATCACCTACACCGAGGTCGACGCGGGCCGCGACGGCGCTCACGCGCTGGAGCCCCGGCCCTGGCGTCTGGACGCGCTGCCGATCGTGGTCTCCGCGGCCGATTGGGAAGCCCTGGAGGCCGGGCTGGTGCAGCGCTCGCGGCTGCTCGACGCCGTGCTGGCCGATCTGTACGGCCCGCGCACCCTGCTCACCGAGGGCGCCCTGCCGCCGCAGCTGGTCTTCGGGCACCCGGGTTACGTGCGGCCCGCCAACGGCATCGAGGTTCCCGGACACCACCAGCTGTTCATGCACGGCTGCGACGTCAGCCGGCTGCCCGGCGGCGGCTTTCAGGTCAACGCCGACTGGACGCAGGCGCCGTCGGGCGCCGGGTACGCGCTGGCCGACCGCCGCGTGGTGGCGCACTCGATTCCGGACCTCTACGAACGGATCGCGCCGCGGCCCACGACGCCGTTCGCGCAGGCGCTGCGGCTGGCGCTCATCGACGCCGCGCCCGACGTCGCGCAGGACCCCGTCGTCGTGGTGCTCAGCCCGGGCATCTATTCGGAGACCGCCTTCGACCAGGCGTACCTGGCCACCCTGCTGGGCTTCCCGCTGGTGGAGAGCGCGGACCTGGTGGTGCGCGACGGCAAGTTGTGGATGCGCTCACTGGGCACGCTGAAACGCGTCGACGTCGTCCTGCGCCGGGTCGACGCGCAGTACGCCGATCCGCTGGATCTGCGCGCCGATTCCCGCCTCGGCGTCGTCGGCCTGGTGGAGGCGGTGCACCGCGGGACGGTGACGGTGGTCAACACGCTGGGCAGCGGCATCCTGGAAAGCCCGGGGCTGCTGCGGTTCCTGCCCGAGCTGGCCGAGCGGTTGCTCGGCGAGGAGCCGCTGCTGCACACCGCGCCGGTGTACTGGGGCGGCGTCGCGGCCGAACGCTCGCACCTGCTGGCCAACCTGTCGTCGCTGTTGATCAAGTCCACCGTCGGGGGCAACACCCTGGTCGGGCCGACGCTTTCGTCGGCGCAACTGGCCGAGCTGGCCGCGCGCATCGAGGACATGCCGTGGCAGTGGGTCGGCCAGGAGCTGCCGCAGTTCTCGTCGGCGCCCACCGACCATGCCGGCGTGTTGTCCTCGGCCGGTGTCGGGATGCGGTTGTTCACCGTGGCCCAGCGCGGCGGCTACGCCCCGATGATCGGCGGCGCCGGTTACGTGCTGGCCCCCGGGCCCTCGGCGTACACGCTGAAAACCGTTGCGGCAAAGGATGTCTGGGTGCGGCCGACGGAGCGGGCGCGCGCCGAGACCGTGACCCTGCCGTCGGCGCCCGAACCGGCGAAGACCGCCGCCGGGACGTGGGGGGTCAGCTCGCCGCGCGTGCTGTCCGACCTGTTCTGGATGGGCCGCTACGGCGAGCGCGCCGAGCAGATGGCCCGGCTGCTCATCGTCGCCCGCGATCGCTTCCACGTCTACCGGCACCACCAGGACATCGAGGAGAGCGAATGCGTGCCGGTGCTGATGGCCGCCCTGGGCCGAATCACCGGCAACGACACCGGGTTTGGCGGCGACGGGGCCGAGATGATCGCCGTCGCGCCCTCCACGCTGTGGTCGCTGACCGTGGACACCGACCGGGCCGGATCGCTGGTGCAGTCGGTGGAGGGGCTGGCGCTGGCCGCCCGCGCGGTGCGCGACCAGTTGTCCAACGACACCTGGACGGTGTTGGCCGGGGTGGAGCGCGCGCTGGCGCTGCGGCCGGAGCCGCCGGACTCGCTGGCCGAGGCCGACGCCCTGCTGGCCTCGGCGCAGGCGCAGACGCTGGCCGGGATGCTGACGCTGTCGGGGGTGGCCGGCGAGTCGATGGTGCGCGACGTCGGCTGGACGATGATGGACATCGGCAAGCGCATCGAGCGCGGCCTGTGGCTGACCGCGCTGTTGCGGGCCACGGTGACCGACGTCCGCGGGGCCCCCGCCGAGCAGACGATCATCGAGGCGACGCTGGTGGCGTGCGAATCGTCGGTGAGCTACCGGCGCCGCACCGTCGGCAAGGTCAGCGTCGCCGCGGTGGCCGAGCTGATGCTGTACGACACCAGCAACCCGCGCTCGCTGCTGTATCAGCTGGAGCGACTGCGGACCGACCTCAAGGACCTGCCGAGCTCGTCGGGGTCATCGCGCCCCGAGCGGCTGATCGAGGAGATCGGCACCCTGTTGCGCCGGTCGCACCCCGAACAGCTGGAAGCCGTCAGCGACGGGCGCCGAAAGGTGCTGGCCGAACTGCTGGACGCCATCCACTCCGAGCTGCGCGAGTTGGCCGAGGTCATCACCGAAACGCAGTTGCGGTTGCCGGGCGGGATCCAGCCGCTGTGGGGCCCCGACGAGCGCCGGGTCATGCCTGCCTAGCCAGCCACTAGCCCGCGACGGCCGCGGGCCCGCTCATCGCCGAGGTCACCTCGGCGATCACGTCGTGGATGAACTGCATCTTGTCCAGCACGGCCACCGGCAGCACGAACGGGTACAGGTCGTCATGCCCCATCGAGCGGTTCACCATGTTCAGCGACCACGACACCGGCAGCCACATCTCGATGATGGTGGGAAAGGCGCTGGGGCCCAACGGCGTACGGTCGAAGGTCGCCGACGCCGGCGCGAACCCGCACCACGCCGAGGTGTCCAGGGTGTCGCGGATGTGCAGGTAGTGGGCGAACGTCTCGGCCCAATCCTCGGCGGCGTGCATGGTCGCGTACGAGGACACGAAGCTTTCCTGCCAACCGTCGGGCGCGCCCTCGTTGTAGTGCCGGTCCAGCGCCGCTTGGTAGTCCGCGTCGGGATCGCCGAACAGCTCGGTGAACCGCGCCACGTACTCGCTCGACGGGGTGATCAGCCGGTAGAAGTAGTAGTGCCCGACCTCGTGGCGAAAGTGCCCGAGCAGCGTCCGGTAGGGCTCCTCCATCTCGACCCGCAGCTGCTCGCGGTGCACGTCGTCGCCCTCGGCCAGATCGATTGTGATGACGCCGTTCTCGTGCCCGGTGAGCACCTTCTCGTGCGCGCTGGACAGCAGGCGAAAGCCCAGCCCGTAATCCGGGTCACGGTCACGCCCGATGATCGGCAACTTCATTTCGTGCAGCTCGGCGATCAGCCGCCGCTTGGCCGCCTCGGCGCGGGCGAACGCGGCCAGGCCGTCGGTGTCGGCGTCGTTGGGGCGCTCCAGCGTGAGCGCGCACGACGCGCACAGGCCGCCGGCAAGGTGGGTGGGGACGAGCCAATTGCATTCGGCGAGATGGCGATTGGCGCACAGCTCGTATTCGGCGGCGCTGACGAAGCCGGCGCGGTCGGCCTCGTCGCCGGTGGTGATCACCAGCAGGGCCATCTGCTCGAGTGAGAAACCCAGCGCGCTGCCGCACGCCAGGCACGCCGAGTTCTCGAACGTCAGACGCTGGCCGCAGTTGGGGCAGTGGAAGTCACGCATGCAAGGGGTCGCCTTCAATAGGGTCCGTGTAGGGCACCACGTCCACGGCGACGTCGATCACGCTGCGCTCGGAGTTGGTGTAGATGATGCCGCGCAGCGGCGGGACGTCGGCATAGTCGCGCCCGCGGCCCACGATGATGTACCGCTCGTCGACCAGCTGGTCGTTCGTCGGATCGAGCCCCAGCCACTCGAACTGACCCGGCTGCTGAGGGGTCCACACCGCCGCCCAGGCGTGCGTCGCGTCGATACCGATCATCCGATCCTTCCCCGGGGGCGGGTCGGTGGCCAGATATCCGGACACATAGCTGGCCGCCAAACCGTTGGCTCGCAGGCAGGCGATCGCCAACCTCGCAAAGTCCTGGCATACCCCTTCCCGGGCCGCCAGAACCTCGTTGACCCCGGTGGAAATCGTCGTCGACCCCGAGCGGTAGGTGAAGTCCGCGAAAATCCGCGACGTGAGATCGCGCAGCACCTCCACCAGGGGGCGCTCGGGCAAGAAGCTGGGGGCCGCGTAGTCGCGCACCCCGTCCGTGATCTCCGGCGGGTTGAGGTCGAGGGCGAACTCGGTCGCCAGCGCTCCCCTGCGTCCGGCCGGCCGGGCGGCCTCCCACGGCTGCACCGCCGGCCCGCTGCTGTAGCGCTCCGGGGGCGGCGGATACACGTCGACGATGGAGTCGCTGGTGATCGTCAGGGCCTGGTGCGGCTGGGTGACGTGGAAGTAGGAGCTGATGTTGCCGTAGCTGTCGACGCTGGTGGAGCTGTCGGCGGGGGTCGGGTCGATGGTCAGCACGTGGGCGACGCACCGCTGGCGTTGCGAGTCCCGCGGCGTGAGGAAGCCGCGACCATAAGAGCTGGTCACGACGTCGGAATAGCGGTACTCGGTGCGATGGGTGACCCGGTGCCGGCGGGCATCACCTCCCGGCAAGGCTTCTGACACAAGGCTGATCCCACCACACCTCGTTTGCCGTTCGCGAGCCAAGCGCGCCATCTCGGGAGCACAATCGAAAGCGTGGCCACGTGGAACGACGTCGCCCGCATCGTTGGTGAGCTGGCACTTACCTCCGAGCCGTCACCGCACGAGTGGCGGGTCGGCAAGAAGTTGCTGGCGTGGGAGCGGCCACTGCGCCCGTCGGATCGCAAGACGCTGGCGGACAGCGGCGTCGAGCCGCCCGAGGGCGACATCCTCGGCGTGCGGGTCTCCGATGAGGGCGTCAAGTTCGCGTTGATCGCCGACGAGCCCGGGGTCTACTTCACCACGCCGCATTTCGACGGCTATCCGGCGGTGCTGATCCGGCTGGGCGAGATCGGGGTGCGCGATCTCGTGGAGGTGATCACCGAGGCGTGGCTGACGCAGGCGCCGAAGAAACTCGTCCAGGAG
Organism: Mycobacterium interjectum; assembly: GCA_002102225.1. Taxonomy (GTDB): domain Bacteria; phylum Actinomycetota; class Actinomycetes; order Mycobacteriales; family Mycobacteriaceae; genus Mycobacterium; species Mycobacterium interjectum_B. The sequence goes on from LQPB01000032.1 coordinate 111,500, forward strand.
TACCTGGCCGATTCGCTATGAGCGCAGGTCGATAACCCGCTGCAGGTCGTCGACGCAGGCCTGGACGACGTCGGCGAGCACCACCTGGGTGCGTCCGTGGGCGAGGGCATGCAGCTCCGAAGCGTGGTAGCGCGCGGACGCGGTGTAGGCGCACGCCCCGGCCGGGTCGGAGTCGGCGAGGGCCGTCGCGGCCGCGAGCACCACCAGCACCCTGTGCACCGGCTGCGGGAGCCGGGCGCGGCAGCCGTCGGCGCCGGGGGCGACGGCCCGGGCCAGCTCCAGCACCGAGCCGGCGAGCAGCGCCACGTGCACCCCCTGGTGGTCGGCGGCGCGCACGGCGTCGCGCAGCCCCCAGCGGCGCGGCGCGATCCGCACGACGTGGCGGGCCGTCGTGCGCGCCTCGAGGAGGTTCCCGAGCTGCTGGTGCACTCGGTCGACGGCCGACAGCGGCCAGTCGGGCGGGGCCTCGCGGCGCCCGGCGGCGAAGTCCGCGGCGCGCGACAACACACCGTGCAGCACGCCCAGCACGCCGACGCGCGCGCTGCGCAACACCTGCAGCGGGTCGGCGGGGAACAGCAGGACGGCGAAGACGATCGCCACGGCGCCGCCGAGCAGCGCGTCGTAGATGCGTTCGAACCCGACGTTGCTGCGGTACAGGGCCAGCACCAGGATCGCCGAAATGGCGGTCTGATTGGCGAACATCATGCCCTGGCCGATGTAGCCGTGACCGATGAACACCGCGACGAACAGCGCGATCAGCGCGGCGGCGCCGATCGCCACCGCCCCGGGGCCGAGCAGCGCCTGCACCAGGGTGCCGACCCCGATGCCCAGGGTCACGCCCACCATCATCTGGATCGCGCGCTGCGCGCGCAGCACGTTGCTGACCGACAGCGACACCGCGGCGGCGATGGGCGCGAAGAACGGCTGCGGGTGGCCGAGCAGGTCGTGCGTGAGGTACCAGGACAGGCCCGCGGCGACCGACGTCTGCAGGAGGGTGAACCAGACGGCGCGGAGCCGCTTGATGCCCGCGCGCGCCGCGTTCACTGGGGTCAGGCCGGCTGCAACTCGAACAGCGGAATGACCCTGCTGGTCTTGGACTGGTACTCGGCGAACCCGGGTGATGCGGCGGCGACCTTCTCGAAGAGCACGTCGCGCTCGGCGGACGGCAGCTCGCGGGCGGTCACGTCGAACGCGTCCGTCCCGACCTCCACGTGCGCCGCCGGGTTGGCCCGCAGGTTGTGCACCCAGGCCGGGCTGACCGGGGCGCCGGCGAACGAGCCGATGATGATCAGCCTGCCGTCGATGCGGAAGTAGGCCAGCGGGTTGACCCGGGGCTGGCCCGACTTGGCGCCGGTGGTGGTGAGCAGCAACAGGTTGGCGCCCTCGAACTGGCCGCCGACCTTGCCGTCGTTGGCCCGGAATTCGTCGATGATGCTCGTGTTGAACGCGTTGATGGTGCCGGCGTCTGGAGTTTCAGTCATGCCCGCTCAACCTTTTCGGGCTTGGCATCTATTCCGGACTCCTTGCGCTGCTGGGCGGTGATGGGCGCCGGGGCATCGGTGAGCGGGTCGACGCCGCCGCCGGTCTTGGGGAAGGCGATCACCTCGCGGATGGAGTCCACGCCGGACAGCAGCGCGTTGATCCGGTCCCAGCCGAACGCGATGCCGCCGTGCGGCGGCGCGCCAAACATGAACGCCTCCAACAGGAATCCGAACTTTTCCTCCGCCTCGGCCTTGTCCAGGCCCATCACCGCGAACACCCGCTCCTGGATGTCGCGGCGGTGGATACGGATCGAGCCGCCGCCAATCTCGTTGCCATTGCAGACGATGTCGTACGCGTCGGCCAGCACGCTGCCGGGTTCCTTGTCGACCGCGTCCTCGAATTCCGGCTTGGGCGAGGTGAACGCGTGATGCACGGCCGTCCACGCCCCGGTGCCCACCGCCACGTCCCCGGCCGCGGTCGCGTCCTCGGCGGGCTCAAACAACGGCGGGTCGACGACCCACACGAACGCCCACGCCTCCGGGTCGATCAGGCCCAGCCGCTTGGCGATCTCGCCGCGCGCGGCGCCCAGCAGCGCCCGGGACGACTTCGCCGGGCCCGCCGAGAAGAAGATGCAGTCCCCCGGGTTGGCGCCGACGTGGCCGGCCAGCCCGTCGCGCTCGGCGTCGGACAGGTTCTTGGCCACCGGGCCAGCCAGCTCGCCGTCGTCGCCGACCAGCACGTAGGCCAGCCCGCGGTGCCCGCGCTGCTTGGCCCACTCCTGCCAGCCGTCCAGGGTGCGCCGCGGCTGGGAGGCCCCGCCGGGCATCACGACCGCGCCGACGTAGGGCTCCTGGAAGACGCGAAAGGTGGTGTCGGAGAAGAACTCCGTGCACTCGACGAGCTCGAGGGCGAACCGCATGTCGGGCTTGTCGGAGCCGAACCGGCGCATGGCGTCGGCGTAGCTGATCCGCGGGATCGGGGTCGGGAGCGCGTAGCCGATCAGTTCCCACAGCGCGGTGAGGATCTCCTCGGAGACGGCGATGATGTCCTCGGCGTCGACGAAGCTCATCTCCATGTCGAGCTGGGTGAACTCGGGCTGGCGGTCGGCGCGGAAATCCTCGTCGCGGTAGCACCGCGCGATCTGGTAGTAGCGCTCCATCCCGGCCACCATCAGCAGCTGCTTGAACAGCTGCGGGCTCTGCGGCAGGGCGTAGAACGAGCCCGGGTGCAGGCGGGACGGCACCAGGAAGTCGCGCGCCCCCTCCGGGGTCGAGCGGGTGATCGTCGGCGTCTCGATCTCGACGAAGTCGTGCCGCGCCAGCACCGCGCGCGCGGCGGCATTGACCTTGGAGCGCAATCGAATTGCCGCGGCCGGCCCGTCGCGCCGCAGGTCGAGGTAGCGGTACTTCAGCCGCAGCTCCTCGCCGGCGGGCTCGTCCAGCTGGAACGGCAGCGGCGCGCTCTCCCCCAGCACGCTCAGCGAGGTCGCGTTGACCTCGATGTCCCCGGTCGCGATCTCCGGGTTGGCGTTGCCCTCGGGGCGGACCTCGACGACGCCGGTGACCGCGACGCAGAACTCGGCTCGCAGCCGGTGGGCCTGGGCCAATACGTCGGATGCGCGGAACACCACCTGGGCGACCCCGGTGGCGTCGCGCAGGTCGATGAAGATGACCCCGCCGTGGTCGCGGCGGCGGGCCACCCAACCGGCCAACGTCACCTGCTGGCCGGCGTCGCTGCTTCTCAGCGAACCGGCGGCGTGGCTGCGCAGCACAAATACTCCCTTTCCCGCGGTCGGAACGAGTGCCCAGTCTAGAGGGAGGTAATTTCGGTCCTATCGTCACCAACATCGCACTCGTCGGTCCCGGCGCCGTGGGCACGACGGTCGCCGCGCTGCTGCACAAGGCCGGTCATCCGGTACTGCTGTGCGGTCACACCCCCCGCGACAGCATCGAATTGCGGCCGGACGGCGCCGATCCGATCGTCGTGCCCGGCCCGGTGCACACCGATCCCACTGAGGTGAGCGGCCCCGTCGACGTCCTGGTGCTGGCGGTCAAGGCCACCCAGAACGACGACGCGGCGGGCTGGCTGGCCCGCCTGTGCGGCGAGCACACCGTCGTCGTCGTGTTGCAAAACGGGGTCGAGCAGGTCGACCAGGTGCGGCCGCACTGCCCGTCGTCGCCGGTGGTCCCCGGGATCGTCTGGTACGGCGCCGAGACCCAGCCGCAAGGCTGGGTGCGGTTGCGCACCGAGGCGCGGCTGGTGCTGCCGTCGGGCCCCTCGGCGGAAAGCGTCGCCGAGCTGCTGCGCGGCGCCGGCTGCCAGGTGGACTGCGACCCCGACTTCCTCACCGCCGCCTGGCGCAAGCTGCTGACCAACGCGCTGGCCGGGTTCATGGCCCTGTCGCGGCGGCGCTCCGGCATGTTCCGCCGCGACGACGTCGCCGAGCTGTCGCGGCGCTACGTCGCGGAATGCCTGGCCGTCGCGCGCGCCGAGGGCGCCCGGCTGCCCGACGACGTGGTCGATGAGTTGGGCGGGCTGTTCCGGCAGGCCCCCGAGGACATGGGCACCTCGATCCTGGCCGACGCGGAGAACCACCGGCGCATGGAATGGGACATCCGTAACGGCGTGATCATCCGCAAGGCCCGCGCCCACGGCCTGGCGACGCCGATCAGCGACGTGCTGGTGCCGCTTCTGGCCGCGGCGAGCGACGGGCCGGGCTAGATTCAAGCCATGTTCCCCTGCGAGCGCGTCGACCTGAGCTTCGTCGACACCGCACCCTTCCGCTTTTCCAACAGCGTCGACCTCGCCGTCACCCCCGAGCAGCTTTTCGACGTGCTGGCCGACGCCGAGTCGTGGCCGCGGTGGGCGTCGGTGATCACCAAGGTCACCTGGACCAGCCCCGAGCCGCGCGGCGTGGGCACCACCCGCACCGTCGACATGCGCGGCGGCATCGTCGGCAACGAGGAGTTCCTCGCGTGGGAGCCGTTCACCCGCATGGCATTCCGGTTCAACGAGTGCTCCACGCAGGCCGTGGCCGCGTTCGCCGAGGACTACCGGGTCGAGGTGATCCCGGGCGGGTGCCGGCTGACCTGGATCATGGCGCAGAAGCCGGCCGGCCCGGCGTGGTTGGCGATGTTCGTGGCCCGGCCGCTGCTGAACCTGGGCCTGCGCCGGTTCCTGCGCAACCTGCGCAGCTACACGGACGCCCTTGCGACCCGGCAGCCTTAGGAGCGCGCGATGACCTTCAACGAGGGCATGCAGATCGACACCAGCACCGCGTCGTCGTCCGGCGGCGGCGGCCTGGGGATGGCCCTCGGGGGCGGCGGAATCGGGCTGCTGATCCTCATCGGCGCGTTGTTTTTCGGCATCGATCCGGGCCGGGTGATGAACCAGCAGATGAACACCGGCGGCTATTCGGCGCCCGGTTTTGATCTGAGCCAGTGCAAGACCGGGGCCGACGCCAACAAGTACGTGCAGTGCCGCGTCATCGCGACCGGCAACTCCGTCGATGCGGTGTGGCATCAGCTGATGCCGAACTACACCCGCCCGCACGTGCGCCTGTTCACCGGTTCGGTCAACACCGGGTGTGGGCCCGCCACCACCGCGGTGGGCCCGTTCTACTGCCCGGTGGACCAGACCGCGTACTTCGACACCGACTTCTTCAAGGAGCTGGTCGACCGATTCGGTTCCAGCGGTGGGCCTTTCGCGCAGGAGTACGTGGTCGCGCACGAGTACGGCCACCACGTGCAGCAGCTGCAGGGCATCCTGGGCCGCTCCCAGCAGGGGGCGCAGGGCGCCGGCGGCAACGGCGTGCGCACCGAGCTACAGGCCGACTGTTACGCCGGCATCTGGGCCCACTACGCGTCGACGGTGAAGCAGGAGAGCACCGGCGTGCCCTACCTGCAACCGCTGAGCGACCAGGACATCGCCGACGCGCTGTCGGCGGCGGCGTCGGTGGGCGATGACCGGATTCAAAAGGAGTCGACGGGACGGGTCAACCCCGAGTCGTGGACGCACGGCTCGTCGGCGGAACGGCAGAAGTGGTTTACCATCGGGTACCAGACCGGCGACCCGAACAAATGCGACACCTTCGCCGCGACGAACCTGGGTTAACCCTTGGCCGCGCAGGTGACGGTGGTCGTCGCGTCCTGGTGCGCGACCACTTGGCCGTCGACGGCGATCTCGCAGTGGAACGACGCGGGACCGTTGCCCGAATCCGGCCAGTGCAGCATGCCGCTGGCGGTGATGCTCGCCCACTGGGTCGGGTTCGCCAAGGTGGCCGTGTAGGTGACCGGCGCTCCGCCGCTCAGGGGCGCCTGCACACTGGTCATGAACTTCGACGGGTCCGCGGTGTAGGCGGCCTGGCTGGGCGGATCGGAACTCACGTAGCTGACCGTGGCGGTCAGGTTGTTGGGGCTCGTCACGGTGTAGGTCACCTGGTGGCCCTCGGCGTGTGCAGTCCCGGGGGTGACGGCCACTGCGGCGGCCGCGGCAAACGTTGCCGACGCGACCGCGCTGATGACTTTTCGCACGTTCGTCATATCGAAAACGCTACCGGATTCGTTACGCAGGTGATCGGGGCGAGAATCACTACGATGCATTGATGCCCACAGCATTCGTGTTGTCCGGCGGAGCGAGCCTCGGCGCGATCCACGTGGGCATGCTGCTTGCCCTGGCCGACGAGGGAGAACACCCCGATCTGATCGTCGGCACGTCCGTCGGCGCGGTCAACGGGGGCTGGATCGCGTCGCGGCCTGATCTCCCCGGGATTCGCGGGCTGGGCGATCTGTGGACGTCGTTATCACGAAGGGCCATTTTCCCCGCTCACCCGATCTCCGGGGCGATGGGCATGCTTGGCCGCCGGTCGCACCTGGTCCCCAACATCGAGTTGCGGCGCCTGCTCGCCGACAAATTGGAGTTCGCCCGGCTCGAGGATGCGCCGGTCCCGCTGCACGTGGTGGCTACCGACGTGATCTCCGGCACCGACGTCCTGCTGTCCTCGGGCAACGCCGTCGACGCGATCACCGCCAGTGCCGCGATCCCGGGCGTGTTCCCTCCCGTGCAGATCAACGGGCGCGACCTGATGGACGGTGGCGTCGTGAACAACACGCCGGTGTCGCACGCCGTTGCGCTCGGGGCGGACCGAGTCTGGGTGTTGCCGACCGGCTACTCGTGCGACCTGCCCGCAGCGCCGAAGACGGCAGTCAACATGGCGTTACACGCCATGACCCTCGCCGTGAATCACCGCCTGGCCGTTGACGTAGAGCGCTTTGAGCGAGCGGTCGACCTGCGCGTCATCCGCCCGTTGTGCCCGATCGCCACCTCGGGGGCTGACTTCTCGCACGCGGCAACACTTATCGAGCGCTCGCACGCGGCCACCCGCGAATGGCTGGCGGCGCACCCCCCGTCCACCGGCCAGGCCGAATTGCTCGAGCCGCACCGCCACTAAGGGCATCCCGTTCGGCGGGTGTTCATCCCACTCCGGTATGAAGCATGGGTGGTCGACGATCCGGGGATTAGCCGCCGTCGGCTGCTGACCAGGACCGCGGCCTCGGCCGCCCTCGGGGCGGGCATCGGGGGTGGCGCGACCCTGCTCTGGTCGCATCCCGAGGCGCCGGCGACGTGGTATCGGCCGGACCGCACCGGCGCGCCGCCGGTGACCGGTCTGCATCTGCAGTTCGGCAAGAACGCCGCCACCGAGGTGGTGGTCTCCTGGCACACCACCGAGGCCGTCCGCAATCCGCGCGTCATGCTGGGCACCCCCGACTCCGGGTTCGGGCGCACCGTCCAGGCCGAAACCCGCACCTATCGGGATGCCAAGTCGGGCATCGAGGTTCGCGTCAACCACGCCCGCCTGACGGGGCTGGCGCCCGATTCCGACTACCTGTACGCCGCGGTGCACGACGGCGCCGAGGCCGAAAGCGGGACGGTGCGGACGGCGCCGTCGGGGCGAAAGCCGCTGCGCTTCACCAGCTTCGGTGACCAGTCCACGCCGGCGCTGACCAGGCTGCCCGACGGCAGGTACGCCACCGACAACATCGGATCGCCCGCGGCCGCCGATACCACGCTGGCGATCGAGCGGCTCGGGCCCCTGTTCAACCTCGTCAACGGCGACCTGTGCTACGCCAACCTCGCGGGGGACCGCATCCGCACCTGGTCGAACTGGTTCGAGAACAACACGCGCTCGGCGCGGTACCGGCCCTGGATGCCGGCCGCGGGCAACCACGAGAACGAATCGGGCAACGGGCCAATCGGTTACGGCGCCTACCAGACCTACTTCGCAGTGCCGGATTCGGGGTCGAGCCCGCAGACCCGCGGGCTGTGGTACTCGTTCACCGCCGGCTCGGTCCGGGTGATCAGCCTCAACAACGACGACATCGCCTTCCAGGACGGCGGCAATGTCTACGTGCACGGCTACTCGGGCGGGGAGCAGAAGCGTTGGCTGGCCGGCGAACTCGCCGCCGCACGGCGCGACCCGGACGTCGACTGGATCGTCGTCTGCATGCATCAGACGGCGATCTCCACCGCCGACCAGGCCAACGGCGCCGATCTGGGGATCCGCGAGGAATGGCTGCCGCTGTTCGACCAGTATCAGGTCGATCTGGTGGTGTGCGGTCACGAGCACCACTACGAGCGGTCGCATCCGCTGCGCGGAACGCTGGGCACCGACACCCGCACCCCGATGCCCGTCGACTCCCGCGGCGACGTCATCGACTCGACGCGCGGCACCGTACACCTCGTCATCGGCGGCGGCGGCACCTCGGCGCCCACCAACGGGTTCTTCTTTCCCGAGCCGCGGTGCCGCGTGCTGACCGGCGTCGGGGCGTTCGACCCCGGGCTGGGCCGTAAGGCGCCGATCTACGTCCTGGAGGACGCGCCCTGGTCGGCGTTTCGCGACCGCGACAACCCTTACGGCTTCGCGTCTTTCGACGTGGACCCGGGCCAACCCGGCGGCAACACCACGATCACGGCCACGCATTACGCGCTGAGCGGTCCCTCCGGCCAGGTCACCGCGGTGGACCGGTTCACGCTGACCAAGCCGCGCGGCGACCGGCCCGCCTAACTCAAAACAGCGTCGCCTGCTGGGGTTCCGGCCCGGCCGTGGGCTGTGGGACCGGGCGGGGATGGCCGCCCAGCCGATGCTTGGCGATCAGCGGCGCGGCCCGTTCGCGCAGCGCGTCGCGGTAGCTCGGCGGCAGGTAGGCCCCGCGGCGGTACAGCTCGCGATAGCGCCCGACCAGTTCGGGATGCGAGCGGGCCAGCCACGCCATGAACCAGCCCCGGGTCGAACCGCGCAGGTGCAGGCCGAACACCGTCACCCCGGTGGCGCCGGCCCCCGCGATCTGGCCCAGCAGCCGATCGAGGTGCTCGGCGGAATCGGTGAGATGCGGCAGCACCGGGGCGACCATCACGTGGCAGTCCAGGCCGGCGTCGCGGATCGCGGTGATGAGGCCCAGCCGCGCCTGGGGTGTCGGCGTGCCCGGTTCGACGTCGCGGTGCAGGTCCGGGTCGCCCACCGCCAGCGACACCGCGACCGACACCGGAACCTGTTGGGCCGCATCGGTTATCAGAGGAAGGTCGCGCCGCAGCAGCGTGCCCTTGGTGAGGATGGACAGCGGCGTGCCGGACCCGGCGAGCGCGCCGATGATGCCCGGCATCAGCGCGTAGCGACCCTCGGCGCGCTGGTAGGGATCGGTGTTGGTGCCCAGCGCGACGGTCTCGCGCCGCCACGACGGCCGGCGCAACTCGCGGCGCAGCACCTCGACGACGTTGGTCTTGACCACCACCTGGGTGTCGAAGTCGGTGCCGCAATCGAAGTCGAGGTACTCGTGGGTGGGCCGGGCGAAACAGTAGCGGCAGGCGTGCGAGCAGCCGCGGTAGCCGTTGACGGTGTAGCGGAACGGCAGGGCCGACGCGTTGGGCACCTTGTTCAGCGCCGACTTACACAGCACCTCATGGAAGGTGATCCCCTCGAATTGGGGTGCGCGCACGCTGCGCAGCAGGCCGATCCGCTGCAACCCCGGCAGCGCCCCGTCGTCGACGGGATCCCCGTTGACCGCGACGGCCTGGTTGGACCAGCGCATGACCCTATTCGAACAATAGTTCGATTGGGTTGTCAAGCGCCGCTAAAACGGCGGCGGATCGTCGTCGTCGGGGGGTGGGGCGGGGCCGCCGTAGGTCCAGTAGTCCGCCGGCGGGGTGGTGCGTGCTTCGCGCGCCTCCCGGTTGTGTCGGCGTTCGGCGGCGACGCGGTAGGCGCGATCTTGGGCGCGGGTGCGACGGCGTTTGGGCATCATCGCGGTCCGCTCACCGCAGTAATCCGACGGGGGGTCGACCTCGGCGGCGGCGAACCCGTTCACCGCCCGACACAAACTCGGAAACAGCAGGGCGCTGCCCGGCGTGGTCACATGGGTCTGCCCGGACGGGGAGGTCAGGATCAACGTCCCGTCGGCAAGCTGTTGTTCGGCCCAGCCCATGAATGTCTTGACCAAGTGGTGGGTTCTGCAGTAGCACTTGAGGTTTGACGCATGGGTCGGCCCGCCCTGACCGTAGGGGATGGTGTGGTCGAGGTCGCATTGCACCGCGGGGCAATCACAGCCGGGCCAGCGACAGGTCAGATCCCGGCAGCGCACGAAATCGGCCAGCGCTGTGGAGGGCAGGTAGTCGTTTTCGGGTGGGGCATCGCCGGGGTGGATCAGCGGCACCAGCTTGGCCGAGGCGGCCAGTTCCTGGAGGAGTTCGGGTGGGATGAGCCCATCGGCGCCCACCTCGGACCCCGGCGCCATACCCCCCTCGAGGGTGGCCTGCTCGGCGATCACATGGATCACCACCGGGCTGGCCGCGGGCCGTTTGCCGGCCGCGCAATCGGCGCGCCCGCACCGGCAGCCCAGCCGATCCGCCCCGGCCGCCAGCGCCCCCAGCGCGTCGGCGCGGCGCTGCTCACGGGTGCGCGGATCGCGCGCGCACACCGTGGCCGCCAGCGCATCCAGCCGCTTTTCCAACGCGTGCGCATCGGGGGCGAACAGGCTGCCGTGGATTTCCGAGAGCCCGTCCTGGACCCGTTCGCCGATCCAGATCTCGCGATCACGCCGCGCCTCCTGGCGCCGGCGCACCGCGTCGACGTCGGCTTTGGCCACGATCTTGTCCACCTGCCCGGCCAGCCGGCCCCGACTCATCGACGGCCAGCGCGCCACGTTGGCCGCCAGCTGCGCGTCCACGCCCGCCAACACCTCATCGTCGGTGATCAGATCGGTGCGGAACACGATCGTCTGAAACGTCCGGTAGTCGATGTCACCCGCCCGGAACACCTCGGCGACCCCGGGCAGGCGCTCACACATCGCCCGGGCATAGCGCAGCCGGCTGGCCGCCAGGCCCTGGCTTACCCGCAGCGCGGCCGCGACCTCGGCGGTCACCGCCGCCATGGTGTCGATCGCCCAGTCCTCGCTCTCCGAACACCGCGACAACCGATACCTGAACAACTCGTGGATCGCGGCCAGTTGCGCGGCCGCGTCCCGGTTCTCCGCCCGCCAAGCCGCGCAGATGCGCTCTATCAGCGCGGCCGACTCGGCCGTCTTGGACGGATGGCATCGCTCGATCATCTCGTCGAACCGAGCCCGGACATCTTCGAACATGTGTTCGAGTATGCCACGGGGGTGTGACAGAAAAGCTCAGCCGCCCAGCCGCGCCAGGACGTCGGCGACGACGGAATCCACCGGCACGGACACCTGATCGCCCGTCCCCAGATCCTTGACCCCGACGGTCCCGGACTCGAGGTCCCGGTCACCGGCCACCAGCGCGACCCGCGCGCCCGAACGGTCGGCCGCGCGCATCGCGCCCTTGAGCCCGCGGTCGCCATAGGCCATGTCGACGCGGACACCGCCGGCGCGCAGCCGCGCCGCGAGCACCGCCAGCGTGAGCTTGGCGGGCTCGCTCAGCGGCACCGCGAACACGTCGCAGCGCGTGGTCTCCCCCACGCTCTTCCCCTCGGCGCGCAGGGCCAGCAGGGTCCGGTCCACGCCGAGCCCAAATCCGATGCCCGACAGGTCTTGTCCGCCGAGCTCGCGCATCAGGCCGTCGTAGCGACCGCCGCCGCCGATCCCGGACTGCGCGCCCAGGCCGTCGTGCACGAACTCGAACGTGGTCTTGGTGTAGTAATCCAGCCCGCGCACCATCCGCGGGTTGATGACGTACGGCACCCCGAGCGCGTCCAGGTGCGCCAGCACCGTGTCAAAGTGCTGCTTGGCGCCGTCGGACAGGTGGTCCAGCAGGACCGGCGCGTCGGCCGTCATCGCGCGCACCGCGGGCCGCTTGTCGTCGAGCACGCGCAGCGGATTGAGCTGCGCGCGCCGCCGCGTCTCCTCGTCGAGGTCAAGGCCGAACAGGAACTCCTGCAACAGCTCCCGGTATTGCGGGCGGCAGCTGTCGTCGCCCAGCGAGGTGATCTCCAGCCGGAAGCCGTCCAGGCCCAGCGCGCGGAAGCCGGCGTCGGCGACGGCGATCACCTCGGCGTCCAGCGCGGGATCGTCCACGCCGATCGCCTCCACCCCGACCTGCTGCAGCTGGCGGTACCGGCCGGCCTGCGGGCGTTCGTAGCGGAAGAAGGGTCCCGCGTAACAGAGTTTCACCGGCAGCGCGCCGCGGTCGAGGCCGTGCTCGATCACCGCCCGCACCACGCCGGCGGTGCCCTCCGGGCGCAGCGTCACCGAGCGGTCACCGCGGTCGGCGAACGTGTACATCTCCTTGGAAACGACGTCGGTGGATTCGCCTACGCCGCGGGCGAATAGGGCGGTGTCTTCGAAGATGGGCAGCTCGACGTCGCCGTAGCCGGCCCGCCGGGCCGCGGTCAACAGCCCGTCGCGCACCGCGACGAACTGCGCCGAGTCGGGCGGGAGGTAGTCCGGCACCCCCTTGGGAGCGGAGAACTCCGTCACCGGCTCAGGCCCTCGAGGAACGGGTTGAAACGACGCTCGGCCCCGATCGTGGTGGCGTTGCCGTGCCCCGGCAGCACCACGGTGTCGTCGTCGAGCACCAACAGCTTGTCCATGAGCGACGTCAGCAGGTCGCGGCCGCTGCCGCCGAACAGGTCGGTGCGGCCCACCGAGCGCTCGAACAGCGTGTCACCGGTGAACACGACATCTTTGTCAGACGAGACCCGGAACACCACCGATCCGCGGGTGTGGCCGGGCGTGTGATCGACGTTGACGGTCACGCTGCCCAGGTCCAACTTGTCGCCGTCGCGGTCCAGCTCCACCACCTGCTTGGGCTCGCGGAAGAAGGCACCCGCCACCACCTGCGCCAGCCGCGGTCCGAGGCCGAAGATGGGGTCGGTCAGCATGAAGCGGTCCTCGGGGTGGATGTAGGTGGGGCAGCCGAAGGTGTCGGAAACCTTCTGGGCGGACCACATGTGGTCGATGTGGCCGTGGGTCAGCAGCACCGCGGCCGGGGTCAGCCGATTCTCGTCGAGGATTCGCCGCAGCGCGGCCATCGCACGCTGGCCGGGATCGACGATGACGGCGTCGGTTCCGGGGCGTTCGGCCAGCACATAGCAGTTGCACGCCAACATGCCGGCGGGGAATCCGGTGATCAACACGGTTCCCAGTTTCCCACGGGGCCCGGTTGGCGCCGGTCAGGGCGCCCACATTAGCCTGGGCTGGCTAGCCCGGGCCCTATCGACCGACATGGAGGCATACCGGCCGTGCCGACCAACGAACAGCGACGTGCCAGCGCCAAGCGCAAACTCGAACGGCAGCTGGAGCGGCGCCAGAAGCAAGCCAAGAGGCGCCGCGTCATGGTGATCGCCGGCGGCTCGATCGCGGCGGTGGCGGTGATCGCGGCGGTGGTGATCGCGATCGTCAACACCAAGCACGAGCACAAGAGCAACACCGCGACGCCGACGAGCAGCCCCGCCGCCAGCAGCCCCGCGGACACCACCACGCCCGCCGGGCCGACGCCGCCCGTTCCACCGCTGCCGGCGTTCAAGCCGTCGGCCAATCTCGGCGCCAACTGCCAATACCCGGCGTCGTCGGACCCGGCCGCCAAACAGGTCAAGCCGCCGCGCACCGGCAAGGTCCCGACCGACCCGGCCCAGGTGAGCGCCAGCATGGCGACCAGCCAGGGCAACATCGGCCTGATGCTGGCCAACAACGAATCGCCTTGCACCGTCAACAGTTTCGCCAGCCTGATCGGCCAGAAGTACTTCGACAACACCAAATGCCACCGGTTGACCACCTCGGACAGCCTGGGCGTCCTGCAGTGTGGCGACCCCAAGGGCGACGGCACCGGCGGCCCCGGCTATCAATTCGCCAACGAATACCCGACCGACCAGTACCCGCCCAACGACCCCAAGCTGCAGCAGCCGGTGCTCTATCCGCGCGGCACCCTGGCGATGGCCAACGCCGGGCCCGGCACCAACGGCAGCCAGTTCTTCATGGTCTACAAGGACTCGCAGCTGCCGCCCCAGTACACGGTCTTCGGCACCATCCAGGCCGACGGGCTGGCGGTCCTGGACAAGATCGCCAAGGCCGGCGTCGCCGGCGGCGGCGAGGACGGGCCCCCGGCCAGCGAAGTCACCATCAAGTCGCTGCTGCTCGACTAAACCCGGGGCAGCGCAACACCATCGCGCAGATTGGTGAGAATCACCAGACTCGCACCCTCCACGGTTTAGGGTTCGTGGGGTGAGTATTGATCCGGAGACTTTCGGTCATTACCAAATAGTGGAGTTGCTGGGCCGCGGTGGCATGGGGCGCGTCTACCGCGCCTACGACGCGTCCACCGATCGGGTGGTGGCCCTCAAAGTGCTCCCGCCACATCTGGCCGAAGATCAGGACTTTCAGCACCGCTTCCGCCGGGAGGCGCGCATCGCGGCCGGCCTCAACGACCCGCACATCGTGCCCATCCACGGTTACGGCGAGATCGACGGCCAGCTGTACGTCGACATGCGGCTGATCGAGGGCCGCGACCTGTCGCAGTACATCGACGAAAGCGGCGGACGGCTGTCCCCCGAGCGCACGGTCGCGGTGATCGAACAGGTTGCGGCCGCGCTGGACAGCGCCCACCGGGTGGGACTGGTGCACCGCGACATCAAGCCGAAGAACATCCTGGTGACCACCGCGCACAATTTCGTCTACCTGATCGACTTCGGCCTGGCCCGCGCGGAGTCCGACACCCAACTGACCCACACCGGCGCCACGATGGGCACCGTGGCGTACCTGGCGCCCGAGCGTTTCAGGGGGACAACGGATCAGCGCGCCGACGTGTATTCGTTGGCGTGCGTGCTCTACGAGTGCCTGACCGGAAGCCGCCCCTACCCCGGCGACAGCCTCGAAGAGCAGCTGCACGCACACGTCAACGCGCCGCCGCCGCGAGCCTCGATCATGGCACCGGGCATACCGCCGGCCTTCGACGCGGTGATCTCCCGCGGCATGGCGAAGGATCCCGAAGCCCGTTACCAGTCGGCCATCGAGCTCGCCGACGCCGCCCGGGCGGCGCTCACCGGCCACGTCGACTCGGTGGCCCCCGCCGCCGCCGCGGCACCTGCCCCGCCGCCCGCCCCGACGAAAACCTCCAACCGGCGCCTGGTCCTGGGCATCGTCGGCGGGTCGGTGATCGCGCTGGCGGCGGTGATTGCGCTGGTCATTTCCCTGGTGACGCAGAGCCACGGCTCCACGAACAGCGCGGCGTCCACCACCCCGACGCGCGCCAGGGTGCCCACCAGGCCGGGAGCCGCGCCCGGGACGTCCGGCCCGGCGGGAGCGACCGTGCCGCCGCTGCCGGCGTTCGCGCCCCCGCCCGGCCTCGGCGCCGATTGCCAATACCCCCCGTCGCCGGATCCGGCTAGCAAGCCCGCCAGCCCGCCGCCGTCCGGCAGGGTGTCCACCGAGCCGGCCCAGATCCACGCCGTCATCTCGACCAACTTCGGCGACATCGGCATCCAGCTCGCCAACAACGAGTCCCCCTGCACGGTGAACAGCTTCACCAGCCTCGCGAGGCAGGGGTTCTTCGACAACACCATTTGCGGGCGCATCATCGACGAGCCGGAAGGCGGGACGCTGCTGTTCGGCGGCGGCGACGCCGATGGCGGCGGGGGCGCCGGTTATGAATTCGCCGACGAATACCCCACCAACCAATACAAGCCGGACGATCCCGCGCTCAAGGCGACCGTGATCTATCCGCGCGGGACGGTGGCGATGGCCACCAACGGGCCCAACACCAACGAAAGCCAGTTCTTCATGGTGTACCGGGACGCCGAGATCGAGCCGACGTCCACGGTGTTCGCCTCCATCGACCAGGCGGGCCTGGACACCCTCGACAAGATCGCCAAGGTGGGTGTCGCCGGCAACCGCACCAGGGGCAATCCCGCCAGCACCGTGACGATCAACTCGGTGCGGGTGGGCTAGGCAAGATCGCACCGGGTCGCCAATTTCGGCGTCCCGACGCCTTCGGCGCTCCTAGGCTTTGGGCGTGCGCTTGTCGTGGCCGTTGATCGGCCGCTCGGAGGAGACGGGAGCCATCGCGGCCGCCCTCTCGGCTTCGGATGCTTCCGGGATCGTCGTCTGCGGCGCGGCGGGAGTGGGCAAAAGCAGGCTCGCCCGCGAGGCCCTGGCCGCGGCCGAGTCGCGCGGATGCGAATGCCGGTGGGTCACCGGCACCTCGTTGGCGCGGGAGATTCCGCTCGGGGCTTTCACGGCGTGGGCGCCGTCGGGCGTCACCGATACGGTTCAGTTGCTGCGAGGGGTGATCGAGTCGCTCACGGCGGCACGTTCCGGGGCCACCGTGGTGGTGTGTGTCGACGACGCGCCTCTGCTCGACGACCTGTCGATCTTCGTCGTGCACCAGATCGTGCAACGAGGCGCGGCCAAAGTGATCCTCACCATTCGCGACGGCGAACCGGTTCCCGCTGCGGTGCAAGAGATCTGGGCGGTCGGCCAATTCGACCGGCTCGAGCTGCGGCCGTTGTCGCTCGAAGAGACCGGCGCCCTGCTGTCGGGCGCCCTGGGCGCACCGGTGGATCCCGTTGCCGCGCAGCGGCTGTGGCAGCTGACGCGTGGCAACGTGCTGTATCTGCGCAACATCGTCGAACAGGAAGCCGCCGATGGTCGAATCGTGCAACAGGGCGGGTACTGGCGGTGGCTCGGCGACCCCGTCGTGCCGCCCAGTCTGGTTGAGCTGATCGAATCGCGCATTGGAGCCCTGCCGGCTCCGGTCAGCGATGTGGTCGACGCGGTGGCGGTCGGGGAGCCCATCGAGCTGGCGCACCTGAGGCGCATCGCCGCTCCGGCGGCGGTCGAGGAGGCCGACACCCGCGGACTCATCACGCTCGAGCCCGTAGTTGGCGGCGTGCAGGTGCGGCTGGCGCATCCGCTCTACGGCGAGGTGCGACGCAGGCGCGCGGCACCGACCCGGTTGCGACGGTTGCGCGGACTGGTCGCCGCCCACCTCGCCGCGGCCGATGACCGCGACGACATCCAGGTCGTGGTGCGCCGCGCCGCGATGAGCCTCGACTCCGACCTGACGGCCGACGCCGACCTGCTCGTTAGGGCAGCCCACGGCGCCGTCTGGCTGGCCGATCTCGCCCTCGCCGATCGCCTGGCCAGCGCCGCGGTCCGCGCGGGGGCGGGGCCGGAGCCGAGTTTCGTTCGCGCGCATGCACTTTCCTGGCTGGGTCGCGGCGAAGAGGCCGACGCGGTGCTGACCGAGATTCGCGCCGACCAGTTGACCGACGGCGAACGCGCCAGACTCGCGTTCCTGCGGGCCAGCAACATGCTGTGGGCGCTGGGCGACCCCCCTCGCGCAAAGGAAATCATCGACGAGGCGTCGCGCACCACGCCCCCGGAGGCGCGTAGCTATATCGACGCCTTCCTCACGGTGTACTGGTTCGCGGTCGACCAGCCCGATGCGGCTCTGCAGGCTTCGCAGGGTCTCGCGTTGGGTGCGCTGCCCGCCGTCGTCGGCACTGAGATCGCCTTCGTGCTGGCCGCCATCTCGGCGGACGCGGGGCGCACCACCGAAGCCGTGGCCGTCGCGGACGCGGGATATGCCTCCGCCGCACGCTCTTTCGACGCCCCGCAGATGAGGTTCA
The DNA here is from genome assembly GCA_002102225.1 of Mycobacterium interjectum. Taxonomy (GTDB): domain Bacteria; phylum Actinomycetota; class Actinomycetes; order Mycobacteriales; family Mycobacteriaceae; genus Mycobacterium; species Mycobacterium interjectum_B. Next base: position 129,060 of record LQPB01000032.1, read on the forward strand.
ACATCGCCGACGCGCACGTCAGCGCACTGCTGCTCGCCGGCCGGATCGCGGATGCCGTCGAGCTGGCCGAGCGAGTTCGCCAAGAGGCGGCCGATCTCCCGGGAGCAGCTCAGTTGTTGGGCGCCGCGGTGGCCGGTCGGGTCGCCCTGGGTGCCGGACGCCTTCATTCCGCGGGTGCGTTGCTCGAGCAGGCGGCGGTGGGGCTGTCCGCGTCGCATGCTGTGGGCTGGGGGTATCGCTACAACGTCCCGCGCGCGACCGCGCTCGCGATGTGCGGTTCAACGACACAGGCGACCGCCGCGCTTGCGGCGCTGGAGACGCAGCGACGCCCCTTCCGGTTGCTGGACTACGAACGGAGCCTGGCCCGGGCGTGGGTGGCCGCGGGCCAGGGCGCCCTCAGCGAGGCGATCGCCGGCGTGCGGGCGGCGGCCGAGCGGGCCGCGGCCAAGGGGCAATTCGCGGCAGAAGTGTTGTGTCTGCAGACCGCCGCCCAGTTCGGTGACCGTTCGGGCTCTCGCAGGTTGCACGACCTCGAAGCGATCGCCGAGGGACCGCGTGTTGGTGTCGCTGCGCGGTTCTCGGCCGCCCTGAGTGACGGCAATGCCGCCGAATTGGCTGCGGTATCAGAAGAATTCGAGCTTATGGGCGACCTCGTTGCCGCCGTCGATGCCGCTGCCCAGGCCGCCCTCGCGTATCGTGGCCAGGGCCTAAGGGGATCGGCGCTGGGATGCGCGACACGCGCAGCCGCGCTAGCCGAACAATGCGGCGGCGCAAGGACTCCCGCGCTTGGCCAGGCCTGCGAACCGTTGCCGTTCACAGACCGCGAGCGAGAGATCGTGATGCTCATCGGTCAGGGGTTGTCCAATCGCGCCGTCGCCGAGCGACTGACGCTTTCCGTCCGCACGGTGGAAAGCCACATCTACCGGGCCATGTCAAAGACCGGGGTCGCCAGCCGCGAAGAGCTCGCCGCCCTGATCCCGGAACAATCGCCTACGCACCGAGTTGCTGGTCGATCTGCGGCCAGTAGTTCCACCCGTCCGGAGTGATCAGGGGCCAGTCGTGGGTTTCGCCGGTGGCCAGCACGAATCTGATCGGGGCACCTTGGGCGACACGATGTCGCGGGAACCCGCGTAGATGGTGGTCGGCGGCAGTCCCGTGAGCGGCCCGTTCAGCGGACTCACTTCGTAGTCGTTGACGGGGAGGTTGCCCGCCCACGCGACGTTCGGGTTGGTCCACCACCCGTCCACGGGTGGGGACGGCAGCACCGTCGCCGCCGGGACGGTCTGGTTGTTGGCCACCAGGTATTCGACCGAAGCGAGCGCGATGTTGGCGCCCGCCGAGTCACCCAGCACGCTGACGTGGCAGGCGCCGTGCGCGGCGATCTCCGCCGATGAACGTCTGGTGATGCGCGACATCTGGCTGTTGCGGCTGCGGGCCCTGCTGGCGCGGGCCCGTTGCCGCGACATGGCGGAAACGCTCGGCTTCGACGGGCACAGCGACTGGGCCGCAGCGATGCCGTGATGCCGGTCGGGCTGGGGCTCAGGCCGCGGACGTCACCCGGTAGACGTCGTAGACGCCCTCGACGTTGCGCACCACATTGAGCAGATGCCCGAGGTGCTTCGGGTCGCCCATCTCGAAGGTGAACCGGCTGATCGCGACCCGGTCGCCCGAGGTGGTGACCGACGCCGAGAGGATGTTGACCTTCTCGTCGGCGAGCACCCGGGTGATGTCCGAGAGCAGCCGGTGCCGGTCGAGCGCCTCGACCTGAATGGCGACCAGGAACACCGACGACGCCGACGGCGCCCACAGCACCTCGATGATGCGCTCGGACTGCTGTTGCAGCGACGCGGCGTTGGTGCAGTCGGTGCGGTGCACGCTGACCCCGCCGCCGCGGGTGACGAAGCCCATGATCTGGTCGCCGGGCACCGGGGTGCAGCACTTGGCCAGCTTGGTCAGCACGCCCGGGGCGCCGGGCACCGACACCCCGACGTCGTCGCTGCTGCGCGGGCGGCGCAGCATCGTGGTCGGCGTGGACCGCTCGGCGAGTTCCTCCTCGGCCTGGTCGATGCCGCCGAGCTCGGCCAGCAGCCGTTGCACGGCGTGCTTCGCCGACACGTGCCCCTCACCGATCGCGGTGTAGAGCGCCGACACGTCGGCGTAGTGCAGCTCGCGGGCCACCGCGGCCATCGACTCGCCATTGACCAAGCGCTGCAACGGAAGTCCGCCGCGCCGCACCTCGCGGGCCATCGCCTCCTTGCCGGCCTCCAGCGCCTCTTCGCGGCGCTCCTTGGCGAACCATTGCCGGATCTTCGCCTTGGCCCGCGGCGACACCACGAACTGCTGCCAGTCCCGCGACGGCCCGGCATTGGGCGCCTTGGAGGTGAAAACCTCGACGACTTCCCCGTTTTCGAGCTTGCGTTCCAGCGCCACCAGGCGGCCGTTGACCCTCGCGCCGATGCAGCGGTGGCCGACCTCGGTGTGCACGGCGTACGCGAAATCGATCGGCGTCGACCCCGTCGGCAACGTGATGACGTCGCCCTTGGGCGTGAAGACGAAGATCTCTTGGACCGCAAGGTCGTAACGCAGCGACTCCAGGAACTCGCCGGGGTCCGCGGCCTCCCGTTGCCAGTCCAGCAGCTGGCGCATCCAGGCCATGTCGTCGATCTCGGCGGTGGCGTGCGGATGCGGAACCCCGTTGCGGCCCTTGGCTTCCTTGTAGCGCCAGTGCGCGGCGATGCCGTATTCGGCGGTGCGGTGCATGTCGCGGGTGCGGATCTGGATTTCCAGCGGCTTGCCCTCCGGCCCGACGACGGTGGTGTGCAGCGACTGGTAGACGCCGTAGCGGGGCTGGGCGATGTAGTCCTTGAACCGCCCGGCCATCGGCTGCCACAGCGAATGCACCACGCCCACAGCGGCATAACAGTCCCGGATCTCGTCGCACAGGATGCGGATGCCGACCAGGTCGTGGATGTCGTCAAAGTCGCGTCCCTTGACGATCATCTTCTGGTAGATCGACCAGTAGTGCTTGGGCCGGCCCTCCACCGTCGCCTTGATCTTGGACGCGGTGAGCGTGTTGATGATCTCGGTGCGGACCTTGGCCAGGTAGGTGTCCCGCGACGGCGCCCGGCCGGCCACCAGCCGCACGATCTCCTCGTACTTCTTGGGGTGCAGGATCGCGAACGACAGGTCCTCCAGCTCCCACTTGACGCTGGCCATGCCCAACCGATGGGCAAGGGGCGCAATGACTTCCAGCGTCTCGCGGGCCTTGCGGGCCTGCTTTTCGGGCGGCAGGAAGCGCATGGTGCGCATGTTGTGCAGCCGGTCGGCGACCTTGATCACCAGCACCCGCGGGTCGCGGGCCATCGCGGTGATCATCTTGCGGATGGTCTCGCCCTCGGCGGCGCTGCCCAGCACCACCCGGTCCAGCTTGGTGACGCCGTCGACGAGGTGGCCGACCTCCTCGCCGAATTCCTCGCTCAACGCCTCGAGCGTGTAACCGGTGTCCTCGACGGTGTCGTGCAGCAGCGCGGCCACCAACGTGGTGGTGTCCATGCCCAATTCGGCCAGGATGTTGGCGACGGCCAGCGGGTGGGTGATGTAGGGGTCACCGGAGTGGCGCAACTGGGTGGCGTGCCGCTGGTCGGCGACCTCGAAGGCACGCTGCAGGATCGACAGGTCCGCTTTGGGGTAGACCTCGCGGTGCACCGCGACCAACGGCTCGAGCACGGGGTTCAGCGTGCTGCGCTGGGCCGTCATCCGGCGGGCAAGCCGGGCCCGGACCCGGCGCGAGGCGCTCGTCTTCTCGACCGGCGGCTCCCCGACCAGCAGGGGTTGGGTGACGTCCGCGGGCGCGTCGAGGGCCGGCGCCGCGCTCTTCTCGTCAGCCACGTTGGTCACCTCCGACCTCGAGGATATCGCTTATGGGCGATGGCTAGGCCCTGCTCAGGCTGAACACGGGCAGGGGCGCCACGGCCTCGCGCCCGCCCAGCGCGGTGAGTTCCATGACCACCGCGGCCGCGCTCACGTGGGCCCCGGCGCGTTCCAGCAACCGCACGGCGGCGCCCAGCGTCCCGCCGGTGGCAAGCACATCGTCGATGACCACAACGTCGCGGCCGCGCAAATCGATCCCGTCGGCGGGGATCTCCAGGGTGGCGGTGCCGTACTCCAGGGCGTACTGCTCGGCGTGCACGGGCGGCGGCAGCTTGCCGGACTTCCGGATGGCCAGCACGCCCGTGCCCAGCCGGCCGGCGACGGCCGCCGCCACCAGGAAGCCGCGCGAGTCGATCCCGGCCACCAGGTCCGCGCCGGACGCGACGTCGATCAGCGCGTCGACGACCGCCGTCATACCGGCCCGGTCGGCGAAGACGGGGGTGAGGTCCTTGAACTGGACGCCGGGCTTCGGAAAATCCGCGACGTCTCGGGCCAGCGACGCGATCAGGTCGGCCACCGGCGCGTTGCCGCCCGTCACTCGACCAGCGCCCATCGGTCCATGTTCCAGCCCACGCCCCAGCGCGTCGGATTCCTGCTCACGGCGTACATCTTCTTCGACTTCAGCAGGGTGCGCTGCTGGCGGTACAGGGGCAGGGTCGGCATGTCGGCCCACAGGATCGGAGCCGCCTGCGCCAGCAGCCGGGCGCGCTCGGCGGGGTCGGCGGACACCGCCAGCGCGCTGATCGCGGCGTCGACCTGCGGATTCGAGTATCCGGACAGGTTGTTGCCGTTGCCGCTGTGCAGGTCGTAGGCGTCCATCGCCGACGAACCGGTCGACCCGCTGCCGCTGGCCCCGCCGGTGCTGGCCAGCAGCACGTCGATCTTGCCGTCCCGCAGCGCCTGCGGCCCCGAGGTGTCCAGCTTGGTGTCGGCCACCGTGATGCCGGCCGCGGCGCAGGACTTGGTGATGACCCCCACGGTCACGGCCAGCCGCGCGTTGGGCCCCTGGTAGCCGATCCGCACCGGCTGCGGCGCGCCGCCCAGCGCGTCGCGGGCCGCGGCGGGGTCAGCCTTGGAAAACGGGCCGGCCTCGGCGGCGCCCTCACCGGCGGCGATCGCGTCGTCGGTGGCCGGCTGCAGGCGCGTGTTGGCGATCGTCACCCCGGCGTCGTGCGCGATCGTGTCGCGCGGGGTGCACAGCGCGACGGCGCGCCGGGCCTTGGGCTGCGCCAGCGGCCCCTGGGGCGCGAAGATCAGCTGCACGATGCCGTCCGAGGGCGACTCGCTGCGCTCGTAGTTGTCCGGGGTGGACAGCGTCCCGGAGGAGCCGGACGCGACGTCGACCACGTCGACGCTGCGGTTGTTCACCCGGTCCTGGATGTCGGGCCCCTGCGGCCACACCGTGATGCGCTTGGTGATCGGCTTGGGACCCCACCAGCGGTCGTTGGCGACCAGCACCACGGCGCCGCTGCTGAGCATCGATTCGATCTTGTACGGCCCCGACGACGGGAAGCGCTTCGGATCCAGGCCGGGCTTGAGGTCCCAGGTGGTGTTCCACAGCTTGGCGATCTGCTGCACGACCTGCGTGTTGTTGCTCAGCAGGGCGGCGGTCACGTCCACGTTCAGCTCGTCGGCGATGACGTGCGACGGCATCATCGAGGTCGCGCCGAACAGCTGGTTGTAGTCGACGACCCCGCGGTCGGGGACGAAGGACACCCGCGCCTTCTTCTGCCCCGGGATGCACTCGACGTTGGCGATGTCGGCGTAACCGGCCTGGCTGGCGGCGTCGAACCCGGGGAACCGCCCGGATTGCGCCGCCCAGGCCAGGACGAGGTCGTCGCAGGTCACCGGCTTGCCGTCGCTGTAGACGGCGTTGTCGGCGATCTGGTAGTCGAGGACCAGCGGCGACCCGGCGACCACCGAGACGGTGCCGAAGTCGTGGTCGGCGACGACCTGCCCGTCCGGGCCGTGATAGCCGAAGCCGGTGAGCGTGCGGGCGAACGCCTGGGCCCCCGCCGACGCGGCACCGACGACGGTGTTGGTGTTGTAGGTGCCCAGCGGGCCGTCGACCACGTATTCGATCTGCGAGGCGGCGCTACCCGAACAGGCCGTCAGCCCGAAAGCCGCCACCACGAGCCCGGCCAACGCCAGCCGACACCAGGTGGCCATCGGGGCTACCGCCGGCCGGCGTTTCGCTTGCCGCTCGGGCGCCGGGTTCCGGTGGGGCGCACCGGGCGTGCGCCCGGCGCCGGCTTGTTCGCCGCGGGCTTGCTGGGCGCCTCGGGCGCTTCGGGCGTCTCGGGCGCCGCCTCGGGCACCTCGGCGGCCTCGGCGACGTCAACCGCCTGCGAGCTCACCTCGACGGGCTCTTCGTGCGACTCGTTGGAGGGCTTGCGCCGCTTGAGCACCCGGCGGGTGTGGGTGCGCACCAGCTCGGTGCGTTCGCGCAGCGTGACCAGCAGCGGGGTGGCGAAGAAGATCGAGGAATAGGTGCCGACCAGGATGCCCACCAGCTGCACCAGCGCCAGGTCCTTCAGCGTGCCGACACCCAGCAGCCACACCGCCACGACCATCAGCGCCAGCACCGGCAGCACGCCGATCAGGCTGGTGTTGATCGAGCGCATGAACGTCTGGTTGATCGCCAGGTTCGCGTGCTCGGCGAAGGTGCGCCGGTTGGTGTGCTGGAAATCGCGGGTGTTCTCCTCAACCTTGTCGAACACGATGACGGTGTCGTAGAGCGAGAAGCCCAGGATGGTCAGCAGCCCGATGACCGTGGCCGGGCTGACCTCGAAGCCGATCAGCGAATACACGCCGGCGGTGACGGTCAGGTCGAAACACATGGTGGTCAGCGCGGAGATCGCCATGTATCGCTCGTAGCGCACGGTGATGTACAGGCTGACCAGCGCCAGGAACACCACCAGCGCGATCAGCGCCTTCTTGGTGATCTGGTCGCCCCAGGTCTCCGACACCGCCGAGTCGCTGATGGCCTGCTTGCTCGCCTTGCCGTCGTTGCCCTTGGGCTGGAACGCGTCGAACAGGGCATTGCGCAGCTTGGTGGTCTGGTCGTTGCTCAGCGTTTCCGAGCGGATCTGCACCGTCGCCGAGGCGCCGTTGCCGACGATGACCACCGACTCCGGGTCCTTGCCGATCGCCTTGCGGAACACCTCGGACACCTGCGCCGTCTGCGCGCCGCCCCGGGGCATCGACACCGTCGTGCCGCCCTTGAAGTCGATCCCAAAGGTGAAGCCCCGCAGGATGATGCTGAGCAGCGCGACCGCGACGATCGCGCCGCTGATCCCGTACCACAGCTTGCGTCGCCCGATCACCTCGAACGCGCCCGTGCCGGTGTAGAGCCGGGAGATGAAGCTGTGGTGGGGCAGCTGGGCGCCGCCGGTCAGCTCGACCGCGCCCTCGGACGCCTTGGAGGAAGTCATGCGTTAACCCCGTCCCGTCTTCACGTCCGCCGCCCGGCGTTCGCGCGCGACCTGCTGCACCGCCCCCAGGCCGTTGTAGGCGGGCTGGGCCAGCGTCGACGACTTGGAGGCCAGGTAGACCAGCGGCCAGGTCACCAGGAACACCACCACCACGTCGAGGATCGTGGTCAGGCCCAGGGTGAAGGCGAATCCCCGCACCTGGCCGATCGCCAGGGCGTAGAGCACCGCGGCGGCCAGGAAGGTGACGGCGTTGCCCGACACGATCGTCTTGCGGGCCCGCACCCACCCCCGCGGCACCGCCGACCGGAACGAACGGCCTTCTCGTATCTCGTCTTTGATGCGTTCGAAGAAGACGACGAACGAATCGGCGGTGGTGCCGATGCCGATGATCAGACCCGCGATGCCCGCCAGGTCCAGGGTGTAGTTGATCTGGCGGCCCAGGATCACCAGGATCGCGAAAACCATTGCGCCGGAAGCGCTCAGCGACAACGCCGTGAGCAAGCCCAGCACCCGGTAGTAGAGCAACGAGTACACCAGCACCAGGACCAGGCCGATGGCGCCGGCGAGCAGGCCGGCCCGCAGCGAGGTCAATCCCAGTGTCGCCGAGACGGTTTGGGCCTCCGAGGATTCGAAGGACAGCGGCAGTGACCCGTACTTCAGGACGTTGGCCAGCTGCTTGGCGGTGGAGGCGTTGAACGGCGGCTGGCCACCGGAGATTTGGGTGCGCCCGCCGGGGATGGCCTCCTGGATCATCGGGGCGCTGACCACCTGGGAGTCCAGCGTGAACGCGGTCTGGGTGCCGACGTGGGCGGCGGTGAAGTCCGCCCAGGTGTTGGCCGCGGCGGGCTTGAACTGCAGGTCGACGACGTAGCCGATGCCGCGCTGGTTCTGGCTCGACGTGGCGTTCGCGATCTGGTCGCCGCTGATGATCGACGGGCCCAGCAGGTAGGCGACCTTGTGGTCGGTCGAGCAGGTCACCAGCGGCAGGGCCGGGTCGTCGTTGCCGGCGAGGATGTCGTCCTTCTTATCGCACTGGGTCGCCTGGAACTGCAGCGCGAGGTACTGGATGCCCTGGCGGGTGCTCTGCCGCCACTCCTTCTCCTCGGCGATGCGGTCGGCCAGGTCCTTGCGCGGGTCCGGCGGCGCGGGCGCCGCGGGTGGCGGCGCGGGCGCCGTGGGTGGCGGCGCCGCCGGTGCGGGAGCGGGTGCCGGTGCGGGCGCCGGGCCCGGTGGGGGCGGCGGGTCCTGCGGGTAGGGCCTGGGCTGCGC
>LQPB01000033.1 GCA_002102225.1 Mycobacterium interjectum
GTGGTTGCCCAGCCGCGGATGTGGTGGACCTGGCTGTGGTAGGCCGGGGCGTCGCAGCCGGGTTTGGTGCAGCCGCGATCGCGGGCGTAGAGCATGATGCGCTGCGCGGGTGAGGCCAGCCGCTTGGTGTGATGCAGCGCCAGGGCCTTGCCCTTGTCGAAGATGGCTAGGTAGTGGTGGGCGTGGCCGGCCCAGCGGATCACATCGGACATCGGGACCAGGGTGCCGCCGGCGGTGAGGGCTTTGCCGGCCGCAGCCTCCAGATCCTTGAGCGTGGTGGTCACCACGATCGACACCGGCAGCCCGTTGTGGCGGCCGAGGTTTCCGGAGGCGAACAGGGCGCGCAGCCCGGCCAGGAATCCGTCATGGTTGCGTTGGGCTTGGGAGCGCTGATCGCGCCGTACGGCATCCTCGTTGGGGGTGGCATCGACCACGGGTATCTCGTCGTCGGGGTTGCAGGCCCCGGGGGCGGCCAGCTTGGCCACCAGGGCTTCGATGGCGGCGCGTAGCTCCGGGGTGATTAGCCCGCTGAGGCGCGACATGCCGTCGAATTGCTGTTCGCCCAGGGTGATGCCGCGCTGGCGGGCTCGTTCGGCATCACTGAATTCCCCATCGGGGTCAAGGCAGGCCATGATTCGCCGGGCGTATTTGGCCAATTCGTCGGGGCGGTATCCGCGGGCCTTGTCGGCCAGGTCGGCTTCGGCGTCGGCCCGGGTGAACACGTCGACCTCGGCGGGCAGGTGGGCGAAAAAGCCGCGGATCACCTTCACATGGCCATCGCCGATGAGCCCCTGGCGTTGGCCGGCGGCGGTCGCCGCGAGTTTGGGCGCCAATGGCTCGCCGGTCAGCGCCCGGCGCCCGCCTAAGTCCTCGGCTTCGTCGACGCGCCGGCCCGCCTCGGCTTTGGTGATGCGTAACCGGTCGGCCAGCGCCGAACGCAGCGTGCCGCCCAACTCTGCCTTGCTGGCCTGCGCCCCGAGCTGATTGATCAAGCCGTGTTGGGCAGACCGCAGCCGGCGCGCCTCGCATTCCAGGCGCTCCAAGGCCCGCAACCGCTCCGGGGTGGTGAACACGTCAAAAGACAACCCGCACAAGCGGTCCAGGTCGGTGCGCAGCGCATCGAAGACCTCGATGATCTCCTCACGACCGCTCGC
>LQPB01000034.1 GCA_002102225.1 Mycobacterium interjectum
CCGCCGCCACCACCGGTGCCCCCACCCCCGGGGTCGCCCTGGATGAGGATGCTGCCCGATCCGGCCGTCGGCGTCCCGGCCGCCTCGCCGTTGCCGCCCGTGCCGCCATCTCCGCCGACGCCGCCGGTGCCGCCCACACCGCTGCTGCCGCCGGGTCCCGCCTGGCCGAAAAGACCGCCCTGCCCCGCCGCGCCGGCGGCACCGCCGGCACCGCCGTTGCCACCCATACCCCCGGCACCGCCGCCACCCCCGGCACCACCGTTGCCGCTGATCGATATCTCGCCGTCGGCCGTGTAGATCGCGAAGGAATCTCCGCCGATACCGCCAGTGCCGCCGTTACCGCCCCCACCACCGGTGCCACCCACGCCACCGGTGCCACCCACGCCGGCGGCTCCGCCGTCGCCGAACAGGATCCCGCCATGACCGCCGGCACCGCCGACGCCTCCGGTACCTCCGGTACCCCCGACGCCGCCGACACCGCCGGTGCCTCCGGCGCCTCCGCCGCCGCCGACGGCGGTGACGACGGCACTAACGCCACGAGCGTCGGCGCCACCGCCGGAGCCGCCGACGCCACCGTTCGCCGCGATGCCACCGGCGCCGCCCGTGCCTCCCGTGCCGCCGTGGCCACCGGCCCCGCCGCTACCGAACAGCAGCCCGCCGTTTCCGCCGACCCCGCCGGCGCCGCCGGTGCCTCCGGTGCCCGCGGCGCTGGCGCTGCTGCCGCCACCACCGACACCGCCGATGCCGCCGGCACCGCCCGCGGAGTCGTGCTCGAAATAGCCTGAGGCGCGGCTATTGGCTCCACCCGCCCCGCCGGTGCCGCCGATCTGGCCGAGCGTCCCGTCGACGCCGTTGCCGCCGGGGCCGCCCACGTTGGGGAAGGTCAACCCCGCGGTGCCGGTGTCGGCGGTGGCCGGGCTGGCAACGGGGGTGACGGCGGTTGTGCCGGTAAGGCCGGTGCCGCCCTGCCCGCCGGTCCCACCGCTTCCGAACAGGACGGCGCTGCCGCCGGCGCCGCCGGTGCCGGGGTTGCCGCCGTTGACGCCGGTCAGCGCCGCCCCGCCCAAGCCGCCGGCCCCGCCGTTGCCGAACAGCAGCCCGCCCGCCCCGCCGTTGGGATTCGCCGCCGTCCCGTCGGTTCCGTTGCCGATGAGCGGGCGCCCCAGCAGCGCCTGGCTGGGCGCGTTGACCGCGCCCAGCACATCCTGCTCGAGGACCTGCAGCGGGCTGGAGTTGGCGGCCTCGGCGCCGGCGTAGGAGGCTGCGCCGGCGTTCATCGCCTGCACAAACTGCTGGTGAAGCGCCGCGACCTGCTTGCTGAGGCCCTGATAGGCCTGGCCGTGGGCGCCGAACAGCGACGCGATGGCCGCCGACACGTCGTCGCCGCCCGCGGGCAGCAACGCGGTGATCGTGGCCGCGGCGGCGCCGTTCGCCTCCCCCAGCACCGAACCGATGCCCGCCAGATCCGCCGCCGCCGTCATCAGCGCCTCCGGCGCCGCCACCACAAACGACATCACCGGCCTCCAGTCATGGGAAATGAGCTATCCGGCAGATCGTAGCGTCGCCGCCGGCGACGCAACGCATTTTGCGCTTACCTGCCGACACTCGCCGCAATAAGCTGTTGCGGCCCAACCGAATCGGTACTAGCCCGAATTCAGGCCCATCGCCAGGAAATCGAGCCGCCACAACCCCTGAAACAGCTTGCGGGCAAACTTCTCGACGTCAGCAGCGTCGCCGCGCCGAGACGCCGGACCCTGCGCCACCTCGGCGGCTATCTCCCGGATCGTGCGACGGTCATCGATCAGCCGCGCGAAGGGGAGCTGAGCCGCGTTGAGCGCGGTCCGCCAATCCGTGCGATAGATCTCGTTGCCGTCCAGACCGCAGCGCATGCGCATCATCGGGACATAGTCGAGGCAATCGTCGCTCGAAAAGTCAATGGCGTAAGACTCTTTCGGCCGGTCGGCACGGCATGCCATGAAGAAATGGCACGCGTTCAGCGTTTGGACGCGTTCCATCACCGACCACATGTTGGCCTCGGGCAGCGAGTTCACGGCTGCATAGAACTCATTGGGCGGCGCGAACAAATCGTGCGCGTAGTACGGCGCATTGAGGAGCCAACCCTGAAACACCAGTCCGGCCGAGGTGACGAGATCGATGCACTCGTCGACGGTATAGCTGCGCTCGCGACCGTGCAGAAACGTATCGACCAGGGCGGCGTCCGACGCCTCCAGATCCGTCGCCACCCGCATGTAGCTTTTGAGCGGATGTTCCGCCGAGAGCACGGACATGGTCTCTTTGACCAGGTGGACCGACGCCTCGTCTTGGCGCAGCCCCATGTCGCGAAAGACCGATTCCATGATTTCGACCCCGATTCGGCCGTACCGCCCGTACAGCATCACCGCCAAGGCGCCGTCCGGTCGTAGGCAACCGGCCAGCGCGTTCATGCCGCCCAACGGGTCCACCAGATGATGCAGAACGCCGGTCGACACGACGAGGTCGAAGTCACGGTTCAGGGTCGGCAGCTCTTCGATCGGAAGCCGGTGCAGCTCCAGGTTCCACAACCCGTGCTTGTCCTTCAGATACTGCTCGTGATCCAGCGACGGCTGACTGATATCGACCGCCACCACCCGCGCGGCCGGGTTCGTGTAGGCGAAGATCGCCGCCTGATTGGTGCCGCATCCCGCAATCAATATGTCGAGATCGGGCTTGTAGTCCCGGTCGGGCCACAACATCCGGTGCGCGTGCACCGGATCGAACCACTGCCAGTTGTTGACGACCCATGCGTCCAGATCCTGGATGGGTCGCGGATACCTCCACCGCTCGTACTGGCGGGAAACCACATCGGCGCGCGGATCGTCGGTCACTGTAGCGTCATCCCTCGTAATGAAACATGATGCCGCGCATCATGATTGGCCGGCAGCCGCGTTGGTTTGCTTGAGCCCCATCGCAAGAAAATCCAGGCGCCACAACGCCTGAAACAGCCTGCGCCCGAACCTCTCTACGTCCGCCGCTTCGCCGCGCCGAACGTCCGAATCCCGCGCCACCGCCGCGGCAACCTCTCGAATCGTGCGGCTCCCGTCGACGTGCTGCAGGAACGGCAACTGAGCCGCGCTGAGACCGACACGCCAGTCGTGCCGGTAGAGCTCGTTGCCGTCCAGGCCGCAGCGCAGACGCATCATCGGAACGTAATCGAGGCAGTCCTCGGCCGAAAAATCAATCGCGTAAGACTCTTTCGGCCGCTCCGGGCGGCAGGCCATGAAGAAGTGACAGCCGTTCATGGTCGAGATGCGTTCCATCACCGACCAGACCTTGGCCTCGGGCAACATGTTCACCGCCGGATAAAATCCGTTCGGCGGGGCGAACATGTCGTGCGGGTAATACGGCGCCTTGAAGAACCAATCCTGAAATACGAGTCCGGCCGAGGTGGCCAGCTCCATGCACTGACCGGCGGTGTAACTGCGGTCGCGGCCATGCAGGAACGTATCCACCAGACCGGTGTCGGACTGTAGGTCCGGCGCCACTTTGAGATAGCTGCGGACGGGGTGGTCCGGCGGCAGCACCGCAAGTGCGTCTTTGACGATATGAACCGAGGCCTCGTCTTGACCCAGCCCCAGATCTTGGAAGACCGATTGCAGCATGTAGACGCCGATTCGGCCGTACGTCGCGTACAGCATCACACCGATGGCGCCGTCGGGCCGCACACAATGGGCGAGCGCTTTCATGCCGGCCAGCGGATCGGCCATGACCATCAAGACACCGGTCGAGACAACGAGATCGAAGTCGAGTCCCAGGGTCGGCAGCTCTTCGATCGGAAGCCGGTGCAGCTCCAGGTTCCACAACCCGTGCTTGTCCTTCAGATACTGCTCGTGATCCAGCGACGGCTGACTGATATCGACGGCCACCACCCGCGCGGCCGGGTTCGTGTAGGCGAAGATCGCCGCCTGATTGGTCCCGCATCCCGCAATCAATATGTCGAGATCGGGCTTGTAGTCCCGGTCGGGCCACAACATCCGGTGCGCGTGCACCGGATCGAACCACTGCCAGTTGTTAAGGGTCCATGCGTCGAGGTCGAAAATCGGTTCCGGGTACGTCCACCGCTCGTACTGGCGAGAGACGACATCAGCGCGCGGATCGTCGGTCACCGTAGCGTCACCCCCTTTGCCCTCAGAGGTCGATCGAGCGTCGCCCGGTGGCTGACGCTATCCCAGATCCCGCTCGCCCACGGCGGGATTATTCTGCGGATCCTCGATCGGCGGCCGATCGACAAACGGGGCCGCCAGCCCGTCGGCGCAGTTGAGCCCACAGGCCACCGGCGCTGCGTCGGCCCTGCGAAGGCCGTACCGCGGGTACCGGCTAGCCTCGACGCAGACCGACTGACAGGAGAGTGCTCATGAAGGGGTTCGCCGGCAAGGTCGCCGTGGTCACCGGCGCCGGTTCGGGCATCGGCCAGGCGCTGGCCATCGAGCTGGCCCGCTCCGGTGCCAAGGTGGCGATCAGCGACGTCGACACCGAGGGCCTGGCGCAGACCGAGGAGCAGCTGAAGGCGATCGGGGCGACGGTCAAGGCCGACCGACTCGACGTCACCGAGCGCGAGGCCTTCCTCGCGTACGCCGACGAGGTCGCCGAGCACTTCGGCAAGGTCAACCAGATCTACAACAACGCCGGCATCGCCTTCACCGGCGACATCGAGATCAGCCAGTTCAAGGACATCGAACGGGTGATGGACGTCGACTTCTGGGGCGTCGTGAACGGCACCAAGGCGTTCCTGCCGCACGTGATCGCCTCCGGGGACGGCCACGTCATCAACATCTCGAGCGTGTTCGGGCTGTTCTCGGTGCCGGGGCAGGCGGCCTACAACTCGGCCAAGTTCGCCGTGCGGGGCTTCACCGAGGCGCTGCGCCAGGAAATGATCCTGGCCCACCACCCGGTGGCGGTGACCACCGTGCATCCCGGCGGCATCAAGACCGCGATCGCCCGCAACGCCACCGCCGCCGAGGGGCTCGACAGCGACCAGCTGGCCAAGCTCTTCGACAAGCGGCTCGCCAGAACCAGCCCGCAGCAGGCCGCCCGGGTCATCCTGGACGCGGTCAACAAGAAGAAGGCGCGCGTGCTGGTCGGCAACGACGCCAAGATCATGGACTTGATGGTGCGGGTGGCCGGCCCCTACTACCAGCAGCTGTTCGGGCCCGTCATGGGCCGGCTGATGCCCAGAGTCTGACCCGGCGCCCCGAGCCCTAGCGGCCCAGCGGGTGTTCGGCCAGCCATCCGCCGGCCACCGCCTGCGGGTCGGCGCCGCCGGCCACCTGCCGGCGCATGTCCGCCAGGGCCGCGGTGTCCAGCACGCCGGCCACCTCGTTGATGGCCAGCAGCTGCCGATCGCTCAGCGCGTTGCGGCGATACAGCGGCACCACGTTCTCGGCCTGGATCAGGGCGGGTTTGCCGTCGGCCAGCGCGACCAGGTCGGTGGGGCTGGCCGGGTCGGCGGCGGTCGTCCATCCCGCGGTCAGCTGGCCGGCCCGCACCGCCGCGAAAAGCGCTTCCTCCGAGGGGAATTGGCGCGCCGCAGGCAGCCGGCACGATCCCACGGAAGCGGGCGCGGAAAATCCGTCGACCGCCCCGAGCAGCAGCCCGTCGCAGTGCTTGGGCAGGGTGCTCAGGTCCGCGGTCAGGTCGCGGCCACCCCAGGCCTTGGCGGTGCCCTGCGTGACCAGCAGCACCGGCTTGTCGTCGGCCGCGGTGGTGTAGTCCCCGGCCACGACGCCCTCGGGCAACGCCGCGATCATCGCGCGGTAGACCTGCGCGTCGGACATCGTCACCGCACCGGGTTG
Organism: Mycobacterium interjectum; assembly: GCA_002102225.1. Taxonomy (GTDB): domain Bacteria; phylum Actinomycetota; class Actinomycetes; order Mycobacteriales; family Mycobacteriaceae; genus Mycobacterium; species Mycobacterium interjectum_B. The sequence continues at coordinate 5,829 of LQPB01000034.1, forward strand.
CAACCGCCGCAAGGTCTGGCCGGTGAACGCGGGGACGACGGTGAACGCCCCGGAGTCCAGCTTCGCCATCGGGTCGGCGTCGGTTTGGGGCCGCGCCGCGAAACCGTAGGACCGCAGCGCCGCCACGTAGACGCCGGCCAGCAGCGCCGACTCGGGGTCGGGCCGGGATCCGACCACCAATTCCGGGGCGGGCCGGCGTTCGCCGCAGCCGGCCACCGCAAGCAGGGCGGCCAGCAGCAGCGCGGCCAGCCTGGTCACACGGACGTGTCTGCGGCGATCGCGACGGCGGCGGCCACGGCTTCCCCGACGCGCGCGTCCAGCGGGCTCGGGACGATCCGGTCGACCGCGAGGTCGTCGCTGACGACGGAGAAGATCGCCTCGGCCGCGGCCACCATCATCTTCTCGGTGATCTGGCGCGCCCCGGCGTCCAGCGCGCCGCGGAACACCCCCGGGAACGCGAGCACGTTGTTGATCTGGTTGGGGTAGTCGCTGCGCCCGGTGGCCACCACCGCGGCGTACTTGGCCGCCACCTCGGGGTGGATTTCCGGGTCCGGGTTGGACAGCGCGAAGACGATGCCGCCGGGCGCCATCGTGGCGATCAGCTCCTCGGGCACCACGCCGCCCGACAGCCCCAGGAAGACGTCCGCGCCCTCGAGCGCCTCGACGAGGCCGCCGGTGAGGCCGTCGGGGTTGGTCCGCCGGGCGAGGTCGACCTTGACGCCGTTCATGTCGTCACGCCCGGTGTGCAGGATGCCGCGCGAGTCGAGGACGGTGATGTCCGAAAGGCCCATCGTCAGAAGCAGATTCGTGCACGCCACGCCCGCGGCGCCGGCGCCGGAGACCACCGCCCGCAGCGAGGACATGTCGCGGCCGAGCAGCTTGCTGGCGCCCATCATCGCCGCCAGCACGACGATCGCGGTGCCGTGCTGGTCGTCGTGCATCACCGGGCAGTCCAGCGCCTCGATGACGCGCCGCTCGATCTCGAAGCAGCGCGGGGCGGCGATGTCCTCGAGGTTGACGGCGCCGAACGTCGGCCGCAGCCGCACCAGGGTCTCGACGATCTCGTCGGGATCCTTGGTGTCCAGCACGATCGGGATCGCGTTCAGACCGCCGTACGCCCGGAACAGGGCGCACTTGCCCTCCATCACCGGCAGCGAGGCCTCGGGCCCGATGTCGCCCAGGCCCAGCACCGCGCTGCCGTCGCTGACGACGGCCACCAGCCGGTTCGACCAGGTGTAGCGGGCGGCCAGGGTGCGGTCCGCCGCGATCGCGCGGCTGACCTGCGCGACGCCCGGGGTGTAGGCGATCGACAACGCGCGCTGGGTGTCCAGCGGCGCGCTCAGGGCCACCGAAAGCTTCCCGCCTACGTGCGCATCGAAGATCTCGTCGTCTCCGATGGCGACCCTCGGCTGCACGGTTTCTGGCATCGCATCAGGGTAAGGGCTACCCATTAGTAGGCCTAATTTCCGCTCGCTGTTTCCGGCTCAGATCAGGCCGAGCTCCGTGACCGCGTTGCGCTCGTCGGCCAGCTCCGCCGTCGACTTGTCGATCCGGCCGCGGGAGAACTCGTCGATCTCCAGGCCGGTGACGATCGACCAGTCGCCGCCCTTGGTGGTCACCGGGAACGACGAGATGAGGCCCTCGGGCACGCCGTAGGAACCGTCGGAGATGACCGCCATCGACACCCAGTTGCCCTCCGGGCTGCCGAGCAGCCAGTCGCGGGCGGCGTCGATGGTCGCCGACGCGGCCGACGCGGCCGACGAGGCGCCGCGGGCGTCGATGATCGCCGCGCCGCGCTTGGCGACGGTCGGGATGAAGTCGTTCTCGATCCACGCCTGGTCGCCCACGACCTCGGCCGCGTTCTTGCCCTTGACCTCGGCGTGGAAGATGTCGGGGTACTGGGTGGCCGAGTGGTTGCCCCAGATCGTCATCTTCTTGATGTCGGTGACGGCGGCGCCGGTCTTGCGGGCCAGCTGCGTGATGGCCCGGTTGTGGTCGAGGCGGGTCAGCGCCGAGAAGCGCTCCCGCGGGATGTCGGGCGCGTTGCTCATGGCGATCAGCGCGTTGGTGTTGGCCGGGTTGCCGGTCACGCCGATGCGCACGTCGTCGGCCGCGACCGAGTTCAGCGCCTTGCCCTGCGCGGTGAAGATCGCGCCGTTGGCCTCCAGCAGGTCGCCGCGCTCCATGCCCGGGCCGCGCGGCCGCGCGCCGACGAGCAGCGCCAGGTTCACGCCGTCGAAGATCTTGTTCGGGTCCGCGCCGATCTCGACGCCGGCGAGCAGCGGGAAGGCGCAGTCGTCGAGCTCCATCACCACACCCTCGAGCGCCTTGAGCGCCGGCTCGATCTCTAGCAGGCGCAGCTCGATCGGGCGGTCGGGCCCCAGCAGCGCGCCGCTCGCCAGGCGGAACAACAGGCTGTAGCCGATCTGGCCGGCGGCGCCGGTGACGGCGACCTTGACAGGACTTGCGCTCACTTCGGTTGGCTCCTTATGGAGAAGTTCAGGATTTGTGTCGTGCTCGAAACTAGCGCACCGCCCTCGGCCCGAAACCTCCGGTCCACGGCCCCCGCGGAGTCTTCACGTCGTATTTCGCCAGGACGCGTAGCATTGAGCACCGCTTGGCGGACCTGCGTGGCGATCGGAGGAAAAGGTGTTTCCCGGACCTGACGCCTTGCCCGAAGTGCTGCGACCGCTTGCGCGCGAGCCGCACGAGCCGCCGGCCGAAGCCGTCGCCCCTCCGCCCAACGTGACCCTGGTCGACTGCGCGGTCTATGCCGCCGGCCACCGGCTGCCCGGGAAGTTCACCTACGCCGCCGCGCTCGACCGGGTGCGCCAGCTCGAACTGATCGGGCAGGAGGCCTTCGTCTGGGTCGGCCTGCGGGAGCCGAGCCTGGCCGAGATGCAGGAGGTGGCGGACGTCTTCGGGCTGCACGAGCTGGCCGTCGAGGACGCCGTGTGCGCGCACCAGCGGCCCAAGCTGGAGCGCTACGACGAAACGGTGTTTTTCGTCCTGAAGACCGTCAACTACGTCCCGCACGAATCGGTCGCGGCGGCCCGCCAGATCGTCGAGACCGGGGAGATCATGGTCTTCGTCGGCAAGGATTTCGTGGTCACCGTCCGCCACGGCGAGCACGGCGGGCTGTCCGAGGTGCGCAAGGGCCTGGAAGGCCGCCCCGAGCAGATGCGCCTGGGACCGTTCGCGGTGATGCACGCGATCGCCGACAACGTGGTCGACCATTACCTCGAGGTGAGCAGCCTGGTCGAGGCCGACATCGACGCCATCGAGGAGGTGGCGTTCGCGCCGGGGCGCAAGCTCGACGTCGAACCGATCTATCTGCTCAAGCGCGAGGTCGTCGAACTGCGCCGGTGCGTCAGCCCGCTGTCCGGCGCCTTCCACCGGATGCAGGTGGAAAACAAGGACGTGATCTCCAAGGAGGTGCGGCGCTACCTGCGCGACGTCGCCGACCACCAGTCCGAGGCCGCCGAGCACATCGCCAGCTACGACGACATGCTCAACTCGCTGATCCAGGCGGCCCTGGCCCGCGTGGGCATGCAGCAGAACAACGACATGCGCAAGATGGCGGCCTGGGCCGGCATCCTCGCGGTGCCCACCATGGTGGCCGCGATCTACGGCATGAACTTCCATTTCATGCCCGAGCTGAACTGGACGTGGGGGTACCCGGGCGTGATGGCCGGCATGGCCCTGGTCTGCCTGGTGCTGTACTTCCAATTCCGCCGCAACAACTGGCTCTAGCCATTTGGTGTGCGCTGGCGGCTTTGCGTGTGAATCCAGGGCGGGAATCTCGTGATCTGACGGTCGTGGCCGCACACTCAAAGCCCTGAGCGCACACCCGTTGGCGCTTAACCCGGTTGCGCCGCCGGGCGTTTCGGGTCCAGCACGTCGACGCCGTCGCTGCGCCACGCCTGGCGCATCGCCTCGGCGCCCTTGAGCCGCACCCACGCGGCCTCGGTCGCGGTGATCGGAGTCGCCGACAGGAACCGCACCGGGTCGCGCGGCGGGTCCAGCGCCAGATCGCCGATGTCGCTGTGGCCCAACAACACCGCGGTGAACGGCACCCGCCCCGACGGCCATGCCCACAGCGGCGAGCCGAGATCGATCAGCGCGTCGGGGACCAGCACCACGCCGTCGACGGCCGGCATGGCCGCCAGCACCGCCAGGCTGCGGGCGATGCCGGTGGCGGGCCCGGGATCCCGCAGGCGCAGCACGACCTCGGCGCGCGGGCCGCGCTCGGGGTCGGCCACCATGTCCGTAGGGTCGGTCATCGGATGGCGCGAGCACCCCAGCGACACGTAGTGAACCACCCCATCGGCCCCGCGGAACCGCAGCACCTCGAGGGTTTCCGTGCCCAGGAACGTCACGCTCGCCGAATCGGGCTCGGCGCCGGCGAAGTGGGCGCGCAGGTGCGCGCGCACCAGGTCGGTGATCACCCGGCGGCGGCCGACGGGATCGTCAGGTTCGCCCCGGAGTCGGCGTCGAAGACGGCCACCTTCGTCGTGTCGAGCGCCAACTCGATCGACTGCCCGACGGCCGCCTTGGACTCCGCGGAAACCCTTGCCACGAACTGGTTTTCGTGCATCTCTCCCTCGGCCTCCAGCTCGTCCAGCTGGGCGGCATGCGCGGCCGGATCAGCGGTCGAGAAATACACGTACTTGTCGGCCCCCAGCGATTCGACCAAGTCGACCTTCACCTCGAAGGTCAGCGCGCGGATGCGCTGGTAGGCGTCGATCAACGCGGCGTCGGCCAGGTGCTCGGGCCGTACCCCGACGATGACGTTCTGCGGCCTCGGGTGCCCGTCGATCACCCGCTGGACCTCCGGCGCCAGCATCACCTCGCCGAAGGACAGCATCAGGCCCGTCGGCGTCAGGCGCGCGGGGAAGAAATTCATCGCCGGTGATCCGATGAACCCCGCGACGAACAGGTTCGCGGGACGCTCGTACAGCTCGTCGGGCGTGCCGATCTGCTGCGCGACCCCGCCGTGCATCACCACCACCCGGTCACCCAGCGTCATGGCCTCGGTCTGGTCGTGCGTGACGTAGACGGTGGTGGTGCCCAATCTGCGCTGCAGCCGGGCGATCTCGCCGCGCATCTGCACCCGCAGTTTGGCGTCCAGGTTGGACAGCGGCTCGTCCATCAGAAACGCCTTGGGATGGCGCACGATCGCGCGGCCCATCGCGACCCGCTGCCGTTGCCCACCCGACAGCTGGGACGGCTTGCGATCCAGAAGTTCGGTCAGGTCAAGGGTTTTGGCGGTCTCCTCGACCTTCTGCGCTATCTCGGCCTTCTTCATCTTCGCCAGGGTCAGCGGGAAGGCGATGTTCTGCCGCACGGTCATGTGCGGGTAGAGCGCGTAGGACTGGAACACCATGGCGATGTCGCGGTCCTTGGGCGCCTTGTCGTTCATTCGCACGCCGTCGATGCGCAGCTCGCCCGACGAGATGTCCTCAAGCCCGGCGATCATGTTCAGCGTCGTCGTCTTGCCGCAGCCGGAAGGCCCGACCAGGATCAGGAACTCGCCGTCGGCGATGGTGATGCTCAGGTCCCGCACCGCCGCGGCGCCGTCGGCGTAACTCTTGTTGACGTGCTCCAACACGATTTCGGCCATCGCGCTATCCCTTCACAGCGCCAGAGGTCAACCCGGCGACAATCCGTCGTTGGAAAATTAGAACAAAAACGATGATCGGGACGGTAATCACGACCGCGCCCGCCGCGATCGATCCGGTGGGTTCCTCGAACTGCGAACTGCCGCTGAAGTTCGCGATCGCCACCGGCGCGGTGATCGACGCCTCGGTGGCGGTCAGCGACAGCGCCAGCAGCAGGTCGTTCCAGGCGAAGATGAACACCAGGATCGCCGCGGTCGCCAGGCCCGGCGCCGCCAACGGCACGATCACTTTGCGGAACGCCTGACCCGGCGTGGCGCCGTCCATCTTCGCCGCCTTTTCCAGATCCCACGGGATTTCCCGGAAGAACGCCGACAGCGTGTAAATGGCAAGGGGCAGCGCGAAAGTGATGTAGGGCAGGATCAGGCCGGGCCAGGTGTCGAACAAGCCCACTGCGCGTTCGATGTTGAACAACGGGGTGACCAGCGAGATCGCCGGGAACATGGTGATCAGCAGCGTCGCCCCGATCAGCGCCCGCTTGCCGGGAAAGCTCAGCCGGGCGATCGCGTAGGCCGCCATCGCGCCGAGCAGCACGGCGATCCCGGTGGTGATCATGCCGATCCCGATGGAGTTGATCAGCGCGGAGGCGAAGAACTCGCCGCGGAAGATGCCCCGGTAGTTGTCGAGGGTCACCGACGACGGAATCAGCTTGCCGTCCTTGACCGTTGACGACGGCTTGAGCGACAGGGACAGGATCCACAGCACCGGAACCAGCGCATAGGCCACGACCAGCGCGTCGATCACGGCCCACGAAGCGGCGCGCCGCGCGCCTCCCCCGCTAGCGCCCATCGCCGTCACCCCCGGGCGCTGACACGCCGAACACCTTGATGTAGACCAGCGCGATGATGCCCACGCAACAGAAGATCAGCACGCTGATCGCCGAGCCGAGCCCCACATTGAAGCCCTTGAACAGGTTGTCGTAGCCCAGGATTGACACCGATTCGGTGCCGTTGGCGCCGCCGGTCAGCACGTAGATGTTGTCGAAGATGCGGAAGGCGTCCAGCGTCCGGAACAGCAGCGCGACCACCACCGCCGGCTTGATGATCGGCAGGATGACCCGGGTCAGCCGCCGCCACGCGCCGGCCCCGTCGACCTGCGCGGCCTTCAGCAGGTCCTCGGGTACCAGCGCCAGCCCGGCCAGCAGCAGCAGCGACATGAACGGCGTGGTCTTCCAGACCTCGGCCAGCACGACGATGCCCAGCGACGGAATCTGTTGCGTCAGTGGCGCGCTACCGTGCGGCAACAGGTTGGCCAGGTAGCCGGTGCCCGGCGTCCAGGCGTAATACCAGCTGTACGAGGCGACCACGGTGACGATGCCGTACGGGATGAGCACCGCGGTGCGCACCAGGCCCCTGCCGACGAGCGTGCGGTGCATCACCAGCGCCAGCGCCAGGCCCAGCACGAACTCGATCGACACCGACACCACCGTGATTCCCAGCGTCACCGCCAGCGCCGTCCACCAGTACCGGTCGGTCAAAATCGTTTGGTAGTTGCCCAGTCCGATGAACGCGGTGTCGCGCGGGGTGGCGAGGTTGTTGCGCTGCAGGCTGAGCCACACCGCGTAGCCGATCGGATACGCCGTCACGGCGAGCATCAGGCTCGCCGCCGGCGCGACCAGCAGCAGGCCGAGCCGCCGTTCGGAAGCGCTCACGGCAGCAGACCCTTTCCGTCGATCGCCTGCTGCGCCCGCGCGGTGAGCTCGTCGGCGGTGCGTTCCGGGTCGATCTCGGCGATCGGGCTGAGCGCCGTCGACAGCCGCAGCGACAACGCCTGGTATGCGGGCGTCGCCGGACGCACGGCGGCGTCGGTGAGCTGCCCGCGGATCACGGTGTACATCGGATACTTGGCCTGAAATTGCGCATCGGAATACAGCGACGTGCGCACCGCGGGCAGGCCGCCCTCGATCGACACGTACTTCTGGCTCTGCAGGCTGCGCAGGCAACGCACCGCCTCGAACGCCTCGGCGCGGTGGCGCGTGGTGCTGGACACCGCCAGGTTCAGCCCGCCGATCGTCACCTTGGCCGGCCGGGCCGCCGCCACCCGGGGATACGGCGCGAAACCGAACACCTTTTGGCTGGCCGCATAGGCGATGCGGAATTGCTCGTCGTTGGGCACGAAGGTGCCGACGTCGTTGACGCTGCCGGCCAACGCCGGGTCGCGGTTGAGGGGCAGGAACGGCACCCCGCCCTTTACCGCGTTCTCGAGCAGCGACGCCAGCACATAGGGCCAGTTCACCTCGAGCGCGGCCTTACCCTGCTCCACCGCCAACCGCGCGGTGCCCTCGTCGGTCCGGCTGATCGACGGATCGGCCCCGGGTGCGGTGGCCACCGATTTGAGGACCCGCAACGCGGCGACGGTGGCGGCCCGGTGCGCAGGTGTGTCGGTCAGCGTGACCCGCGTGCCGTCGTCGGAGAGCACCTGGCCGCCCGCGCTGACCAGCAGCGTGTTGAACCACACCACCAGGCCCTCGCCCTCGTTGGCCTGCACGGCAATCCAGGCGGGCTGGCCCGCGGCGTGCAGCCGGGCCGCCTCGGCCACCATCGCGTCCCACGTCATCGGCGGCGTGTTCACCAAATCCGTTCGGTACCAAAGTAATTGAGTATTGGTCGTCACGGGCGCGCCGTACAGCTCGTGCTTCCAGCGGGCCGTGGCCAGCGGGCCCGGCAGGGTGTCGACGATCGCGTCGGTCTCGGCCCGCCCCGCCGGGTCGGCGGAGAGCGGCAGCGCCCAACCCGCCTCGGCGAACTCCGCGGTCCAGACCACGTCCAGCGCCATCACGTCCAGCCCGCGGTCGTGGGCGCTCAGCCGCCGGGCCAGCTGCACCCGCTGCTCCCCCGGCCCCCTGGGCAGGCTGACGTGGCGGATCGCGAAGCGGCCCCCCAGTTGCCTGGTGCACTCCTGCGCCACGGCGGTGAACGTGGCCGCGTCGGTGGCCGGCGTGTAGAAGCTGATCACCATTCCGCCCCCCGCCGACCCGCAGGCCGACAGCACCGAGGCGAGGGTGAGCGTCGTCAGGACGAATGCGCCTATTCGGCGTGCGCGCCCACGACGCCTGCCCACAATTCAGATCGCCAGGCGCGCCAGCAGATCCCGCGCCTTCTCTGCGTTTTGCGGATCGCAGAGCACGTCGTAGCGGCCGGCCACCAACTGCATCGTCGAGCTGAAATCCCTTGTGCCACGGGCCATTGCGTAGGGGACCGCGGACGTGATCAAGCCGAAGAACACCCCGGCGACCAGTCCGGTGGCCAGCGCGGCCCAGGGACTGGGGCTGAAGAAGCCGAGCACCAAGCCGATGAACAGGCCGAGCCATGCCCCGCTGATGACGCCGCCGCCGAGCACTTTCGGCCAGGACAGCCGGCCGGTGACCCGTTCGACCTGCATGAGGTCGACGCCCACGATGGTCACCTGCTGCACCGGGAACTGTTGGTCGGACAGGTAATCGACGGCGCGCTGCGCCTCCGCGTACGTCGGGTAGGACCCGACCGGCCAGCCCTTGGGCGGGGTCGGGAGCGAGGGCACGCCGCGCCGTGCGGCCGCCGCGCCGCCGGGCGTGGCGCCGGGAACCTGCCCGGGCTGGAAAGGACTAGTCATCGGTGCTCATTCTCCTCCGCCTCGGCCATCCTTTCATCCCGGGCCCGCGGCGGCCCATGGGCTAGGTTGAACGCCATGGCAGCTCCCGGCGGTGGCCCCGGCGACGAGGCGCATCGGCCGCCCGGCGACGGCGGCCCCGAGCAGCCCGCGTGGCAACCCCCCTGGGAGCCGCCGGTGGCCGAGTACCCGCCCGAGCCGTATGTAGCGCCTGGCTACCCGCCGGGCTACCCGGTCGGCTACCCGCCGGCTCCCGGATATGGCCCGCCCCCCGGCTACGGGCCGCCGCCCGGCTACCCGCCGGCGCCCGGTTACGCGCCGCCCGCCTATCCGGGGTATCCCGGCGGCAGCTACGGGGTGCCGGACTACCGGGTTTCGCCCGGCACCAACGGCCTGGCGATCGCCTCGCTCATCGCGTCGTTCACCGGTTTCTTCTGCTGTGTCATCGGCTCGGTCGTGGCGATCGTGCTGGGCGCGGTCGCGCTCAACCAGATCAAGCAGACCCGCCAGGAGGGCTACGGCCTGGCGGTCACCGGCATCGTGATCGGCGTCGGCACCCTGGTGGTGTTCTTGGTCATCGCGATGTTCAGCATCCACTCGCACTAGCGGCGACACTTCGCCGCACACGGCATGGCCCGCCTGCCATCGGCCCGGGGGCTGAATAGGCTCTCTTGCATGGGACCGGTCAACAGGGTGTACGTCGCGCGCCTCCCGCGGATGCTGGTGCTGGGTCCACTCGGCGAAAACTTCGGCCGCGTCCGCGATGTCGTGATCAGCATCAGCATCGTCCGCCAGCAGCCCCGCGTCCTGGGGCTGGTCGTCGACCTGGCCACGCGTCGCAGCATTTTCATTCCGATGCTGCGGGTCGCGGCGATCGAGCCCAACGCGGTGACGCTCAACACCGGCAGCGTGTCCCTGCGTCACTTCGAGCAACGGCCCGGCGAGGTGCTCGCGATGGGCCAGATCCTCGACACCCCGGTCAAGGTCAACGATCCCGAACTGCCCCAGCTGGCCGGTCTCGACGTGGTGGTCACCGACCTGGGCATCGAACAGACCCGCACCCGCGACTGGTTGGTCACCCGGGTCGCCGTCCGCAGCCAGCGCAGGCTGGGGCGGCGCGGCCCCGTCCACGTGGTGGACTGGCAGAACGTCCAGGGCCTGACCCCGTCGGCGCTGGCATTGCCGGGCCAGGGAGTGGCCCAGCTGCTCGCCCAGTTCGAGGGGCGCCGGGCGGTCGACGTCGCCGACGTCATCCGGGGGCTGCCGCCCAAGCGGCGCTACGAGGTGCTCAAGGCGCTCGACGACGACCGGCTGGCCGACGTCCTGCAGGAGCTGCCCGAGTTGGATCAGGCCGACGTCCTCTCGCAGCTGGGCACCGACCGATCGGCCGACGTCCTCGAGGAGATGGATCCCGACGACGCCGCCGACCTGCTCGCCGTGCTGAACCCGACCGACGCCGAGATGCTGCTCACCCGGATGGACCCCGACGAGTCCGAGCCGTTGCGCCGGCTGCTGACCCACTCGCCCGACACCGCGGGCGGGCTGATGACCTCGGACCCGGTCGTGCTGACGCCGGACACGTCGGTGGCCGAGGCGCTGGCCCGCGTCCGCGACCCGGACCTCACCGCCGCCCTGGCGTCGATGGTGTTCGTGGCGCGCCCCCCGACGGCCACCCCCACCGGGCGCTACCTGGGCTGCATTCCGTTGCAGCGGCTGCTCCGCGAGGCGCCGGCCGAGCTGGTCGGCGGGATCGTCGACAGCGACCTGCTCACCCTGACGCCGGAGACGCCGCTGGGCGCGGTCACCCGGTACCTCGCCGCCTACAACCTCGTGTGCGGGCCGGTGCTCGACGACCAGAACCATCTGCTGGGAGCGGTGACCGTCGACGACCTGCTCGACCACCTGCTGCCGCACGACTGGCGCGTGGACGTGCAGCAGCTGGACACCACCGGCCGGATCGAACGACGACTGGGAGGATCCGGGTGAGCAAATCCACGGCAACACGACGGCTCTACACCCCGCGGACCTCCCGCAGGTATTCGCCGCGCTTCGACCCCGAGGCCGTCGGGCAGATCACCGAGTCCATCGCGCGTTTCTTCGGCACCGGCCGCTACCTGCTGATCCAGACGATCATCGTGTTGGTGTGGATCGCGCTGAACGTCTCCGCGGCCGAGCTGCGCTGGGACCCGTACCCGTTCATCCTGCTCAACCTGGCATTCTCCACGCAGGCCGCCTACGCGGCGCCGCTGATCCTGCTGGCCCAGAACCGCCAGGAGAACCGGGACCGGGTCGCGCTCGAAGAGGACCGGCGGCGGGCCGCGCAGACCAAGGCCGACACCGAGTACCTGGCCCGCGAACTCGCGGCGCTGCGACTGGCCGTGGGCGAGGTCGTGACGCGCGAGTACCTGCGCCACGAGCTGGAGGACCTGCGCTCTATGCTGGCCGAGTTGTTGCCGGAACGCGCGGAGGGGGAGGCCGCGGGGGCGGGCGAGGACTGGGAGCGGATAGCTAAGAAATCCCGGTAATAATCAATTCCCCCATTGCGCCACTCCCGTCACGGGGGTTATGTATTGTGATCTGGTTCACGAAGCTCAGCAGTAGTTTCCCGACCTTTTAGGACGGTCGAGTGCGCATTGGGGGACGCTGGAGTCCACGCCCGGCCGCCGCTGCCGTGCGACAGCGAGCACTTCGCGTGACAAAGCTTCGCGTGACAAAGCCTCGGGTGAGCAAGACGCCCGCGTTCGGCATCGCGGTGATCGCCCCCCTCGTCTTCGCCGGGGCGGTCGGGGGCGCGGGCCCCACCGTGCACGCGAAGGTCCCTCCCGGCCACGGCCAGGGCGCGCCGGTGCGGGCCGCCATCTATCCGGTGGCCGCCGTGTCGCCGAGCGTGCCCGACACCTCCGGGCCGGTCGTCATCGCCGCCGACCGCACCCCCACCGCCTTCCACATCGCCGAGGCCGCGCCGTCGGCGCCGCCGCCCCCGATGATCGTGAATGCGCCTGGCGCGCTGGGCATTCCGTCGATCGCCCTGGCCGCCTACCGCAGTGCCGAACAGAAGATGGCCGTCGCGGCCCCGGGCTGCGGCGTCAGCTGGAACCTGCTCGCCGGGATCGGGCGCATCGAGTCGGGCCATGCCGGCGGTGGGGCCGTCGATGCGCGCGGCACCGCGGTCGTCCCGATCTACGGCCCCTCGCTGGACGGCACGCTGCCCGGCAACGAGGTCATCCTGCAGAGCACGGTAGGCAATCGCCCCACCTACGCGCGCGCCATGGGGCCGATGCAGTTCCTGCCCGGCACCTGGGCCCGGTACGCCGTCGACGGCAAGGGCGACGGAACCGCCGATCCGCAAAACCTGTTCGACGCCGCGCTGGCCGCCGCCAGGTACCTGTGCAGCGGCGGGCTCAACCTTCGCGACCCCATGCAGGTGATGTCGGCGATCCTGCGCTACAACAACTCGGTGCCCTACGCGCAGAACGTGCTGGGCTGGGCCGCCGCGTACGCCACCGGCGTGGTCCCCGTCGACCTGCCGCCGATGACCGGGCCGCCGCCGCCGCTCGGCAACGCCCACGACGACCATCCGGAGGGTCTCGGGCCCAACCTGCCGATGAACGTCATCGGCCTGCCGTCGGACGACTTCTTCGCGCGGACACCGCTGATCGACCTGAGCGGGACGCCGCCCACCACCCAGCAGCCGATGTTCCCGTGGATGCAACCCACGCCGCAGCAGGCGCCGACGCAGCTGCCCGGCTGCACCGTGATCTGCATCGGCCCGCAGAACCCGGCACCGCCGGCGCCGTTCGGGCAACCGCCGTTCGGGCAACCGCCGTTCGGGCAACCACCGTTCGCGCCACCGCCGCCGCCCCGCCCAGGGCGCCCGGTCCGGCCGGCTAACCGGCCCCCCACCACGCACGCCTAGACTCGGCGGTGATGTCCAATCCCGACACCGCCGACCTGAGCGCGGCGATCCGCACCGCGCTGGGGAAGGTGATCGACCCCGAATTGCGCCGCCCCATCACCGAACTCGGGATGGTTAAGAGCGTCGACGTCGAGCCCGACGGCGGCGTGCACGTCGCGATCTACCTGACCACCGCCGCGTGCCCGAAGAAGACCGAGATCAGCGAACGCGTCACCAGCGCGGTCGCCGACGTCCCCGGCACCGGGGCCGTCAAGGTCAGCCTGGACGTGATGAACGACGAGCAGCGCACCGAGCTGCGCAAACAGCTGCGCGGCGACGCCCGCGAGCCCGTCATCCCGTTCGCCCAGCCCAGCTCGCTGACCCGCGTGTACGCCGTCGCCTCCGGGAAGGGCGGCGTCGGCAAGTCGACGGTCACGGTCAACCTGGCCGCGGCGATGGCCGCGCGGGGGTTGTCCGTCGGCGTGCTCGACGCCGACATTCACGGCCATTCCATCCCCCGGATGATGGGCACCACCGACCGGCCCACCCAGGTCGAGTCGATGATCCTGCCGCCCATCGCCCACGAGGTGAAGGTCATCTCGATCGCCCAGTTCACCCAGGGCAACACCCCGGTGGTGTGGCGCGGGCCGATGCTGCACCGCGCGTTGCAGCAGTTCCTGGCCGACGTCTACTGGGGCGACCTGGATGTGCTGCTGCTCGACCTGCCGCCCGGCACCGGCGACGTCGCCATCTCGGTGGCACAGCTGATCCCCAACGCGGAGATCCTGGTGGTGACCACGCCGCAGCTGGCCGCGGCCGAGGTCGCCGAACGGGCCGGCAGCATCGCGCTGCAAACCCGCCAGCGCGTCGTCGGCGTCGTCGAGAACATGTCCGGGCTGGTGCTTCCCGACGGGACCACGATGCAGGTGTTCGGCGAGGGCGGCGGCCGTCAGGTCGCCGAGCGGTTGTCGCGCGCGGTCGGCGCCGACGTGCCGCTGCTGGGCCAGATCCCGCTGGACCCGGCGCTGGTCGCGGCCGGCGATGCCGGCGTCCCGATCGTGCTGAGCGCCCCGGACTCCCCGGTCGGCAAGGAACTGCGCGGTGTGGCCGACAGCCTCTCGTCGCGCAAGCGCGGGCTGGCGGGCGTGTCGCTGGGGCTGGACCCGACGCGACGCTAGCGACGCGTCAGGTCGCGTCGGCGTCGAACGGCGCGGGGCCGCCGCTGTGTTGCTCGGGGAGTGCCGGCCGGGCGGGCTCCGCCGGCTTCGGCGCAGCCCCATTGACCGGCCGATCGAAGTTGCCCGTCAGGAACGAGTCATCGCCGTCCAGCAGGTGCTTGGTCAGCGCGGCGCGCGGGCTCATGCCGCGCAGCCTCTGCAACTCGCTGAGCGGCTCGCGCAGGTCGTCGAACTCGGGGCCGAGGTCCTCGCGCAGCTGGGTCGTCATGCCGCTGAGGTAGTCACGCGCCTGCCGCAGCGCGTTCGACGTCCAGCGGATGGCGCCCGGGAGCCGCTCGGGCCCGAGGATCACCAGCCCGACCACCACGAGGACGAGGATGTGCTCCCAGCTCAGGTTGCCGAACACTTAGCCGTTGTCCGAGTCGGGTTTCACCGTCAGCGTGACGTGCCGGCCGTCGCGGACCACCTCCACCGGGGAGTCCTGGCCGATGGTCAGCTGTCGCACGGCGACGACGAATTCGTCGGCGTCGGCCACCTTGCGGCTGCCCACCTTGACGATCACGTCGTTCTCCAGGATCCCGCCCTTTTGGGCCGGGCTGCCCGCTTTGACGTTGGCCACCTGCGCGCCGGAGGCGATCGCGTTGCTCACCGACCGGGTGCTGACGCCCAGCGTCGGGTGCACGATCTTGCCGTCCTTGATCAGGGCCTGGGCCACCGCCTTGACCTCGTTGATCGGGATCGCGAAGCCGAGCCCACTTGCGCTGTCGGACAACGACTTACCGGCCGTGTCGATGCCGATCACCTGGGAGTCCATGTTGATCAGCGGGCCACCGGAGTTGCCGTGGTTGATCGACGCGTCGGTCTGGACGGCGTCGATGACGGTGTCGGTGTCGGAGCCCTCGCCCGACAGCGGGACGGGGCGGTGCAGCGCGCTGATGATGCCGTGGGTCACGGTGCTGCGCAGGCCAAGCGGCGCCCCGGCGGCCAGGACCTCGTCGCCCACGCGGACCTTGTCGGAGTCACCGAGCTGGGCCACGCTCAGGTTGTCGACGTTGTCGACCTTGAGCACGGCCAGGTCGGTCTTGGGGTCGCGGCCCACCAGGTTGGCCGGCACCTCCTTGCCGTCGTTGAACACGACGGTGGTCTTGAACTGGCTGGGGTTGTTGGCCGCCTCGGAGATGACGTGGTTGTTGGTGACGATGTAGCCGCGGCCGTCGATGACCACCCCGGAGCCCTGCATGCCCTCCTGATCGCTCTTCGACTCGATCGTGACCACGGCGTTGGCGGTCGCGGCCGCGACCTTGGCGAACCGGCCCGCCGGCAGCTCGGAGTTGCCGGGTGTCGACAGGGTGACCTTCGAGGTGGTGAACGCCTCGACGACCTCGGCCGTCTTGCGGCCGATCACCCCGCCGAGCACGCCGATCACCAGGGCGATCAGCAGCAAGACGGCCAGCGCCAGGTAGGACACCTTGCCGCCGAACAGCACGTCGCGCACCCCGAGCTTGCCGCCGTAGCCCGGCACGGCCTGCGGTCCGGCCGGCGCGACGGCCGGGGTCCCCAGCGCCGCGGCGGCGCCGGGGTCGCGCCAGGGGTCTTCCGCCCCCTCGGGCTCGGCGCCGTCCTGCTCGGCGGCCAGCGCGCCGGCGTCGATCGGGTGGCGCTGCAGCGTGTCCACGGCCCCGGCGGGCCGGCTGAACGCCTCCTCGAGGACGGGGTCCGCGGGCGGATCGTACGGGGTGAACTCGGACTGCTCGCGGTACTTCGGGGGGCGCACCCGCTCGGCCACGAAGGAGCCTCGAAGCCCGGTGGGACGGCCGAACGCCTGACTCGATGCCGGGTCGACCGGTGGCCGGGAGATGGGCCGCGGCGCCAGGCGGCCCCCGCCGTTGTCGTCGGCGTTGCCGCTGTCGTTGCCCCTGTTGTTGCCGTCGGAGGTCACGTTACCTTTGGATCCTCTTCTTGAGCGTTCGAGACGGCCGCTTACCGGGCGCTTTGCGCCGCGGCGGCATCGTGCTTGTCCACCCTAGTATCCACGGGTGCGGTGATTACCGGCGCTTACGCTGGTCGCGCGTATCACGCTCGGTCGCGTCGTCGTCCGACGGGTGGTGCGGGATCTCGGACAGCAGCCCCAGCAGGTTGCTGGGGATACGGATCGGGTGGGAATCGCGCAGCGCGGCACGGGCCCGGCTCTGATCCTCGACCTCGGCCGCGCATTCCGGGCACAGCGAGAGGTGGTGCGCGGCCCGCAGGTGCGCGTTCATCCGCAGCTCGCCATCGACGAACGCGGCGATCGCCTCGATGGACAGATGCTCGGTGGAACGGAACCGGCGCGGTGCGCCGACCGGCTCGTCGCTCTGGGAGGCGAACTGTGCGGGCAACCAGGAGAACGCGCGGCGAAACACCTCTCCTCGGTCCGCCATCACCAGTTCCTTTCTTTGCCGCCCTTCCACGAATGTAGCGCGAGGTCACGCCCCATACCGCGGCTACAGGCGCAAAGCCGTCGGATTCTTCGGTCCAACGGTGTTATTCGGCGGCCGCTAGGCCGACTCGGCGTGCAGCCCGTGCTCGGGATGTGCGGCCAGGTAGTCCCGCAGCGCCTGGCGCCCGCGGTGGATGCGGCTGCGCACGGTGCCCAGCTTGACGCCGAGCGTGGCGCCGATCTCCTCGTAGGACAGGCCCTCGATGTCGCACAACACGACCGCGGCGCGAAACTCCGGCGGCAGCGAGTCCAGCGCGGCCTGCAGGTCGGGCCCCAGCCGTGAGTCGTGGTAGATCTGCTCGGGGTTGGGCTCGTCCGCGGGCACCCGGTCGTAATCCTCGGGCAGCGCCTCCATGCGGATGCGGGCGCGCCGGCGCACCATGTCGAGGAACAGGTTGGTGGTGATGCGGTGCAGCCAGCCTTCGAAGGTCCCCGGCTGGTAGTTCTGCACCGAGCGGAACACCCGGATGAAGGTCTCCTGGGTCAGATCCTCGGCGTCCTGCTGGTTGCCGGCGAGGCGGTAGGCCAGCCGGTACACGCGGTCGGCGTGCTGGCGCACCAGCTCGTCCCACGACGGCATCGTCGCCTTGTCCCCGGTCGCGTCGAACACCGCGGTGCCCTGGAGGGCGTCCGTCGTCTCCACCCAACCGTCGTCCGGGCAGTCCTGCGCGTGCGACATGGTGGTTGGGCTCAAAAGCGCTGTGATGATTGAATCCTCCGGAATTTCCCTGCCGCAGAAGCCCGGCAGCTCGTCGCCCGCGTCAACGCGGAGCTGCCACCGTGTATTCCCAATCCGGCGAGAACTATTCCCGGTCCCCCGCGCACCCCGTTCCATAGGGATACCGTCGCGCATCGGCGTATGCACGACATAGGAGCAATCTGAGGTTTGGCTGAGAAACCAGATCGTTACCTGCGTTGAACAGCGCGAACCCCTGGCCGAGTGAGTTGCGTCGCCCCGGGCGTGTCGGCACGGTGCGAATCAGGCGCGCCTGCCCGGCCCCGCCGCGAATTGGAATACGCTGCGGGACATGGACGGCACCGACGCAGCATCCCCCGGCCAGGCGGCCACCGGTCGAGCCGAGTCACTGTGCGCGCACGCCGAGGCGTCGATCTCGGAGGACGCGCTGCTGGCCGCGGCCCGCGAACGCGCCGTGGAGATCGGCGCCGGGGCGGTGACGCCGGCGGTCGGGGCACTGTTGAGCCTGCTGACCAAGCTCAGCGGCGGCAAGGCCGTCGCCGAGGTGGGCACCGGCGCCGGGGTCAGCGGGCTCTGGTTGCTCTCGGGCATGAGCGACGACGGCGTCTTGACCACGATCGACATCGAGCCCGAGTACCTGCGGCTCGCCAAGCAGTCCTTCTCCGATGCCGGCATCGGACCCTCACGCACCCGGCTGATCAGCGGGCGCGCCCAGGAGGTGCTCACCCGGCTCGCCGACGAGTCCTACGACCTGGTGTTCATCGACGCCGACCCGATCGACCAGCCGGACTACGTCGTCGAGGGGGTGCGGCTGCTGCGCTCCGGGGGCGTCATCGTGGTGCACCGCGCGGCGCTGGGCGGCCGGGCGGGCGATCCCGCGGCGCGCGACGCCGAGGTGAGCGCGGTGCGCGAGGCGGCCCGCCTCATCGCCGAGGACGAGCGGCTCACCCCGGCGCTGGTGCCGCTCGGCGACGGGCTGCTGGCCGCGGTCCGCGACTGACCCCCCGCGCGCACGGCGTGTCGCGCGCTTGTGTCGGCTCGCGCCAACTTCTTTACGGATTCCTGACGGCGCGCCCCCTTGACCGTCGACTGAACGCACGTTTAGTGTACTGAACATGCGTTCAGCCGACCTGACCGCCGCCGCCCGGATCCGCGACGCGGCCATCGAGCAGTTCGGCGAGCGCGGGTTCGACGTGGGCCTGCGCGCCATCGCCGAAGCGGCGGGCGTCAGCGCGGCGCTGGTCATCCACCACTTCGGCTCCAAGGAAGGCCTGCGCAAGGCCTGCGACGACTATGTCGCCGAAGAGATCCGCAGCACCAAATCGGAGGCAATGCGGTCCAACGACCCCGCCACCTGGTTCGCGCAGCTCGCCGAGATCGAGGAGTTTGCACCGCTGACGGCCTATGTGGTGCGCAGCATGCAGACCGGTGGCGACTTGGCGAAGATGTTGTGGCAGAGGATGATTGCCAACGCCGAAGAGTATATGGAAGAGGGCGTGCGGGCCGGGACGATCAAGCCCAGCCGTGACCCGAAGGCCAGGGCCAAATATCTCGGCATCACCGGGGGCGGCAGCCTTCTGCTCTACATACAAATGCACGAAACGCCAACGGATTTGCGTGCGGTTCTGCGCGACTATGCCAGGGAGATGATCCTGCCCGCCCTCGAGATCTACAGCGAGGGCCTGATGGTCGACCGCACCATGTACGACGCATTTCTGGCCGCCGAAGATCAAGGAGGATCCCATGAAAGCTAACAACGTCGCACCCATCGAAATCCGGGGACTGAACAAGAATTTCGGCGCGGTGCGCGCCCTCGACGGCCTGGATTTGACGGTGCGCGAGGGCGAGGTGCACGGGTTCCTCGGGCCGAACGGGGCCGGCAAGTCGACCACCATCCGCGTGCTGCTGGGGCTGGTGAGAGCCGACGGCGGAACCGTCCGGTTGCTGGGCGGCGATCCGTGGACCGACGCGGTGGCCCTGCACCGCCACATCGCCTACGTGCCGGGCGATGTGACCCTGTGGCCGTCGCTGACCGGCGGCGAGACCATCGACCTGCTGGCCCGCATGCGCGGGGGCATCGACGAACGGCGGCGCGCCGAGCTGATCGAGCGCTTCGACCTCGACCCGCACAAGAAGGCGCGCACCTACTCGAAGGGCAACCGGCAAAAGGTGTCCCTGATTTCCGCGTTCAGCTCGCACGCCCGGCTGCTGCTGCTGGACGAGCCGAGCAGCGGCCTGGACCCGTTGATGGAGAACATCTTTCAGCAGTGCGTCGGTGAGGCGCGCGACCGCGGCACGACGGTCCTGCTGTCCAGTCACATCCTGGCCGAGACGGAAGCCCTGTGCGAAAGGGTGACCATCATCCGCGCCGGCAAGACCGTCGAAAGCGGCACGCTGGAGTCGATGCGGCACCTCAGCCGCACCTCGATCAAGGCCGAAATGATCGGCGACCCGGGCGATATCACCCGCATCCGGGGCGTCGAGGACGTCAGCATCGACGGCAACACGCTGCGCGCCCAGGTGGACAGCGAAAGCCTGGGCGAACTCATCCGGGCGCTCGGGGACGCCGGGGTGCGCAGCCTGGTCAGCCAGCCCCCGACCCTGGAGGAACTCTTCCTGCGCCACTACAACACCACAGACAAGGTCTCGGCATGAGCACCGCGACGCTGCAGCGCCCGCGCCCGGCCCAGCCGGCGGGGCGGGCCGCCTCGAACTTCTCCGGCACGCTGGGCATGCTGCGGCTCTACCTGCGCCGCGACCGGGTTTCGTTGCCGCTGTGGGTGCTGCTGCTGTCGGTGCCGCTGGCCACGGTGTACGTCGGCAGCATCGAAAAGGTCTACCCCACCCAGGCCGACCGCGCCGGCTTCGCGGCCTCCATCATGGCCAGCCCCGCCCAGCGCGCGCTCTACGGCCAGATCTACAACGACAGCCTTGGGGCCGTTGGCATTTGGAAGGCCGGCATGTTCCACCTGTTGATCGCGGTGGCCGTCATCCTCACCGTGATCCGGCACACCCGCGCCGACGAGGAGACCGGCCGCACCGAGCTGGTGGACTCGACCGCGATCGGCCGGTACGCCAGCCTGAGCGCGGCGCTGCTGTTGTCGTTCGGGGCGTCCCTCGCCACCGGCGCGATCGGGGCGGCCGGATTGCTGAGTACCGACGTCCCGGCGGGCGGGTCGCTGGCGTTCGGGGCGGCGCTGGCCTGCTCCGGTCTGGTCTTCACCGCGGTGGCCGCGGTGACCGCCCAGCTGTCGCCGAGCGCCCGGTTCGCCCGCGGCGCCGCGTTCGCCGTGCTGGGCGCCGCGTTCACGCTGCGCGCCGTCGGTGACGCGGGCGGCGGCGGGCTGTCGTGGCTCTCGCCGCTGGGGTGGTCGCTGCAGGTAAGGCCATACGCCGGGGATCGCTGGTGGGTTCTGCTGCTGCACCTGGTGACGACGGCGGCGCTCACGTGGGTGGCCTACCGGCTGCTCGCCGGCCGCGACGTGGGCGCCGGGCTGATCGCCGAGCGCGCCGGCCCCGGCACGGCCGGAATGCGGCTGCGCGGGATCGACGGCCTGACTTGGCGGCTCGATCGCGGCGCGCTGCTGCTGTGGACGGTGGGCCTGCTCCTGTATGGCCTGCTGATGGGCAGCGTGGTGCACGGCATCGGCGACGAGCTGGGCGGCAGCACCGTCGTGCGCGACATCGTCGCCCGGATGGGCGGCACCTCCGCGCTGGAGGAGGCCTTCATCGCCGTGGCGTACGCCATGATGGGCATGGTCGCCGCCGCGTTCGCCATCTCGCTCACGCTGCGCTTGCATCAGGAGGAGTCCGGCCAGCGCGCGGAGACGGCACTCGCCGGTGCCGTCTCCCGAACGCATTGGCTGGCAAGCCATTTGGCCGCCGCACTGGTCGGGTCCGCGGTCGCGATGCTGGCCAGCGGCGTCGCCGGCGGACTCGTGTACGGCATCGCGGCCGGTGACGTCGCCGGCAAGGTGCTCAGCGTCCTCGGCACCGCGGCCGTGCAGCTGCCCGCCGTCTGGCTGCTCGCCGCCGTCACGGTCGCGGTGTTCGGTCTGGCCCCGCGGTTCACGCCCGTGGCGTGGGGCGTGCTGGTCGGGTTCGTCGCCGTGTACCTGATCGGCGAGTTGGCCCGGTTCCCGCAGTGGTTGCTCGACCTGGAACCGTTCGGGCACACCCCGCGGGTGGGGGCCGATTTCACCGCCGTGCCGCTACTGTGGCTGCTGGCCATCGACGCGGCACTGATCATCTTGGGCGCCATGGCTTTTCGGCGTCGCGATCTACGTTGCTAGGGAGGGCACGATCATGAAAACGGCTGTTCGGCTGACGGCATCCTCGGTGTTCGGGACCATCGCGGTCGGCCTCATCCTATTCGGACCGGCCGGAACGCTGCACTATTGGCAGGCGTGGGCTTTTCTCGCGGTGTTCACCGCGGCGTCGCTCGGCCCCACGATCTATCTGGCGCGGAACAACCCGGCGGCCCTGCAGCGCCGCATGCACGCCGGGCCGCGGGCCGAGCCGCGGGCCGCCCAAAAGGTCATCATCACAAGCTCATTCGCGATTCTCTTCGCGATGATGGCGTTCAGCGCCCTCGACCATCGCATGGGCTGGTCGACGGTGCCGCCGTGGGTGTCCGTGTTCGGCGACGTCCTGGTGGCGACCGGGCTGGGCCTGGCGATGCTGGTGATCATCCAGAACAGCTACGCGGCGGCCACCGTCACGGTGGAGACGGGCCAGACGGTGGCCTCCGGCGGCGTCTACAAGTTCGTGCGGCATCCGATGTACGTCGGAAACGTGATCATGATGGTCGGCATGCCCCTGGCGCTCGGCTCCTACTGGGGTCTGCTGTTGGTGGTCCCGGGCATCGCGGTGCTCGTCTTCCGCATCCTCGACGAGGAGAAGCTGCTCATAAAGGACCTGCCGGGGTACCGGGAATACGCGCAGCACGTGCGCTACCGGCTGGTGCCCAGCGTGTGGTAGCGGCCGGGCGCTGCGCCTAAGGTATTGGCGTGGCGCGAAATTCGGCACCGGCCCTGGACCGTCCGTGGCGGCGCCCCGGAGCCTTCCGGTATGCGCTGGTTCGGCTTCGCGGCATCGCCAAGCCCCCGATCACGGTCACCGATCCGCCGCCCGACCTGCTCGTCGAGCGTGACGTCGCCGTCTCGACCCGCGACGGGACGGTGTTGCGCATCAACGTCCACCGGCAGCCCGACGACGGCCCGCGGCCGGTCATCCTGAGCATCCACCCCTACGGCATGGACAACCTGCCGAGGCGGCGGGGCAACAGGTGGACCTTCTCGGTGCAATACCGGATGTTGCGCCAACCGCAACCGGTGAGTTTCTCGGCGCTGACCGGCTGGGAGGCGCCGGACCCGGCGTGGTGGACCGCGCGCGGCTTCACCGTGGTCAACGCCGACTCGCGCGGCTGCGGCCACTCCGACGGCACCGGAAACCTGCTGTCGCGCAAGGAGGCCGAGGACACCTACGACCTGGTGCAGTGGATCGCCGGGCAGAAGTGGTGCGACGGCCAGGTTGTCATGCTCGGGGTCTCCTACCTGGCGATCAGCCAGTACGCAGTGGCGGCCCTGCGGCCGCCGGCGCTGCGGGCGATCTGCCCGTGGGAGGGTTTCACCGACGCGTATCGCGACCTGACCTTCCCCGGCGGCGTGCGCGAATCGGGGTTCACCCGGCTGTGGTCGCGCAACCTGCGCCGCGACACGCGGCAGGCCTACGACCTGGTGAGCATGCAGGACGCCCACCCGCTGCGCGACGACGCCTGGCGCTCGGTGGTGCCCGACCTGCCCGCGATCACGGTGCCCATGCTGGTCTGCGGCAGCTTCTCGGACAACAACCTGCACAGCCGCGGCTCGATGCGCGCGTTCTCCCGCGCCGGCTCCGCCCACGCCCGCCTCTACACGCACCGGGGTGGCAAATGGGCGACCTTCTACTCCGAAGCGGCGCTGGCCGAGCAGCTCGACTTCTTCCGCGGCGTGCTCGACGGCGCGGACGGTTCCCGCAGCGTCCGCCTCGAGGTGCGCGAGGACCGCGACACCATCGTCGCGGTGCGCGAGGAGGCGGACTGGCCGCTGCCCCAAACCCGTTGGCGTGCGCTGTATCTGGGCGACGCCGGGGCGCTGGCGCCGGACCGGCCAGCCGAGGCCGGCGCCATCGCGTTCCAGACGCTTTCCCGCGCAGCGGCATTCAGCTGGACGTTTTCCGCGGACATCGAGCTGACCGGGCCGATGGCGGCCCGGTTGTGGGTCTCGCTGGACGGCTGCGACGACGCCAACCTGTTCGTCGGCGTGGAGAAGTGGCGTTCCGGCCGGTTCGTCGCGTTCGAGGGGTCCTATGGCTACGGCCGCGACCGGGTCACCACCGGGTGGCAGCGGGTCGCACTGCGGACGCTGGACCCCGAACTTTCGCGGCCGTGGGAGCCCGTCGCGGCCTGCGTGGACCCGCAGCCCGTCCCCGCCGGGCAGGTGGTCGCGGTCGACGTCGCGCTGGGACCCTCGGCGACGGTGTTCCGCGCCGGCGAACAGCTGCGGCTGGTGGTGGCCGGGCGGTGGTTGTGCCCGGCCAATCCGCTGATCGGGCAGATGCCCGCGGCCTACGCGCGCTCACCCCGCGGCCGCGTCACCCTGCACTGGGGCCCGGGCCACGACGCGCACCTGCTGGTCCCGGAGGTCCCCTAGCCTGGCTAGATCCAGACGCCCTTGCCGACCGCGACCACGCCGCCGGCGCTGATCGCGAACCGCTCGCGGTCCTTCTCCAGATCGACCCCGACCATCTCCCCGGGCCCGACGACGACGTTCTTGTCCAGGATCGCGTGGCGCACCACCGCGCCGCGGCCGACCCGGGCGCCCGGCATGATCACGCTGCCCTCGACGATCGCGCCGTCGTCGACCACCACGTTCGACGACAGCACCGAGTTGCGCACCGAGGCCGCCGAGATGATGCTGCCGGCGCCCACCACCGACTCCTGCGCCGAGCCGCCGTTGACGAACTTGGCCGGCGCCAGGTTCTCCGACTCGCCGCGAATCGGCCAGCGCTTGTTGTACAGGTTGAACACCGGGTGCACCGAGACCAGGTCCATGTGCGCGTCGTAGAAGGCGTCCAGCGTCCCGACGTCGCGCCAGTAGCCCCGGTCGCGGTCGGTGGCCCCGGGCACCTCGTTGTCGGAGAAGTCGTACACCGCGGCCATCCCGTCCTCCACCAACCGCGGGATGATGTCACCGCCCATGTCGTGATCGGAATGGTCGTCGTCGGCGTCGGCGCGGATCGCGTCGATGAGCACCTTGGTGGTGAAGATGTAGTTGCCCATCGACACGTACGTCGACGAGGGGTCGCCGGGGGTCCCCGGCGGATCCAGCGGCTTTTCCACGAAGGCGCGGATGCGGCCGGAGTCGTCGGCGTCGATGCAGCCGAAGGCGGACGCTTCGCCGCGGGGCACCTTGATGCCGGCCACGGTCGCGCCGGCCCCGCTGTCGATGTGGAACCCGACCATCTGCTCGGGGTCCATCCGATAGACGTGGTCGGCGCCGAAAACGACTATGTAGTCGGGGTCTTCGTCGTAGATCAGGTTGAGCGACTGGTAGATCGCGTCGGCGGAGCCGGTGTACCAGCGCGGGCCGAGCCGCTGCTGCGCGGGCACCGGGGTGATGTACTCGCCGGCCAGGCCGGACAAGCGCCAGTTCTGCGAAATGTGACGGTCGAGTGAATGCGACTTGTATTGGGTGAGAACGCAGATCCTCAGGTAGCGGGCGTTGACCAGGTTGGAGAGCACGAAGTCGATCAGCCGGTAGGCGCCACCGAAGGGAACCGCGGGTTTGGCCCGGTCCGCGGTCAGCGGATACAACCGCTTGCCCTCACCCCCGGCCAGGACGATGCCCAGCACGTGTGGCGCTTCCCTCATGGCTCCCAAACTATCGGCCCCCGCCAACCGCTGCCAGGGGGAATCCCGGTGGCCGCCGTTCTGACGGACTGCCTGTCAAGGTATTTGGCTTAGTTCTCACCACGTTTCACAACCCGATACCGTCCATTATGCGCAGTCTCACTCGCGGGCCGCATCGTCACCGGACCGAAAACCGGATTCTCCGAATTTCTCAGCGGCCCGACTCGCGGGCGGCGTCCCCGCCGAACTACCGTGCGGAGTATGCGGGTGGCGATGATGACTCGGGAGTACCCACCGGAGGTCTACGGCGGGGCCGGGGTACACGTCACCGAGCTCGTCGCGCAGCTGCGCCGGTTGTGCGCGGTCGACGTGCACTGCATCGGCGCGCCCCGTCCGGATGCCTTCGCGCAGCAACCCGACCCGCGCATCCACGGCGCCAACCCCGCTCTGTCCACCTTGTCCGCGGACCTGATGATGGCCAACGCCGCGTCGGCGGCCACGGTCGTGCATTCGCACACCTGGTACGCGGGCCTGGCCGGGCACCTGACCGCGTTGCTCTACGACATCCCGCACGTCCTGACCGCGCATTCGCTCGAACCGCTGCGGCCGTGGAAGGCCGAACAGCTCGGCGGCGGCTACCGCGTGTCGACGTGGGTGGAGCGGACCGCGGTGCTGGCCGCCGACGCCGTCATCGCGGTCAGCGCGGCGATGCGCGAAGACATCCTGCGCGTCTACCCCACGCTGGATCCGAGCCTGGTGCACGTCATCCGCAACGGCGTCGACACCGGCGTGTGGCACCCCGCCGGCCCCGTGCAAACCGGTTCGGTGCTGGCCGAACTCGGCGTGGACCCGGGCCGGCCGATGGTGGCGTTCGTGGGGCGCATCACCCGCCAGAAGGGCGTCGCCCACCTGGTCGCGGCCGCGCACCGGTTCGCCCCCGGGGTGCAGGTGGTGCTGTGCGCCGGCGCTCCCGACACCCCGGAGCTGGCCGCGGAGATTGAGGCCGCCGTGGCCGGGCTGGCCCGCGAGCGGGGCGGGGTGTTCTGGATCAGGGAGATGCTGCCCATCGGCGAGTTAAGGGAAATACTCTCGGCGGCAACGGTTTTCGTATGCCCGTCGGTGTATGAGCCGTTGGGGATCGTCAACCTTGAGGCGATGGCGTGCGCCACGGCGGTGGTGGCCTCCGACGTCGGCGGGATACCCGAGGTGGTCAGGGACGGCAGCACCGGGTCACTGGTGCATTACGACGCCGACGACCCGGCCGGCTTCCAGGCGGGGCTGGCCGATGCGGTCAATGAACTCATCGCGGACCCCGACAAGGCGAAGCGCTATGGCGAGGCGGGACGCCAGCGCTGCATCGAGGACTTCTCCTGGGCCCACGCGGCCGAGCAGACGCTGGAGATCTACCGGAAGGTGTCGGCGTAAGCCGGCTTAGCTGGTAACGCCCTTGAGCTCGTCACCGAGGGCGGCGGCTTCGTCGGGCGTCAGCTCGACCACCAGCCGACCGCCTCCCTCGAGCGGTACTCGCATAACGATGCCGCGCCCCTCCTTGGTCGCTTCCAAAGGACCGTCTCCGGTACGGGGCTTCATCGCCGCCATCGAGTGCTCCCTCCAGATTCGAGCTGGCCCGGCGTCGCGGACCTGGTCGGCGTCGAGCATGCCCCGCCAGTGGAATCCCAGCCATACCCGACATTGGACTGCCAAATCACCCCCCCATTGTTCCCTATCCGGCGCGGCAGTTACACCAAGACCCGCTTCTGACGCCCCATTGGGCCCTCAACGAGGGTTTGCCGGCACCCAACAACCGCGAATATGGTCGTCGACCATGCCGGTCGCCTGCATCAGCGCGTAGGCGGTGGTGGGCCCGACGAAGCGGAACCCGCGCCGTTTCAGCTCGGCGGCCATCGCCTTCGACTCGGCGCTGGCCGAGGGAATTTCGGAGCCGTCGGCGGGGCGGGGCCGCGGCGGCGGCGCGAACGACCACAGCAGCTTGGACAGGTCCTCGGCGGAACCCAGCTCGGCGGCGGCGCGCGCGTTGGCGATGGTCGCGTCGATCTTGGCCCGGTTGCGGACGATGCCCGTGTCGGCCATCAGCCGCCGCACGTCGGCTTCGGTGTAGCCAGCCACCGTCTCGATGTCGAACCCGTCGAAGGCGCGCCGGAAGTTCTCCCGTTTGCGCAGGATGATCAGCCACGACAGGCCGCTCTGGAAGGCCTCGAGGCTCATCCGCTCGAACAGCGCCACCCCGTCGTGCAACGCCCGGCCCCACTCCCGGTCGTGGTAGTCGCGGTACATCTCGAAGTCCGGCCCGGGCCGAATGGTCGCCCAGCCGCACCGCACCAGCCCGTCATCGCTCACACTGAGTCCTGACGGTCCTCGCCGTCCGCCGGTTCCACGGCGTCGGGCTCGCCGTCGGTCTCGTTGTCGGCGGCCGGTGGGGCGTGCACCGCCGCCAGCTGGCCGCGCAGCGCCTCGAGCTCGCGGGCGAGCCGGTCCAGCACCCAGTCCACCTCGCTGGTCTTGTATCCGCGCAGCACCTGAGTGAACTTGACGGCGTCGACGTCGGCCCCGGTGACGCCGTAGGCGGGCAGCACGGTCGCCGTCGTCCCCCGCGGCAAGGGCGGCAGCTGCTCACCGCGGCCGAACAGCAGGCTGGCCGCGCCGAACAGCACGATCGCCACCAGGACGAGCACCACCAGGTACAGCAACACCAACGCCACGCGTTCGATATTGCCCTATACCGCCGACGCCCCGGCGCGCGTGGGCCTAGCGCGGGCGCAGTCCCTGGATCGGCGGCCGGTCCTCCAGCGACACCGGCGCGGTGTGCGCCCGGTAGCCGTAACCGTCGGCGCCGTCGGCGAAAAACTGGGTCAAGCCCACCCCGGAGTCGGGGATCCCGCAGCGCGACAGCAGGGTCGCGATGACCTGGCGGCTCATCACGCCCAGCTCGGGCAACGGCCGGTTGCGGTGCGCCCGCACGCCGAGGTTCACCTGCGCGATCGCGTCCAGCCCCAGCCGGTCGAAGGTGTCCACCAGCACGCCAATCTCCACGCCGTAGCCCGGCGCGAACGGCAGCGACGTCAGCAGCTCCCGGCTGGCCGCGTACTCGCCGCCGAGCGGCTGCAGGATGCAGCCCAGCTCCGGGCGCAGCGCCGCCAGCAACGGGCGGGCCACCAGCTCG
The DNA here is from genome assembly GCA_002102225.1 of Mycobacterium interjectum. Taxonomy (GTDB): domain Bacteria; phylum Actinomycetota; class Actinomycetes; order Mycobacteriales; family Mycobacteriaceae; genus Mycobacterium; species Mycobacterium interjectum_B. Next base: position 34,416 of record LQPB01000034.1, read on the forward strand.
GTGACCCGTCCGCCGCCCGCGTCGGCGCCGCCGAGCGGCCGCCGATAGAAGCTCTTCACCAGGTGAGTCCCGTCGCCGGTGAGCAGCGGGGCCACCAGCCACGGCACGAACATCGGGTGCGGATCGATCAGGTCGGAGTCGACGAACACCACGATGTCGCCGCTGGTGGCCGCGAGGGAACGCCACAGCACCTCGCCCTTGCCGTCCCGGACGGGCACCCCCGGCAGGGCCTGCTCGCGGCTGACGACGCGGGCGCCCGCCGCGATCGCGCGGATCTCGGTGTCGTCGGTGGAGCCGGAGTCCAGCACGATCAGCTCGTCGACCAGGCCGTCCACCAGCGGCGAGATGCTTTCGACCACCGACTCGACGGTGGCTTCCTCGTTGAGGGCGGGCAACACCACCGAGATGGTCCGCCCGGCCTTGGCGTCTTCCAGTTCGCCGACCGTCCAGCCGGGCCGGCTCCAATTGCGGTCGGACAGCCAGACGTCACCGGGCCGCGAGGCCAGCACCCCCGCGCTGGCGAGGTCCACCAGCTCCGTCATGCGAGCCCCCTCACCGTGCGCGCCGGCGGCCGCGTCCCCTGGATCGAGGACACCATCTCGAGCACCCGCCGGGTGGCCGCGACCTGGTGCACCCGGAACATCCGGACGCCGGCCGCCGCCGCCAGCGCGGTGGCCGCCAGCGTTCCCTCCAGCCGTTCGGTCAGTTCCACACCCAAAGTCTCCCCGACGAAGTCCTTGTTGCTCAAAGCGAGCAGGACGGGCCACCCCGTCTTAACCAGATCGCCCACGTGGCGCAACAAGACGAGGCCATGGAAGGTGTTCTTGCCGAAGTCATGGGCCGGGTCGATCAGCACCCGGTCGCGGGGCACCCCGGCCGCCACCGCCCGGTCCGCCGCCGCGGTCACCCGGCGGATGACGTCGTCGACCACCCCCCGGGTGCTGGTTCCGTAGCTCACCCGGAACGGCCGGGTGCGCGGCAGCGCCCCGCCGGTGTGCGAGCACACCAGGCCCGCGCCGAACTCGGCGGCCACCTCCGGCAGGGCGGGGTCGATGCCGCCCCAGGTGTCGTTGATCAGGTCGGCGCCCGCGGCGCAGGCCACCCGGGCCACCCCGGAACGCCAGGTGTCGACGCTGATCAGCTGGTCCGGGTGCGCACCGCGCAGCCATTCGATGAACGGCACCAGCCGGGCGATCTCGGTGGCTTCGTCGACGCTGTCGCCCGGGCCCGCCTTGACCCCGCCGACGTCGATGACGTCGGCGCCGTCGGCGATGGCCGCCTGCGCGGCGTCCCGGGCGGCGCCGTCGCTGAACGTCGCGCCCCGGTCGTAGAACGAATCCGGCGTGCGGTTGACGATCGCCATGATCAGCGGGCGATCGCCGGCGACGGGCCGGCCGCAGAGGGTCTGCACCCGTCTATGGTGCCTGGCCCGGTCCGCGAGTGTGCGGCCAGCCGCGCCCTGGACGCCGAACGTGCGGCGGGCGGCGGGCCCGCCTCAGCCCTTCGGGCGCTTACCGTCGGCCACTTCGTCGGGGTACTCGTCGTAGAACGGCACGTAGCCCTCGGCGCGCCCGGCCAGCACGTACAGCGGGTCCTCGACGTCGGGACCGTAGGCCTGCTCGCGCAGCTCCACCTTGCGGCTCTTGAACGTCGTCGTGTGCTCCAGCGACTTGACCACCCGCACGAACAACGGCAACGCGTAGGGCGGCAGCTCGTCGTACACGGCACGGGCCAGGGACTGCCCGTCGAACTCGGCGCCCTCGCGCAGCTGGACCGCGGCCATCCCGGCGCGGCCGCCGGTGCGCGGGATCTCGACGCCGAACACCGTGCATTCCTCGACCGACTTGTCGGAGGCCAGCGCCGCCTCGACCTGAGTGGTCGCCACGTTCTCGCCCTTCCACCGGAACGTGTCGCCGAGCCGGTCGACGAATGCGGCGTGGCCCATGCCCTGCGGGCTCATCACGTCCCCCGAGTTGAACCAGCAGTCACCCTCACGAAAAGCGTTGCGCACCAACTTCTTTTCGGTCGACTCCTTATCGGTGTAGCCGTCGAAGGGCTGCAGCCGGTTGACCCGGCTCAGCAGCAGGCCGGGCTGTCCGGGCGGCACCCGGCGCACCCGGCCGTTCTCGTCGCGCAGCGGCTCACCGGTGTCGGGGTCGTATTCCACGTAGGCCAACGGCATCGGAAAGACGCCGGTGCTGCGGGGCACGTTGAAGACGTTGATGAACGCGGTGTTGCCCTCGCTGGAGGCGTAGAACTCGCAGACGCGCGCGATCCCGAATCGGCTGGTGAACTCGTCCCAGATCTCCGGGCGCAGCCCGTTGCCGGCGATCACCCGCACCTTGTGCCGCCGGTCGGTCGGCTTGGCCGGCTGGTTGAGCAGGTACCGGCAGACCTCGCCGATGTAGATGAACGCGGTGGCCTCGCTGGCGATCACCTCGTCCCAGAACTTCGACGCCGAAAACGACTTGCCGAGCGCCAGCGTCGCGCCGGAGTTGATCACCGACGACAGCGCCACCGTCAGCGCGTTGTTGTGGTACAGCGGCAGGCAGCTGTACAGCGTGTCGGAGCTCTTCAGCCGCAGCCCGATGCCGCCGAACGCGGCCAGCGCCTTCAGCCACCGCAGGTGCGTCATCACGCTGGCCTTCGGGAAACCCGTGGTGCCCGAGGTGAAGATGTAGAACGCGGTGTCGCGGGCCTGCACGGCCGACGCCGACGCCGGGTTGGTGGCGGGGGCGCTGACCGCGAACCGCTCCAGGTCCTCGACGGTCATCGTCTCGGTGGCGCCCGCGCCGCCGCAGTCGGCCACCGCGCTCACCAGGTCGGTCTCGGCGATGAGCACCTTGGCGTCCAGCAGGCCCAGGCTGTGCGCCAGCACCTCGCCGCGCTGGTGGTAGTTGATCATCCCGGCGACGGCGCCGCACTTGACCGCGGCCAGCATCGCCAGCACCGCCTGCGGCGAGTTGCGCAGCATGATCGCCACGACGTCGCCGCTGCCCACGCCGTGCGCGGCCAGCACCGCGGCGTAGCGGTTGGCGGCCGCGTTGGCGTCGCGGTAGGTCAGCTGCTGATCGCCGAACCGCAGAAACACCCGGTCGCCGTAGCGGGCGGCCCGGTCGGCGAACACCGTGCCGATCGATTTCTTGGAGCCCGGCTGCGCCAGCAGCCCGGTCAGCGCCCCCCGCATGATCACCGGGATGTCGGCCAGCAGTCCCGGCACCCGCGATGCGATGTCGGTCAGCCTGACCGCTGTGCGCGCTCCCCCGTCGTGGTCGGACAACGTTTTCCTCTATTCCTGTAAGTCCCCGCGGCGCCCTTCCGCTGAGCTGAGCCCGGATCTCACGCGGGTGCGCACGCCTCCACTGCGGCACCCACCTTATCGACCAGCACCAACCGGTCCATCGCCGCTTGCGAGATATAGCCGCGGTCGGCCAGTCCGCACAGCCACAGCCACAGGCCCTCGTAGTGCCCGAAGGGGTCCAGCATCACGACGGGTTTGTCGTGCACCCCGAGAAAGCCTGTGGTCCACGCGTCGAACAGCTCGTCCAGGGTGCCCACGCCGCCGGGCAGCACGATGAACGCGTCGGCGTGGTCCTCCATGATCTGCTTGCGCTGGTGCATGGTGTCGCTGACGATCAGCTCGTCGGCCTCGGTGTCGGCGACCTCGAGGCGCATCAGGTGCTGCGGGATGACGCCGACGGTCCGTCCGCCGCGGGCGCGAGCCGCGCTCGCCACCGCACCCATCGCCGACACCCGGCCGCCGCCCCACACCAGGGTCCAGCCGCGCTCGGCGATCGCCTCGCCGAGTTCCGAAGCGAGCGCGAGCAATTCGGCGTGCTCGGGGCCCGACGCGCAGTACACGCACACCGCCCAGGCGGCTGACGGGTCGCGTTCGGCGCGCATACAACGAAACGTAGACCAAGCCCGATGCGGCACGCACACCGCGCGCAATAAACTCCGGCGGGTGCCGATTCGTTGGAACGTCCCCCAGCACCAGGCCGCGTTGGCACGGCTGACCGACGCCCTGCCGGCCGGCCGCGGGGCCGTGGTGCTCGGGCCCGACGGCTGCGGCAAATCGACCCTGGCCCGGCTGGCCGCCGAGGGCTACGCCGCCGCGCACCCGGGCACGCTCACCCGCTGGGTGACCGGCACCCCGACCGAGCGCGCGGTCCCCTTCGGGGCGTTCGGCCACCTGGTCGCCATCTCCGAGATCGGCAAACCGGCGGCGCTGTTGCGGGCGGCCCGCGCGTCGCTGGAAGGGCAGGGTGACCTGCTGCTCGTGGTCGACGACGCCCACGAGCTCGACGTGCTGTCGGCCACGCTGGTGTACCAGTTGGCGCTGGCCGGAACGGCCCGGATGGTCGTCACCGCCCGCGCCGACAAGGCGCCCGAGGCCATCGCGGCCCTGTGGACCGACGGCCTGCTGGACCGGATCGACATCGAGGCGCCGGGTAGGCAGACCGGTCGCGCCGAGGTCGACGCCTTCCTCGCCGAGTTGCCCGGCCCGGCCCGGGCGGTGCTGGACTACCTCGCCGTGGCGGAGCCGCTGTCGCTCGCCGACCTGACCACCCTCGCGGGTCCGGGCGCCGTCAGCGCGGCGGAGGAACTCGGCGCGGCGGAAACCCGGTCGCGCGGCGGGCGTTCCGACGACCCGGTGGTGTACACCGCACACCCGCTGTTCGCCGAGCGCGCGCTGGCCACGCTCGGTCCCGAGGACGCGCGGCGGCGGCGCACCGAGGTCGTCGAGGTGCTGTCCCGGCGCCCGTCGGAGGAGCTCAGCGACCGGCTGCGGCTGGCGTCGCTGGCCCTGGATAGCGACGCCCCCCAGCGCACCGCCGACGTCGCCGCCGCCGCCCAGCAGGCGTTGCGGCTGGGCGACCTCGCGCTCGGCGAACGCCTGGCCCGCGCCGCGCTGGACCGGTCCGGGGGCCTGACGGCTCGGCTGGCGCTGGCCCACGCGCTGGCATGGCAGGGCCGTGGCCGCGAGGCCGACGCCGTGCTGGCCGCCGTCGACGCGGGTGCGCTGGCCGAGCCGGCGCTGATGGACTGGGCGCTGCTGCGGGCAGCCAACCAGTTCTGGATGCTCAGCGAGCCCGAACGGGCCACCGCCTTCCTCCGGACCATCCGCGGCAGGGTCTCCGAAGCGGGGCCGCGCGCCACGCTCGACGCGCTGAGCGCCACCTTCGCGATGAACGCGGGCAACGTCGGCTACGCCGTCAAGGTCGCCGGCGAGGTGCTGGACTCGCCGGCGGCCGACGACCAGGCGGTGGCCTGGGCCGCCAGCGCGTCCGTGCTGTGCGCGGCGCGGCAGGGCCGGTTCGGCGATGTCGAACCGCTGGCGCAGCGCGCCCTGGCCGCCGAGCACCCCGGGCTGCTGCGCTTCACGATCGGGCTGGGCCAGACCACGGCGCTGTTGATGGCCGGGCGGCTGTCGGCCGCGCGCGACGTGGCTCAGCAGTTCACCGACTTCGCCGAGCTGCAGCAGCCCGGCCGCGCGATCGGCGAGGTTTTGCTCGCGCACGTGCTGATCGCCGACGGCGAATTCGGCGCCGCCGCCGCGCTGCTGGCCCCGGCGGCCGCGACCCTGGAACGCACCGGCTACTCGTGGGGACCGCTGTCGCTGACGCTGCTGGCCATCGCGCTGGCCCAGCAGGGCGACACCGCCGCGACGGCGAAGGCCTTGAGCAGGGCCGAATCCCGGCACGGCACCAAGTCGGCGCTGTTCGGCCCCGAGCTCGGCGTCGCGCGGGCGTGGCGGCTGGCCACGATGCGCGACGCGCACGGCGCGGTGGCCGCCGCCCGCGACGCCGCCCGGATGGCCGAACGCGGCGGGCAGTCGGCCGTGGCGCTGCGCGCCTGGCACGAGGCCGTCCGCCTCGGGGACACCCGGGCGGCGGATCCCCTGGCCCGGCTGTGCGGCGAGGTCGACTGCGCGGTGGGCGCACTCGCCCTCGCCCACGCGCGGGCGTTGGCGGCCGGCGACGGCGCGGCGCTGCGGGGCGCCTCGGAGCGGTTCGCGGCGGTGGGGATGCGGGCGGCGGCCGCCGATGCCGCCGCGCAGGCGGACCGCCTCGGCGGTTAGGGCCGCAAACGGGCTCACCGCATCGTGCGCGAACCGTGACGCCGCCGTGTTACCGCGGTGACTATTACGCCTCACTGTTTCCGAAAGTGACTTCGCTCGGCGCTGGGAGGCTGGATGCGGATCCGCCCTTCGCGCGCGGTAAGACTGCTCGCGGCCGGTTTGCTGGTCGCCGCGCTGACGACTGACGCGTCCTCGGTCGTCGCCCCGCCCCCGGCCCGGGCGGCGGCGCCCGGACCGACCCTGCCGCTCGGCCACGCCGGCCGCTGGATGACCGACACCGACGGGCGCGTCGTCATCCTGCACGGGCTCAACCAGGTCTACAAGCTGCCGCCCTACGAGCCGTCGGCCGATGGCTTCGGCGACGACGACGCGGCCTTCCTGCAGGCCAACGGCTTCAACGCGATGCGGCTGGGGGTCATCTGGGCCGCCGTGGAGCCGCAGCCGCTCAGCTACGACGACAACTACCTCACCTCGATCGCGCAGACCGTGGCGACGCTGGCCGCCCACGGCATCGTCAGCCTGCTCGACTTCCATCAAGACCTCTACAACGAGGCGTTCCAGGGCGAGGGTGCACCGGCGTGGGCGGTGGCGCAGGCGGGGCTGCCCAACCCGCAACTCGGCTTCCCCGGCAACTACTTCCTCAACCCCGCCGAGGAGTACGCGTGGAGCGCCTTTTGGCGCAACGCCCCCGCGCCGGACGGGATCGGGCTGCAGGACCACTACGCGCGCGCCTGGGCGCACGTCGCCGGCTTCTTCCACGGCAACCCCGGCGTGTTCGGCTACGAGGTGCTGAACGAGCCGTGGCCCGGCTTCATCTGGGAGGGTTGCTTCAACTTTGTGCTGGGCTGCCCGGTGCAGGACCACAAGCTGACCGTGTTCTACCGCAAGGTGGTGCCGGTGATCCGAGCGGCCGACCCCACCACGCTGGTGTTCTTCGAGCCGAACACGCTGTCCGACGAGGGCGTCCATACCGACCTCGGCGGCGTGGTCGACCCGAGCACCGGGTTCTCGTTCCACGACTACTGCGCCATCGAATCGGCGTTGCACAAGAACATCACCTGCCGCTTCCAGGACGGCCTCACGATCACCAACGCCAACCTCTACGCGGCCTTCCACCACATCCCGCCGCTGCTCACGGAGTTCGGCGCCACCAACGACCTGAACAACCTCGCCGAGGTGATGCGCCACACCGACCGGCAGCGGATGGGCTGGCTGGAGTGGGCGTACACCGGCAACGACAAGACGAGCTCGTCACCGACCGACCAGGCGCTGGTTTTCAACCCCGCCCAGCCGCCGACGGGCGCCAACGTCAACGCCGCCAAGCTCGGAGTGCTCGCCTCCCCCTACCCCCAGGTGGTCGCCGGCACGCCGCGGGACTGGTCGTTTCGGTCGGGCGTTTTCCGGCTGTGCTACTCGACCGAGCGCGCCGACCGCGCGGGCAGCTTCGCGCCCGGCGCGCAGACCCTCATCTCGGTGCCGCCCGTGGAGTATCCGAATGGCTATCACGTGAGCGTCGCGGGCGGACAAGTGGTTTCGCCGCCCAACGCCCCGGTGCTGGCCGTGGTAGCCAACGCGGGCGCCGGCGCCGTCGACGTGGTGGTGGCGCCGGCGTAATCCGCGCCGCTACGCGCTCAGGTAGCGCCGCAGCGTCTGCACCGCCGCGGTGACGTTGGCGACCGGCACCCGTTCGTCGCGGGTGTGGGCCAGGTTGGGATCGCCCGGGCCGAAATTGACCGCGGGGATGCCCAGCGCGGCGAACCGCGCCACGTCCGTCCAGCCGTATTTCGCCCGGACCCGCCCGCCGGCGGCCTCGACCAGCGCCTTGGCTGCGGGCTGGGACAGGCCGGGCAGCGCGCCCGCGGCGGCGTCGGTCTGCTCGATGTGCACGTCCAGGCCGTCGAACACCTCGTGCACGTGTTGCAGCGCCGCGGCCACCGAGCGGTCCGGGGCGAAGCGGAAGTTGACCGTCACCGCGGCGGCGTCGGGTATCACGTTGCCGGCCACGCCGCCGTCGATGCGCACCGCCGACAGGCCCTCCCGGTACTCGCAACCGTCGATGTCGACGGTGCGCGCGTCGTATCCGGCCAGCCGGTCCAGCACGGCGCCCAGCTTGTGAATGGCGTTGTCGCCCAACCACGCTCGCGCCGAGTGGGCCCGCGTGCCGGTCGCGCCGATCACCACGCGCAGCGTGCCCTGGCAACCGGCCTCGATGTAGCCGCCGGTGGGTTCGCCCAGGATGGCGACGTCGGCGGCCAGCCACTCCGGCAGCTCGCGCTCGATGCGGCCCAAACCGTTTGCGGCCGCGTCGATTTCCTCGCAGTCGTAGAACACCAGGGTCAGGTCGTGCACCGGTTCGGCCACGGTGGCGGCCAGGTGCAGGAACACGGCGTCACCGGCCTTCATGTCCGCGGTGCCGCAGCCGTACAGGTCGCCGCCCTCCAAGCGACTGGGCAGGTTGCCCGCCACCGGGACGGTGTCCAGGTGCCCGGCCAGCAGCACCCGCGACGGGCGGTGCCGTTGCGTGCGCGCCAGCACCGCGTTGCCGTTGCGGATGATCTCGAAGCCCGACGCCTGGGCGCGCAGCGCGGCCTCCACCTCGTCGGCCAGGCGCGCCTCGTCGCGCGATTCGCTGGGGATGTCGACCAGCGCCGCGGTCAACGCGATCGGGTCCCCGCGCAAGTCCAGCACGCCCCCAAGGGTAATGGGTCACCCTCATTCGGCGAGCAGACGCAGAATCGCACCATCGGCCGGCCTGGGATGCGATTCTGCGTCTGCTCGGCGGCCCAAGTAACCTGACCGCCGTGACTGGAGCTGCAGGCATCGGGTTGGCGACGCTGGCCAACGACGGGTCGGTCCTCGACACGTGGTTTCCCGCACCGGAACTGACGGAATCGGGCACCGGCGGCACGTCGCGCCTCGCGTTGTCGGACGTACCGCCCGAGCTGGTTGCGCTGGTGGGGCGCGACGACGAGCGCGGCACCGAGACCATCGCCGTGCGCACGGTCATCGGCTCGCTCGACGAGGTGGCCGCCGACGCCTACGACGCCTACCTGCGGCTGCATCTGCTGTCGCACCGGCTGGTGGCGCCGCACGGGCTGAACGCCGGCGGCCTGTTCGGGGTATTGACCAACGTCGTGTGGACTAATCGCGGGCCCTGCGCGATCGAGGGCTTCGAGGCGGTCCGGGCGCGGCTGCGCCGCCACGGTCCGGTGACCGTCTACGGCGTGGACAAGTTCCCGCGGATGGTCGACTACGTCCTGCCGACCGGGGTGCGCATCGCCGACGCCGACCGGGTGCGCCTCGGCGCCCACCTGGCGCCCGGCACGACGGTGATGCACGAGGGCTTCGTCAACTACAACGCCGGCACCCTGGGCGCGTCGATGGTCGAGGGGCGCATCTCGGCCGGCGTGGTGGTGGGCGACGGGTCGGACATCGGCGGCGGGGCGTCCATCATGGGCACGCTGTCCGGCGGTGGCACGCAAGTGATTTCGATCGGCAAGCGGTGCCTGCTCGGCGCCAACGCGGGCGTGGGCATCTCGCTCGGCGACGACTGCGTCGTTGAGGCCGGCCTGTACGTCACCGCGGGCACTAAGGTCACCATGCCCGACGGGACGGCGGTCAAGGCCCGCGACCTGTCCGGCGCCGACAACCTGCTCTTCCGCCGCAACTCGGTCACCGGCGCGGTCGAGGTGGTGGGCCGCGACGGTCAGGGCATCGCGCTCAACGAGGACCTGCACGCCAACTGAGTCACCGCGGTAGGTCGGCGCGGCCGGCCCCCAACGTGGTCCCGTTGGTCTCCGGCAGCAGGTAGGTGCACACCAGGCCGGCCACCACCAGCACGGCCAGCATCACGCCGATCGCCCAGCTGCCGTAGGTCGCCACCAGCGTCCCGGCCAGCAGCGGCGGAAGGGCCCCGCCGATGACGCCGGCGAGGTTGAGGGCCAGCGCCGACCCGCTGTAGCGGTAACGCGTGGCGAACAGCTCCGGAATGAAGGCCGCGGTGGGCCCGGACCCGATCGCACCCCCGACGGCCATGCCGACGACGGCGACCACGTACAGCGCCGGGTTGCGGGTGTTCAGCAACGGCATCACCACGAACGCCCACGGCAAGAGCAGCGACCACCCCAACAGCATCAGCCGGCGGCGGCCGACCAGGTCGGACAGGGTGGCCGAGGCCGCGACCGTGGCGATGCTGACGAGCCCGGTCAACGCGCCCACCGACCAGATGAAGCCGCGCGTGTACCCGAGCTGCGAATTCGCGTAGATGAGCAGGTAGGTGTGACCCAGGTAGCCGAAACCGAATCCGCCCAGCAGGCTGCCACCGGCCAGCAGGATCTCCCGGCGTTGCAGGCGCCACAGCTCTGCGAGCGGCGCCTTGGGGACCAGGTCGCGGGCCTTCTCCTCGGCGAACACCGGGGTCTCGTCGATGTTGAGCCGCACGTAGAGCGCGATGCCGATCAGCCCCGCGCTGAACAGGAACGGCAGCCGCCAGCCCCACTGCATGAACGCGGCGCTCTTTTCCCCGATGCTGAAGTTGACGCCCAAAAAGGTCAGGCTGCTGAGCACGGCCGCGGTGCCGGCGCCGAGCAGGGTGAACATGCCGTAGCGGCCCCGCTTGCCGGCGGGCGCGTACTCGGCGCTCAGCAGCGCCGAGCCCGCCCATTCGCCGCCGACGGCGAACCCCTGCATGAGCCGCAACACGATCAGGATCAGGGGGGCGGCCGCACCGATGGCGGCCGTGCTGGGCACCAGCCCGACGCTGACGGTCGACACGGCCATGATCAGCAGCGTGGCGATCAGCGTCTTCTTGCGGCCCAGCCGGTCGCCGAAGTACCCGAACACGGCGGCGCCCAGCGGCCGCGACAGGAACGCCGTCGCGAACGTCGCCATCGAGGCGACGGTGCCCAGCGTCGCACCGAGCCGCGGGAAGAACACCGTCGGGAAGACCAACGCCGCCGCGGTGCCGTAGATGAGGAAGTCGTAGTACTCGATCGCCGAGCCGACCAGACACGCCGCCGCCACCCGCCTCATCGGTGTCGACGCGCGTCGGGCCGCAACCGTCGGCAGTTCCGTCACGCCTACGACGGTAGGTGAAGGTTCGCCGTCTCGCTCGGCGGAAAAGCTGGCAATACGCTGCGTGTCACCGAAATGTGACCCCCGCGAGCGTGCGTGCACTCCCCCGCGAGCGGGCGTGCACTCCCCCGCGAGCGTGCGTGTCTGTACGGCGACATGCCGCAAAACGTGTACATATGCGCACGCTCGCGGACAGGGACGGGCGGGCGCGGTGCTCAGCCCTCGGCGAGCAACTGCTTCTTGAGCACCTTGCCCATCGCGTTGCGCGGCAGCGCCTCCACCAGACGGACCTCCCGCGGCCGCTTGTGTATCGACAGCTCCTGGGCGACGTGGTTGATCAGGTCGTCGGCCCGCAGGTCGGACGAGCCGACGACGTAGGCGACGATGCGCTGGCCCAGGTCCTCGTCGGGCAGCCCGACGACGGCCGCCTCCTGCACGCCGGGGTGCCCCAGCAGGGACGTCTCGATCTCGCCCGCGCCGACGCGGTACCCGCCGGACTTGATCAGGTCCACCGACTCGCGTCCGACGATGCGGTGCATGCCGGCGCCGTCGATCACCGCGACGTCGCCGGTGCGGTAGAAGCCGTTGGGCGCGAACGCCTCCGCGGTGGCCTCGGGCCGGTTCAGGTAGCCGTCGGACATCATCGGCCCGCGAACCTGAAGCCGCCCAACGGTTTCCCCGTCCTGCGGCACCGGGTTGTCGTTGTCGTCCAGCAGCCTGGTTTCCACGCCGGCGACGGGCAGGCCCACCCAGCCCGCGCGGCGCTCGCCGTCGGCCCGCGTCGAGATCGTGATCAGCGATTCCGAGGCGCCATAGCGTTCGATGGGCTGGTGCCCGGTGAGCTCGGCCAGCCGGTCGAACACCGGCACCGGCAGCGGCGCGCTCCCGGAGACCAGCAGCCGCGCCGGCCGCAGCGCCTCGGCCGCCGAGCCGTCGGCCACCACCCGCGACCACACGGTGGGAACCGCGAAAAACAGCGATCCGCCCCATTCCGAGCACGCTTGCGCGTACCCGGCCGGTGTCGGTCTTCCGGTGTGCACGAAGCGATTTCCGATCCGCAGCGACCCCAGCAGGCCCAGCACCAGCCCGTGCACGTGGAACAGCGGCAGGCCGTGCACCAGGACGTCGTCCGGCGTCCACTGCCAGGCCTCGGCCAGGGCGTCCAGGTCGGCGGCGACCGCGCGGCGGCTCAGCTGCACGCCCTTGGGCAGTCCGGTGGTGCCCGACGTGTAGATGATCATCGCGGTCGCGTCCGGCGACGGCTCGGGGTAGCGGTGCCAGGAACGGGCGTGCACTCGCACCGGGATGTGCGGCAGCCCGTCGGCATCCTCCGGCTCGGGGCCCAGCCAGGCCTCCGCGCCGGAGTCGGTGAGCATGTGCCGGCGCTCGGCCACACCGACATCCGAGGGCACCGGCACGAACGGCACCCCGGCGATCAAGCAACCGGTGACCGCCAGCACGGTGGATGCGCTCGGCGTGGCCAGCACCGCGACCCGGCCCGCGCCGCCGACCCGCTCGGCGACCGACGTTGCGGCGCCGACCAAGTCGCTGCGGCTGAGCGTGGCGCCGTCGATCCGCACTGCGTCGGGGATGTCGGTGGTGGTTACGACCGAGGGATTGAGCGACGCGAGCAGCACGCCTGCAGGTTACCCGGCGGCGTCAGGCCTTATCGTCCCAGATCTTCGTCAGCGTCGACAGGATCTCCTCGCCGCGCCCCAGCCCCGCCAGGTGGCTTTCGCCGGGCAGCACGAACAGCTCGGCGTCGGGCAGCAGGGACACGACGTGCTCGCCGTGGGCGAACGGGACGATGTGGTCGCTGTCGCCGTGCCACCACCGGACCGGGACCTTGACCTCGTCGAGCCGGAAACCCCAGTCGCGGGTGAACAGGATGATGTCGTTGAAGGGGGCCGCCAGTTGCTTGCGGCTGCCGTTGAGCAGGTCGTCGAGGAACATGGCGGCGAACTCGGGGCGGGTCAGCAGGCGCCGGTCGGCCTCCGGCGAAATCGCGGCATACAGATACAGCGCGGGGTTCGCGACCGGACGGATCATCCGGATCACCAGGCTCGCGCCGATGCGCAGCGGGTCGCCCCCCAGCCGCAGCAGCGGCGCCGCCCGCTTGCCCAGGTTCATCAGGCCGCTGGTGATGCCCTCGTCGCCGAGGAACGGCGCGACGCCGCCGAGCACGCCGGCCGCCACTACCCGATCGGACAGCACCGCGGCCGCCGCGAGCGCGTACGGGCCGCCGCCGGAGAGGCCGATGACCGCCATCTTGTCGATGCCCAGCGTGTCCGCGATCGTCCCCAGGTCGTCGCCGAACGCGCGGATGTTCTCGTACCGGTGCGGCGTCGAGGATCCGATGCCCGGCCGGTCGATGCCGATCAGGCGGATGTTGTGCTGCTCGGCGTAGACCCGTGCCTCGATCGGGATCTGCCGGCGGGCGCCGGGAGTCCCGTGAAACCAGAAGAACGCGCGGCCCCACGGCGCGCCGAACTCGGCGAAACCGATTTGGCGGTCCTCCCCCACCGCGATGTTGCCTTCGAGCTTGGGGCGGGCGATCTCCATGGCCATGCCCCGAGCTTTGCATGTGGCGCGCCGATTACGAAAGGCTCACGGCCTAGCCGCGTCATGACCCGAGCGGCCGCTCCCCGATGACCCGTTCGGCCCGCAGGGCGGCCAGCTCGCCGCCAGAAAGGCCCAGCCCGCGCAGGATCTCGTCGTTGTGCTGGCCCAGGGTCGGCGGGGCGCCGCGGTGGTGGTGCGCCGGCCCGGGGGTGATGCGAAACGGCCACCCGGGATAGCGGTGCGCTCCGGTGATGGGATGCACGAGCTCCTCGTAAAACCCGCGCGCGTCGAGCTGCGGTATGTCGTACATCCGGTCGCCGGTGACCACGCGCTCGACCGGGATACCCTGTGCCGCAAGGGTTTCCGTGATCGTGGCCGGATCCTGCGTGCGGGTCCACGCGGCGACCATCTCGTCGAACGCGTCGTGGTCCACGTCCGGGTCCCCGGGCAGCGACAGCGCCACCCACGCGCCGTCCTCATTGGTCGGGTAGACGCCCTGCAGGTAGCCGCGCCGGCGGTTACCCTCCCGCGCTTGCACGACGCCGTTCATCGAGTACTCGATTACCGGTTCGGCGGTCACGGCGGCGGCGACCTCGATCTGGGCGATCTCGATCAGCTGCCCCTCCCCGGTGCGGCTCCGGTGCTCGAGCGCGGCCAGCAGCGCGACCCCGGCGTGCACGCCGACGACGGGATCGGCGGGCCCCTGCGGGTTGCACGGCGGCCCGTCCGCATACCCCGTGACCGCCGACATCCCCGCGGTCTGCTCGAAGTTCAGCGCCCACCCGACGTAATCGCGCCACGGGCCCTGCAACCCGAAACCCGGCATCCGGATCATGATCACGTCGGGCTTCAGCGCCGCCAGGGACGCGTAATCCAGACCGAACTGCTCCACCACTCGCGGCGAAAAGTTCTCCACGACCACGTCGGCCTGCGCGGCCAGCCGCCGGACGATTTCCAGGCCGCGCCGCGAGGTCAGGTCCAGCGTGAGGTCTTTCTTGTTGAGGTTGGTGGCCTGCCACAGGCCGCTTCGCTCGTACCAGTCGTCACCCTCGAAGGGAAACGCGCCGGAGTAGCGAAACCCGTCGGGCCGCTGGATCGACTCGACCTTGACGATGTCGGCGCCGAACGCGCCCAGGTAGCAGGTCAGATACGCGCCCGCCCAGAAGGTGGTCAGGTCGAGCACCTTCAGCTGGGCGAACGGAGCGGCCCCCGACGTCCGGTGGGGCAACGGATGATGTTGTACCGCAGGGCCTTTCGTCAGCCGGAACGGCGATCCGGGGCGCTGGAAGCCTCCCCCTGTGCCGCTCCCGCCCACGATGAAGAACTCGCGCTTGGCGTATTGCGGACATTCCAGCACGGTGGCGCCGTCGTTGACCGGGGTGGCCGGAATCCGCAATGCCTGGCTCAGGTCGACGATCTCGGCGACGGTTTGTTTAGCCAGCAATGGCTCTGCGCGAGCGTAGAATTCGGTGCGCTCGGGGCCGCCCAACATGATCGGAATCTGCTGCTCACCGAACTCGGGCAGGCCCAGCATCGCGCACACGTCCAGCCAATGCTGGCCCGTCAGGCAGTTGATTCCCACCCAACCGTCGGCGGCGCGGACCACCCCCAGCATGGGAGCCCCCCGGGCGTTGGCAGGCAGGCCGAGGCCGAGCATCTTCTGCGCCATCAGCATGGGATACGGCAGCGTCGACAGCAACGACTCGAATTCCGAAACATCGACCTGGACAACCTCACCGGATGCGCAACGCAGCGCGGTCAACGCGCCCAGCGCGCCGTAGGCACCCGCGACGTACTCGGCGATCCGGGCGCCGACCTGCACCGGCGGGCGGTCGGGATCGCGGGCGCTGACCCAGCCCGACGCCGCCTGCAGCGTCAGCGACGTGACCGGCCGGTCCCGCCACGGCCCGGACTGCCCGAACGCGGACATGCGGAGCAGCACCAGGTTTGGGTTGAGCTCGTTCAGGCCGTCGCGGTCGAACCCCCAGCCTTCCAGCGTTCCGGGCGGGAAGTTCTCGATGAGCAGGTGCGCACCCGCGATCAGCTCGCGGGCATCCGGAAACGCCGCAATTCGCTTGCCGGCGTTCAGGTATTGGAATAGCCCGCTACGTTCGGGATCGGAAACCCCGCGGGGAAACGGACCCCAGTAGTGCAGCGGATCTCCGCCCGGCGGCTCGAGCTTGGTGACCTCGGCACCGAGGTCGACGAAAAGCTTTGCCGCATAAGGGCCGGAGATCTCCTTGGTGATTTCGACGACGGACAGCCCCGCAAGGGGTCCGCTCACGCGGGAACCCCGATCGCCATGGCCTCCATGTACTGGTACAGCCCGGCTATGCCGCCGCCCTCCCGCCCCAACCCGCTCAGCTTGAACCCGCCGAACGGCGCGCCGCCGGGACCGCATCCGTTGACGGCGACCTGGCCGGTGCGGATGCGTCGCGCGACGCCGACGGCACGGTCCACATCCCCGCCCCACACCGCTCCGGAAAGTCCGTACTGCGAGTTGTTCGCGATGGCGACCGCGTCGTCGTCGTCGCGGTAGCGCAGCACCGTCAACACCGGCCCGAACACTTCCTCCTGGGCGATGGTCGAATCCGGATCGACACCGGTGAGAATCGTCGGCTCGAAATAGAACCCGACGTCCAGTCCCGCCGGGCGGCCACCACCGGTCGCAAGCCGGGCTCCGTCGTGGACCGCCCCGTCGACGTGCGCCTGGACCCGGTCCCGCTGCGCCGCGCTGATCAGCGGCCCCATCTGCACATCGGGGTCGGCGGGATCGCCGACCTTGACGTCGCGGGCCAGCGCCACGAGCCGGTCGACCACGTCGTCGTACAGCGAATCGGGAAGCAACATCCGGCTGTGCAGGATGCAGGCCTGCCCGGCGTGCAGCGAGCACGAGTCGAACAGCATCTGCCGCAACATCTCGTCGGTGACCTCGGTGTCGTCCAGGACGATGCTGGCCGACTTGCCGCCCAGTTCCAGCAGGATCCGCTTCATGGAGTCGCCCGCGGCGGACATGACTTGGCGCCCGACGACCGAACTGCCGGTGAAGCTCACCATGTCGATGCGCGGGTCGGTGGTGAGCAACCGGGCGGCCTCCAGCCCGGAGGGCGTCACGACGTTGACCACGCCGGGCGGGATGTCGGTCTCCTCGTCGATGATGCGCGCGAGTGCGAGCCCCGCGAGCGGGGTCAGCGGCGAGGGCTTGAGCACGACGGTGTTGCCCGCGGCCAGCGCGTGGTTGAGCTTCATGACGTTGAGGCAATGCGGGAAGTTCCACGGCGTCAGGACAGATACCACGCCCAGCGGCTGGTGAGACAGCAACGTGGTGCCGGCGCTCATCCCGGTCACCGCTTCCTCGCCCAGCTGTGCGGCGAGCTGGGCCGCGTGCATCGACATGTATCCGGCCCCGTCGATTTGCATCATCCGCTCGTTGGAAACGCAGCCCCACTCCGCCTGCGACAGCGCGAAGAAATCGTCGGCGTGCTTCAGCAGCGCCGCGCCGAGCTGATTGAGGCAGGCGGCCCGCTCCGCCGGGCCCGTGCGGCCCCACGGCCCGCTGTCGAAGGCCCGGCGCGCGGCGTCGATCGCCGCGCCGACCTGGGCGACGCTGGCGTCGGGCGCGGTGCCGATCGATCGTTCGGTGGCCGGATTGATGTCGTCGTAGCGGCCGTCCTCCGCTTCGACCCAGCCGCCATCGATGTAGAGCTGGTAGGTGTCGACAAGAGATCCCGGAGTTTGCAGATCGGTCATGCGCGCTTCCTCACCCGAACGTCGGTCATCTAGAGAGCCAGTGTTCACCTACGGCCCCCCGGCGTCAATCACCAATCGAACGAATTCCTCGCTATTCCAGCGCGTTGGCTGCGCATTGACAGACATGGTCGGACCGGAGTAGACACAACGTCGCAAGACACATTGATGTGATGTGTCGGATCCCCGTCAGGGAGGCTGGCCGTGCGGACTACCTTTCCGTTGCACTCCCCCGACTTCTACGCGGGCGATCCGTACCCGGCGTACCGGGAGCTGCGCGCGACGTCGCCGGTGTGCTGGAACGACGTGACCGACTTCTGGGCGCTGCTGAAGTACGAGGACATCCGCTTCGTATCGAGCAACCCGGGGCTGTTCTCGTCGACCAAGGGCATCAGCATCCCCGACCCGCAGCTGCCCAACCCGGTGCAGGAGGGCAACCTGATCTTCACCGACCCGCCGCGGCACCGGCAGATGCGCAAACTGATCAACTCGGGGTTCACCAGGCGGCGGGTGGCCGTGCTCGAGCCGAAGATCCGCGAGATCGTGCGCGGCATCCTCGACGACGTGGCACCCGACTCCGTGCACGAGTTCGCCGAGGAGATCGCCGCGCCGCTGCCCACCCGGATGATCGCCGAGTTGATCGGCGCCCCGCCCGACGACTGGGAGCAGTTCCGGGCGTGGTCGGACGCCGCCACCGGCAGCGCGGACCCGGAGATCGAACTCGATCCCCTGGTGGCCATGGGGCAGCTTTTCGAGTACTTCCAGAAGCTGATCGCCCAGCGGCGCGTCGAGGCGCACGACGACCTGCTGTCGGTGCTGGCCGGCGCGGAGATCGACGGGGTCCGGCTCACCGACGAAGACCTGCTCAACTTCGCGTTCCTGCTGCTGGTCGCCGGCAACGAAACCACCCGCAATCTCATCGCTTTGGGAACGTTGGCGTTGATCGCCCACCCCGACCAGCGCCGCCTGCTGGTCGAGGATCGATCGCTGATCCCGGGCGCCGTCGAGGAGATGCTGCGCTGGAACAGCCCGGTGGTGCACATGGCGCGCACCGCGACGGCCGACGTCGAGATCCGCGGGCAGCGGATCGCAGCAGGCGACGTCGTCGTCATGCTGTACGGGTCGGCCAACCGCGACGAGGACATCTTCGGTCCCGACTCCGAGGAGTTCAAGGTGACCCGCCACCCGAATCCGCACATCGCGTTCGGCTGCGGCGAACACTCTTGCGTCGGTGCGCAACTGGCCCGGTTGGAGGCCTCGGTGATGTTCGACGAGCTGCTGCGGCGCTTCCCCCGGCTGGAGCTGGTGGGCGAGGTCGACCGGATGCGCGCCACGATGGTGCCCGGAGTGAAGCGGATGCCGGTGCGGCTCGGGACGGCCGAGTGATGGAGCTTGACTACACACCCGGGCAGCAACAACTTCGCGCCGAGATCCGCGCCGCGCTGGAACGGGTGATGACACCGGAACGCATCGCGGCGATCGGCGACCGCGTCGAGGGTGGCCCGGAAGTGCGGGACTGCGTGCGCGCCCTGGGCGCGGCCGGCCTGCTCGGCGTGGGATGGCCCGAAGAGTATGGCGGGCGGGGCTTCTCGGCGATCGAGCAGTTCATCTTCTCCGAGGAGGCGCAGCGGGTCAGCGCGCCGATCCCACTGGTGACGCTCAACACCGTCGGGCCGACGCTGATGCAGTACGGCACCGACGAACAGAAGCGGACGTTTCTGCCGGCGATCCTGGACGGCAGCGTGGAGTTCGCGATCGGCTACTCCGAGCCGGGGGCGGGCAGCGATTTGGCGTCGCTGCGCACCACCGCCGTGCGCGACGGCGCGGACTGGGTGATCAACGGCCAGAAGATGTTCACCAGCGGCGCCGCCTATGCCGATTACATCTGGCTGGCCGCGCGCACCGACCCGAACGTCAAGAAGCACAAGGGCATTTCCATCTTCATCGTGCCCACCTCGTCGCCGGGGTTCTCCTGGCAGCCGCTGCACACCATGCCCGGCGTCTCCACCTTCTACACGTTCTACGACGACGTGCGGGTCCCGGCCAGCGCCATCGTGGCCGGCGAAAACCAGGGGTGGCAGCTGATCACCACGCAGTTGAACTTCGAACGCGCCGCGCTGGGCAACCTGGGCGCGCTCGAGCCGCTGTTCGAGAAGACCCTGGATTGGGCCGCCACCACCGAGCTCGACGGCGCCCGTGTCCTCGACCAGCCGTGGGTGCGGCTCGCGCTGGCCCGGGTCGAGGCGCAGGTCGCCGCGTACAAACTCATCAACGCGCGGGTCAACGCCGCCATGTCCCAGGGCGGGGCGAGCACGGGCCTGGATATGGGACAGGCGTCGGCGGCCAAGGTTTTCGGCACCGAGCTCACCCAGCAGGTCGCCCGTCAGCTGCTGGAGGTGCTCGACGGCAACGGGATACGCTCCGGCGCCGACGCACCGCTGCGCGGGGCCCTCGAATCCGCCTACCGGTTCGCGGTCATCAACACGTTCGGCGGTGGCGCCAACGAGATTCAGCGTGACATCATCGCCATGGCCGGGTTGGGGATGCCGAGGGCGCCCCGCGACCTTCGTGCCCAGCAGACAACAGGAGGATCATGACCGACCAAGATTCCGAGGTGCGCACCAAATTGCGGGCGCTCGTCGGCAAGCCCACCGGCGGCACCGGACTGCCCACGGTGGCACCGGATCCGGTCAACCAGCCGATGATCCGGCACTGGGCCCACGCGCTCGCCGACATGAACCCCGTCTACCTCGATCCGGAGTTCGCGGCCTCGTCGCGGTTCGGCGGCATCGTGTCGCCGCCGGTGATGCTGCAAACCTGGACGATGCCGTCGCCGAAGCTGGAGGGAATCCGCGAGCGGGGCGGCGCCCCGGTCGAGATCCTCAGCAACCCAACGGCATTCCTGGACGAGGCCGGGTACACCAGCACGGTGGCGACCAACTCGGAATTCGAGATCGAACGCTATCCCCGGCTCGGTGATGTCATCAGCTCGACGTCGGTGTTCGAGGAGGTCTCCGACGAGAAGAAGACGGCGCTGGGCACCGGTTTCTTCCTGACCTGGCTGATCACCTACACCGATCAGACCGGTGAGGTGCTGGGGCGACAGCGATTCCGGGTGCTGCGATTCAGGCCGGCAGCCTGATGGCGCCCCGACTGGCGCCGGCGATCAGCCCGGACACCGAGTTCTTCTGGAACGGCTTGCGCGACCAGAAGCTGCTGATCCAGCGCTGTTCCGGATGCGGCGCGCTGCGGCACCCGCCCCGCCCCATGTGTCCGAACTGCCGGTCCCTGGACTGGGAAGCGATCGAGTCGTCGGGCCGCGGCACCGTCTACAGCTACGTGATGCCGCACGAACCCAAATTCCCGTTCTTCGAGTACCCGTACATCGTGGTGCTGGTACAGCTCGACGAGGGGGTGCGGCTGGTGTCGAACCTGTGCGGCATCGATCCCGCCGACGTCACGGTCGGGATGCCGGTCGAGGTCTTTTACCAGGCTTTCGACGACGACCTGGTGCTGCACCAGTTCCGGCCCGTCCAGTAGGTGGCGCAATGGATTTCACGTTCACCGAAGAGCAGGAGACGATCGCCAAACTCGCGCGCGAGACCTTCGGGCGCCGGGCCACCCCCGACCGGCTGACCGAACTGGAGGCCGGCGAGACCCGTTACGACGCCGCACTCTGGAGCGAGCTCGCGGCCGCCGACCTGTTGGGCACGGCGCTGCCGGAGGCGGTCGGCGGGAACGGCGGCGGGTTCCTGGAGCTGGGCGTCCTGCTCGCCGAGGTCGGCTGGAGCGTGGCCCCGGTGCCGGCCTACGCGACGCTGGTGCTGGGCGCCGACCCGATCGCCCGGCACGGATCTCCCGAACAACAGCGACGATTCCTGCCCGGCGTCGTCGCCGGAACCCGCATCCTGACCGCGGGCCTGCAAGAGGCCGGCCGATCCGATCCGGTCAGCCCGTCCACCAAAGCCTCACGCGACGGGGCGAATTGGCGACTGGAGGGGGCCAAGGAGCTGGTGCCGGCCGCCCAGCTGGCCGACACCATCCTGATTCCGGCCGCCATGGACGACGGTAGTGTGGGCCTGTTTTTGCTGCCCGCCGACGCTCGCGGCGTCGAGATCCGGCCGGTCGCGACCACCAACCGGGAACCGCACGCGGACGTATTCCTCGACGGCGCAATCGTTTCCGCACACGACCTGCTCGACGGCCCGGTCGAATCCTTGCACACGCGCGCCCTGGTCGGCCTGTGCGCGATTCAACTCGGCGTATCCGAGCGCGCCCTGCGCATCGCGGCCGAGTACACCAGCGGCCGTGAACAATTCGGGCGGCCCATCGGCAGCTTCCAGGCGGTGCAGCAGCGGCTGGCCGACGCCTTCATCGACGTCGAAGCCATCCGCTGGACCACCTGGCACGCGGCCTGGCTGATCGCGCGGGGACGACCCTCGGAGGAGGCCGACCGGGCGGCCCGCATCGCGAAGTTCTGGGCCGCCGAGGCCGGCTCCCGGGTCGCCGCCAGCGCCCAGCAGGTCCACGGCGGCATCGGGATCGACGTCACCTATCCCCTGCACCGCTATTTCCTGTGGGCCAAGCACAACGAGCTCGCGCTCGGCCCCGCGCCTGCCCAGCTGGCCAGTATCGGCAGCACCTATCCGGAAGGAATCCGATGACGACCGCCGATAGCCGCACCACCCTCAAGTGGGCCGACATCAACGTCGGCGACGAGGTCGCCCCGCTCGAAATCCCCATCACCACAACGATGATCGTCGCCGGTGCGATCGCGTCGCGGGACTTCATGCCGGTGCACCACGACCGCGACTTCGCCAACAAGCAGGGCTCGCCGAACCTGTTCATGAACATCCTGACCACCAACGGGTATTGCGTCCGCTTCCTCACCGACTGGGCCGGGCCCGAGGCGATGGTGAAGAACCTGTCGATTCGCCTCGGCGTGCCGTGCTTCCCCGACGACCCGCTGCGCTTCACCGGCAGCGTGACAGCCAAAACCGAGGGCTCCGACGGTGAGAACTTCGTCGAGGTGACGTTCAAGGGCTCCAACAGCCTGGGCGACCACGTCTCGGGAACCGCCGTGCTGAGCCTGCTCGACGGGGCGGCCGCGTGAGCGGCTCGCTGCCCGGCGCCGCCGCCATCGTCGGCATCGGCCAGACCGAGTTCTCCAAAGAGTCCGGGCGCAGCGAGCTCCAATTGGCCTGCGAGGCCGTCAGTGCCGCGCTCGACGACGCCGGCCTGACGCCCGCCGACGTCGACGGCATGGTCACCTTCACCATGGACTCCAGCGACGAGATCGAGATCGCCCGCAACGTGGGCATCGGCGACCTGAGCTTCTTCTCCCGCGTCCATCACGGCGGCGGCGCGGCGGCCGGCACGGTGGTGCACGCGGCGATGGCCGTCGCGACGGGCGTCGCCGACGTGGTGGTGTGCTGGCGCGCCTTCAACGAGCGCTCCGGCTTCCGGTTCGGCGGCAGCGGGCGCAATATGGCGGAGACCCCGCTGTTCATGGCGCACTACGCGCCGTTCGGGTTGCTCACGCCGGCGGCCTGGGTCGCGATGCACGCCCAGCGCTACATGTCGACGTACGGGGTGACCAACGAGGACTTCGGCCGCATCGCCGTCGTCGACCGCGCGCACGCGGCGACCAATCCCGACGCCTGGTTCTACCAGCGCCCGATCACGCTGGAAGACCACCAGAACTCGCGCTGGATCGTCGAACCCGTGCTGCGGCTCCTGGATTGCTGCCAGGAGAGCGACGGCGGGGTCGCCCTGGTGGTGACCAGCGCCGAACGCGCCCGGGATCTTCGCCAGCCGCCGGCGGTGATCACCGCGGCGGCCCAGGGCGCGGCCGCCAACGGCGAGATGATGACCAGTTACTACCGCGACGACATCACCGGGCTGCCGGAGATGGGGGTGGTCGCCAACCGGCTGTGGCGCGATTCGGGCCTCAAACCCCAGGACATCCAAACCGCCTTCATCTACGACCATTTCACGCCGTTCGTGTTCACCCAGCTCGAGGAGCTTGGCTTCTGCGGGCGCGGCGAGGCCAAGGACTTCGCCACCGTCGAGCGGCTCTCGCTCGGCGGGGAATTTCCGATCAACACCAACGGCGGCCTGCTGGGCGAGGCGTACATCCACGGCATGAACGGCATCACCGAGGGCGTGCGGCAGGTGCGCGGCACCTCGCACAACCAGGTCGACAACGTCGAGCACGTGCTCGTCACCTCGGGAACCGGCGTGCCCACCAGCGGACTGATCCTCGCGCCTGCCGATTAAGGGGGAAGCTCATGCCCAAGCTCGCGGTATTGACCGCACCCGGGGGGCCGATCGAGCTGGCCGAATTCCCGCTCACCGCGCCCGCCCCGGGGACCGCCGCCCTCAAGCTGAGGATGGCCGGCATCTGCGGATCCGACCTGCACATCTTCCGCGGCGAGCTGCCCTTGCCCTGCCCCTTCGCGCTGGGCCACGAAATGGTCGGCGAGATAGCCGAACTCGGTGACGGGCTCGCCACCGACGCGACCGGCAAGCCGCTCGCCGTCGGCGATCGCGTCGTCACCCCGTACTTTTGGACCTGCGGGCGCTGCCACGCGTGCGCGCGGGGCCGGCCCCACGCCTGCCAGAACCTGATGGCCGGCGAATACCGCACCCACGACCAGCAGCCGCATTTCGTTGCCGCGCACGGTGAGTACTACTACACCAGTCGGCGGCAGCCGCTGTACAAGGTGCCCGAGGACCTCGCCGACGAGGCCGTCGCGCCGCTGAATTGCGCACTGGCCCAGGTGTTGTTCGCGCTGCGCGACGTGCGCCTGGGCGACACCGTCGTCATCCAGGGCGCGGGCGGGCTGGGCATCAACGCCGCGGCCGTGGCACGCACCGCCGGTGCGGCCGCAGTCATCGTCATCGACAAGATCCCCGAAAGGCTCGACGTGGCAGCCGATTTCGGCGCCACGTGCTGCATCGACGCAAGCGCCATCTCGACCTTCGAGGTGACCGAGCGGGTCCGAGCACACACCGACGGCATCGGCGCCGACTGGGTGCTCGAGGTCGTCGGGGTGCCGGGCGTCATCCCCGACGGGGTCGGCTTTCTGAACAACGGCGGCACGCTGCTCGAGGTCGGCAACGTCGGGATGGGGCGCACCTTCGAGCTCGATCCGAGCTCGCTGGTCTACGGCAACAAGTCCGTGCGCGGCGTGATGCTCTACGACCCCGTGACGCTGGCGATCGGGCTGTCCTTCTTGCAGCACACCGACTTTCCGTTCGGCCGGCTGATGCCCAAGCCCTACCATCTGGCCGACATCAACGACGCCTTCGCCTCGGCCGATGCCGGGCTGGTGCCCCGAGGGGCGTTGGTGCCATGACTCAGGCGACGCAGGCCACCGATACGCGCGAACTCATCGTCGAGTCCGCGTTCATGTGTTTCGGCAGACAGGGCCTGGACAAGGCCACCATCGTCGACATCGCCAGGCAGGCCGGCGTTTCACGCAGCACCATCTACGAGTATTTCAGCGACAAGGGCGCGATCGTCGAAGCGTGCGCCGAACACGCCTCGGAGCGGTTCTACCGCGAGATGTCCAAGGCGATGGCCCAGGGCAGCTCACTGGAGGACAAGCTGAGCCGCGCGGCGGTGTTCGTCACCCAGGCACGGCGGGTCATCGCCTCCGAGAAGTACTTCGACGAGGACGCGATCAGCCTGCTGCTGACCAAAGACGCCGCGGTGTTGCTGCGCGAGTGCGTCGACTTCTTCGCGCCCTATCTGTCCGCCGCCAGGCTCACCGGCGAGGTCCGTAAGGACCTCGACGTCGAGGCCGCCGGGGAATGGTTCGCGCGCATACTCTTTTCGCTGTTCAGCACGCCGTCGTCGACGCTGGACATGGACAACCCCGAGGTGGCGGCGGAGTTCGTGCGCGCCCACGTGGTCCGGGGATTCGCCAGCGATCGCGCGCGGCCCCGCCGCGGCTGAGGCTCATCGTCGAGTGTGCATCGTTGGCCTTTGGTGTGCGCCCGGGGCGGGATTTGGGCGGTTTTCGCGCCCTGCACGCACACTGAAATGCCTGAGCGCACACTCAGCGGCGCTGCTCGGCCCAAACGGTGTCGGCAGCGTGCACCGGTCGGCCATGGCCGGGCAGCAGATGCGCGACGGGTAGTTCTTCGAGACGCTTGCGGGTCGCGGCGGCACTCGCGGCGTCGACGATTTCCGGTGTGTGCCAGGCCTGGCCACGGACGGTCAGCACGGCGTCGCCGGACAGCAGCGTCCGGGTCGTCGGGTTCCACAGCGCGATGCTGTCGTCGGTGTGACCGTTGGCGTTGACCACCGTCCACTCCGGCGCCCCGGGCACCGGCTGGCCGTCGGCAAGCCCGCCGCCGGGCGGCGGACCCGTCCAGCGCATGCCCGCCGGCGTGCCGTAGCCCGCCACCCAGGCGCCACTGAGAAACCCGGCCAAGCCCCGCCGATCCAGCGGCTGGTCGATCATGGTGGGCCAGATGCTGGCGGCCCGGCCCAGGGTCGGCGTGCGCGGTTTCGCCCCGTCCAGGTAGGCAAGTGTGGCCTCGGGCAACCAGATTGGCGCGCGGTGGCGCGTGGCCAGCTCCGCCGCACCGGCGACGTGGTCGCTGTGCCCGTGCGTCGCCACGACGCCGCGCAGGGTTCCGGCGCGGCCCAGCGCGGTCGCGAGATCGCCGGCGACCCGCGGTAGCCCGGCGTCGACCACCACCGCGCCGTCACCGTTGCGCAGGACGTAGCAGTTGAAGATCCAGCGCGACAGCCGGGTGATGCCGAGGTCGGGCATCTCGTCGATAACCAGGCTCATGCCCGAGACGCTACGCCCGGCGCGCATCGAGTGTGCATCCCGGGTTTCGGGTGTGCGGCCAGGGCGGGATTTCGGCGAAATCCCCTCCCCGAGTTCACACCGAACGCCGTGAGTTCACCCTGAACGCGCCAGCGCCCGCAGAAAGAACTTCAGGTTGGCGGGTCGCTCGGCCAGCCGCCGGGCGAAGTACCCGTACCACTGGGTGCCGAACGGCACGTACACCCGCACCTGGTTGCCGGCGCCGGCGAGCCGGCGCTGCTCGTCATCGCGGATGCCGTACAGCATCTGGTATTCGAAGTCCTCGACGGTGCGGCCCGAGGCGCGCGCCATCGCGGGGATCGCCTCGATCAGCGCCGGGTCGTGCGACGCCACCATCGGATAGCCGCCGCCCGCCATCAGCACGCGCAGGCAGGCCAGGTACGAGTCGGTGACCTCGGCGTCATTCCGGTAGGCCACCGAGGCGGGTTCGTCATAGGCGCCCTTGCACAACCGGATCCGCGCCCCGGACGCGGCGAATTCCTCGCAATCCCCGCGCGCGCGGCGCAGGTAGGCCTGCACAACCGCGCCGAGCCAGGGGAAGTCGGCTCGCAGGTCGCGCACGATCGACAGGGTCGAGTCGGTCGTGGTGTGGTCCTCGGCGTCCACCGTCACCCACACGCCGGCACGCTGGGCGGCGTGACAAATCGACCAAGCATTCTCGCGGGCGATCTTCTCCCCATCGCGGTCCAGTGCCTGCCCCAGCGCGGACAGCTTCAGCGACACCTCCAGCGGCCGGACGCCATCGCCCTTCGCGACGAACCGCCCCAGCCCGTCGATCAGATCGAGGTAGACCCGCACGGCCGCGTCGGCGCCGTCGGCGTCGGTGACGTCCTCACCCAGATAGTCAACGCTGACGAGGCGGGCCGAATCTCTCAGCGCGCCAACGCTTGCCAGCGCGTCGTCGATCGTTTCACCGGGCACGAACCGGCCCACCACCCTACGCGTGGCCGGCATGCGTTCGGCGGTGCGGCGCAACGCCTCCCACCGGCTGGCCGCCATGATCGCCGGGCGCACCGTGTGGGCGAACAGGCCGGCCATCAGTCGGCCGCCATGTGCGGGTAGGCGTGCTGGGTGGCCGGGACGAACGTCTCCTTGATCGTGCGGGCCGACGTCCAGCGCAGCAGGTTCAGCATCGACCCGGCCTTGTCGTTGGTGCCGGACCCGCGGGACCCGCCGAACGGCTGGCGGCCGACCACCGCGCCGGTCGGCTTGTCGTTGACGTAGAAGTTCCCGGCGGCGAACCGCAGCCGGTCCTGGGCCCTCAGCACGGCCGTCCGGTCGTCGGCGATGACGGCGCCGGTCAGCGCGTAGCGGGAACCGCCGTCGATGACGTCGAGGATTCGTTCGTACTGGTCGTCGGGGTAGACGTGCACCGACAACAACGGGCCGAAGTACTCGGTCGCGAAGGACTCGTCGGTCGGGTCGTCGGACAGCAGCACCGTCGGCCGCACGAAATAGCCTACGCCGTCGTCGTATTCGCCTCCGACGGCGATCGTGACGCCGGGCGCGCCCTTCGCCCGCTCGATGGCGTCGACGTTCTTGATGAAGGCCCGCCGGTCGATCAGCGCGCCGCCGAAGTTGGTCAGGTCGGTGATGTCGCCGTAGCGCAGCGCGGCGGTCTTGCCCAGGAAGTCATCGCCCATGCGTTGCCAGACCGAGTGTGCGACGAACGCCCGCGAGGCGGCCGAGCACTTCTGCCCCTGGTAGTCGAACGCCCCGCGAATCAGCGCCGTGGTCAGCACTTCCGGGCGCGCCGAGGCGTGGGCGACGACGAAGTCCTTGCTGCCGGTCTCGCCGACCAGCCGCGGGTAGCTGTGGTAGCGGCCGATGTTGGTGCCCACCCGCTGCCACAGATGCTGAAAGGTGGCCGTGGAACCGGTGAAGTGGATGCCGGCCAGCCGCGGATCGTCCAGTGCCACATCGGAAACCGCGAATCCGTCGCCGGTGAGCAGGTTGATCACGCCGGGCGGGAGGCCGGCGGCCTCCAGCAGCTGCATCGTCAGGTAGGCCGACAGGGTTTGGGTGATCGACGGCTTCCACACCACGGTGTTGCCCATCAGCGCGGGTGCGGTCGGCAGGTTGCCGGCGATCGAGGTGAAGTTGAACGGCGTGATGGCGTAGACGAAGCCGTCCAGCGGGCGGTAGTCGCTGCGGTTCCACTCGCCGGGCCCGCTGATCGGCTGCTGCGCCAGGATCTGGCGGGCGAACGCCACGTTGAACCGCCAGAAGTCGATCTGCTCGCACGGCGAGTCGATCTCGGCCTGATAGACCGACTTGGATTGGCCGAGCATCGTTGCGGCCGCGACCTTTTCGCGCCACGGTCCGGCCAGCAGGTCGGCGGCGCGCAGGAACACCGCGGCGCGCTCGTCGAAAGGCGTTGCGGCCCAGTCTTTCTTCGCGGCCATCGCGGCCTCGATGGCCGCCGTCGCATCGGCGTGCACGGCGTTGGTCAGGGTGCCCAGCGTCGCGGCGTGCCGGTGCGGCTGGACGACATCGATCCGCTGGCCCTCCCCCATCCGGTGGTGCCCGCCGATGACATGCGGGAGGTCGATCGGCCCGTCGGCCAGGCCGCTCAACTCGGCGAGCAGGCGGGTTCGTTCCGGGGAGTGTGGCGCATAGTCGTGAACCGGCTCGTTGGCCGGGACTGGTACCTGGGTGATCGCGTCCATGCTGCCCAGGATCCCCGCCGCGCCGGGCGATCTTGTTAGCCGATTGGACAAGGCTCGCGGCTTTGCCTAGTAAGATCGGACAACATGCGGGTGGTGGGCGTCGGCCTGGGCCAGTTGTTGCTCGCTTTGGACGCGACGCTGGTCAGCCTGGTGGACGCGCCGCGGGGTCTGGATCTCGCCGTGGGGTCGGCGGCGCTGATCGATTCCGACGATGTGCGGCTTGGCCTGGCGGCGGCCGCGGGCTCGGCCGACGTCTTCTTTCTGCTCGGGGTCGCCGACGACGAGGCGCGGCGATGGGTGGACAAGCAGGCGCGCGAGCGCGTGCCGGTGGCGATCTTCGCCAAGGAACCGTCGGAGCACCTCGTGGCGGCGGCGGTCGCGGCCGGCTCGGCGGTGGTGGCCGTCGAGCCGCGGGCCCGTTGGGAGCGGCTCTACCAGTTGGTCAATCACGTTTTGGAACATCACGGCGACCGCGGCGACCCCGTCGACGACTCGGGCACCGACCTGTTCGGCCTGGCGCAGTCGCTGGCCGACCGCATCCACGGCATGGTCAGCATCGAGAACGCCCAGTCGCACGTGCTCGCCTATTCGGCCTCCAACGACGAAGCCGACGAGCTGCGCCGCCTGTCCATCCTGGGTCGCGCCGGGCCCCCCGAGCACCTGAAGTGGATCGGCCAGTGGGGCATCTTCGACGCGCTGCGATCCAGCGGCGAGGTGGTCCGGGTCGCCGAGCGCCCCGAACTCGGCCTGCGCCCCCGGCTGGCGGTCGGCATCCACCAGCCACCGGCCGGCGCGCGCCGACCGCCGGTGTTCGCCGGCGCGATCTGGGTGCAGCAGGGCTCGCAGCCCCTCGCCGACGACGCCGAGGACATGTTGCGCGGCGCGGCGGTCCTGGCCGCACGAATCATGTTGCGGCTGGCGGCCCGTCCGTCGACGCATGCGCGACGGGTACAGCAGCTGCTCGGGCTGACGGACGATACCGCCGACGCGGCTGCCGTCGCCCACGAACTCGGCCTGTCCGCCGGCGGCTCCGCCGCGCTGGTCGGTTGGGCCACCGTGCTGACCCCCCACCCGCGGATAGCGGACGTGTTGGCGTTGAGCGCCAGCGCTTTTCGGCGCGACGCCCAGGTCGCATCGCGCGAATCGCGCGTCTACGTGCTGCTGCCACAGACGCAGACCCGGGCGGTCACCTCCTGGGTGCGCGGCACCATCGGCTCCCTGCGCGCCGAACTCGGTGTCGAGCTGCGGGCCGCCATCGCCGCGTCGGTGGCCAGCCCGGCGGAGGTCGCCGCCGCGCGGGCGGAGGTCGACCGTGTGCTCGATAGCGCTGAGCGACACCCGGTTTCGATCGGGCAGGTGACCACGCTGGCGGAAGCGCGCACCACCGTCCTGCTCGACGAGATCGTCACCCTGGTGGGAGCCGACCAGCGGCTGGTCGATCCGCGGATACGCGACCTGCGGGCCCACGACCCGGTGCTGGCCGAGACGCTGCGGGCCTACCTGGACAGCTTCGGCGACATCGGAACCGCCGCCCGCGCGCTGCAAGTGCACCCCAACACGGTTCGTTACCGGGTACGACGGATCGAGAAGCTGCTGTCGACGTCGCTGTCGGATCCCGAGGTGCGGCTGGTGTTTTCGCTGGGATTGCGGGCGACCGAGCGCTCGGCGTGATCGAACACCGACCGGATCGGTTGCCGCAAGGATTTCGCAAGCGCTCGACCGTAATCTGCGGCCTGACAGCGGCGAAGGGAAGCACTGTGGACACCACTCGGGCTCCGCGATCGTTTATTGCCGTGGCGTTGCTGGCGGCCGGGATCGGGGTCGCGGGTCTGGGGCTGGCCGCGGGTACCGCCCAGGCCCAGCCCGGGCCCGCGCCGGTTAACCACTGCACGTGGTGCCCGGGCCGCCCGGACCCGAATGACCACATCTCACCGGGAGGCCCGATCGCCGCCATGCAGCGAGAGGGGTGGGACTTGAACGTGTGCCACGACTATTGGTATCCCGCGGCCGGCTTCCCAGATAGCCCCCAACACAACGACATTGTCGAGGGAGACCACGTGCCGCGTGGGCCGGCGTGTGCACCACTCTGCGCACCCTGGCCGTAGTTGCTTGGCGACGGGTGGTGGGTTTTCGGCGTCGTCCACGCCCTGGCCGCCGTCGCCGCCCTGGCCGCCGTCCCCGGCATGGCCGAAGAGGGGCGAGCCGCGGCCTGGCCGGCAATGGCGGGGCCGGCGGCGCCGGCGGGGCCACCACCGGGGAAAGTTTGCTGTAATGCCAAAACATGGGATCGGTAACGGCGTACTTTCATGCTGATCTGAAATCCATCCGACGCAGCGGTGCGTCGCCGACCAGGCAGGGGTAGCGATGTCGTACGTGGTGGCGGTGGTCACGGCGGCTTTGTCGACAGCACCTCCGGCAACTTCAGTGCAGGCGGCGGCGGTGGTGTCGCCGGCGGCCCCGGCGCGGGCGGCGGCCAAGGCGGCAGCGCCGATGCCTACGCCGGTGGCCCGGGCGGCCCGGGCGGCACCGGCCAAACCATCGGCGGCGCCGGCGTTGACGGTAAAACCGGCCAGGCCGCCGGCGCCGGCAATGCCACCGCCTCCCCGGGCGCCGGCGGCGCAGCCAGCGTCGGCGGCGGCGGGGGCGGCGGGGCCGCCGTCGCCAATGGCAGCTCCCCGGATGTCGCCGTTGGCGGCGCGGGCGGGGCCGGCGGCGGCCCGTAGCAACGACTTATCCACAGTTGGGAGTTTGTCCACAGAGTCCGTGCTCAGCGCGCCCTCGCGTCAGTGGAGTCGACTAGTTTCGAAAGCATGTTCGACTTGCTCGATGCCGAGGCCCTGCCCGGTGCCGACGACGCGTCGGTGGTGGCCGCGATCGCGGAGGCAGCCCGCGCCGAGGCGGCAGCCGGCGCCCGGCGCCTGGCGGCCATCGCGGAACTGGTGCGGCGCCGAGCCGACGGCCCGGTCGACCGCGCGTACTGGTCGTGCGACAACTGGGACGCGATGGCCGCCGAAGTCGCTGCGGCGCAAGGCATCAGCCATGCCATGGCGTCGGGGCAGATGTACCTGGCGGTGGCGCTGCGCGACCGGCTGCCCAAGATAGCGGCGTTGTTCGCCGCGGGCACGATCAGCGCGCGGCTGGTCTCGGCGATGGTGTGGCACACCGATCTGGTCAAGGACCCCGAGTCACTGCGGTTGGTCGACGAGGCGCTGGCCCGTGACGCCACCCGCTTCGGCCCGCTGTCCGTGAGCAAGACCGCCCAGGCCATCGAGGCCATCGTCGACCGCCACGACCCGGGCGCCCTACGCCGCAGCCGGGCCGCGGCCCGCGCGCGACACGTCACCATCAGCCCCGCCGACGGCGACTCGGGCACCGCGGCCCTCTGGGGTTCGTTGTACGCGACCGACGCCGCGGCCCTGGACGGCCGATTGACCCAGATGGCCCAGCAGGTCTGTGACGACGACCCGCGCACGCTGGATCAGCGCCGCGCCGACGCGCTCGGGGCCCTGGCCGTTGGCGGCGAACACCTGGCCTGCGGCTGCGGCAACGCCGGGTGCGGGGCCGGCGTCGACCCCCGGGCCGCGGTGGTGGTGGTCCATGTCGTCGCCGACGCGTCGGCCCTCGATGCTCAGCCGGACCCGCACACCTCCGGCGAACGAAAGTCGCGGCCGATCACGCCGGGATGACCCTCGCCGAGGCACTGGCCCCCGACCCCGAGCCCGACGTCCCGGCGGTGTGGTTGCCCGCGGCCCACCTCACCGGCGGCGGTACCCTCCCCGCCTCGATGGTGGCCGAGCTGATCCGCGACGGCGCCAAAGTCCAACCGCTGCGCCACCCCGCCGACGCGCCCGCCGAGCCCGGCTATCGCCCCTCGGCCCAACTCGAGCGATTCATCCGCTGGCGCGACATGACTTGCCGGTTTCCCGGGTGCGATCGACCCGCCGAGTTCGCCGACATCGACCACACGATTGCGTACCCGCTCGGGCCGACCCACGCCTCGAACCTCAAATGTCTATGCCGAAAACACCATCTTTTGAAGACCTTTTGGCCCGGATGGCGCGACCAACAACTCGCCGATGGCACCATCGTGTGGACTTCACCGAGCGGGCGCGAGTACATCACGCGTCCGGGCAGCAGGTTGCTGTTTCCGACGCTGTGCTTGCCCACCGGCGAATTGCCAAGTGCTCCAAGCTCGCAACCGCTTTCCGCCCAGCGCGGTGTCATGATGCCCCGGCGCCGCCGGACCCGGCAGCAAGACCGCGCCCGCCGCATCGACGCCGAACGCGCCCTCAACGCGGCGCGCGTCGCCGAACGCAACCAACCCCCACCGTTCTAAGGGCACCGGATGTCCCGCCGCGGGGGCTTCCCGGTGAGAGTATGCACTGATGGAGCACAGCGACCCCGAGGATCGTATCGCCGACCCTGAGCACGCCGCGCCGCCCGCAACCGGCGGCGCCCCACAGCCCGCGCGGATCGGGGTGTGGACGCCGATCGTCGCGCTTGTGGGCATCGTTCTC
This sequence comes from Mycobacterium interjectum, assembly GCA_002102225.1. Lineage (GTDB taxonomy): Bacteria > Actinomycetota > Actinomycetes > Mycobacteriales > Mycobacteriaceae > Mycobacterium > Mycobacterium interjectum_B. The sequence continues at coordinate 67,915 of LQPB01000034.1, forward strand.
GCGGCCGGCGGGCTGCTGTTTCTACGCCCAGCGTTGGTGCCCGATACCTACGGGTATCTGCTCGGGACACCGACGACGGCGACGATCGACCACTGCCGCTCCCGAGGCGGAACGTGCGACGGCAGTTGGAGCGTCGACGGAGCGTCACAAACCGGTCCAATCCTCGGCGTTTACGACGCGCATGATCGGGCGGTCGGATCGCGGACGATTGTTCATGCCCATGACGCCACCGCGTACACGGCGAGCTACGCGCGTCTGATTTATGTCGCGCTGGCCGGCGGATTCGTCGCCTTCGCGACGGGCGTGTTCCTGCTGTGGTCCGCGCGGCGCAAATACACGACCGGCAATTGGCCGTTGGTCGGCCGCCGATCGCGACGCCCGGCTTAGTCGACCGGCGAATTACCCTGTGCCCCAACACGATGACCAGCCATCACGCCCGCCGGGGCATGCGGTTGATCACATGGCCGAGGCCGGCATACCGGCATGATTTGCGCCCACCCCATGAGCAATGAGCACGCCACCGGCCGAGAATCCCTGCGGCGGGCATGAATTGTCCCAAAACCCGTTGCCGATCAACCCGGTTAACCGGATTCTGTCCGGAAAGTGCAAATCTGCCCCCAATCGTGGACGGACTCAGTAGCCTCTGCGAAACACCTGGGGAGGTTTGGCGTCTTGCAAACGGAGAGCGCGCCGGAGTGGCCGATAGTGGCGCGCGACGACGAGCGGCGCCGAGCCTTGGCGGCGCTTGCCGAAGGCACGGAGTTCCGTGGCGTCGCGTTGGTCGGCGAAAGCGGGGTGGGCAAATCGACGCTGGCGCGCGCGCTTGCCGACTCACTCGAGTCGGAAGGGGCGACGGTGCGCTATGTCCTCGGCACCCAAACCGGCTCGACGGTGCCGTTGGGCGCGTTCTATCGATCGGTGACGGTGGAGGCGCCGCAGGAACCGGCCGCCATGCTCGCGGCCGCGCAGCGAACGCTGGAGCGGGAAGCGAACCTCGTCGTCGTCGTCGACGACGCGCAGCTGCTTGATCCGCTGTCGGCGACGTTGGTACAACAGCTCGCGGCCTGCGGCCGCGCGCGGCTGATCGTGACGATCCGGTCCGGTGAACCGGTGCCCGACGCGGTGACCGTCCTGGTGAAAGAACGGTTGTTGTTGAGCCTGCGCATCGAGGCATTCACCCCCGAACAGACCGGGGAGCTGGCCCGCGCCGTGCTCGGCGACGTCGTCGACACGGGGCTGATCAACGCGTTGCACGGACGGGCGGCAGGGAGCCCCCTGCTGCTGCGCAGCCTGCTGGGCGCGGGTCGCGAAAGCGGTGTGTTGGTGCACACGGATGAAGGCTGGCAACTGCACGGTGCGCTGCGCGCGGACCGTGAACTCTACGATCTGCTCGAGTTTCGACTGCAATCCTTCGCACCGGAGGAATTACGGGCCGTGGAAATCGTTGCGGCCGCGGAGGTGCTCGACTGGGAGATTCTGCGCGAACTGTGCGACGCCGACGTGGTGGGACGCCTCGAGCGGCGTGGAGTGATCCAGGTGGTCGCCGACGGTTTCCACACGGTGGCGCGGTTGGGTCATCCCATCTTCGGCGAGGTCGCGATGCATCGAGCCGGAATGGTGCGCACACGACAGCTCACTACCCTTCTGGCACAACAACTTCAGCAGCAGGTGCGGGTGCAGCGGGAGCGGTCCGGGTCGCCCGACGTGCGCACCCGGATGCGGCTGGCGCAGTTGATGACGCGCAGCGACATGACGCCCGACCTCGACCTGATCATCGATGCGGCGGCCAGCGCGATGACCATGTCCGACATCGCGCTCGGAGAGGAATTGGCCCGCTTCGCTTTCGAGCGCGGCGGTGGCCTGCCGGCCGCGATCGTGCTGGCGGAGGCGATGGGCTGGCAGGGACGGGGCGACGAGGTCGAGGCGGTGCTCAACGACGCCAACCCCGAAGGTGCCGATGAGCGGATGGTCGTGCAGGGGGGCTGTCTGCGCGCCGCGAATCTCTTCTTCAGCTGCAGGCAGGTGCAGCCGGCACGGCTGGCGCTCGCCGACGTCAAGGAACGCATCGATTCCGCCGCCCTCCTGCCGCTCGTGACGGCCATGGAGGCGGCGTTTGCATGCTTTTCCGGCGACGTCCGAACGGCCCTCGACCTCGGGTTCGAAGTCTGCCAATCCGATGTGCCACCGGCGATGAGGACGTGGGCCGCCACGTGCATGTGTTGGGCGTTGGCCCTTACTGGGGGGTTCGGCGAAGTCCGGCGCGTGGGGGACGCGGGGCGGGCAACTGCGTTCGCCCAATCGGGACCGTACCGGTTCGCCATGGGCCTGGCCGAGGTGGTGGCGCTGACTGCCGCCGGCGACATCCCTGCGGCCGAACGGGTTCGCGACCGCTATGCGACCGCGACCAGGGTGTGGCCCGCGGCGGACGCCTTCCTGCACGCCATGCTCGGATCGGTGCAGCTCGCGCGCGGCGCGTTGACGTCGGCCTGTGCCGCCCTTGAGGATTCGATATCGGCGATGGCGCAGGGGTTTCCGCCGGGCTGGTTGATGCTGGTATCAGCATGGTCGGCGCAGGCGGAGGGCGCGCGGGGAGCCGGCGCGTCCGCCGCGGCCGCGCTGCGCAGGGCCGAGGACGCTTACGGACCGCAGGTCGCGGTGTTCTTGCCCGAACTCGAGCTGGCCCGGGCCTGGGAACGTGCCGCCGCGGGCCACACGACGGCCGCGCAAACGCACGCGCTGCGCGCCGCGCACATCGCCCGGCAATCCGGGATGGACGCCGTCGAGCTGCGGGCCCTGCACACCGCCGTCCGCCTCGGAGTCCAGTCGCACACCCAAAGGGCCGCCGAGCTGGCCGAGATACTCGAGACTCCCATGGCGGAGGCAATCGCCGAGCACGCCCGCGGCCTGGCCGACCACGATGGCGACGCCCTCGACGCCGCGGCCGATAGGTTCGCCGACATGGGCGCACTGGCGCTGGCCGCCGACGCGGCCGCCCAGGCGGCGTGCGCACACGCCGACACTGGCGAGCGCGGCAAGCAAATACGCTCCTCGACCCGCGCGCACACGCTGGCCGCGCGGGGCGGAGCGCGGACCCCGGCGGTCGATGCGGCGGCGTCGCCGTTGCCCATCACGGCCCGCGAACGGGAGATCGCAAACTTGGTCGCGGCCGGTTTGTCCAACCGTCAGATCGCCGACCGGCTGGTCGTCTCGGTGCGGACCGTGGAGGGACACGTATACCGCATCTTCGGCAAGCTGGGCATCGACGACCGCGAGCAGCTTGTCCACCTCATGCGCGTCGGCGGGCACGAGAACTGAACAACGCGAACAATATTCGCCTCAGCTTGCCTCGAACGCCCGTGCCGCGACCCGCTTTCGTTGACGGCGTATCGCGGCGCGGCCGTCTTGCTCAAGCTCCAGGATGTGTTGATCGCACCCGCACAGCTGATCCCACGTTTGGAATGTCGCTTCCGTTGCGCGGCCGGCTTCAATGCACAAGGCGCAGAGCGGGACGATCGAACCGCGGTCGAGACGTGTGCTCATGCTTCGGCCGGTGGGCAGATCGCACGGCAGCGCACGATGACGACCCCTTCGCCTGGGGTGTGGCATGAGCCGCAACATGGGGCGCAGGCGCCCAATGGTGAGGTTGTTCATGTGGCCCCCTTCGACTGCCGTTCCCGCGCCAGGCCGCGCTGTAACCATCCTTCCAGCGACCCCCGGCCGGAAACGCGTAGTTCACTACTCGACCACTACTCGACTTGTTTCCCCGCCCACACAATGGATTCGATCCGAACAAGGCCGCTGGTTTCAGCCCGCCGCCTTGCGAATCGCGACGTTCAGGTACGGCATGAACAGGCCGAACGGCAGCTCCGGGCACTGCCGGCGTAACAGGTTGGCGTAGCGCCGATTCGCGGACTGGCGATAGTACAGCCAGCGCAAGGGGTTCTGCTTCATTTGGAACGTCTGCCGATCGGCCATGAAGTCGAGATCGTTGATCGGGCCCAGGGCCAACTCGATGTCGTGATAGCTCACCCCACGGCCCCGACGGGTGAGTTCCAGCTTGGCGTCCTCCGACGTGGTGTCGAACGCCGAAGCCTGGTACCTCGGCGTCCGCTTCAGGTACTCCAGGGCTATCTCGTCCGGCAGCCAGTGGAAGAAGGGCAAGTCGGCGGTGTGGTCGTCGAAAAGCCATAGCCGATTGGGCGCTTCGATGATGCAGAGGATCCCGCCGTCGGCCAGTAACTGCCAGGCGGCTCGCAGGCTGGTCAACCGCTCGTGGTACGTCATGTGCTCCAGCGACGCGAAGAAGATGACGAAATCGAAGCCGGCGTGGTCGAAATGGGTGGCTATCTCGGTCGCATTCAGGTGATGCAGCGACGGTTCGTCGAGCCCGAAAAAACGCAACCGGGCCCGCGACACGGCGATAGATTCTTCCACCACGTCGATCCCGGTGACCGCGGCGCCTTGCTCGACCAGGGCCATGATGGACGACCCAGTCCCGCAGCCGATCTCGAACACGCGCGCGCCGTGCAGGCGGCGCAGGCCGTCCAGCCAGGGCACATATTCGCGCCGGTCGTAAATCAGACGCCCGACGGTGTGCTCATCCATGTCGCGGCGCCCAACCTCGGAATCCCAGTAGTCCTCGGTCGACCAGTGCTCGCGTAGGTATTGACGAAAGCCGTCCACGCCCACCGGATTCAGTGGTACGAAGCGTCGACGTAGCTCGGCGGTGGTTCCCCGGTCGGCGCGCCAGATGATTCGGCGGGCCGACTCCTTGGCGAAGTTTGGCACGACGGTCATCATCGCATCCGGCGGCCGGCGCCCGGCGGGCAATACTTATGTTCAGCGTGACGTCAATCGAACGAGTTGCGGGCCGTTTTGCTGCGGTTAGGCTTTCTTGGTGACTGAAGGCCCGTCGTCATATCTGGTGCTGGCGTCTCAGCGCAGCGGCAGCACGCTGCTGGTGGAATCCCTGCGCGCCACCGGCGTGGCGGGCGAGCCCCAGGAGTTCTTCCAGTACCTGCCGGCCACCAGCCAGTCCCCGCAGCCCCGGGAGTGGTTCGCCGGGGTGGACGACGAGTCGATCCTGCGTCTGCTCGACCCGTTGGATGTGGGGACGCCCGACCTGGCGCCGCCCGAGATCTGGCGCGACTACATCCGCACGGTCGGCAGGACACCCAACGGCGTGTGGGGCGGCAAGCTGATGTGGAACCAAACCCCGTTGCTGTTGAACCGGGCGAAGGACCTGCCCAATCGATCCGGGGACGGCCTGCTGGCCGCGATCCGCGACATCGTCGGCGAGGAGCCGCTCCTCATCCACGTGCACCGGCCCGACGTGGTGTCGCAGGCGGTGTCGTTCTGGCGCGCGGTGCAGACCCGCGTGTGGCGCGGCAGGCCCGATCCGGTCCGCGACGCACGCGCCACCTACCACGCCGGCGCGATCGCCCACGTCGTCACCATGCTGCGCGCCCAGGAGGAGGGCTGGCGGAACTGGTTCGCCGAGGAAGGCGTCGAGCCGATCGAGGTCCCGTACCCGGTGTTGTGGCGCAACCTGACTCAGGTGGTGGCCACCATCCTCGAGGCGTTGGGGCTCGACCCGCGCCTGGCGCCCGAGCCCGCGCTGGAACGCCAGGCCGACCAGCGCTCCGACGAATGGGTGGAGCGCTACCGTGCCGACGCCGAGCGGGACGGGCTCCCGACCTAAATTCAGCGCGAGCCAATCGGTTGGCCCCCAACGCCGGCCACGCCACCATTTGCGTCGTGAACCGGTTATCCGAGGATTGGTGGGCGACGCTGCTGGCCGGTGTGATCGTCGCGCTGGCGGTCGCCGGCGCGCTTCCCAGGATCCCGTGGTGACGCCGTGAGCACCCTCAGCGTCGACGCGCGGGAGGCTGAGGAAGGGTCGGCGGAAGCGGCTTTCACCAGCGGGCGCCCACTGGATTACGTGCCCGGCATCCTGCTGCTGATCGGCGTGGGCGTACTGGGTAAGTACGCCCAAGTCTGGTGGAACACACTGGCGAAACACCACCACTGGACAGTCCCCGACATCGAATACGTGTTGTGGGCCATCGTGATTGGCCTGCTGATCACCAATACCGTTGGCCTGCACCGGATATTTCGGCCCGGCGTGCTGACCTACCAGTTCTGGCTGAAGGTGGGGATCGTGGCCCTGGGCTCGCGATTCGTGCTGGGCGATATCGCCAAGCTCGGCGCGACCAGCCTGGTCCAGATCCTGGTGGACATGGCGGTCGCGGGGACGATCATCCTGGTGGTGGCGCGCGCCTTCGGCCTGTCGGGCAAGCTGGGCTCGCTGCTGGCGATCGGCACCTCGATCTGCGGGGTGTCGGCCATCGTGGCCGCCAAGGGCGCGATCCGGGCCCGCAACGCCGACGTCAGTTACGCGATCGCGGCGATCCTGGCGTTGGGCGCGGTCGGGCTGTTCGCGCTGCCGCCGCTGGGGCACCTGTTCGGGCTCACCAATTACGAATTCGGCCTGTGGGCGGGCCTGGCGGTGGACAACACCGCCGAAACCACCGCGACCGGATACCTGTACTCCGAGCACGCCGGCAAGATCGCCGTGCTGGTTAAGTCCACCCGCAACGCGCTGATCGGTTTCGTCGTCCTGGGATTCGCGCTCTATTGGGCCGCCCGCGGACAGGCCGACGCCATCGCGCCCGGCGCCAGGGCCAAGGCCGCGTTCGTCTGGGCGAAGTTCCCGAAATTCGTGCTCGGCTTTCTCGCGGTCTCGGCGATCGCGACCGCGCACTGGCTGAGCAAGGGGCAGACCGCGAACCTGGCCAACGTGTCGAAATGGGCGTTCCTGCTGACGTTCGCCGGCGTCGGCCTCACCACCGACATCCGGCAAATAGCCCGCACCGGCTGGCGCCCGCTCGCCGTCGCGGTCATCGGGCTGACCGTCGTCGCATCGGTCTCGCTCGGGCTCGTGCTGCTGACCTCCCGCGTGTTCCATTGGGGCGTAATCACGTAGCGAAGGCCGGCCGGTAACCTGGCGGCCGTCATGTTGATCACGATCCTGGTGATGGCCATCGCCGTGAGCCTCGAACCGTTCCGGGTCGGCATGACGGTGCTAATGCTCAACCGGCCCCGGCCGATGCTGCAACTGCTCGCCTTTTTGTGCGGCGGCTTCGCGATGGGCCTGAGCGTGGGCCTGGTCGTGTTGTTCGTGCTGCGGCGCAGGTTGCTGGGGTCGACGTACTTCACGTTGCCCAGGGTGCAGATCGCCATCGGCCTGCTGGCGCTCGTGGTCGCCGCCGTGGTGATCGTGCGGCCCGACACGCGCCGCGCCGCCGTGCCCCAACGGTTGGCGACGCACGCCCAGCGATTGGCGAGTGGGCGCTCATTATGGGTGGCGGGAGTCGCCGGGCTGGGAATCGCCTTGCCGTCGGTGGACTATCTGGCCGCGCTGGCCGTCATCCTGGCATCGGGCGCCGCGGCCGCGACGCAGGTCGGGGCGCTGGTGATGTTCAACGTCGTGGCCTTCGCGCTGGTGGAGCTTCCGCTGTTCGCGTACCTGCTGGCGCCCCGGCGGACGCGCACGGCGATGGGCGCGCTGCACGACTGGATCCGGTCGCGACGCCGCGTCGAGGTCGCCACGCTGCTGGCCGCGGTCGGCTGCGTTCTGCTCGTGGCCGGCTTGGCCGGCGCGTGAAAGCTAGGCCGGCGTCGGCGCCTGCGCTGTCGGCACTTCCACTGGTTCCTTCGCGGCATCCGATTTCAGCAGCGGCCAGCCCTTGCGCAGGACGTGGTCGAGCCACGCGCCGGCGAGCTGCGAGGTGAGCACCGCCGCGACCACCAACGTCGTGTAGAACTTCGAGCTGATGATGCCGGCGTCGAAGGCGACGCTGGCCAGGACGATGCCGGGGCCGCCGCGGGCGTTGGTGGTGATGCCGAGGTTGATCAGTTCGAGGCCCCGGAAGCCGGCGAATCGCCCGGCCAGCGCGACCGACGCCATTTTGACCGCGCAGGTGCCGACGATGAAGATGACGATCATCGGCAGGGAGACGCCGCGGATGAGGTCCAGCTTCAGCCCCACGATCGCGAAGTACACGGGGATGAAGAAGGCGAAGGACACTTTGCTGATCGCGTCGATCGAGTCGTCGAAGATCCTGCGCTTCCGATGCACCAGGGCAAAACCCGCGAGGAACGCGGCGAACACGAGGTTGACGTCGAGCGCGCCGGCGACCGCGCAGTACGACAGCAGGACCGCGATCGCGTAGCCGGTGGGCGAGTGCCGCGCGAGGGCGTTCCAGCGAGCCGTGTTGAGGCGCTTGATGAGGCGCGGCACGATCGTGAGCCCGAGCCCGAAGTAGGCCACCGTCACCAACAGGTGCAGGCCCATCTGCCACGGGTGCAGATGGGATTTCGCGGCGATGGACGTGGCGATCGCGAGTGCGAGCCACAAGACGATGTCCTCGAGCACGGCGACACCGAGTATCAGCCGCGCGAACCGCGTGTCCAGGATCTTGAGGTCGGCGAAGATCTTCGACACCACCGGCACCGACGTCACGGCCACGCCGACCGCGAGAATGATGATCAACGACACGCGATTACCGTGCGGCCCAGCCAGACTCGGGGTGATCAGGTGCGGCGCGAAGATCAGCCCGAGGAGGAACGGGATGCCGGTCCCGACGACGACGAGCCAACTCACGGTGCGCCGCTCGCCCCGGCCAAAGAGCTGCTGCACCTCGGCGCCGGAGACAAACATCAGCAGTAGCAGGCCGAGCCAGTAGACGAAGCTGAGGATCTGGGTGTTGTGCCGCGCGGTGCTCACGACGTGCTCCACGAAGGGCAGTCGGCCGAGCAGCGCCGGGCCCAGCACGACGCCGGCCAGGATTTCGCCGACGACTTTCGGTTGCCTCAGCTTCACGAACGCATAGCCCAGCAATTGCGCGAGACCGACGAGCGCCAGCAAGACGAATATCACCGCGGTCAATTGGTTGTTCGACATCATGCACTCCTCAAGTTATCGGTCATATTTCGGCCAGCGCGGCCCTGGCGGATGACCCATCGCTGGTACAGCTGCGTTGCGAGCGTCAGTGCTCCTGTCCCGATGGCCACGCACACCGGGTATGTGACGTCGGGGGAATGGATGACGAGGGGAAGAAGCCCGACGGCCAGCGCGGGCGGCATATGCAGCCTCAGTAGCCGAAGCACGATGACGCCCGACGCCAGTGCGCATGCGGCCGCAACGCCGCCGCTTCCGAGGACGGCGACGGCGGCCCATCCCGCAGTGGCCGTCAGAAAGCACGCAGCGGGAAGGGCCACCGGCTTTCCCGCCCACGGGCACACGGTGGGGTGGGCGAACATCTCGTAGGCGATCACGATGAGCGGAGGGACGAGGATAAGCCGCAGTCCCGAGGCCGCCGCGCAAAGCGCCATGGCCGTGACGAACACGAAAAACGGCAGGACCCAAGACCTTCCGCCGGACCGCGCTTCCAACGCGTCGTCGAGGTCGTGATTCGTCGGCCGAAGACGCCCTCGCCAAGGCAACAAGATGACGACCAACACCACCAGGCTGACCGCTATCGAAGCCGGATACACCCAGGTTTTGATGCCCAGGAACAGCGGCAGCGCGCCGGCCGCGATCGCCGGGGCGATGTTCGACCTGAGCACACCGATCAGCAGCAGGCACAGCGCAACGACGAGCAGCATGCTCAGGACGCCATAAGGAAACATCGCCGTGATCAGCGTCCCGATGGCGGCGCCCAGCACCGGCGTCACGACAAGTCGCCCCGGTTGACTCGCCCACTTTCCCCACGGGCGGGTCAACACGTCATGCGAAAGCGCCGCCAGCCCAGGGAAGAACAGGTAATGCCAGCCGTTGCACTGCGCCGCCACCGCGACGTAGACCAGCGCTACGACATCCATCAGCCATGGGCCCCGGTAGGCGGCGCCTCGCCGTAAAGGGAGGCGGCTCAGAGCCTTTCCCCGGTTTCCAGCCAGTGGGCGCACTCCCTGCCAAGCTTTTCGAGTGCGACCCGGTCGAACCGTTGCACCTGCGCCGGCCTCAACTCGTTGCGGTGATCGCGCTTGAGGCCCTTGTGGAAGAAGGCCTTGGCGCTCGACATGTGCGTTCCGCCGAACGGCGCCATCTTTTCCGCCCTGGCGCTCATGTAATCGAACGAGCAATGCTCGACGATGTCGTCCATGCGCAACGATGCGGGATCGATGGAGAAGAATTCCGCCAGCCGGGAAATCTGCCCGGGGAGGTCCTTCTTGAGCTGTGCGTAGTGCAGGAGAAGGACATTCGGCTCGTCCCGAAGCTCCCACCACGACTTCATGATGTCGAGGAGGTCGCAGCACTGATAGCCGTCATTGTCGAGCCACAGGTCGAAGAACTCCTGCATGTCCTCGGGGATCACCAGCGGCGTGGGGTCGCCCGACCACTCGGCGTGGATCCGATTGATCTGCGACATCGTCGGCTCGGAGAAGTTGTAGAGGTAGTTGTGGAAGCTGATCCCAAGGTCTTTGCCGTTGCGCCCGACGAAAACGTAACGGGCCTCGGGCGCGATCGGCACGGCGTTCGCGGGCAGGTGTGACTTCATCACCCGGCGTATCCCGGAATCGCGTTGCTCGCCAAGCACCTTGAGCATTCCGGCGCGATCTCCCCAGCTGGAATCGAGCCAGGGCGACGTGTCCGACAGCCCGCCCTCCGGCTCCTCGCCGTTATGGAGGATTTGCTGGACGATCCGCTGGGTCCACGTCGTGCCGGCCTTGAATGGATCCGCGACGACGATGTCGCCCTCGACAAAACCGCCCTGGGCGAGAAAGTCTTCCCACACCATCGAGTTGGACAGATAGTCTCGCAGGACTCTGGTCGGAGCGAGCAGTTGCTTTTCCATGGAATATTTGCCTTCCGTCAGCTCGGTCGCAAATGGCGCGAACGATGATCAACAAGAAATAGTTGGGGTCGGTTTAGAAAAGGAACCTTTCTAAACGCAGCCCTCCCTTCCCAATAATCTCGGCAAGCGGTATCCGTGGCCCGCGCCGCAGTTGGCTATACTCCACCCGCGTAGCGCCTACAATCCCGCCTGAGCTGTAGTTTTCAGCCCCGGTCGGCGCGGTTCAGGGGGACCGACCAGATCGCGGTGCGTATTTTACTCAGCATGATTCTTATTATGGGGACGCAAGCTTATGACTGGCTGTGTTTCAGTTGGACGCTTCCTGTTGTTCGCGCGGACCATCCGCGCCAGGTATATACAGAAGTTTCCGGGCTAAACTGCTCAGAATTGGCTACATGGAAATAGCACAACCAGCCCCTTCCGCGAAGGGGCTGGTTACCCGAAATTGCCGGGGATGGTTACCCGAAAATCAGGATTGCCCTTCTTCGAGAAAACGGCCCGTCACCTCGGGACCGGTCGAATGCATCTCGATGGACAAGTCCAACAACATGTCCTTCGCCCGTTTGGGAAGCAGCTCGATGGAGCGCGTCGTCGCCGAATCATACTTCGCGCCGGGGTACCGCTTCAGGAGCACATTCTTCTGCTCCTCGGTGGTGTAGATCTCCAGCAGCTTCATGCCGGCGAAAGCCTCGTTCGCCAGATCCGCCATTCCGGCGTTTTGCAGCGCTTCCAACCGCTCCTCGTTGATCCACACGTTGATCTTGATGGTTCCCGCCTGCCGGCTCACGACTCGAGTCCTTCCGGCTGGTTGAGGGTGAAGACCGGACGTCGGTTTTCCAGGTATTCCTCGGTCACGAAGGGTGAGCCCTGGCCGTGCCTGGCGGCGCACTCCATCACCACTTCGAATACCTCGTGGCGCATCACCTTCTGTGTCGGCTTCACTTCGTCGGTCAGGATGCTTCTGATCAGGCTGCCGCTGAAACTTTGGGATTCGGCCTCATGCCCGCATAACGCCGAATTTGTGACATCCAAACACTCTGGGCAGTACCAGTTTTCCCGCAGGAATACCGGCTTGATCCCGAGTTCTGTTCGGTGTTCCTTGAGGAGATTCTGGGCGTCGTAGGGATCATAGAAATCGCCCACTCCGGCGTGGTCCCGGCCGAACATGTGGTGCGTGCAACCGAGATTGGCCCTCAGGATCGCATGAAAGATCGCCTCCCGGGGCCCCGCATACCGCATGTCCCAGAGTGTGAAAGACACCATGTGAACGTCGTTTCGGAAGTACCCGCTGGTCCGCAGCGCGTTCTGCGCCAACAGGATGGCCTCGTCGATGTAGTCACCCACGCGTTTCTGCCCGATGATCGCGTTGACCAGCACGCCGGTGCTCAGGTTGTCGACCGGCATGTCCTCGTTGGCGGCGAACCAGGCCTGCTTCATCAGGGCCTCGTGGCCGGTGTGCGGAACGTTCCGGGTCTGATGGGCAACGACGTGCTTCCAGCCCTTCTCCAGCAACGCGTCCATGTGTTGCTTCGGCGTGAGCCAAAAGCTCCGGAACGGCTCGTTGAAGACCGGCTCGTTGATGAGCGTGATCTCGCCGCCGATGAACCTGTTTTCGTAGCCCAGCGTCTTTTTGACCCCCGGGTGCCGGGGGTCGGCGGTGCCGTACGTCTTTTCGGCCATCAGCTCCAGGTCGTAGTCGTATATCTCGGCGACCTCGAAGATCGCCATCGGCGAGCCGAGATATTCGAGGACCGCACTGCCGCCTTCCTGGATGTCTAACTTCTGAATGTCTTCCGCTGACATGTCGAAAACTATCGGGATGCTCCACAGCGTTCCGTCGGGAAGCTGCATTTTGTCCAGCGTTCCGTCGACCTCCTGCCGGCCCATGAACCCCGTGAGCGGCGTGAAAAACCCATAGGAAAGGCTGATCACCTCGTGCGCCGTCGCCTTCGATATGGGAATACGCGGCAGGCCCCGGATCGCGCGAGCCGCGTTCTCGGTGGACACCCGCTCTACAATCGTTCTTCCATTGTGGCCCCTGTAATCCATTGTCATGACCTCGGTTTCGGGATAGGTATGAGTGATTGCATCAGTTCGCGTCTCGTGTGACGGACCAAGTGTTCCCTAAACCTCAACCATCCCCTCCCGGGAGTTTCGGCTTGCGGCCGCGACGGGAATCACACCGGCCCGCTCGAGGTGGGAAACCACCTCGTCGGCCAGCGTGTCGGCGTCGGTTTTGCCGCCCTCCACTCGCAACTCGGGATGTAGCGGTGGTTCGTAGGGATCGTCAATGCCGGTGAACCCCTTGATCTGACCGGCGCGGGCTTTCTTGTAAAGCCCTTTCGGGTCACGCTGTTCGCATATTTCGATGGGGGTGTCGATGAAAACCTCCATGAAGTCGCCATCGTCGAGCGTGGAGCGCACCGCGTCGCGATCGCGCCGATACGGACTGATGAACGCAGTCAACGCCACCAGGCCGGCCTCGCAGAACAATTTCGCGACAGCACCGATCCGGCGGATGTTCTCCTCTCGGTCCTCGGCCGAAAAGCCCAGTCCGAACCGGCCGGCGAACTCGCTGCCATGGCGTTCCTCGAGGATGTCCGGTCCGGCATTGAGCCCGTACCGTACGTTGTCGCCGTCCAGCAGGTAGGTGCGCACACCCCGCTCGTACAGCTTTTGCTCCACGAGGTTGGCGACCGTGCTCTTGCCGCTCGCGCTCAGCCCGGTGAACCAGATGACGCAGCCCCGGTGACCGTTGAGCCGCTCGCGTTCACCGCGTGTGACGTTGTGTTGGTGCCACGTGATGTTGTTGGCCATTCTCAGCTCCTAAAGCAGGTTCATCGGAAGCCGACGACGAAACCGTCGTTGCATAAGGTGGGCTTGTTGTACGTCAATGACGAGGCTCGGTGACCCGACCGCGCAGAGTTCCGGTAAATGCAATCCCCCGCTGCCACATCCCATTCCATGGTCGGGTTCAGCCGCGGGTAGATGTCGGCGGCGCCCTCTGCGACCAGACAGAACTTGAGCGAGCTGCCGGCGCTGATCCGCCGCGTCACGGGAAGGTCCTTCAAGTAACTTTCCAGTGCTTCCGAGGGATGCGACTTGCTTTCCACGACCGTGAGCCCGCGTGCCAGGTCCGGTACAGACGAAAATATCCGCACCGGGGGGTTGTTCCCGTCCCGCCGCCAGCTGCCCGTCCCCTTGGCGGCGTAGTAGATCAGGTCTTTCCCCGGGATGACGACAACCCCCAGCACGGGTTCGTGATCGTCGATGAGGGCGATGTTGACGGTGTACTCATCACTGCCCCGCACGAATTCCTTCGTTCCGTCCAGCGGGTCCACCAGCCAGAACCGCCGCCACCGTTTCCTGGTCTCGTAGTCGGCCGCGGCGACTTCCTCCGAAATGATCGGGATGCCCGGATCCAAGGCCCCGAGGTGTTGGGCGATGTAGTGATGCGCCGCCAGGTCGGCGTCGGTGACCGGGGAGGAATCGGCTTTGGTGGCGACGACGGGGCGCCGTTGATGCTCGAGGATGAGCTTTCCGGCTTCGACCGCTATCGCAACAACTGTCTCCAGCAGCTCACCGGCCGGAACCTGGGTAGGTGACGGGGTCACGTCTTGACGACCTCCTCCGCGGGCACTCGCACCGACTCCGGCATCGCCACGCGATCGGCGTCGGGTCGCACGTAGCGGTACCAGACCAGCGCCGCGGCGGCGATGTAGCACGGCAGGAAGGTCCACAACGCCGGCGTCTCGGTGCCGGTGGTGTCGTAGGATTGCCGCAGCGCCAGGTCGATTCCCACACCCCCGAGCGCCCCGAAGGCGCCGGCGACGCCGATCAGCGCCCCCGACCGGACGCGGGCCCAGTGACCGCGTTCGGCCGCAGCGATCCCCAGCGCCCGGGCGCGCTTTTCGAAGACCGACGGAATCAGCTTGTACACAGCCGCTTTGGCGGCGCCGCAGAAAATGAACAACGCGATGAACCCGATGATGTAGCCGACCAACGTAAAACCCGTCACGGCGGCGCCCCGGTCCTCGGCTGCATCGGCGTGCGCGCTGACGCTCACCAGGAACCCGCCCGCCACGATCGAGGCGGCGAAGACCGCGAGCGTCACGTGGCCGCCGCCGAACCGGTCGCTGACTTTCCCGCCGATGATTCGCGCCAGCGACCCCAGCAGGGGACCCACGAAGGCGACCTCCGCGGCGTGCAGCGACGCCTGCCCATGGCTTTCGCCGGCGGCGACGAAGTTGTGCTGCAAGATCTGACCGAACGCGAAGGCAAATCCGAGGAACGAACCGGAGGCGCACAAGTACAAAAACGAGATCGCCCACGTGTCGGGAACCGCGAGGATCGCCCGCAGGTTGTCCAGCGACAGCCCCGTGCGGTGCGCGACGACGTTGTCCATGAACAGCGCCGCGCCGACACCGCCGATGGCCAGTAGCACCAGGTAGATCGCGCATACCCAATACGGCGCCTCGTGGCCCGCCGTGGCCAGCGCCACCAGACCGACGGCCTGGATGCCCGCGGACCCGAGGTTGGCCATCCCACCGGTGAGGCCCAACGTAAAGCCCTTGAGCCGCTGCGGAAACAGGCCGTCCACCTTGGCGAGCGACGCGGAGTAATTGCCGCCGCCCAGGCCGGTCAATGCGGCACACACCAGGTATGGCCATAACGGCAGGCCGGGGTGGGCAAGCAGAAAGATGGCCCCCGCTGTCGGGAACAACAGCAACACCGCCGAAAACATCGTCCAGTTGCGGCCGCCGAACCAGTTGGCCGCCATGGAATAGGGTATGCGCGCCAGCCCCCCGACCAGCGCCGCGGTCGCGCCCACCAGCAGCTTGTCACCGGTCGAGAAACCGTAGACCGACTGCGGCATGAACAGCACCATCACCGACCAGAGGTACCAAATCGAAAACGCGACATGCACATTCACGACCTGCCACACCAGGTTGCGGCGGGCGATGGCGTGGTTTCCGGCGTTCCAGGCCACGTCGTCTTCCGGATCCCAAACCACGATGCGATGTGAACGGGCCACGCGTTATCTACCTTTCACCGGCGATGTAGGCGTGGCCGTCGAGCCACCCTGTGCGCATACGGAGCCAGATCTCATTGGGTTTATGAACAATTCCGCACCCGGCAGCCCAGCGTTATGGGACATCGATCACGTGAATGAAGCGAAAGCTGAACGGCCACTGACGATCCTCCCGCGTCACAATAAGGCTGCACACCCGGCCAGCCGACCATTTGGTGTCTGTTCCGCAGGGACCGTTGGCCGTCATCAGCGACGCGCGGTTATTGGCGAGCCCCACCGCCATCGTGCGTTGACAACCCGGAGACCCGTCCCGCCAACGCACGTCGTACGTCTTTGGTAATCAAGCGAAACGGGTTCGACAAGCTAACTTGGCCGATTTACAGGAGATTTGCAGCCAATTCGGCCCGTACGTCCAGACGGCTGTGAGGAGTCACCACCCGGGCCGGTCGGGGTGATCCGCGGCGCGTCGGCAGACCAACGAGACGGCGGCGGGTTGGGGGCCCGATTTCGGCGTGACGTCTTCGTGTTTGCCTTCGGTTCAGCACAAGAACCCGCTATCGCGACAGTTGTTGTGCCTGAGAACCAACGGTTCTCAGGCATG
Organism: Mycobacterium interjectum; assembly: GCA_002102225.1. Lineage (GTDB taxonomy): Bacteria > Actinomycetota > Actinomycetes > Mycobacteriales > Mycobacteriaceae > Mycobacterium > Mycobacterium interjectum_B. Next base: position 84,407 of record LQPB01000034.1, read on the forward strand.
GCCCAGCCACCGCTGCGGCCTTGTACCGGCGCGGCGAGCCGACCGCCGCAGCCATCTCGCGCGGGAATCGAGCGCGCCCCTGACGAAGCCGCGCGTCCAGCTTGAAGTATCAATGATGTTAGCTGGTAATCGGCTGTACATCGGCAGTTCCACCTTGCCGGACGACCTCAGTACCGTTTGACTGGTCCACAAGTAAGTGCAGTCACGTTGCCAGCCATGAGCGCACAATTGGCAACGCACGATGGCGGTGGGGCTCGCCATTAACCGCGCGTCGGCGTCGACGTCCAACGGTCCCTACGGAACAGAATCACCAGTATGCGGCTGGCCGGTTTGCCAGCCACGTGTGATGCGGAGGACCGTATGGGGCCGTTGAGTTTTCGCCGATATGCGCAATCAAGCTCGTCGCTGGACGCGGCCGCCGTAGCGGCGACCTGCCCGGCGTGTGTTCGGAGGTACACGCGTCCTGATTCGGGCGAACCGGCGGATTGAGGGGCCTACCGATGTTGGACTACGGGGCGCTGCCGCCCGAGATCAACTCCGCCAGGATGTATGGGGGCGCCGGCTCGGGATCGATGATGGCTGCCGCTGCCGCCTGGGATGCACTGGCCGGCGCGCTGGAATCAGTATCCCGCGGTTACTCCTCGGTGATCGCGCAGTTGCAGGGCGAAAGTTGGTCGGGCAGTGCGTCCGTGGCGATGGTCAACGCGGCCGCGCCCTTTGTGGCGTGGCTGACGACCGCAGGGACGCAAGCCCAGGAGGCCGCCAGTCGGGCTCGCGAGGCGGCGGCCGCGTACGAAGCGGCGTTCGCCGCAACCGTTCCGCCGCCGCTGGTCACCGCGAATCGCACCCAGTTGGCCGCGCTCGTGGCAACCAATGTTTTCGGGCAGAACACCGGGATGATTGCGGCCACGGAGGCGCAGTACGAGCAGATGTGGTCCCAGGACTCCGCCGCGATGTATAGCTACGCCGCCTCTTCGTCGGCCGCCACCACGCTGACGCAATTCACCCAGCCGCCGCAGACCACCAGCACCGGCGCCGCGCTCAGCCAAGCCGCGGCTACGACACAAGTGATGGATACTTCGACGTCAGGAAATGCCCAGACAGTCCTCTCGCAGCTGATGGCGAACGTGCCACAGCAGCTGCAAGCGCTTGCCACAACGGGGATTTCAAGCTCATCCGCGTCGGCAGCGGCGTCTCCCTTGGCGGAGTTGGAGTCGTTGATTCCGTCGCCGCTGCTCACGGGGTTCAGCAACTTCAATACCTTCACGTCGCCGATAAATCTCGGTGACGGCATCAGCCGCACATTGACGTCTGCGGGAAGCTTCGGGACTGGTGCACAGCGGGTCGGGCTGCAAGAGGCCGGCGCGGCGGCGAAAGCGGTCGGCGGTGCCGCCGATGCGGCCAGGGCGAGTTCAGCGCTGATGCGGGGTCCGGTAGTTGCCAGCGCTGGCACCGGGACGACACTCGGCACCATGTCCGTCCCGCAAAGTTGGACAATCACGAATCCGGCGCTCGGCCCCATCGCCGAGCCGCACTGGCTTTCGGACGCGGACCTAGGCGGCGGCCCGTCCTGGGAAGAAGTCCCGGTGAGCAACATGTGGAACGGCATGCCGGCCACAGGCACGGGCGCCAAGTCGAGCCTATTGTCGGGTTCCTCGGTCAACAATGTGCTGCGGGTGGGGCCGCGCAAGTTCACTATGCCCCGGCCGTCGCTCGGCGGATAACCGCCAACCGTGCAGCACGGCAAACCAGGCCTCCCCAACCGTCCACCGCGATGACTGTCGCGCGGTCGAGAAAGGATCGTCGATGCTTGATTTCGGTGCGCTGCCGCCCGAGATCAACTCGGCCAGGATGTATAGCGGCCCGGGCTCCGGACCGATGATGGCGGCCGCGTCGGCCTGGGATGCGCTTGCCGCACAACTGGATTCCTACGCCGCCGGCTACTCCTCCGCACTTTCGGACATGCAGGGCCTATGGTCCGGTGATGCATCGCTGGCGATGGCCGCCGCGGTCGCACCGTATGTGGCTTGGGCGACGGCGACGGCCGCGCAGGCCGGGCAAACTGCCGGCCAAGCTCGGGCCGCGGCGGCCGCCTTCGAGGCGGCGCTTGCCGCAACTGTGGCGCCGTCCGTGATCGCCGCCAACCGCGTTGAGTTGGCCGTACTTGTCGCCACCAACTTCTTCGGGCAGAACACGCCGGCGATCGCGGCCACCGAGGCGCAATACGTCGAGATGTGGGCTCAGGACGCCGCCGCCATGTACGCCTACGCCGCGGACTCGGCGACCGCGGCCGTACTGACACCATTCAGCCAGCCTCCGCAAACCGCAACTGCCGCTGGCCAATCCGCGCAGGCCGCCGCCGTGGGCCAAGCCACCGGCATCGCAACTGGAGAGGCTCAGATCACCCTTGCGCAGCTGACGCCCGCTTTGCTGCAACAACTGCCAATCCCGGCGGCGGGGGCATCGGCCGGCCCCTCTGCGGCCGCCCCTTTCCCGGGGGCCGCCTACTCGACGATCCTCGCCGCCTTCGGCGACTTCGACACCTTCCTAGTCGGCCCCGCGCAACCGTTCTGGTCGACGACCTACGCGGTGTTTTCGGCAGCACAATTCGGGACGGGCTCCAGACTTCTCGGGCTCCAGCTGGCCAAGCAAGCCGCCCGGGCGGTCGCTCCCGCGGCCGGAGCCGTCAGTTCGGAAGGCCTTCGGGGCCCGGTGCTCGCGCGCGTGGGCGCGGCAACGTCCCTGGGCAAACTCTCCGTGCCGTCGAGCTGGGTGGCAGCGAACGTCCCTGCCGGGTCCGCAAATGGACCAACGGCCCTGCCCAACACGAATTTTCGAGTGATCCCGGCCGCCAATGCGCAGCCGGGGGCCAACATGGTCAGCGCAATGCCGAGGGGGCAGAGCACATCGCCGACAAGCTTCGTCTTACGCAATGGACGTCGTCGCTTCCAGATGCCTCGTCCACCTTACGGCGGATAGACGGGCCCGCGGGCTTCACCAGCAATTCGCAACCCAGTCCCACCAAACGCAGGCCGTACGCCGTTGGTAGGTCATGCCGAACACGTTCGATACGTTGACCCGGCCGGTTATTGCGGAAGAACCCTCAGCCAACCTGCGAGCGGCCGCACCAACTTTTGAGCATTCTCACAGGTTGCCACCCAAGCCTCGCGTTGTACGATGCTGCCACTGTGAACCCTCGGCTCGCTGGTGCGACTCGGCGGTGGCGGTCGGCCACCGCGATCGTCGCCGCGCTGAGCGTGTTCGTCGCCCTGATCGCGGGTTCATCGTTGCGTCCCCAGTTCTCCGCGCCCACACTTCCCGAGCCGGCGGCGTGGACCCATGCGACCCCGGGTGTCCCGGCGCACCCCGGCCAGATCGAACTTCGCGCTGCGGCCCAGGGCTTTTCACCGGGGTCCACCCCGGCAAACAAGAAGCCCTTCCACAGCATGTGGATGACGCGCGACCGGCCGGCCAGCGTGACCCATTTGTCTTTGTCGCCGCAATCGGGCTGGTTTGCCCTGCCGGCGTCGTTTGGCGCGTCGACGTTGCAGCCGGATCGCGTCCGCTGGGCCGCACCCGCGCCCCCTCCTGATGACCGGGATGCGTTGACGCGACTCTGCGTCGCCCGCTGCTGAAAGGCCGGCGCCGGGCCATCGCGCCATCTGGCGCGGTCCGGTAAGGCCCACGCAAACATCGAATCACGCTATTCGGCCCGACCAAGCCGAACCGCGCGCAGCCGCGGCGGGTCGGGCCGCCAACACCACTCCAGGACAAATCAATGGATTCTGTTGCGCAACAATCAAACCCCGGACAGATAAAATCAGCCCACGCTCCCGCCGACAGCCAAGCACGCACGTTCCACCTACCGCGGCTGGAGCATTCCTCGTTGCCGATGGCCGCGGATCGAGGTGTGGGATGGAAGGCGTTGCGGGACGCGGAGCCGGTCGTGTTCATGAACGGCGCCTATTACCTCACGCGCCGCGAGGACGTACTGCGGGCGCTGTGCGAACCGAACCTCTTCTCAGCGCATCTCGCGCTTCAGCCCCCGGGCAGCCCGGTGCCGGTGCTGCCCTCGGCGTTCGACCCTCCCGAGCACACCCGGTACCGCAAGATCCTGCAGCCGTATTTCAGCCCGCACGCCTTGGCGAAATCCCGGCCCGTGATGAGGCGCCACGCGATCGAGATGATCGCCGCCCTCGCGGCGCGGGGCGAGTGCGAGGTGATGGCGGCCTTCGGCCGCCTCTATCCGTATCAGGTCTTCATGGACCTCTGCGGGCTGCCGCTGGAGGACCGCGACCGCGTGATCGCGTGGAAGGACGCCGCGGTGGACGGCAGCCCCGAGGGCAACGAGCTGCTGAGGTATTTCACCGACGTCATCCGGCAACGCCGGGAGAGCCCGGGCTCGGACATGCTGTCCGAAGTGATGACCGCTCCGGGCGATCTCACCGACCTCGAGCTACTCGGCATGAGCCACCTGTTGATTCTGTCCGGTCTGGACACGGTGGCCGCGGCGATCGGATTTTCGCTGTTCGAATTGGCGCGCCGACCACAGCTGCGCAGGGAGCTTCGGGGCGACCCCGAGCAGACCAAGGTCTTCATCGAGGAGATCGTCCGGCTCGAGCCGGCGGCACCGTTGGCGGCTCGAGTCACCACCGACTTCGTCAAGGTGGGCGGCATGACGCTGCCCCCGGGCACGCCGGTGCGGTTGTGCACGGCCGCGATCAACCGCGACGGCAGCGACGAGATCTCCACCGACGAACTGGTCATGGACGGAAAAGTGCACCGGCACTGGGGATTTGGCGGCGGCCCACACCGTTGCATCGGTTCCCATCTGGCACGGATAGAACTGGCCATCGTCGTCGACGAGTGGCTCACGCAGATCCCCGACTTCCGGTTACCGGAGGGCTATACGCCGGAGATCAAATTCCCGTCGAAGAGTTTCGCGCTCAAGTCGCTACCACTGAGCTGGGCACGCCGGGCCGACCCTCAGCTGTGTCGCGATGCGTAGGTCTCAGCGAGGAATTGCTCGACGGCCACCGCGGCGTTCGCCGCGCGGGCCGACCCGAAGATGTCGAAAGCATGCTGCGCGCAGGGCAACTCGGCGTACGCCACGGGCTGGCGGCTGACCTCGCGCAGCCGCGCCGTGAAGCGCCGGGCCTGCTCGACCGGGATCAGCGAATCGTTGGTACCGTGCAGCACGAAAAACGGTGGCGCGTCCTCGCGGACGTGGGTGATCGGCGAGGCGACCCGGAAGGACTCGCCGACGTCGGTCAGGCTCTGCTTGAACACGCGCTTGGCGACGATCGGCGCCATCAACGGATGCATCGCCTCGCGCGATCCGAAGTCATACACCCCGTAGAACGGGACGGCGGCCTGCACGCGGGTGTCGGCGCCCTCGAAGCCCGGCTGAAAGCGCGCATCGTTGGGGGTCAGCGCGGCCAGCGACGAGAGGTGGCCGCCGGCCGAGCCCCCGGTGATGGCGATCCAGTCCGGATCGCCGCCGTAGTCGGCGATGTGTTCTTTCGTCCAGGCGATCGCGCGCTTGACGTCGACGATGTGATCGGGCCACGTGGAGCGGGGGCTGAGCCGGTAGTTGATCGCGACGCAGATCCAGCCGAGCTCGGCCAGGTGGCTCATCAGCGGATGCGCCTGCCCGCGTTTGTTTCCGACCATCCAGGCGCCGCCGGGAACCTGGAGCAGGACCGGGGCCCGCCCGCCGCGATCCAAGTCGGGCCGGCGCCAGATGTCCAGGTGGTTGCGCGAGCCGCACTCGCCGTAGCTGATGTCGCCGTCGTGCGCGTAGTCGCGGTAGATCCGCAGCATCCGCGCCGGGCCGGGCCTCTTCGCGGTAGCGCCCCCGGCCGCGGGCCGCTTCCACAGATCGCCCGACTCGGTGCGACGGTCGGGACCCAGCGCGGCGTCCAGCGCGGCGGTCAGCGGCTCGTCCGCCTGCCGTCCGACCCGGCGCAGGCCCACCAGCCCCAGCCACGACAGCGCCGAGACCAGCCAGCTGAGCCGGCGCGTCCGCGGCGGCAGCCGGCGCGACACCGCAGCCACGGCCGCCAGCTGGACGGCGAGGGTTTGCATCGGAAGCTCCGACGCGAACACGCCGTGGGCGAACGCGATGCCCGACCCGAAGCGATCCCTCGTCAACGGCCGATAGCCGTTGGCGGTGTACGCCAGGCCCAGCACCGACACCAACACGGCGGCCACTCGTTTCACGCCTGCCCCTTTCCGGTCTCGTCGGACTCCCCCGCCTCCTCGGCCTTGGCGGGGTCGTCGATCACGTGATACGCCGGGTCGACCATCGACACCGCCTTCTTCCCGCTCTGTCGCGCCTTGCCGGTGATCCGCAACAGCTGGCCGGGCTGGATGTCGGCGCCCCCGCGCCCGGGGCGGAACGTGACGTTGAGTTCGCCGCTGTCGTCGCCGACGACGATCCACCGGAGCGTGCGGCGCCGCTTGGTGATGTCCTCGACCTGGGTGACCCGCCCCTCGACGGTGGCGCGCTGGCCCGGGATGAGCCCGGCCACGGTGATCACCGACGGCCGTTCGGGGTGTTCGTAGGCTTCGACATCCCGCTCCTCGTCCTTCAGGACCAACGCCTCGACCCGGTCGAGTCCGCGCGCGATCCGATGTTCGAAGTCGTCGGGGAAGGCCTCCTTGATCCGCGACTCCACGTCGTACGGGACGATCGTCGCCGCCGCGTCCGGGATCAGGCTGACCGCCCGGGCGATCTTGTCGGCGGTGCGGTCGTGCAACAGCCTGCCCAGCAGCGGCGAATAGGTGCGGCGCGGCAGCAACACCGTGACGTTGGTGTCCCTTTGTTCCTGCACCGCCTTGGCGACCAGCACCTGCGCCGACCGATTGATCCGGCGGTCCGGGCAGTCCACCACCCGCAGCCGCGTGTCGAGTTCGAAGTGATCCCAACGCTTTCGCAGCTGCGCGGCATAGGCCGCGTCGACCATGAAGTGCACCGCGATGAGCTCGTCGGCCCGCAATCCCCTGCCGTAGCGCAGGGCCTCGATCGTCGCGAGGTCGACCGAATTCACGAACACGAACACGCGGTGCCTGGCGTACTTCACCAACTCGGGCCGGTCGGTGCGGAACATCTCGAGAATGGCCGCCTCCGCGCGGTATTCGCGATTGAGCCGGATCAGCAAAAAGACCAGCACCGGGAAGACGACGACGACGAGCCAGGCGCCCTCGGTGAACTTCGCCACCGCGAAGATGCCCACCACGATCGTCGACAAGATCCCCGCGGACAGGTTGATCGCCAGCCGTCGCCGCCATCCCGGTTCCCGGTGGGTCAGGTGGTGTTTGGTCATCCCGTAGCCGGCCATCGAGAACCCGGTGAACACGCCGATCGCGAAAACCGGGATCAGCGCGTTGACCGAGCCGCCTGTCGCCACGAGCAGCGCCACAGACAGCGCCGTCAGTGTGAGGATCCCGTTCGAAAACACCAGGCGGTGACCGCGTTTCGTCAGCTGCCGGGGCAGGAAGCGGTCCTCGGCCACGAAACTCGCCAGCGCGGGGAAGCCGTTAAAGCTTGTGTTTGCGCCCACGTACAAGATGGCGGCGGTCGATGCCTGGACGAGGATGAAGAAGACGTTTCCGATCACGCCGTTCCCGAAGACGGCCCGACCGACCTGTGACAACACCGACGGATATTCGCTGAGGTACGGCGTCGAGTGGGTGGCGTATGCCAGATAAGCGACGCCCGCCAGCAAGAACCCGAGAATGCAGGCCATGGCGGTAAGCACCCGACGTGCGTTCACGCCCTGCGGCTTTCGGAATACATCGACCGTATTGGAGATCGCTTCAACACCCGTCAGCGACGAACCGCCGTTGGCGAACGCGCGCAGCAAGGTCAGTATCGTTACGCCCATCACCAGACCGCTACCGTGTTGCACCGGCACCGTGCCGCTCAGCTGGTGCGGATCGTATACAGGTAATTCCCAAAAAATTTCGCGGATGACGCCGACAACGATCGTGAGGCCGATCATGACAACGAAGAAGTAGGTTGCCGCGGCGAATGGCCAGCCCGCTTCCCGTAATCCGCGCAGGTTCAGGTAGCAGATGATCAGCACCACGCCGACGGTGATCTTCAGGCTGTGCGGACCCAGGGCCGGTATCGCCGACGCCACCGCGACCGTGCCCGCCGCCGCCTGGACCGCCACGGTGACCACGTAGTCGATCAACAGCGCCGCGGCGGCGACCTGCGCCACCCGGGGCCCGAAATTCTCCCGCGCCACGATGTACGACCCGCCCGCCCGGGTGTAGGCCATGACGACCTGCCGATACGACGCGGCCACGAACATCAGGATCAGCAGGATGACACCGGTGACCGGCAGCAACAGCACGAACGCCGCCAGACCCGCGTGCGGCAGCAGTTCGATCAGGATCTGCTCGGGGCCATACGCCGTCGACGAGATCGCATCCGGCGAAAGCGCTCCCAGCGCAACCGGATTCGACAGCTTCTCGCTTGCCAGCTCCTCGGTGATCAGCGGCTTGCCGAGGAACACCCGTTTGGCTATGTCCCCGATAGACGTCGGGATGTGCAGTTTGCCCGCCGATCCGCCAGCCGAACTAGTCACGACCAAGCATTCTGCCTGAGCTTGGCTAGTGGCGGTCGCAAGCGCGGCGTAGACGGGTCGCCGCCACCCGTCTACGAGAGTCGCTGAACCGCGGCGGCGATGCGTTCGTCGGTGGCGGTCAGCGCGACCCGCACATGGCGGGCGCCGCCCGGGCCGTAGAACTCCCCGGGCGCCACCAGGACACCGCGGGTGGCCAGCCACGCGACGCTGTCCTGGCAGGGCTCGTCGCGGGTGGCCCACAGATACAGGCCCGCCTCGGAATGGTCGACGGCAAAGCCGGCCGCGCGCAGCGCCGGCAACAGGGCCGCCCGCCGCCGTTCGTAGCGCGTGCGCTGCAGCTGCTCGTGGGCGTCGTCGTCGAGCGCGGCCACCATGGCGGCCTGCACCGGCGTCGGCACCATCATCCCGGCGTGCTTGCGAACCGCCAACAGCTCGGCGACCAGTGCCGCATCGCCCGCCACGAAACCCGCCCGATAACCGGCCAGCGATGAGGTCTTCGACAGCGAGTGGATCGCCAGCAACCCGGTGTGGTCGCCGTCGCAGACCGACGGATGCAGCACCGACAGCGGTTGCGCCTCCCAGCCCAAGCCCAGGTAGCACTCGTCGGAGGCGACGATTACGTTTTGCTGACGCCGTCGGTCCCTGGCCCACCCGACGACCTTGCGCAAGTGCTCGACGCCCAGCACACGTCCGGTCGGATTGCTCGGCGAGTTGAGGTAGAACAGCGCCGGCGACCGCGGGCCGACCTGGGTCAGGGAATCCGCGCGCAGCACCTGCGCCGCGGCCAGGCGGGCCCCGACGTCATAGGTCGGGTAGGCCAGCTCCGGCACCACGACCACGTCCGCCGCACCCAGGCCCAGCAGCGTCGGCAGCCACGCGATGAGCTCCTTGCTGCCGATCACCGGCAGCACGGCCGCCTCGGCCACCCCGGTGATTCCGAAGCGGCGGGCCAGCGCCGCCGCCGCCGATTCGCGCAGGCGCTGGGTGCCGGCGGTGGCCGGATATCCCGGAGCGGAGCCCGCTGCGGCCAGCGCCTCCCGGATGACGGGCGCGACCGGGTCGACCGGGGTGCCGACGGACAGGTCGACGATTCCGCCCGGATGGGCCGCGGCCACCGCTTTCGCGTCGGCCAGGGTGTCCCAGGGAAACTCGGGCAGGGACGCCGAAACTTTCCCGTACGGGGGGCGCGCCCTCACCTCGGGCTGCTGCGGCACCGGCCCGCTCAGTCGCCTTCGCCCTGTGGGGGCAGGTCCTTGACCACTTGGGGGTCGTTCTCGGTCAGGCCGACCTTCGCCGCACCGCCCGGCGACCCCAGCTCGACGAAGAAGTCGGCGTTGATCTGGGTGTACTGGCTCCACTGCTCCGGCACGTCGTCCTCGTAGTAGATCGCTTCGACGGGGCAGACCGGCTCGCATGCCCCGCAGTCGACGCACTCATCGGGGTGGATGTACAGCATCCGGGCGCCCTCGTAGATGCAGTCGACCGGGCACTCCTCGATGCATGCCTTGTCTTTGATGTCGACGCAGGGTTCGGCGATCGTGTACGTCACAGACGTCTCCTCCAGCTCTGTCCATGTACCGCGGGTGGGCTGCTGTTCGGCTCGCCGCGACGCTCCGGCCGCCTCGGCGAAAGCTTTCGGTTACTGATACTAGACGTTGCACATACACGTCAACCACTTGGCATGCACGAGGCGGACGCAAAACCGGCGTGCACGCCCGCCGCCGGGCCGCCGGGCCCCGCCCCGGCCCGCTTTCACTCACGGCGAACATCCTCCGCATGGCCCTGACCTGCATAAAGTTACGATTAGAGCTTCCTGTGCGATAACGATTGCGAGGATGAAAGCTCACGGGGCCTGGTAGCCTCGACCGCAGACGGCAACCGTTGGGCTGATGTCGTCGCCGTTTTCAGACGGTGCATTGAATGGGGAAGGTGTCCACAGATGGCAAGGCTGTCGTTGACCAAATTTGCCGCCGCCGTTGGCGGCGTGGCGTTCGCGTTGACTGCTGGTTCCGGGATCGCATCCGCGGATCCCCTGGATCCGGTCATCAACACGACGTGCAACTACGGGCAGGTGATGGCGGCGCTCAACGCGACGGACCCGGCTGCCGCCGCGCAGCTCACCGCATCGCCGATCGCGGTGAGTTACCTGAACCAGTTCCTCGCGTCGCCGCCGCCGAAGCGCTTGCAGATGGCCCGCCAGATCCAGGCCATGCCGCAGGCCGCGCCGTACTTCAACGACGTGCTGTCGGTGGCCGGCAGCTGCAACAACTACTGACCGAGACTTCAGTAGCCGCTGAGCAGACGGCGTAGTCGGCCCAGCGTCACGGGGCCGGCGTCGCTGCAGATCCGCGACGGGTCCGCGGGCCGACGGCCCCAAAGCAGTAGCACCCGCGCGGCCGCATCGGTTTCCAGGGTGGCCGGGCCTTCGGGCTCGGCCATCGCGATGGTGGTCTGCTCGGCTTCAGCGCTGAGCAGCACATCGTCGGTGCCGGCAACGCGCAGTCGGGCTTCGATTCGCTCAGCCGGGCGTAATCCCTTGGCGCCCTTGGCAAGCAGTGGACGTCCGACCGCCACGACGCTGTGCGAGGTCATCCAGGGCTCGGCCAGCCCGGCCTGGAACGCCGTGCGGGGATCGCAGTCCCCGGCGATGTCCCAGCCGTGCAACACGAGCTCCTCCCGCATGTGCTCGGCGAACCACGGCACCTTCATGGTGCGACCGGTCCAGGCGACGTCGGTATCCGGCGAAACGCCGTCGGCGGCGACCGCCACCTCGTTCAGGGCTGCCATCCGGTCGTGAAACGCGTCCCACAGGTCCGCATCGTCGAGGGCGCGCAGCGGGGCCTCGCGCTCCTCGAAGCCGCGCGTGCCGACGGGTTCGCCCTCCAGGTGGGCGCCGAGCACCCGGGCGAGCTCCTCGGCGTTTCCGGCTTGGTGGATGACCACGTCGCGGACCGTCCAGGCCTCGCACCAGGTGCCCGCGTCGGGTCGGCGCCGCTGCACGGCGTCCAGGAAGGGCCGCCATTCCGGGAATCGCTCGTCGTCGATCTGTCGCTTCACGGCGTCCGGTATACCCGCCGCCCCCGACGGGTAAGCGAACTACGCGGCCAGCGGGGCGTAGGTGGTGGTGCGCTGGCGCGCCGGGCGTCCGATGCCCTCGGCTATGGCGGCCAGCTCCGCCACGGTCTTCGATGACCCGTGTTCGGACCCCGCCATCCGCGAGATGGTCTCCTCCATCAGCGTGCCGCCCAGGTCGTTGGCGCCGCCGTTGAGCATCACCCGGGTGCGCTCGACGCCGAGCTTGACCCAGCTGGTCTGGATGTGAGAAATGCGGCCGTGCAACATGATCCGGGCCAGCGCGTGCACCGCCCGGTTGTCGCGATGGGTGGGGCCGGGTCGCGCCGCGCCGGCCAGGTACAGCGGCGAGCTCTGGTGCACGAACGGCAACGGTACGAACTCGGTGAAACCGCCGGTGCGGTCCTGGATGTCGCGCAGCACGTTGAGGTGGCCGACCCAGTGCCGCGGGCTGTCGACGTGCCCGTACATCATCGTCGACGAGGACCGCAGGCCCACCTCGTGCGCGGTGGTGACGATCTCGATCCACATCGACGTCGGCAGCTTGCCCTTGGTGAGCACCCAGCGCACCTCGTCATCGAGGATCTCGGCGGCGGTGCCGGGAATGGTGTCCAAACCCGCCTCGCGCAGACTGATCAGCCACTCGCGAATGCTCAACCCGCTCTTGGTCACACCGTTGGCGATCTCCATCGGCGAAAACGCGTGCACGTGCATCGACGGCACCCGAGCCTTGACCGCTCGCACCAGCTCGGCGTATCCGGTCACCGGCAGCTCGGGATCGATGCCGCCCTGCATGCACACCTCGGTGGCGCCTTCGACGTGCGCCTCCCAGGCGCGGTCGGCCACCTCCTCGGTGGACAGCGAGTACGCGTCGGCGTCGCCCTTGCGCTGCGCGAAGGCGCAGAACCGACAGCCGGTGTAGCAGATGTTGGTGAAGTTGATGTTCCGGTTCACCACGAAGGTCACGTCGTCGCCGACCACCTCGCGGCGCAACGAATCCGCCAGCGCGGCAACCGCATCCAGCGCCGGGCCGTCGGCGGTCGCCAACGCCAGGTACTCGTCGTCTGTGCAGCCGGCGGGATCGCGTTCGGCCGAGGCCAGCGCGGCGAGCACGTCGGTGTCCAGGCGTTCTGGTGCTTTGGCGCCCTGCGCGCCCAGCTCGTGCACGTGCGCACGAATCGATTCCCAGTCGCCGAACGCGCTGTCGAGGTCGCTGCGGGCTTCGCTGCTGCGGCCCTCGGTGTCGATCGCCGCGTGCAGGTCGACCCGGCCGGAAGACTCGACGTCGTCGGGCTCCTGCCAGGGCATGCCGACCGGGTTGACGTCGCGGGCCAGGCCGGTCCGCGGATCGGCCAGCGCCGCAACGTGTCCCGACACCCGCGGGTCGATCCACGCCGCGCCGGCCTGGACGTATTTGGGCTGCGCGGTCAACCGCTGCACCAGGTCGTATCCCGCCTCGGCGGTGATCGCGGCCAGCTCGTCCAGCGCGGGCCAGGGCCGTTCGGGGTTCACGTGGTCGGGGGTCAACGGTGAGACGCCGCCCCAGTCGTCGACGCCGGCGCGGATCAGCGCCAGGCACTCCTCCCGCGACACCAGGTTGGGCGGCGCCTGAATGCGCATTCCCGGCCCGAGCACCAACCGCGCGACCGCCACGGTCGCCAGGTAGTCCTCGATCCCGGCGTCCGGAACGGCGGCCATCGCGGTGTGTTCCTTGGCCCGGAAGTTCTGCACGATCACTTCCTGGACGTGCCCGAACTCTTTGTGCGACTTGCGGATCGCCAGCAGGGTGTCCGCCCGTTCGGGCAGTGTCTCGCCGATGCCGACGAGCAGCCCGGTGGTGAACGGAATCGACAGCCGTCCCGCGTCCGTCAGCGTGCGCAGCCGCACCGCCGGGTCTTTGTCCCGGCTGCCGTAGTGCGCAAGCCCTTTCGTCTCGAACAGCCGCCGCGACGTGGTCTCGAGCATCATGCCCATCGACGGCGCGACCGGCTTGAGCCGCGACATCTCCGACCAGCTCATCACGCCGGGGTTCAGGTGCGGCAGCAGCCCGGTCTCCTCCAGCACCCGGATGGCCATCGCCCGCACGTAGGACAACGTGGAGTCGTAGCCGCGCTGGTCGAGCCAGTCACGCGCATCCGGCCAGCGGTCCTCTGGCCGGTCACCGAGGGTGAATAGCGCCTCCTTGCAACCCAGTTCGGCCCCGCGGCGGGCGATGTCGAGGATCTCGTCGGGCTCCAGGTACATCCCGGCGCCCCGGGCCCGCAGTTTGCCGGGGACGGTGACAAAGGTGCAGTAGTGGCACGTGTCGCGGCACAGGTGGGTGACCGGGATGAACACCTTGCGCGAATAGCTGATCGGCAACCGTCCGCTCGGCCCGCGCCGCCCGGCCGACTCGAGGCCCGCGTCGCGCACCCGCGCCGCGCTGGCGCACAGGTCGGCCAGATCCTCGCCGCGCGCCGTCATCGCGACGGCCGCCTCGTCGAGGTTCAGCGCGACCCCGTCCCGGGCCCGCCGCAGCACACGCCGCAACGCCGACGAGCCGGCCCTCGGTGGGGCCGCAGCCGGAACGACGGGGCTCGGCAGGGCGACGGGCTCCAGAGGCTCCGGTGTTCCCGGTGTCAGTGGCACGTTGGTGTAACTTCCCCACGATCGAATTTCATCCGCCCGGCCCAACCTGTGAAACCTTGGGCAAGGGTGCCATACGCGCAACAGTAGCGCCCGACCGCGGCCACTCCGCCGCCGACATCCCGGCCCGGCGGCCGCACCCGCGGCCCTTTGCTATGTGTTTGTTGGACTTGCCCGCTAACCCGCCGCGACCGCGTTACCATCCGTCCTATCTCAGAGAGGTGCTAGATGTCGTTCCTATTCGCCGACCCGGGGGCGCTGGCTGCAGCGGCTTCGGACCTGTCCGGCATCGGATCGACGCTCAGCACGGCCAACGCCGCGGCGGCGGTCCCGACCAGCGCGGTGGCGGCGGCCGCCGCCGATCAGGTATCGGCGCAGGTCGCCGCGTTTCTTTCTGAGCACGGGCTGGGCTATCAGCAGATCAGCGCGCAGATCGCAGGGTTCCACGAGCAGTTCGTCCAGACGCTGAGCGCCGGTGCCGGCGCGTATGCGGCGGCCGAGGCGGACGCAGCGCAGAACCTCGCCGCCGCGGCGAACGCCCCCGCCGCGACGCTGCTGGGTGGTGGCGGTGCGACCGGGGCGGCCGCGGTGGCCGGCGGAGCCGTGTCGGGTGCGGTGAGCCAGGTCGGGGGCGTCGTGGCGGGCGCCACCAACTTGCTGGGTGGCGGCGCGGGCCTGCTCGGCGGCGGAGCCCAGGTAATCGCCGGTCAGGCCGGTGCGGCGATCAACGCCCTGTCCGGCGCCGCCGTCAACGCCGTGTCCGGTGCGGTGACCGAGGTCGAGAGCATCGTGGCGGGCTCCGCCAACCTTGTCGGTAGCGCCGGGCTGTTCGGCGGCGTCGGCCAGGCCGCCGCGCTGCTGCTGGGGCCCACCGGGGGCATGAGGGCTCTGACCGCGGCCAGCGCCCTGCTCGCGCCGGCCGCCGTGACCAACGCCGCGGCGGTTTCGGCGGCGAACGCGTTTGCTCCCATCGCCGAGTCGATCGAGAACGCTTACCTGCTGATCGAGCCGTATGTGCAGTACGGCTTCGAGCTGGCCTCGTACGCGGCGGGCTGGCTGCCGTGGATCGGCTGGATCGTGGCGCCGCAGATCATGTACTTCTACAACCTCTTCGAGCCCATGGTGCAGAGCGGCCTGTTCAACCTCCTGGACTGGCTGGGTGGCACCATCACCTTTGCCCAGGGGCTGAACAACTTCGTCGCGGCCACCACGGCGTCGATCAACTACTTCATCCAGACCGAGATCAACTGGTTCTTGAGCTTCCTGCCGCCGCTCCCGCCGCTGCCGCCGTTCTTCCCGTAACCCGGCCCATCAGCGGTGGTGGCCGCGCCGCCACAACACCCACACCGGCGGCGCGACGCCCAGCGCGATCAGCAGCAGGGCCCCGTAGGCCATCAGCCCCCGGCCCCCCAGGATGACGTCGTCGGCGGGGCCGCCCATGCTCATCGCGGCGACCATGAGCAGCCAGGTCCACAGCGGCAAGGCGGCTACCCGCGCGGATGTGGTCCACTGCCCCGCGGCCCAGACCAGCGCCGCGTTCAGCAGTCCGCTGAGCAGCCCGCTGATCGGGAACGGTATCGAGCCGATATAGGAAGGCAGCAGCAGCGCACCCGCGAGTGCGGACAGGATCCCGTCGACGGCCAGCAGCGCCAGGACAACGAAACGGATCGCGGGATCCGTCGCGCCGCTGTCCTGAGCGGTCGCGGCGCGTGGCTTGGTTTCGGTCAGGTCGGAACGCTGTCGATGTTGGCGAGTATCGAGCCGATGACCCACTGCAGGCTGTCGAGGCGGTCCTGCCAGTGCTGCTGGTTAGGGTCCAGGTCGGGGTCCATGCGAAGTCCTTCCGTGGCTGCCTGTTTCGCAGCCTACCGCGCTGCGGCGGCGCTGAAACCCAACCCCGCGAGCAGATCCGTTTCCCAGCCGCGCCCGTCGCGTTCTCCCGCGGAGCCGCCCACCAGGACATAGTGCTCGGCGGCGAGGATGGGCAACGCCATGTTGTTCGACAGGGCGCAAGCCCGGCCGGTCGGGCCGACGACGACCTGCGTGGCGTGCGCGGCGAGGGCGGCCGTCTTCGCGGCGAGCGCTTCCGGGGCCGCCTCGACGACGGCGTCGATGTCGGAGTCGGCGTATCCGAAGTCGAACTCCTCGTGGGGCGGAATCACCCAGTCGGGCAGCAGGTCTTCGCGGTCCAGCGCCCGCCAACCGGCATGGAATGCGCTCTCCGCCAACACCGTCCAGTAGAACTTCGGCACCGCCCAGGGCTCGCCGGGGTAGTCGTCGCTGGAGCCGGCAGCCGCGACGGCGGCGGTCGTGACGGTGTGGGCGTGGATGTGGTCGGGGTGGCCGTAACCGCCGCCCGGGTCGTAGGTCACGACGACGTGCGGGCGCTGCGCGCGGATGACGGCGACCAGCGCGCCGACGGCCTCGCGCTCGTCGGCGTCGACGAACCTCACGCGCCGCCGGTTCGGGGTGCCCTGCATGCCCGAGTCGCGCCATCGCCCCGCACCGCCGAGATAGCGGGGTGCGCTGACGCCGAGCGCCCGCAGCGCGCTGGTGAGCTCGCCGATTCGGTAGCCACCGAGTTGGTCCGCGTGGTCGACGGCGAGCCCGGCCCACTGATCGCCGATGACCTCGCCCTCCTCGCCGAGGGTGCAGGTGACGACGTGCACCTGCGCCCCGCGCGCGGTGTAGTGCGCGATGGTGGCGCCGTTGCTGAGGCTCTCATCGTCGGGGTGCGCATGGACAAACAGCAGCCGCGGAGTCTCGGGCATGGACGCACCCTACCGCGGCGGGCGGAGGCGACTGCGTGTCACCGCGAGGCAGCGGGTAGGAACGCGGGCGGCTACTATCGAGAAATGCCCCAGCTAACCCAGGACCGGAGCGGCACGCGCAGCCGGCGACGAGGCGAAGTGCTCGAGCGTGCGCTGTATGAGGCCACGCTGGCGGAATTGGCCGAAGTGGGATACGGCGGGCTGACGATGGAAGGGATCGCGGCGCGCGCCCACACCGGCAAGGCCGCTTTGTACCGGCGCTGGTGCAGCAAGCACGATCTGGTGCACGCCGCGCTGGTCTATGCCCTGCCGCCGTTGCCCGAGCTGCGGATGGGCCGCTCTGCCCGGGAGAACCTGCTGACGATGTTCACCTCGCACCGCGACATGCTGGCCGGCAAGACGAGCTTCCCCGGACTGGAGGTCATCCACCAGCTGCTGCACGAACCGGAAATGCGCGCCATCTTCGCCGACGCCGTCGTGTGCCCGCGCCTGAAGATCCTCGAATCGATCCTGCAGACCGCCGTCGACGACGGCGACCTCGACCCGGCCACGGTCACGCCGCTGACCGCGCGAGTGGGGCCGGCGCTGATCAACCACCAGTTCATGCTCACCGGTGAGCCGCCGAACCGGCGCGACCTGGCGACCATCGTCGACACCGTGATCCCGCCGCGCAAGGCGGCCACGGGCGACTAGCCCAGGAACAAGCCGGCGAAATCGGCACCCGCGGCCAGGGTCTGGTCGAAGATGCCCTCGATGCCGCCGATGTTGCCGCCGTTGAAGACCTGCGCCACGGTGCCGGTCAGCAGCGTTCCGATGGCCGGCGTCTGGACACCGCCCACGAAGCTGTTCACCGTCTGCTCGCCGGTGCCCAGGATCAGGTTGCCCACGTTGAAGAGCCGGTTCAGCCCGCCATTGAAAGCGGCGTTGCTCCCGAAGGTGCTTGTCTCCCAAGCGATTTCGCTGTTCACCAGGTTGGTGTTGAAGCCGACCTCCGCCGGAATCAGGTTGGACAGGAAGTTGAGCTGACCCGAAGCCAGGCCCTGCAACCCGGCGGTGGGCGCCGCCACCAGCGCCACCCCGAGGTTGGGCAGCCCGGCGAACAGCGATCCGCCCAGCGCCCCGTTCAGCGAAGCCTGCAGGCCGGCCGCGTTGATCCCCGCGGTCAACGCGGCCTGCAGGGAGCCGTTGCCGGTCAGCGAGGTTGCCACCGCGCTGATGACGTTGAGGTCCCACAGGAACTTGGTGTCCACGGCACCCAGGAACCCACCGAGCGCGCCGCCGGCGATCAGGTTGGCCGGGGCGCCCATCGCCAGGCTGGCCAGGATGGCGCCGCCGGTCGGAAGCTGCGCCCCCAGCAGGCTGTCGAAGGTCACCTCGCCGGTGCCCAGCACCGTGTTCCAGAAGTTGAAGAAGCTGTCGATCGACCCGCCCACGGCGCCGACGCCGCCGAACAGGGCCGTCTCCAGCGCCGTCTCCTGGGCGACCAGGGCCCCGTTGAAGCCCAGCTCGTTGGTGATCAACGCGCCGTTGAAGCCGAGCTCCATCGCCTGCAACTGGGTCAGGAATGCGGGCACGCTCGGCGCCGTCAGCAGCACCTGCCAGGGCGCCACCAGGTTGGCAAACAGGGTGGGCAGCCCGGCAAGGCCGATGCTGAGGCCCCCGTTCAGCGCGGCGTTGAGCTGGGCGCTCAGCCCCGACAGGCCGGCGCTGATGCTGGCGCCCAGGCTGGGACTGAAGCCGAAGACGCCGCCCAGCGCCGCGAGCGCGGCGTTCAGGTTGGCCGGCAGGGCAAAGCCGCCCATCAGCGCCGGCAGGCCGGCACCGAGGTTGCCGATCAGCGACCCACCCGTCTGCAAGGCGCCCGACAGGGCGGCGCCGAGGCCCGACAGGCTGCCCCCGAAGCCGCCCGACAGCGCGGCGTTGATCGCGCCGCTCAGTCCCGAAAGCCCGCCGCTCAGGCTGGCCTGCAGCCCCGGCAGCCCGGCGCCCAAGCTGCCCACCAGCGCCCCACCGGTCTGCGCCAATCCCGAAAGGCCACTGCCGATGTCGGCGGCCAACGTCGCGCCGAGGGGCCCCAGCCCCGACAGGCTGGCACCGAGGCCGCCCGACAAGGCGGCGTTGAGCGAGGCGCTCAACCCGGAAAGCCCGCCGCTCAGGCTGGCCGCCAGGCCCGGGAACGCCAGGCTCAGGCCGCCGATCAGGCCGGGCAGCCCACCGCCGAGGCTCGCCGCGAGCGCGTTCCCGGCCCCGACCAACCCCGACAGCCCATTGCTGAAGTTGGTGGCCAACGTCGCACCGATCGGCCCCAACCCCGCAAGGCTGGCGCCCAGGCCGCCCGACAGCGCGGCATTAATGGAGGCGTTCAGCCCGGAAAGCCCGCCGCCCAGGCTGGCCTGCAGCCCCGGCAGCGCGGCGTTGAAGCCGCCGGCCAGCCCGGAAAGGCTGGTGCCGACGTTGGTGGCCAGCGCGCCGCCGGTCTGCGCCAACGTCGTCAGCCCGCCGTTCACGTTCGTCGCGATCGCCGCACCTAGGGGTGCCAGTCCCCCAAGGTTGGCCCCGAGGCTGCCACCGAGGCTGCCCGACACGGCGGCGTTCAGCGAGACACCGATCGCGTTGAGGTCTGCGCTCAGGCTGGCCGCCAGGCCGGCGAGCCCACCGCTCAGGTCGATGCCGAGCGCGGGCGCCGCGCTCGCGAGCGTCTGCACGACGTTCACCTCCGCGGCCGCATAGCTGCCGGCGCCGGCGGTCAGACTTTGCACAAACTGCTGGTGGAATACGGCCGCCTGCGCGCTGAGTTGCTGGTAGCCGGCGGCGTGCGAGGAAAAGAGCGCGGCAATTTCCGCCGAAACCTCGTCCGCCGCCGCGGGAAGCAACCCCGTGGTCGCCGCGGCGGCCATGCTGTTGGCGGAGCCGATGACCGAGCCAAGGTTCGCCAAATTGCTTGCCGCATCGGCAATTAGCTCCGGCGCTGCGATGAGAAACGACACTGAAGACCTCCCCGGTTCAGCACACCTGTGGTCGCTCTACCCCCGTCGCCCGACCGGGCGGGTGTTGCGATGGCCGCAGCGTATCGAAATGGCGTGGTGAAAACGCTTGTTTGCATTAACGAACTTCGCGAATACCCAATCGGATAAATTCGTGATTAATTCGTTACTTTTGGCTCGCCCGACTCAATGCCGTTTTACGTGCCCAGGAACACGCCCGCCACGTCAAATGCGGCCGCCAAACCCTGGTCGAGCGATCCCCCCGGCTGGAGCTCGGCGTGAAGTCCGGCTGGGGCGGCAGGGCGCCGGTGAAGTTGTGGCGAATTGTTCGCCGGCGCCAGGCATCACGATTCCGGCGTTGAGGCCGCGGTCGATCGCACCGTTGAGGGCCGTGTTGGTGCCGAATATCGCCTGCTCCAAGGCCAACTCGCTGCCCACCAGGGGCGCCGGCGCGCTGTTACGGCCCGGTTTTGATCCACTGGCCGGCGTCGCCGACGATGCCGACCGGTACCGCGCCCGTCAGGCTGACGTTCCCCACGCTGGGTCCGGCCCCCACGATGGTGGTGTCCTGCAGGATCGGCAATACCGTCGACATGTTCCACAGTCGCGGTTCGACCGCGGTGATCACGTCGTTGATGCTCTTGGTGCCGTTTAGCGCGGCGTCGATGTTCGACTGGATGCTGCGATCGCAGATTCCGGTGAGGTTCGACGGCGCCTGCACCAGCGCGCCGGGCTCGGGTGGGCGGGGGGCCGG
>LQPB01000035.1 GCA_002102225.1 Mycobacterium interjectum
ACACACGGCCTACAACCGGAACAACCCGGTCCCATGCTCATGGCAAACCAGAGGTCCCATCACCCTGGCAGGCGACAGTTGCCGCCGTGACTTCGCCAGCATCGACGATGCGGTCAGGATCGTGGCGATATGAGCAGGAAAGGCGCTCCCGGCGCCACCAGGCGACCCCTACCGGAAGCGTGGGCGTGGGCGATCGACGACTATCTGCACGTTCTCGCGGCTGAGGGCCAACGCCAGGCGACACTCAAACTGCGCCGAGATCAGTTGCGGCACATGGCCCGATGTCTGGGCTGCGCGCCGGACGAGGTGACGGCGGAACGCCTGATCGAATGGTTCGGCAAACAGAAGCAATGGAGCATGGAGCATCGCCGCAGCAACCGAAGCGCAGTCCGCGGCTTCTTCTCGTGGGCGCACAAGTCTGGTCGAATACCCGAGTACTTCGGCGATGTGCTCCCCAAGCTTCCGCAGCCGAAGATGGTGCCGCGGCCGACGCCCGATGATGCCTGGGTTTATGCCCTCGCCATGGCCGACACCAGAACGGCGCTCATGATGCGGTTGGCCGGGGAGGCCGGACTACGCAGGGCGGAGGTGGCCCAGGTTCAAACCCGCGATGTGTTCGTTGGCAGCGGCGGCCCGCAACTCATCGTGCACGGAAAAGGCGGCAAGCGGCGCATCGTGCCGATCAGCGACGAGCTGGCCCATCTGATACGGCGCGGCGCGGCTGGCCATACACCGGAGCTGGCCGCCTACGACTGGGGCACCAGCGGATGGTTGTTCCCTGACGCTGCGGGTGGACACCTGACTGCCGAATGGGTTGGCACCGTGGTTGCGCGCGCGCTCCCAGAAGGCTATTCGATGCACAGTCTGCGGCACCGGTTCGCAACCCGCGCCTACCGCGGCAGCCGGAATCTGCGTGCAGTGCAAACACTTCTAGGCCATGCATCCGTTGCGTCGACGCAGCGGTACACCGAGGTCGCTGACGATGAGATGCGCGCGACAGCGGCATGCGCATGGGGTGCGCTGTGACCGCGGCGCTGCGGCTGGTCCAAGTCAATGGCGGCGCCGACGACGGGAAGCGCATCGAGGTGATCGACCGACTTGAGCTGCCGGGGCTGTCAGCGGGCGAGACAATACTGAGCACGAAATGAGCGACGACGATGCGCCGACGTCGGCCGGCCCTTGTGATGACCACACAACCGTTCAGCCGCCGGCGCCGGACATAGCCCTGCAGTTGGCGTGGTCACTCGACGATGGCGAGCCGCTGCCGCCCGCCCGGTCGTGGCGGGCAGCGTGTGGGGTCGCGGCGCTGTTGTTGTCGGCGGCTGTCGGGGCCGCGGTGGCGGTCGGGATCCTCGCGCGGTCGCCTTCGCCGGCCCACCACGGCGGCGCCCATGTGGACACGGCCGGAGCGGAGAAGGCTATTGCTGCGCCGCCGGCGATGAAGGTCGTTGATCGCGCGCCGCCGACGGATGCGCTGACAGCGGGCGCGCCGCTGGCTTCGCATGGTGACCCGGACCAGATGTTCATTAACGAGCTGCGGCGCAACGGTATCGCTATCACCGACGAGTCCGCGGCGATCGGCGGCGCAAAGCTGGGCTGCGCC
Organism: Mycobacterium interjectum; assembly: GCA_002102225.1. Taxonomy (GTDB): domain Bacteria; phylum Actinomycetota; class Actinomycetes; order Mycobacteriales; family Mycobacteriaceae; genus Mycobacterium; species Mycobacterium interjectum_B. The sequence goes on from LQPB01000035.1 coordinate 1,604, forward strand.
TATCTAGCGTCCGGTCATTCCCCGCAGGCGGCCGTGGAGCTGGCGCTGCGGAACAACCCTTCACTCACGGTCCAAAACGCCGAGGCGTATGTCGACGCGACGATCCGGGCATACTGTCCGCAGTACGGAAGTGGTGAGCATGGACCCTGATGACGACGTCGCCCCTGGTGAGGACATCGATCTGGACGCGCAGGAGATTCACACGCTGACCGGCCAGCATGTCACCAACGCTGTCGCCGAGGAGATGGCGGCCGAAGCTGAGGCGTCGGGCTCGATAACGATCTCGGTCGCGCGCTACAACGCGATGATCGAGGAGCTCGAGGATCTTAAGGACCGGTTGAGCGTGCACGAGCGCACCGGTGACACGGTGTCCGCGCAAGAGCTGACGGAGCAGCTGCGGCTACAGCGCGACCATGAGCAACGTGGTTGAGGAAATGTTCTGCTTTGTCAGTGGGCCCCCGTACCGTCGACAGCAAGCCCAACACAGGAGGCAGCAGACGTGGGATTCGAGTTCAACTTTGACGGCATGAAGCAAGCCGTGCGCGATCTGCAGAACCGGGCCGAGGCAGGGGTCAGCGTCCCGCTCGGCGGCTCGGAGGATGATGCGATTCGCAGCGTGCAAGACCAGCTTGTGGAGATGGGGCTGACCCCGGACGACGCGGAAGTCGAGAGATACGTGCGTGATGCCCGCAACATTGCCCAACAAAGCAAGGGAACGTAAACGCGATGGAAGATGTGTGGACGAGCCGCGACCTGCCCGTCCTGAAGGCCGCGGTCGAGATCTACGACCGGACCGGTGGTATCCGACCGGACGCCATCGAGAGAGCTGTCGGCCTGGACCCCGAGACAGTTCAACGGGCACTGCGTGCGCTGCACACTGAGCCTTACTTCCGTCCGGAAGGCACAAAAAGCTCCTTCGGTGGCGACATACTCATTGTCGGCGCCCCCACCAGCGACGCCTACCGTGTGGCCGGAGCATGGCCGACGCCCGAGAACCTGCTTGAGCGACTGATCACCGCGTTCGAAGCTGCTGGCGAAGACAACAGCCGCGATGAGCCCGAGCGGAACAGGTTCAAGCAGACTGCGTTGTGGTTGGGCTCGGCGGCTTCCCAGGTGGCGATCTCTGCACTGGGTGGTGCCGGCGGGCACATGCTCTCCGGCTGAAGGGCTTTGTCAGCGGTAGACCTAGAATCCGTCCATGGCGATCAGCTCTCCCCGTCAACGCAACGCCGTGTCTGAGGGCATTGCGCTCGGCCTCTGCATGTTGCAACGGTACGAGTTCAAATTCGATAAGTTCCGGATTGATCTTGCCTTCGAGCACGCGTGGCGTGACTGGCCGGACCGCTACCGCTCACAATTCCCACAAATCAGTACAGACCTTCGCAAGGGCACCGACCCCGTTTGGGTGATGGCGCATGCAGACGACAACAAGAAAACCTACGCGTTCTTCTGGCACTGGTCGGGCGGAAATCTCACCATCCATCGGCGCGGCGAATGGGACTCCGCAACCCCGGAAGACGTCGACTTCGCGCTCAAGGTGATTGACGGAGACGTGCCGCTTGAAGGCTGGGTTTCGTTGGCCCAAGCGTTCGTGACCGACTTGGACTCTTAGCCGAGGGCCCGCCGCGCGTGACCAGCTAGATGGTCGGTTTTCCACGCTCGCATTTTCGGCTCCGTTGTGGTGACGTCACCCACCGCATGGTGCTCCTCGCCGCACAGCGTGCAGCGCGCCAGCCATCGGTAGCCAGTACCGAGAGGATGAAGTGGCGTTACCGCGACAAGGACCGACTTAAGCCGAGCGGACTTCTTGATATCGGGCTGCACGCCAACATGGTTGCACGTGAACTCCGCATTTTGGCTCTGCGAGACGACCGGTGGAACTCCGGACGATGTGTCAGCGGTCCCGGGTAACTTCAAGGGTATGGATAACGCTCAGGTGCGCGCGGTACTGAGGACGGCGATCGAGATCTGGGACAAGACCGGTGGTCCAGTCTCCGCCGAAGCCATCACGCAGGCAGTCGGGTTTGGCGATGAGACCGTTCAGCTGGCGCTGCGTTCGCTTGACGCGAACGGATATTTCGGAGATGCGCTTCGCGGGGACGACAGGATCGTTTGCATAGCTGTGCCAACCGCGGCGGCTAGGCAGGCCGCAGGCGACTAGCTGCATCGGCTCTGCTGGCCCGGGCCTTGACCACCTCTGCCGGCCATTTCGGCTTTGACCATCGGCGTACCGGCCTCTTCAGTAGAGTTCGGTGCTCCAGTGTTGCGCATCGTCCGATCCGTCCTGCTCGTTGTGCCAGGTGATGTCGAATCGCTTGTCTACACCCCATGCGCTGAATGTGTCGAGCTTCACCTGAGCCCTCGCATAGACCACAGGGAAGCTGGCCTCATGCTGTTGATTACGGATCGTGGGACTTCGGACCACGACGTTGTAGCGGCTATCGTCCGACGGATTCCGTAGATAGGTGACCGCGTTGCCACCAGGTTGGCTGAGTTCCCACATATCAGGCAAAGCTACGGCGCGGGTTCGTGCAGCTGCAACGATTTTCACAACTTCGGCGTCGTTCGGTGTGAGCCCCATTTCCTTCATCTGGTGTTTCACGCTGTGGATCGCGTCATGCTCTGTCCCGTCGAGCGGGATGCGAATCCCAGCGGAAAGGCGCTTCTCGAACTCGGGATCGAATTTGAAATCAGCCATGCTCGATGCCGCCTTCTACAGCCGCTTGAGTGTTCCGATGTTTGATCTTAGCCAGCGGTTTCCATTGACATCGGAGAAGCTTACGGCCGCTTCGATATCGACAGCATTGAGGTGATTTGGCGTGCCGTCCTTAGGAAATGGCGCGCCCTGTTCGTCCGCCCAGCTGGTGTCGAATGATGCGTACTCCCCGCCGCCTGGTAACAGTGCTCTCACGGAGTCAGACAGGGTCGGCTTCACGTCCGGATATCCCCTCATTTGCGCCGACTCGAGCCTCACATCCAGGATGGGCAACAGGCCGTGGTTCGTGCATCGGACGGGATAGTGAGGCGCTTCCATACCAATGTCGTTCCAGAGGTTGGCCTTCACGACGATTAGCTTGGCTTGGGCTTCGGCCCCGGCCGCGCGTTCTCGCTTGCGCTCCTTGCGATCGGTAGTCGCGATGTACAAGGCGGCGAGCGCGGCACCGATCGACCCGAGTGCCGCAAGCGCGTTGACGACGAGTCCCCAATCAATCGAACACATGACTTCGTTCATACAATGGCGAGCCCGATCGTTCCGTAGGTGGTGGTAAAGACGGCGCCTACGGGCTTCACGCGAGATCCGCTTCTTTCGACACTCATGGCCCTAAGCTCCAACCACATTTTCTCGCCGACGCTGGCGCCGGCGGCGGCGGCGACGAACGCGAAACGCTCGGCTTTCGAACAGGACCCTACCGAGGATCCTCTGGCGCCGGGGCTACTAAACCGGGGACGCATGGCTATTGTCGCCGACGGCGCCGGCGGTGACCCGTGCAGTACCGCTCCCTTGATTCTGTAATACAGATGTACTACACTTTGGCTATGGCGGCCGATTGGAGCCAGAGGTCCGACTACATCTGGGCCAAGCACCAGATCACCGTCGCGCAAGTCAACGAAGCCCTGACCGACCCCGACCGCATTGTCCTCGATCCCGACCCCGCCAGCCGCTCCGGCGTCAGCATCCGCACCATCGGCTACTCCACCAGCCGCGCCGCGCTCGTCACCGTGATCACCGTCGAGGAAGACGGCATTGTTTACGGCGTCAACGCCTGGGAGTCCAATCCCACCGACCAGCGCCGCTACCGCGAAAGGAACACCTCATGAGCAAGCTCGAGCAGGCGCTCGCAGAGGCCGACGAAATCGAAGCCGCCGAGCGCACCACCGACCCCGACGCGCCGCTGCCCGCCAACGTCAAGGTGAGCCAGCCCGGCCGCGCACGCTCCAAGGTGCTGCAGGTCCGGCTCAACCCGGACGAGCTGGCCGAGCTGGAAGCGATCGCGGAGCGCCGCGGGCTGCCGGTGTCGACCGTGGCCCGCGAGCAGATCCTGCGGCTAGTGGCCGAAGACACCGGCGAGGAACCAAACCCGTTGGGGCAACTGCTTGATGCGGCCGAACGGGTAAACGAAATCGCCCACGAGGTGCGTCGGCAGTTGGGACCAAAAGTCACCTATCGTCGCTCAGACGGCCGGCTCATACAGCTGGCGGATTAGCACGCACCTCGCCCCGCCACGGCCTACAGCATTTCGCCCTTTCCGCGGGTTCGCCGATTGACGTAACGTGCTCGCCATGCTGTTCGAAGCGAAAGAAGTCGGGGAGTTGAAGCGGGCAGTAGAGGCTTGCGGACAACTAAATGTGGGTTTGTACCCCGCGCAGTACGACGAATTCATCCAGGCTCTTGCGGAGTTTATGGGTGGCTCAGTGCAGTCGGTCGACGCGTTCGTGACACGTGTAATGCTCGTTGGCGTCGACTCGGACGGCCACAACGTGATGTGGCTCGTGGGCCAGTCGATTGGATTGTTGACTGTACGCGGACCAGGCAACGACAGAGATCCACCAGCGGTGAGCGGGTGGGTCAGATCGGTCTTGAGGATCCGGCAGGTTGAAATCCGGAGTGCCCAGTTCTATCGGGATCCCGGCACGGACACGATCGTCGAAGTCCGTCCGACTGTGCAAATCCACTTCGACGATGTCATCGCCGAAGTGAGCGTTGCGGGACGGACAGACGAGTTCTCACGCAACCAGGCTGCGGCGTTTATCCGCTGCGTCCAAGCAGCACTCGCTGTCCCGGACAGAGCCAGCTAGCTCAGACGCCCTGTCCACGTACTGGATATTCAGCCACTAAAACCCGCTGGTGTAGGTTCTGGTTCAAACCCGGTGCTACTACACGCATTCAGCCGGCTTTCAGGTCAGTGCGACGACGCCGATGCGGCGATTGGAGAACGTTCCGGTCCCACCGTCTGGGCAACGATATTTCATCTTGAAGACGGTCAGTCCGGGGTTCAAGTCGGTGAGCGTGACAGTGATCGAGCCCCCGTCGAGCACACCGCTCGACGAACTGCGCATAAAAATGCATGCGCTGTCATCTGCGGCTGCCGTGTTCGCTCCGGACATCGAAAACCCAACGTAGTTGCGGAAATTGGCACCACTGTTTGCAGCTTGACAAGACAGACGCACGTCCGCCTTCCCGCTTGCCCCGATGTTTACCGCTACTTCATCGCTGACCGTTGTGAGGTCGGTGTAGGTGGTGGATCCGGTAACCTCGGCGGTGGCGACCAGGACGCTAGGCGACGAAGGAGTAGTGTCCCGAAACTTGAAGCTGGAGACCGTGAAGTTGGAGTTGTTGCCAAACAGCCCAGCACCCCGGAAGCCGCCGCCCACAGTGGAAAGGTGGCTTGAATCATTGAGGTGATCCTGCCCGATCTGCGAGCTATATGGGCCGATGGTGCTTGAGATGATTGTCAGTGGGGCGCCGTTTTTGAGCAGCTGGAAGTAGTACGGATTTTTGTTGGCAGGGTCGCCATAGACGAAGGCGTACTCCGCGCCTGGGGTGAAAGTGTCCCCGAAGTTGACCGCAGCCGATCCGACCGCCAACTGCCAGCCGCCCACCGCCGCGATATAGCTGGCGCTGACAGCCACCCCGTTGGTGTTCTGCCGGACCATGAAGCCGGGCCCGTTCAACCCCGAACGGGTCGGGAAGATTGCCGTTGCGATCCCGTAGTCGGTGAGCTGGTTCGCGGCGTTGTAATAGATGACAGATTGGCCGGCGTTGTTGTAGGTCAATAGGTGGCTGGCGATTGACCACCCGGTTCCTGAGATGAGGGTGAAGTCCGACGGCAGTGATCCGTTGCTGTAGGCGGAGAACTCGATGTCGACCGACTCTTCCCCGCCGTTGCCGATGTTGACTAGCTGCTGCTGCAGCGCGGCGGCGGCGTCGGAAACCTGCGACTGCGAAGCCGTGGGTGGGGTGACGGTGTTGCCGCCGGTGAACGCTGCGTGGAGCGCGCTGATGAAGCCCGAGAACCCTGTTTGCACTTGCGTTCCTATCGTTCCGAGGGATACCAACGTGCCGGCGGCAGCGTTTTCGACGGCGGTGCCAATGTCGGCTGCATCGGACAGCGCCGACGCGGCGTTGGTTCGGATCGTGTCGACGGTGACACCGGCCACCGTGACCACGGGGTTGAGCGCACCGGTGATAGCCGAGCCGAGCACCCCGCCAGCGTTGAACAGGGCACTGATCGGATTGCCCGCGATCGTGACCGCCGGGTTGAGCCCGCCGGTGAGCGCCGAGGCCAGCACGCCGCTGCCGTTGAACAGCGAGCTTATGGCGTTCCCCGCAATCGTGACCCCAGTGTTGAGGGCTCCCGTCAGCGCAGAAGCCGCGAAACTGCCAGTGGCAGTCAGGTTTCCAAGCAGCGTCGAGAGAGCCACGTTCGATGCCCCCACGAGGAACGTCACCGCCGGGTTGAGGGGTCCAGTGAGGGCAGACGCGAGTGCCCCGCCGCTGCTGAACAGGCTGCTGATCGCGTTACCGGAAATGGTGACCGCGGGGTTGAGGGCGCCCGCGATCTGCGACGCGATCACGCCAGACCCGTTGAACAGGGAACTCACCGCGTTGCCGGCGATGGTGACGCCCGTGTTCAGTGCGCCCGTCAGCCCCGAGGCGGCGAATGCGCCTGTGGTGGTGAGGTTTTGAAACAGTGTGGAGAGCGCGACGTTGGTGCTGCCGACCAGGAACGTGACAGCCGGGTTCAGCGCCCCGGAGATCGCGCCAGCGGGGAACGCCGCCAGATAGGCGACGAAATCGACCATCGAATGGCCGGCGCCAAGGACCCCGTTGAGCAGGGTAGTGATGTCGGCGCCAGCCGCGCTGGCTGTGACTGCCGCCGCCGCCAGGTAATTGCCGAGATCCTCGAATGTGTGCCCAGTCCCCAGGATCACATCGATCAGCGTCGCGAGGTTGGTGTTGGCGGTCTCCTGCCCGGTGAACGCGTCCTGGGCCTGCTGCTGCAGATTCTCACCCCACGTCTGCAGGAACGCGAACGGATGCCACCCCAGGATCGAGATCCCGCCGAACGCGATCGCGATCTCACCGATGAAATACTCGGTGAGGGCCTCGAGGGTAGCGATCCACTGCTGCGCGTTCGGCATCCCCGCACCCGGGACATCGAACGGGATCAGGTTGTGCAGCCCCGGGAAGTTCGGGGTCTGCGTCACCCACGGCGGCGGCGAAACGCTCATCAGTCTCCTTCGATCTCGATGCCAGGTACTGCCGCGAAGGGGTTTGACTCGTCTGGGTCTCGGCCATCGTCGCGCTTCGACACGTTGCGTTCGGAGCTTGGGGTGAGACCGAATTCGGCGGCGAACGCGCGCAGCTGCGCGGCCGCGGTGTTGGCGATCTGCACCGCGGGGTGCTGATGCTTGCGGCCGCTGTCGGGGTTCGTCAGTACCATGCCTTCGGCGCGGTACAGCTGGACAGCCTGCTTGTACCGTGCCCAGCACTCGCAATAGGCGGCCAGCGTCGCGCGGTCCTCAGGCTTGATCAAGTCGAGCCGCTCGAGCCCAGGGACGATGCGCTTCCATTCGGCCTTGGCTTCCGGGGACAACCAGGTCGGCGGCCGGGGCGCTTGCCGCTTGAACGGTGGCGGCAGCGGGACAGGTCGGCCGCCGCTATCCTGGCCTTCGCCACGGCCATGGAGGAGCAGCAGTGCGGGCGGCTGCGGTTTGGGCCCTGGTTTCGCCATCGCTACGGTCTCCCGGTCTCAGGTGCGGTCATCAGGTCCGAAAGGGTGTGCGCGCTGAGCGTTTCCGTGAGATATAGGCCGGCTACCTTCAGTGCGCCGTCCTTGCCTGCGGCGTCGATCCATGTTCCCGCGAGAACCCCGCCGAGGTACCTGGCGAATCCTGTTGCGCAGTCAGGGCAATCGCGGATTTGGTGCTCGACTTGTTGTTCGGTGGTTTCGTCGTCGTTGAGTCGGGCGATGATCCACCGCCAGGCGCGTTCGGCGTCGCAGCGGAGCGTGCCGACGAAGTCGCCGTTTGATGCTGCGGCGCAACGGATATCGCTCATCTACCCGCCCAGGTTTCCGCCGGTCGGGCCGGGCTGATACATGTTGGATCGCAGCTGGACGGCCAAGTCTTTGCCCGCGCGGTCCTCGGGGGCCTGGTGGTTGTGGTATTCGACGTGAATGTCGGGGCCGCTCTGGCCGTTTTGGTCGCCTTGGCCTTGGCCCTGGCCGCCGCCGGGGTTGGCGGTCTTCATGTCCATGGCGCCCTGGCCTTGGCCCTGCGGGCCCTGGGGCTGTTTGGCCATCATCCCCGCCACGTTCGGGACCGCCGGGCGGGCACCAGATGCGCCGATCGCGAGCCGGCCGAGCCACGACTTGCTCGGGTCGGCCAACGGCGAGTCGTTGAGGTTGAACGTTTCGAGCAGCCCGGAGACGCCGATGTCGGCGGCTTGGGCGGCGAAGCCGATGCCGCGGTTGATTTCATCGATGCCGATCTGGGCCGCTTGGGATGCAAGCGCGCCGGCTGCGCCGCCGCCGGGGAACATGCCGCCCGCCGCGGAGGCGGCGTCGCCGGGCAGCGATTCGGCCAGCGCGATTAGGCCGCTACCGCCGATCCCAATCCCGGGGCCGTGGGAGCCTGCAAGCTGCTGGCCGCCCAGCACCGAGTTCGACGGCCCCCCGAACGCCGGCAGACCGCCGCCGCCGCCGAACGGGCCGGCAGCGGGCGGCCCGCCGCGCCCGAACGGCGCCAGGCCGCCGCCGGTGCCGCCACCAGAGGTGAAACCGCCGGGGCCTCCGGTGCCGGGGGTTCCGACTGTGCCGGGCCCGATGCCGTGAATGTCCGCGCCGCCGGCGCCGTAGCCCATCGGCAGGGCGGCGCCGTCACCGCCGATCGGGCTTCCGCTGTAGCGGCCAGCCATCGCCGCGGCCGCGTCGGGGCCGAGGCCTTGCGCGTTCAATCCCGTATCGGTGCCGTAGCCGCCGTAACCTCCGGTCATGCTGGCCCCCGGCGTGTAACCCCCGCCGCCGCCGCCGAATCCGCCGGCGGTGGCGGCCATCCCGAACAGCCCGGCGCCGCCGTTGTTGCCGAACGCCGACGTGACCGCCGACAGCGCACCCAACGCCGGGGCGAACGCCAGGTTCCCGAGGAACGTGACGAGATTCTTCGCCAGCCCGGGCAGCCCACCTTTCACGCCGAAGTCGGCGTCCAGCGGCGCGCCGAGCTGCCCCACACCGCCGCCCGCGCCGCCGCCGGGGTGGAATGTGCCCTGCTGGGCTTGCGCGCGTTGCTGATCGGCCATCGCCAACGCACGCTCAGCGTCAATGACAGCGTTATGGGCCCTGTCGCGCTCCGACTGCTTGGCTTTCGGGTCCTTGTCGACCTCGGCCTCGCGTTCCTTGGCGACCGCGAGCCGCTCCTGCGCTTTCGCGTAGCGGTCGTCGGCGGCCTGCACTTTGGCCGGGTCGGGTGCCGAATAGTAGCCGCCGGCACCACCGCCGCCGCCGGCACCGCCGCCGCCGCCGAACGATCCCCCGCCGCCAGCACCGCCGCCGCCGCCCGAGCCGAATCCGGCCATCGTCGCGCCAGCGCCGCCGAAACCGCCGCCGCCGCGGCCGTCCGGGTAGAGGGCCTGCATCGGCAGGTAGGCGTGCCGGTCGAACTGGCCGTCCTCGGCGCCGGCCGCGCCGCCGCCGAGCAGGATGCCGCCATGGGAACCACCCGATTCGAAATGCGTCCCATCCGGCAGCGTGGCCGCCATGTGACCGCCACCCGGACCGCCCTGATGCCAGCCGATCCGGAACGTGCCTGCCGGGCCCTGGCCGAGAATGAAGCCCTTCGACGTCAGCCACTGCGCTGCCGAACTGGTGTCCATGCGGCCGCCGCCGCCGACCGCCGCATCGACTAGGCGGCTGACGGCGCCTGAGCAGTCGGTGATACCCCACACATAGGGGCCACCTGCCATCGCCGCCGCGACCTGATACAGCCGCCCATAACCACCGCCGCCGTCGGCGTTACGCAGCCCACCCTTATCGAACACGCCGAGCAGCCGGCCGGTGCGCGCCCAGATATCAATCGAGCGTTGGCCGCCGCCGAGCGGGATATAGGCTTCGCCGCGCGTGGAATCCTCGGCCCACTGCACCAATCCGCCCTTGCCCGACGGTCCTTGGATGGTGGCGTGGGTCGGCATGGCCCCGAAGATTCCGCCGGCCGCGTGCGGATGTGGGGCTAGAAGGCTCGGCACCGGTGCCGGCGGCTGTCCGGGCGCAGGGGCCACGGAGGGGGCGATAAGTGTGTTCTTCCATTGGTCGACGAATGCCTGCATCGTGTTCTGCGCGGGAGCAAGGTTCGGTTGCACCGGCGGTGAAATCGGGGTTCCGTCCTGCTGTGAGCGGAACGCATCCAGAATCTGTTTGGCCTCATCGGTTTTCGGGACGATCTTGAATGAACCGTCGGGCAGCTTCTGGACGTCGAACCCTAGCTTGGTGAGCCGATCGGACACCTCGGGGGTGTTGTCTTTGATCGTGATCGTCGTACCGTCCGGCAGCGTCGTGATGGCCTGGCCAACAGCATCGGTGAGCTTGAACGCCCGCGCCGCACTTTGGGTGTATTTGTCGACGTTCGCCGCGAAATCCGGTAAGTGACTGCGGGCCTTGTCGATCCCGTCAGCGAAGCTGTTCAGCGTGTCACCCATGTGGAACGAGATATCGGCGAACGTGTGACCCGCTTTCGCCGCGTCCTGCATGTCTTTACCGAGGCCGCCCAGGCCGGGGATGTGCTTGAGGATGCCGCCGGCGAACCCGGCCCAGTCCGACAGCAAATGCACCGCTGTTCCCACCACGCGTCCGGTGACCTGTTCGAACATCGCCAGCAGCCGGATACCGCCGGCGACGAACCCGCCGATCCCATCCAACGCGCGTAACGCCCCGGACACGAAACCACCGAAATACTCGACGATTTCAGCTTTATGCGTCCCGATCCACTGACCGATCTTGGAGATTTCGTTGACGATTTCATCGCCGAACTTCTGCACACCGGGTGTTTTGAACAGGTCAAACAGAGAGAGCTTGATGGTGTCAATCCCGTTGTGGATTTTCTCGACGATGCCCGGCCAGCCGGCCATCATCGCGGTACCCATCTCCTGTGCTTGGCCGCCGTGCTTAAATTCGGCAGTGATCTTGTCCATCATTTCCGGGCCGGCATCCCGAGCGATCATCGCTCCGCGGATAGCGTCGGTGCCGAACAGCTCTGCCACATCAGCTTGGAATTGATCCGGCCGCATCCGTTTCGCCGCATCATGCAGCTGTTGAAACATGGCTCGCAGGCCAACAAAGTTGCCGCCCTGATCGGTGAGCCGCAACCCAAGATCGGTGAGCGCCTCACTCGCGGGCCCGCTCGGATGCGCAATGTGGGTGAGAAGCGTCTTTAACGATGTGCCCGCATCGCTTCCGACGACGCCGGCTTTCGCGAAAGTGCCAAGCGTGGCCAAGGTTTCCTCAACGGAGATACCGAACCCATGCGCGACTGTGCCCGCCTGCTGCAAAGCCAGCATGAAATCGGGGATTTCCCCCGGCGCGACCTGCTGCACCGCGGTCAAAAGGTCGGCGATGTGCCCAGCTTGACCGGGATCGAGGTTGAATGCCTGCAGCACGGACGCCTGCGATGAAGCAGCCTCCGCCGGTGAAATCCCGGCCGCCGTCGACAGCAGCAGCGTCCCGCGCACCGACTTCTGCACGTCTTCAAGCCCGAGACCACCTTTAGACAACTCCAACATCGCATCCAACGCGTCCTTGGCCGACACCCCCGGCAGAGTGAGGTCGTCACCCAGAGATGTTGCCAACGAACGGAATTGGGCCATGTCTGTGGCGCTAGCGCGGGTGACGCCTTGCAGTTTGTTGAAGGTGCGTTCGAAATCCAGGCCCGATTCGAACACCGACTTCATCGCGGCGACGGCAGTGCGAGCAACGCTGGTGACCGCACCAACCAGGTTCCCGGCAACGATCGACGCGATCGCCCCGGCGATGAACGCCTTCCCGGCGCCGCCGCCGAGCATGCTGAACTGGCCGACGACGCCGCCCATGTTGCTGGTGAGGCCCTGCGCGAGGCCGCCGGCGCCCTTGCTCAGGGTGTGCGCGAAGCCGGGCTGGGATGCGGCGCGGCGCTTGGCTTCCTCGAGTTCGCGGTAGGCGCTGACCGCGTCGCGGGTCAACCGGGCCTGGTCGCGCTCGTTCTTCGCGATGGTCTCGGAGCTGCGAACCAGTTTCGTGTTGGTCTGCGCGAGCTGATCCTTGACCCGTTCGAGCTCCCGCTGCGCCGTGATCGCGGCGCGGCTGTTCTCGCCTTCCTTTTCGATGGTGTCGGCGAGGCGCTTCTCGGCGGCTGTCAGCTCGGTGGTTTGGCTTTTGGCCTTGTCCCGCAGGCGTTGCCGATCAGCTTCGATGGTGTTCGCTTTGCCGGCGGCGTCGGCGACCTTGTCGTAGGCCTTCTGGTAGTCGCTGATCGCCGCCTGCACGTCTTTGGCGCCCGCGGCGAAGCTTTTGCTGAACGCTTTGGATGCGTCGCGGCCTGCCGTGGCGAAGGTGGTCTCGGCGAAACTAGCCGCCTTTTTGAAGGATCCAGCGTCGGGCTTAGCCGCTACATCCATTAAGACGGCCATTGCGGTCCACCACCTTTCGCTGGGGGTGTTCCACGCGGGCGAGGCTGCTCAGCAGGGCGAAAGGAGACCCGACCTCGCCCGCGCGGAAGTCGTTGCAGCACAACGAATCTAGACTACGAGTAGCCTAAATGCGTTGTCATTCACTGAATCTGAGCCCGTGCGGTAATAGGCGAACCAGCCGCGCTGGCCGGTCGGCCGGCGATTAGCACCGACGAGGTGCGGAATGAACTCGATCGCCATCCCAAGGCGGTCGGTGATCACGAAGTTCTGGAAATCACCGAATGCGAGGACGTAGTTGTCCTGCCCCACGTCGATCGCGCCGTCCATGGCTTCCGCCTCAAGTACGTCGCGCTCCAACAACACGCGGGGCCGGTCTTCGCTCAACCGGGCCCACAGGCCAGCACCGCCGGCGGTGTCGAACTGCCTCGTCTTGTTGTAGATCAGGTTGTTCGCCAGCCACGAGGCGTTGCCACGGTAGCGGGCCGGCAGCGCCCCCTGCAGGGCGTAGATGTCGGCCAGCGCGAACGTATCCGAGGTGATCGAGTTGACGAGCACGCTCGGGCTGGACGCCGCCAGCGCGGTGATGATGCCCGTCGGCTCACCGGTGCCCGACCCCGTGATGAACTTCGACCCTTCCAGGTCCATCTTGCCGCCGGCGAGCAGCTTCGCGACCTCCTGGGCGACGTTCTGCTCGTCAGACATGGCCTCGATCGAGATGGGGATGAACCCGCGGGCCATGTAGTTCGGGATCGACGGCTGCGCGAAGTTGGGCGAGTCGTCGGAGACCTCGCTGCCTTCCGCGTCGAACGACCAGGACACGTTCTGCGAGGAGACTCCGTGCCACACGTCACCGGTCGCGACCACCGCACGGGCGGCCTGCCGGATGTCGCTGCGCACGCCCGAACTGGTCACGATGACCGTCGGGTCGAGCTGGAAGGGCACCAGGAAACCGCCCTGGTTGTCCGTCAGCGACATCGCCCGGTACTCGTCGACCGCCGCAAGCGCACGCTGTTCCTCAACGCTCAACGTGTTCTGCTTATTGGTGGCCATCTTCGACCAAGCCCGCAGGTAAGCCGGGCTCGACGTCGCGAGTGCGTGCCGGGCCAGCTTCGAGTTCTTCGAGTCGAACTCCTCGATGATGTCGGTCGCCGCCGAGCGAACCTTATCGTTGCAGCCCGGCATCACCTCAATCGCGGCCAACGCGCGGGCCCGGTACTCGTCGGCAACCGCGCCCGGTTCGCGGCCCCACGTGCGCATCTCCGACAGATCCCACGGGTCGCGGAAACGGCGGTTCCGATAGTCTCCGACGCTGCCCGGATCGCGTAAAGGGTCGCGGTCGTAATCGTCGCTGGCGCTGCCGCGCTCGTATTGGTAGCGGCCGCCGCGCGCCATGGCGTCACGGCGCTCCAACAGCTGCCGATGCCGATCGAGAGAGTAAAACTCCTCAGTCAGATCCTGGAAACGCGCATCGTCGTCCGGGCTCAACTGACCACGAGTCGCGCCCGCGATGGTCTCGAGCTCGTCGTGCACCTGGCGCATGCGCGCGGTTGCTTCGGAATAAGAGAGAGCCGAAATTTCAGTCATGAGTGCGAAAACCTTTTCAAAGAGTCGTCAGTCCCGGCACGGCTGCGCCCCCATACGGGGGATGTGAAACCCGTTGGGATGACATGCGGAACGAGCAGGAAAAGGAATCGCCGAGTGCGCGGCGGCCGAACGATATGGTGCCTTGCTGCGCGGCGCTTGGAATTTCGACTGTGATCAGCTGCCAGCGGTTCGCGGGCCGCAGGTGCATCTCTGCAGTCTGGGAGCGGGTGCTCACCGGCTGGTGTTCGCCCAGTGGATCGCGGCGCGCTCCGTTGATGGCAGTGTAAACCACACGGGTGTCATTCGCCATAATCCAGGTAGTCCTGAATGTCGTCAGCGATACGTTGGCCGGCATAGGTGAACGGGTCGGCCCCATAGAACAGCGACAACACGGCCGCCAGCTCAACAGCCACAGTGACTAGCTGGCCCTTGTCCAGATCCGCCAGCCACAGCCTCACCACCCCAACAAACGCATCCGGGCCGCCGTCGTCGTAACCCTGCGCGGCCCTGACAAGCGCATTCGCGGCATCGATCGCCGCCCTCTTCCGCTCATCCATCACTTGGGACCGCCCAGCTGCGCGACGATCCGTGCAACCGAGTGCGCGCCGGCCGCCCCGGCCAGCAGTTCAATTAGCTTGCTTTCTGCAGCAACCCGCGCCACTAGCATTCGGATCACCCGCACCAGCTCCTCGTGACCCAGGCCGCCCAGATGCACAGTGACCGCATCCCACAGGCCCTGGCAATCGTTGTGGGGATCAGCGTGTGCAGCCGCGTGACACAATGCCCTCGCAGCATACGCTGCGGCATCCGAATCACCTTGCGGCACTTGATCATTCATTCCAATCTCCTTGTTCACTCGGGGGGAGTTTTTAGCTGCCAATTTGAGGGAAAAAATTCGCTGCTCACGGCCCGGTCGGGGCGGGAGATGCCCGTTCGAATCGACACCCACCCCCCTGACCTGCGGAAATAGGCACAACATCGCAGGCGGGTGCGTCGTGCTCTGCGTCGAGTCGATCTGTGATGCGTTGGAGCGCATTGAGGAGGGTGAGTGCTTCGCTGACAGTGAGTTCGGAGGGGTGGACGTGCTCGGCGATGCGTTGCCACTGCTTGGCGATCTCTCCGAGGACTGGACGCATGTCGATGTCGTGGGTGTCGCTCATTGGCGGGTTGCTCGCTTTCGGGTCGGCTGGGGCGGTGCCAACCACTTCCGGCAGAAGGTGCACATGAAGCCTCGGCGACACTGGCAGGCAACTTGTACGTAGGAAGCCCAGCGGGAGTTGTGATTCATCGGCATCGCCGCCGGAAGCTGATGGTTAACCGACGGAGGCAGTCGATGGGCAATGGGCCGAGCTGCTCATGTGCAATGTCGGCGCAGTGTGGGTCGTAACGAACGTCGGGATCGTTGAGCGCGTCGCGGTGGACGAGGACGAGGTGCCCGCTGCCGTCTGCGCTGACACATGTGGCGGCGGCGTAGTCGGCTGCTCCAACGTCGTACAGGTGCACGCTGCGGTGTGGGTCGATGATGTCCGTCTCGTCGTCGTTGATCATGGGTTCTCTTCGGTCGGTGTTCCGTTCGGCCGTCCCCTAAAGGGACGGGCCGAAACGTGAACGCTTGCAGCGTGATCGGCGTGATTTCCCGCGTGAACGCTCTGACCTGCGGTTATGCGGTTTTGCGTGATCGACGTGAACGGTTCGTGATCGCTCGGCTGGTCGAAAAGGCCGTGAACGGTGTTGACCTGCTCTTTTTCGTCGCTGCGTGAACGCGCGTGAACGGTCCGTTCCGCCAAGAACCAGGCGGCGCTTGATCCTCCGTTTGTGCCGCCGGGGCGTCCGTCCATGCAGACGAGCACATCGGTCTCGACCAGTTTGTTGAGTTTTCGTCGGGCCTTTTCAACGTCCGCGCGGGACGGATTTTCCTTGCCGGTGATCGCCGTTGCGGCGCTCTTGGCGGTGAGCCCGTCGACGCCGGACGCTTTGACGAGTTCGAGGAGATCGATCTGGAAATCAATGCTCATGTGGCCGGCTGACTGGTCGTGCAGCAGTTGCCACGGTCCCACTTCCTCGGCGGGCTGCTTGACGTGTCGGAAAGACACGATGGGGTCGCCTGGTTCGCCGGTCAGCAGGATGATTGAGCCGCAGCCCGAAGTCAGCCAGGTGCTGCCGTAGATGTCAGCCACTCCCGTTATAGGGCCGCCGGCCGGGCCTCGTTTGGTCGAATGGTGGAGCTCGAGGAGTTGGCAGTCTTGGGCAAGTAGGTGTTGGCGTGCCCGATTCCATTGGGCACCAACGGCATCCTCACTCAGTTTGATGGCTGCATCCTTGAGACTGTCAATGATCACGAGGCCCGCCTGGTAGTAGCTGGCCATGCGCGCCAGAAGTGCGGGGTTAGCGGCGAGGTCACGTGGTGGCGGGCCCTCCCAGACCACCAGGCGTTCGCTTAGCACTGCGCGGTCTGCTGGTGTGAACTGGCGTCGCAGTGATCGCGCGATCTGGCGAGGCCGGTCCATAGCCAAATACAGAATCCGGCAGTTTAGGTCGACTATCGGAAGGCCCAGCACTCGGTCGTCGCCGACGCCCAAGAGGCCGGCGGTCAATTGGCCGGCGAGCGTGGTTTTTCCCAGTCCCTGGCCGCCGGCGATCATCAGGGCTTCGCCTCGAGCCCACAGGACTCGCCGGCCGCTGCCCCAGATCGCTGGAACGTCGCCCGGTTGATCGAGGATGAAATGGGCGCCGTCCACTGCGTTGTCAGGTTCGTCCGAGGCGGGTGGTTCGTCTGCAACGATTTCTGAATCGGGTGGTGGCCGGTGTTTTCCGCTGTCCGCCAAGGCTTTTCCGCGAGCGATTAGCTCTGGATCTAGGCTCACGTGAGTTCGTCGCCGAAATGAGCGGCTAGTTGCGCGGCGCGGGCTCGGCCGGCGTCGTCGAGATCGGGCCAGAGCCGGCGCAGTACATCGATCGCACCGCGGGCAAATCCTTCGCGGAAAGCACTGGCACGCGGCCCACTCGTGTGTCGCTGGTAACGCCTGTCGCGCGGATAAAGCGGATCGCGGACGCCGTTCTCGTCGGGGACCATTCGAAGCGCGGCCTCGCGGCGGCGCTGCTGATCCGGGTCAGGACGCGCCGCGGGAGCGCACCTCGACCAGATCGGTTCCTGGGCTGCTAGCGTGGTCTCGTCGATTGCTGTGGAAGCCGCCTGGTGGCCCGCCGGGCGGCTTTCTCGTTGGTTGGGCGGCCCGTTCACGCCGCGCCGCCGAAGGGACGCATTGCGCGGTCGATTTCGTTGAGGTCGAGGCGAACCAGCCGTCCGCCGCTCCGGTACCCGGTGAGGCGCCCGTCGGCGATCATCTGACGGATCGTGCGGTCGGTGACTTGCAGGTATTCAGCCGCCTCGGCGATCTTTACGTAGCGGCGGCGGGGAGCGGGAGTGTCTGCCATCTCGGGGCCTTCCGGGCATCAGAAAAGTGATGCTGTCGGAGGCCCCAGGCTGGGAGACGGCAACGGCGATAGTACGCCCTTCAGGCAAGGAGTGGAACCATGGCACGCCGTGCGGAAGTAGTTGCGCTCACCGGCTGTTGCCGATGTTCGAGTTGATCGTGCAGAGCATCGCGAAAGGAATGACGTACAAGTTCCTGCCGCCCATGAGCTCGAGCAGTTCGTCCCCACCCGGGCCGAAGTGATCTTGGATCCTCACAACGTCAAGCTGATCGCGCACCAGGGCAATTTTGTCGAGAATGTCGCCCACGGTCACATCGGTGATTGAGCCGATCTTGCGGCGGCACCGCCCTGTGCAAATCAGCCTGTGCGGCCTAGCGTGGTCGCCACGACGGTTGGTAGGTGCGTCGCTCCATTCGTATGTGTATGAACGTGCAAACCCCCCGACGATCACTTCCCCTCCGGTGTCTCGATCGTCGGAGATGACGGCGATATGGTGACGAGAGTCGACTCCTTCGCAATCACACAGCACCACATATAGATACGGCATGGCTCTATGCCTTGTTGTCGGCCAGTTTACTTAGCAGAGCCGCAATTTCGCGGTCGCGTCCCTGGGCTGCGTGTTGGTAGCGCATCGCGGCTTGCGGTGTTGAGTGGCCGAGTCGCGCCATCAATTCGGCCAAACTTGCTCCGGTTGCCGCGGCGAGGACGGCACCGGAGTGTCGTAGGTCGTGCCAGCGTAGATCGTCGCGTTTGGCTTTCGCGCGAGCTTTGTACCAGTGGCGCATCAGTGTTGACGGCTGCAAGTGTTCACCGCTTTCATTTGGAAACAGCAGTGAATCATGTTTCTTACCAACGTATTTCGAGAGGTGATGCTCGATTTGAGGAATGATGTGCGGGGGGATGGCGACATCGCGGACGCTGGCCTCCGACTTGGGCGTGGTGACCTGGAAGGTGCCGCCTTTGGTGCGGACGGCGGCGCGGCGGATACGGATCACTTCCTTGGACAGGTCAATGTCGCCGCGCTTCAATTCGATGGTCTCGCCGAACCGTAGCGCACACCATGACGCGAGTGTGACCATCAGCCGCAGGCGTTCGGGCATGGCGTCGGTCAGGACGGCCAGCTCCTGCACGCTTGCGGGCCGGATCTTGTGGACACGCTTGGCGCGGCCGGCGCCGACGATGCGGCATGGGTTTGAGTCGATCAGCTCATCGTTGACCGCGCTTCCCATGATCGTCCGCAAGAGGCTGTAGGCGTGGCTGCGCATCGTCGGCCGGTCTTTCAGGGTGGCCGCGTACCATTCGCGCACATCTTTCGGCTTGATTGAGCGGAGCTGGCGGTTGCCGAATGCCTCTACCAGGTGGTCGTCGAGCAGGGCTTGATAGTGCTCGCGGGTTCGGTCTTTGATCGGGCGGCCGGCGACCTGGCGCCCGGCTAGCCATGCGGTGGCGTATGCGCTGAACGTGATGCTGTCGGGCTTGGCCGCGGCTGCCGGATTCCACAGCTTGGCGTCGATCTCCCGGCGCCGGTCGGTCAGCCATGCCTCGGCGTCGATCTTGGCGGCGAAGGTCTTGGGCGCTGTGACGTAGTTGCCGTCCGGGTCGGTGAACCGGACCTGATATCGCCCCGAGGGCAATTCTCGGATGCTGCCGAACGACCGCTTGCGCGCCAATTCCAGTGACCGCCCAGTATCGCGTTTTCCGTGCCAGATATGTGCCTAATGAGCATACGGCATGTTCCGCTTGCCTCCGCATGGCTCACGCGATACTGTGCAATGTGTTTCCAGTTCAGACCCCATCTGCTCTGGTCACCATATTAATCAGCGAACAGCGAGAAAGCCTACTTCAATCCCAGTATCGCGCACCAGCGTTGGTGCATCGATTCTTTAGCCACCATTACCAACCCCACTCGTCATCGTCCAGGACATCTACGGTGACATCGTTGTCGGCGGGCCCTTTCGTCCCGTAGAGGAATGTGAGCAGGGTGCGGTTCCCGTCAAGGGGTTCGGCCGCGACGACGGTAGCGTGCCCGATCTTCATCCGGATCCTGTCTCCGGGCTTCAGTTCGTCCACACGTCGTAGCGGCACACCCACCAGTCAACGCCAGCGAAACTGCGAATGGTGCAGGTTCCTCGTCGGCGCGCCGTCATGGATGTCGATGACCTGCTCGGCCGATGAGGTGCTTGCGTTCACCCCGCCGCCGGGGGCCGTGGCATCACCGTCAGCCGGGTCCCGTAGCGCGGTATGACACCCGAAGCGCGCGTTAACGTGCCCGCCGGCATCCCGGGTACGCCGGGCATACCGGCCCCGACCGCCTCCTCGGTTCCCGGCAGCGTGGTCAGGCCAGTGCCCGACAAGGCCGATACATGGCTGACCGCCGGGGTGGCCCAGCTCGCCGGCACCGACATAGGGCCGATCGACTTGGCCCCAGTGAGCACCGCGGACACGCCACCTCCGCCAGCGCTGAACGCACCGACGGTTTCCGCACCGTTAGCACCCAGGCCAGCCGGGTTCTCAGCCACTATTCCTTCGCCGGTTCTTGCTGCTGTCTTCGCGAACTTAATTCCGTCAGCTATCGTATTCGCGTCCACGGTGCTTTGGCCCGCAAAACTGGCAATGTTAAGCGTGGCCGGTAGCTGGAACACACCAGTCGAAACTAGGGTGCTCCATATTTGAGCGTCGGGCCCAATTAGCTTGCCAAGCGCTGTGTCAGGCCCGAGGGATTGGATGTCCTGCAAAAAGTTCGCCCACACGTTCTGGAGCCATTGAGGGATAGACCCAGCCGCGAGTCCTTGCAATGTGCTGGGCACCGACGCGGCGGCTTGGGTGACCGCGGCGGACTGGGCGGCCGCGCCGGCCGGATTGGTGGTCTGGTTCGGCTGGGCGAACGGTGCCAGCACCGCCGCCGCCGCGGATGCGCTGGAGTAGCCGTACATCGCGGCGGCGTCCTGGGCCCACATCTCGGTGTACTGCGCCTCGGTGGCCGCGATCGCCGCGGTGTTTTGACCGAAGAAGTTCGTCGCTATCAACGAAGCCAGCTGCGTGCGGTTGGCCGCGATCACCGCCGGGGGCACCGTCATCGCAAATGCCTGCTCGAAGGCCGCCGCAGCGGCCCGGGCCTGCATGGCGGTCTGCTTGGTCTGCTCGGCGGTCGTGTACAGCCAACCTATGTAGGGGGCCGCAGTGGCCGTCATCGACTCAGAAGCGGGGCCGCGCCAGTTCAAGGTACTCAAGCCCGACACCACCGATTGGTAGGTCTCGGCCGTGGTGGTCAGCTCGGCGGCCAGGGAATCCCAGCTACCCGCCGCAGCCAGCAACGAACCCGACCCTGGGCCGGTGTACATCCGGGCGGAGTTGATCTCCGGGGGCAATATCGCGAAATCCATTGTGTCACATATCCTTAATTCGACTTAGGTGGCAAACCCCCCTGCATTGACGGCGGCAGAAAATTGGTTCCGTCGGACCAAAGCACAGCGCGCCAGGTGATCTGGAACAGATTGGTTACCGCGGCCGGTCCGGGTTTCCGGCACCGGCCGGCTTAGTTGAGTTCCGGGCGGACCACGCGCACTGGACATGTCCAGCCACCTTTGATTGCGCTGTCCCGAAACTGGCGCGGCGAATCCGGGTCAGTTTGCGGCTTCGGTGACTATCTCGTGTAGACCCTATGAATTTCGCCTGGAAAAAGATACTGCCGAGCTGCTAAGACGACCGGATGTGATCAGAGACCGCGTTATTTGTACGCCATCCAGAAATCGCGAAATTCGCCGTCGGCCCTTGCGTGGGCCTGCGCTACGGATTCTCCTCGATCACGCATTGCACGATCGCGTCGGCGGCGCGCTGGTCGAATCCCATCGCCGCCACCTTCTGAGCCTCCGCCGCCGGGGAAACACCAGACTTGAGATCCTGCTGGATGAGCCCCACACGGTTCATGTTTTGCGGATCGGGTTCGCTTAACGGAAGTTGCGTAATGTTCGCCACGCAACGCCGATAACCGCTGAGATCCGCGTGAGCGGACGGCGCCCCCGACGGTAAAAGCGGTGCGATGACGAGGGCGGCGACGGCCCCGCCCATTGCGGCGGCGACAGAGGTGAAACGCATGTTCGGATAATATCGCCGAACACGCCACAAGCAAAGGACCATTCAGCGCAGCCGCGCAGTGAAATACGTTGCTACGCAGAGCAATCCATCACGCGAATTACGTTGCGCCGCAATGCTTCGCGGGTTTGCTGCTGATCACACCCGGTCGGCCGTCATGTATTCCTCAATCCAG
Organism: Mycobacterium interjectum; assembly: GCA_002102225.1. Lineage (GTDB taxonomy): Bacteria > Actinomycetota > Actinomycetes > Mycobacteriales > Mycobacteriaceae > Mycobacterium > Mycobacterium interjectum_B. Next base: position 23,545 of record LQPB01000035.1, read on the forward strand.
CCCTGGCACGCGCCGCTGGCGATGTCGGCGTGCATGACGCCGGACAACGAGCCGTTGGGTTGGGGCGTGTAGCGCACTACGGCGTGCGCGGGATTCCACTGGATCGTCGTGTCGGGCATCATGCAGTCCCACTGGAAGTCGCTTTCCTGTTTCCAGGACGACCCGTCCCAGGTGAATTGCACCGGCTGCGGAACCGTCGGGTTGCTCGGCGGGGGTCCGCTGATGATCGTGGCGACGCACTTGCCGTTCGAGCAGCTCGAGCGGAACCCATAGGTCTGGGTGTGCTGCACCTCGGGGTCGCCGACGGCCATGCTGGTCCCGGCCTTCGGGGCGACCATGAACGTGACCGCGTACTCGCCGTTCCAGGACGGGTTGTCGGCGCACGCGGTGGGGGCAAGCGACAGGGCGATGACGAGCGGCGCGGCGCCGACACCGACAAGTCCGCTCAGACCGGTTGGGGCCATCGGTTTCTCCTCTGGGTCCGCAGCAACGGTAGGACGGAAGCGCCAGCTTCTTGGAGGTGTACCCAATCTGTCACCTTAAGCCGCGTTCACACGCCGCCGGGCAGGGACAAGGAATTCGCAAGTGGTCGGCGCTAACGTTCCCCCCGAGCGCGTCGAAGAACGCTTGTGGAGGCGGCGCGAGGCGAAGCGGCACAAGAACAGGGAGGAGAAGACAGCGTGAGAAACAAAGTGATGCGGGCGGTCGCGGGCGCGCTGCTGTCCGGCGCCGTCGCCGCGGTCGGCGTCGGGGTGTCCGCCGGTACCGCCCAGGCGATCTGCGACCCGATCTGCCACCACCAATGGTGCCCCGGGCAGCCGTTACCGAATTCCAGCGAGCCGATCGGTTGGGACAGGAACGTCTGTCACGACTGGTATTACGCGCCCGGGCCCGGCAGCCATGTCATCGAGGGAGTGCCCGCGCCGGGGCCGGGAGGCAACGGCTTCCCACTTCCATGAGCCGGCTCAGCCGGCGCGGGCGGCGTCCTCCAACAGGTCGGCGGCGCGGGCGACGCTGTCGACGGATCGAGTCATCCGACTGGCAACCTCGCGGGCGCGAACCGCATAGTCGGGCGCGAGGAGGCGGCGCAGGTCGGCGACCAGCGAGTCCTGGGTGGTGACCCCGAACTGCCGCCCGAAACCGACCCCGAGCCGCTCCAGGCCGGCGGCCCAGAGGGGCTGATCAAGCCACAGCCACAGGGCCAGCGCGGGGATGCCGGCCCGCAGCCCCGCGGCGGTGCTGCCGGCGCCGCCGTGGTGAACCACCGCGCGGCAGGCCGGCAGGACGGCGGCGTGGTTCACCGCCTCCACCACCTTGATGTGGTCGAAACGCGGAGCGTCGGCGAAGTCATTGGGTCCGCTGCATACCAGCGCCCGCTCCCCCAGCTGAGCGCAGGCCGCGCCGACCATGGCGACCAGGTCGGCCGCCGCCGAGATCGGCGTGCTGCCCAGGCCGAAGCAGACCGGCGGCGTGCCGTCAGCCATCCACTCCAAAACCTCGTCATCGGCGTCCGTCGCCGACTCGAGTGTCAGCGCGCCGACGAAGGGCCGGTGGTCACCGGGTTCCACCCAGTCGGCGGCCGGCCCGGGCAGGCAAAGCTCGTCGTAGGCCTGGATTTCCAATGCGGCGCCGGAGGATTGCGCCGACTCCGGCAAACCCAGCGCCCGACGCTGGGCCGCCGCCACTTCCTTCGTCAGCCCCGAATACAGCGCCCCGGTAGAGAACACGCGCGCCGGGAAGAAGTGCAGCGCGGCCAGCGGAATGCCGCGGTACTCAGCGACGGGGGCGGCCACCTCCTGCTCGTTGATGCCCGCCAACAGCAGGTCCGCGCCCTCGGCCAGGGACGTGAGCGTCGCGGTCTTCTCCGTCCAGACCCGGGTGAGATGTTCCATCACCGCGGGCAAGGCGCTGATCGGGTTCCCAGCCGTGCGGACGAATTGCGCGGCCGACTCCAGTTGCTCCCGCGTGTCCGGTCCATAGGCGACCGCGGTCACCCCCGACGCCTCGACGAAGGCGATCTTGTCGGGCGAGACCGCCATCCGTACGTCGTGCCCGCGGCGCAGCAGCTCCCGGCCGACGGCGGCGCAGGGCTCGACGTCGCCCCGGCTCCCGTAGCCGGTCAGCACGAACTTCATCGGCGGAACCGTAGCATTAAAGCCGTTGCGGCACAGCGCCGCCCGAGGCCGACTTGAGCCGCACCGCTCTCGCGGGCATATTAGGCGGTATGCATGTGATCAGTGGAGTCCGTGACCCGGCGACGAGCTTCCCCCTCGATACGGTGGCCGACGACGCGCACGAGCGTCGCCAGGCCAACCGCGCCGTGGCCGTCAGCGCCATCGGCCTGGCCCTGACCGGCCTCGTCGAATTGGCCATCGCGCTGGTGTCGGGATCGGTGGCCCTGCTCGGCGACGCGCTGCACAACCTGTCCGACGTGTCGACCAGTGCCCTGGTGTTCGTGGGTTTCCGCGCATCCCGCAAGGTCCCCACCGAGCGCTACCCCTACGGCTACGAACGCGCCGAGGACCTCGCGGGAATCGGTGTGGCGCTGGTGATTTGGGGCAGCGCACTGGTCGCCGGTTTCGAAAGCGTCACGAAGCTGCTGCGCCACGGCGGCACCGGGCACCTGAGCTGGGGCATCGCCGCGGCGGCCGTCGGCATCGCGGGCAACCAGCTGGTGGCTCGCTACAAGCTGGCGGTGGGCCGGCGGATTCGCTCGGCCACGATGGTGGCCGACGCGAAGCATTCCTGGCTGGACGCGTTGTCCTCGGCCGGGGCGATGCTGGGCCTGATCGGCGTGGCGCTCGGCTGGGCGTGGGCGGACGCGGTCGCCGGAATCGTCGTCACCGTCTTCATCTGCCACGTCGGCTGGGAGGTCACCGCCGACATCGCTCACCGGCTGCTCGACGGCGTCGACCCCGAAATCATCACGACGGCCGAAACGGCGGCCGCCGCGGTTCCCGGTGTGGTGCACGCGCACGCCCGCGCGCGCTGGACCGGGCGGACCCTACGGGTCGAGGTGGAGGGCTTCGTCGACCCGAAAACCCCGCTCGCCGAAGCCGACCAGATCGGTCGCAGCGTGGCCGCCGCGCTGGCGCCACGGATCCCCGAGATGCACAACTTCACCTGGAGCGCGCGCGCCGCGACTCAGTGAAACGATTCGACGACCGCGATCAGCTCGTCGGGGGCTTCCCAATTCAGTAGGTGCCCGGCGTCGGGAACGTTCACCAGCCGCGCCTCGGGGACGCCGTCGGCCAGTCGGCGCGAATGACTTTGCGGCGTAGTGCGATCCGCGGTGCCGACCATGACCACGGTCGGCACCCGTATCTCACCGAGCCGCGGGTATCGATCCTCCCGCGAGAAGGCCCGCACGATCGGCAGCAGGGGCCCGTGCTCGTCCAGGTGTTGTTGGAAAGCCTCCATGAAGACCGACACCATCACCGGCGACGGACGCGTCCCGCACTGCGCGGCGCCGAACAGCGCGGCGACGGTCCGGTTGCGCACGAACGATTGCAGGATGCCAAGCTGCAGCAGCGGGATCTGCAGCCGGTTCTGCGGCGCGCCATCCAGGATCCGGCCCGCCCACGTCGCGAACAACACCAGCCCGCGCAGCCGCCGCGCCAGGTCGGCGTGGTCGAGCACCGCACGGATGCTGACGAACCCGCCCATCGAGTGGCCGACGAGCACGCCGTCGCGAACGTCGAAATGCTCGAGGACCGCGGCGAGGTCGGCCGCCATGGGTTCGGATCCGATTCCGTCGGAGCCAAGGGTGGAGCGCCCGTGGCCGCGCTGATCGAAGGCGATGACACGAAACCCCCGTTGCTGCAACTCGTCCCACACCAGGTTCCACTCGAGGACTCGGGCGGTGTAGCCGTGGACGAGGATCACCGGCGGTCCCTGCCCCGCGACCAAAGCGCTGAGCACCGTGCCGTCGGGGCGCTCGATGAAGACGTGCTCGCCCTCCGGTTCCGCCGTAAGCCGCTCGCGCGGAAAGGGATCCGGGTTGCGCTGTATCCGTGCCGTCACCGCCCGCGCGGCCCCCCAGCCCAACAGCCCGGTCGCGCCGAGCGCCGTGACGGCCTTCAGGAGGGCAGCCCGCTCTTGATGGCCGCGTCCTGCTTCTTCGCGAGGTCGAGAACGAAGTCCGGTTGCAGCGGATCGTTGGGCGCGCTTTCGAATTCAAGGACCGTGAAGACCTTGCCCTCGGTGAACATCACGATCGCCTTCGACTTCGAGCCGTCCGGCGACGGGCCCACGGCCATCTGGCCGCCGGTGCCGACGTCGGCCGGCGTCGGGGCGGCCTTGACGCTGAGTTCCTGAATCCCCTTGGCGCTCTGGTCGAGCGCCTGCGAGGCCGCGCCGGCGTCGGCATAGACGTAGATGGTGTCGTCGACCTTGCGGGTGCCGCCCTGATTCATGAACACGCCTTCCGATCCCGCGGGGTTGGGCACCGGCAGCGTCTGGAACAGGGTGAAGGTATCGCCAGGCACCACGATATCGGTCGGCTTGATCAGCAGATTGCTGTAGTCGGAGGGCTGGGCGGCACCGGTGCTCGATGTCGGTGACGCGGCCGACGACGACGCGGCCGAGGTCGACGACGACGTTGACGACGACGGGCCCGACGACTTGTTGCTGCCACAGCCCGCGACGCCCACTACCAGGGCGCTCGCCGCCAAGCCGGCTGCCATCACCGATGCCTTCATCACCATTTGGCTCCTCTGGGCGCGGTCGGCAGGCGCCGACGTCTCGGCGCAACATAGCGGACCGCCGCGGCCTTGGCTACCCGAGACACGTGGGAGACTCCGCACATGACTTCACCCGACGGAACGGCCGCTTCCCCGGCGGAGGTAATGCAGGAGCTGATCCTGGCCGCGTGGGTTTCGCAGGGCATCACCGCGGTCGCCGACCTTCGCGTGGCGGACGCGCTGTCCGCGGGACCGCTGGGGATCGACGAGTTGGCCGGCAAGGTCGGGGCCCATCCCGACGCGTTGGGCAGGCTGCTGCGGGCGCTGATCGGGCAAGGCATCTTCGCGCAACGCGGTGACGGCCGCTACGAGCTGACCCCGCTGGCCGAGCTGTTGTGCTCCGATGCCCCGGTGTCCATGGCGCCGATGGCGCGCTTCATCGGCGCGCGTCAGCACCGCGAGCATTGGAGCCTGCTGACGGAGGCGATCAAAACCGGGACCGCGGTCGTTCCCGGGTTGCGCGGCAAGGACTTCTTCGACTACCTGGGCGACGACCCCGAGTTCGGGCAGATCTTCAACGACGCCATGACGGGCATGTCCGGGTTGTCGATCGGACCAGTCGTCGAGGCCTACGACTTCACCCGGTTCGCCACCATCGTCGACGTGGCCGGCGGCCACGGGCGGCTGCTCGGCGCGATCCTGGCATCGGCACCCGACGCCCAAGGGGTGCTGTACGACCTGCCCGAGGTGATCGCGGGCGCGCCGGCGCTGCTGCAGGAAACCCATGCCGAACGGGTCAGGCTTGCCGAGGGGTCATTTTTCGACAGCGTCCCGGCCGGCGCCGACGCCTACATCCTCAAGCACATCATCCACGACTGGGACGACGAGGCATCGGTGCAGATCCTGCGGAACGTGCGGTCGGCCGCCCCCGCCGGCGCCGCGTTACTGCTCGTCGAGACCGTCATTCCCGAAGACGACAGCGGATCGGTCGCCAAGTGGACGGACATGGAGATGCTGATCATCAACAACGGCCGCGAGCGCACCGCGACCGAGTACCGCCGCCTGTTCGATGCGGCCGGTTTCGAGATGGTCGGCGTCGTCGACACCGCTTCGCAGTTCAGCATCATCGAGGGCCGCGCGGTTTGACCGGGGCTAATCGCCGACCGCGCCCTCGGGCTTGGGGCCGCGACCTTCGCCCGTGATGTACTTGGGGCAGTACGCGCCGAGGGCGATCACCGTGAATTTGGCCGCGCCATTTTCGCTGAACCCGTTGCGCCGCTGGAGATTTCCGATGATTTCGTCCTCGGACGCCCCGGTGTCCTCGAGCTGGCACAGGGTCTTGGCGACCGATATCGCGGCGTTGGGATCCTGGTAGGTGATCCCGGCGAATCTGAGCGCGGCGAGGAAATCGGCGTCGGTCGCCGGATCGGTGGTGGGGTCTTGGTCGGCGTGCGCCGGCGCGGCCAGACCCACCATGGCGACGACGGCCGCCACCCCCCGCAGCAATTTCATGACCTCGTGATCGTCCCAGACCCGCCGCAGACCCGCATCCCGGGCAGCCTCGCGGCGTCGCCGGCCGGGCTCGCGTGTAGATTGGTTGGATAGGCCGTTCGTGTTGGGCCTGCCACCTTGGACATCGAGTCCGCGGATGAGCAGCTCAGAACCGATCGTGCCGCTCTCGACAGATCAACGTTTTTCGCCCAGATCCATCAATTTAAGGACCCCGCCCGATGAATTCATCGGATTTGTTTTCACATCGCTACGAGCCCGAAGTCGTGTCCGACAGCGGTCGCGACCAGGAACCGACTCAACTTCCCGTCTTTTCGGATCGCCCCGCGACCGATTCCCCGGCTACGCCGCCCCGCTAAAGCGCGGGCCGCACCATGAGGGAGCCGGCCGCCTCGCGAAACCCCCTGCGCGTCAGCGCTTCGCGGCCCGGCGGCGGCTAGGCCGCCGGGCGACTCATCAGCAAGGAGTCGGGCAGGGCACCGACCGGCCGGCGCTCCGGGATTTCCCAGACGTCGCCGTCCAGATCACCGGGCAGTCCGGCCGCGCTGGCGACGAAGACCGGCATCACGCCCCGGGCGGACTGGCGATGGAAGTCGCGCACCGCGGCGAACGCCCACTTGCCCAACAGGCAGATCGCGACGAGGTTGGTGATGGCCATCAGCGCCATCGCGAGATCGGCGAGCGCCCAGACCACCGTGAGCTGAGACAACGCGCCGAAGACGATGGCCATGAGCGTCACGACTTTCAGGACGTTGATCGCCAGGCGGCGGCCGCCCAGGAAGAACAGGTTGGCCTCGGCGCAGACGTAGTTGCTCAGCACCGAGGCAAACGCGAAGACGAACACGACGGTCGTCATCAGCCCCGTTGTCCACGATCCGAGGCCGACGGCGATCGCCGACTCGGTCAGGCTCGCACCGGCCACCGCACCCGTGTGGGCCGGATCATAAACGCCTGGGCCCGACATCAGCACGATGAACGCGGTCGCCGTGCAGATCACCATCGTGTCGACGAACACCGCAAGCGACTGAATCAGCCCCTGCTCCACGGGATGTGAGACTGTCGCCGTGCCCGCGATGTTGGGCGAACTGCCCATGCCGGCCTCGCAGGCGAACAGCCCGCGCTTCACCCCGGTCAGCATGGCCGTCGCGATGCCGCCGGCGAAACCGCCCGCCAACTGGCGAATTCCGAACGCGCCGCCGACGATCTCCTCGATGACGCCAGGCAGCGCGGTGATGTTGACCGCCACGATCGTCAGCGCGAGCAGCGCATACATCACCGCGACGGCCGGGATGAGCAGTTCGGCGACCCTGGCGACCCTGCGCACCCCGCCGAACAGCACCGACCCCGCCAGCACCGCCAAAGCCGTTGTCGTCCAACCGACGTCGACGCCGTGCGACGACTTCAACACGCCGCTGATCGCGTTGGTCTCCACCATGTTGAACGCCGTGGAGAACGCGACCACCAGCAGCACGGCGAACAACACGCCGCCCGTCCGCGAGCGCAGGCCGCGCTGGATGTAGAACGCCGGGCCGCCGCGGAAGGTGCCGTCGGCGGAGCGGACCTTGAAGATCTGGGCGAGCGTGGCCTCGATCAGCGCCGTCGCCATGCCGACCGCGGCCACCACCCACATCCAGAAGATCGCGCCGGGCCCACCGACGGTGAGGGCGATCGCGACCCCGGCGATGTTCCCGGTGCCCACCCGCGACGCCAGGCCGACGCAGAAGGCCTGGAAAGAGGAGATCCCACCGTCTTGGCGGTGGGATCTGCGGAGCTGGCGAAGCATCCGGCCGAAGTAACGGATCTGAATGAATCGGGTGCGCACCGTGAAATAGATGCCAACGCCAAGAAGTAGGTAAACCAGGACGTGGCCATTCAGTGCATTGCTCAGCGGGTTGATCAACTGCGCCTGAACGAAGTCCAAATTTGCGTCCTTACCTGGGCCGTTGTTGCCAGCAGCGTAAATGCGAAATGTTGACGACAGGTTTCGTTAACCGGGCGTTCGCGGACGGGAATGTAAAAAATCGATGACGGGGCGTTACCCGCCGCCATCGACCTTCGTGCTGGTGACCGTCAGGGATTGAGGGCAGTACACGTTGGCCGCGATCGCGGTGAACCTGGCGGCGTTATCGCCGTGCAGACCGGGATTCTGAGACTGAACGGTCTTGACGACTTCCGCCATTTGCGTCCCCCGGCCCACCGCCTGACACACCCATCTCCCGGCGCCGATGGCCGGGCCCGGGTCCGGAAAAGTGATGCCCGCCGCGCGCAGCGAGGCGAGGAACGCGTCGTCGTCGTAGTCTGCCCGCGCCGGCCCGGCCAGGCCGACCAGCGCGGCCAGGCTCATCATCGTCAGGAGCAGCGGTTTCACGGCCCACTGATCGTCGCAGAAGAACCGCCGTTTCGCATCCGAAACAGTCGTCAACCCGAGGTTGACACCACTGAGATCGTCAACCTAGTGTTGACGGCATGTCCGAACCGACGCCCGTCGCCTATCCCGTCCGCCTCGACGAGCTGATCAACGCGATCAAACGGGTCCACCCGGACGTGCTGGACCAGCTCGCCGACGCCGTGCTGGCCGCCGAGCATCTGGGCGAGGTCGCCGACCACCTGATCGGGCACTTCGTCGATCAGGCCCGCCGCTCGGGGGCGTCGTGGACCGACATTGGCAAGAGCATGGGCGTCACCAAACAGGCCGCCCAGAAGCGCTTCGTGCCCCGGGCCGAGGCCACCACGCTGGACGACGAACAGGGCTTCGGGCGCTTCACGCCGCGGGCCCGCAATGCCGTGGTGGCGGCGCAGAATGCCGCGCACGAAGCCGGCAACGGCGAGATCACGCCGGACCACCTGCTGCTCGGCGTGCTCAGCGACCCCGCCGGGCTGGCCACGCTGTTGCTGCAACGGCAGCAGGTCGACGTCGAGGCGCTCCGGGCCGCCATAACGCTGCCCCCGTCCACGAGCGAGCCTCCCGAGCTCATCCCGTTCAGCGGACCGGCCCGCAAGGCGCTGGAGCTGACCTTCCGCGAGGCACTTCGGCTGGGCCACAACTACATCGGCACCGAACACCTGCTGCTGGCGTTGCTCGAACTCGAGGACGGCGCCGGCCCGCTGCACCGATGCGGCGTCGACAAGGACCGTGTCGACGACGATGCCGCGGCGGCGCTCGAGGCACTGGCCAGCGGCAAGAACCCCTCCCCCTCCCCGTAGCGCGTGTGCGATCATGCGAGGATGCACCGCTGGCTGATCGCCCTGTCAATCCTGCTGGTTGCGGCCGCGAACATCTCGGCGCCGCGCGCGTGGGCCGGCGACGCGCCGATCGGCCACATCGGTGACACGTTGCGGGTGGACACCGGCACCTACATCGCCGACGTCACCGTCAGCAGCGTGGCCCCCTGCGACCCGCCCCCGGGATTCGGCTACACGCGCAGCGGCGTGCCGATCAAGAGCTTTCCCGGCAGCACCCCCAACCGCGCCGACGTGACGGTCCGGGCGATCCGGGTGCCCAATCCGTACGTCATGGCGACCGAATTCAGCTTCGACGGGGTGACCCCGTTCGCCGACGCCTACACGCCGCGCGCCACCGACGCGCCCGACGCGCTGGACAACGTGCTCGTCAACGCGCCGAACGGGGCGATCGTGCGCGGCGGGGTGTATTGGGACGCCTACCGCGACCCGGTCTCGACCGTCGTCCTGCTGGACAAGAAGACGGGCACCCATCTCGCCCAATGGAATCTCTGACGCTCGCGACGGGTTCCGTCGACGCCGGGGAGCTGGCCGCCGTTGCGGCGCAAACCTTTCCGCTGGCCTGCCCGCCCGCGACGGCTCCCGAAGACATCGCGTCGTTCATCGAGGCGAACCTGTCGGTGGAACGCTTCGCGGAATACCTGGCCGATCCGGACCGCGCGATCTTCACCGCGGCGCGGGGCGGCCGAATCATCGGCTACGCCATGCTCATTCGTGAGGCCACCGGCGAAGCCGCCGAGCTGTCGAAGATCTACGTGCTGGCCGAGCATCACGGCGGCGGGGTGTCGGGGGCGCTGATGGAGCTGGCGCTGGCCACGGCCGAGGGGTGGGGTGCGCGGCGCGTGTGGCTGGGCGTCAACCAGGCGAATCAACGCGCGCAACGCTTTTACGCCAAGAGCGGTTTTGCGATCAGCGGCACCAGGACCTTTCGGGTGGGCAGCCGCACCGAGAACGATTACCTCATGGTTCGCGAGCTTGGGTCAGCGCCACCAGCCGTGACGTCGCCCGCAGGTACTTCTTCCGGTAGCCGCCCGCCAGCATCTCCTCGCTGAAGATGCTGTCCAGCCTGGCGCCCGAGGCCACCACCGGGATGCCGGCGTCATAGAGCCGGTCGGTCAGCGACACCAACCGCAGCGCGACGTTCTGGTCGTCGATGGCGTGCACGCCGGTGACAAAGACCGCCGTCACGCCCTCGATCAGCGTCAGATAACGCGACGGGTGCATGGTGGCCAGGTGCGCGCACAGCGCGTCGAAGTCGTCCAGCGTCGCGCCGTCGACCCGCGCCGCGCGCTCGGCCACCTCCTCGTCGGACGGCGGCTGCGGCGCCGGCGGCAGGCCGCGGTGCCGGTAGTCCGGCCCCTCGATCCGCACGGTGGTGAAAATGCTTGCCAGCGTGTGGATCTCGCGCAGAAAATCCTGGGCGGCGAAGCGGCCCTCGCCGAGCTGCTCGGGCAGGGTGTTGGAGGTCGCGGCCACCGACACGCCGCGCTCGACCAACGACGACAGCAGTCGCGAGATGAGGGTGGTGTTGCCGGGGTCGTCGAGTTCGAACTCGTCGATGCACACCGCGGTGTAATCGGCCAGCATCTCAATGCATTCGACGAACCCGAACACCCCGGCGAGCTGGGTGAGCTCACCAAAGGTGGCGAACGCCTTGGGGGTTGGCGATTCCGGTCCCCCGCCGGGCAACTGGTAGTAGGCCGACGCGAGCAGGTGGGTCTTGCCCACGCCGAAGCCGCCGTCGAGGTAGAGACCGACCCCGGGCAGTGCGGCCCGTTTCCCGAACAGTTTTCGCCGGCCGGCCCGGCGCTCGACGGCCCGCCAGCAGAAGTCCTGACAGGCCTCGACGGCGGCGGCCTGGGTCGGTTCCGCCGGGTCCGGGCGGTACGTGGCAAAGCTCACGTCGGCGAACGTTGGCGGCGGCCGCAATTGGGCGATGAGTCGCTCCGGCGACACGCTGGGATGCCGGTCCACCAACCGGGGCACGGGGCCTGGCGCATCGGCGTTGGTCGACCCACGCATGCACCGAACTGTAGCGACGTGCTGCAATCAAGCGATGCTGACGCTGCTCGGGTCCGCCCGCGACCTCGACGACGGCGAACTTTCCGGGCTCTATGGATATCCGGTCCGCGACGGCACCTGGGTGCGGGCGAATTTCATCACCAGCCTCGACGGCGGCGCCACCGCCGACGGCAGCAGCGGTGCGATGGGCGGGCCGGGTGACCGGCACATCTTCAACCTGCTGCGCGAGCTGGCCGACGTGATCGTGGTCGGCGCCGGCACGGTGCGCATCGAGGGGTATTCCGGCGCGCAGCTGGCCGTCGCGCAGCGACAACAGCGGCAGGCTCGCGGGCAAAGCGAGGTCCCGCCGCTGGCGGTCGTCACCGGCTCGGGTCGCCTCGAGCCCGACCTGGCGGTGTTCACCCGGACCGAGGTGCCGCCCCTGGTGCTCACCTGCGCGGCGGCGGCCGAGAAGACCCGAAGGCTGATCGGGGACCTGTGCGAGGTGGTCGACTGCTCCGGCGACGATCCGGGCAAGGTCGACGAGGCCACCCTGCTGGGCGCGCTCGCGGCGCGCGGGATGCGCCACATCCTGACCGAAGGCGGACCGACGCTGCTCGGGGCGTTCATCGAGCGCGACCTGCTCGACGAGCTGTGCCTGACGATCGCCCCGTATCTCGTCGGCGGGCTGGCGCGGCGCATCGCGGCGGGCCCGGCCCAGGCGCTGACCCGGATGCGCCGTGCCCACCTGCTCACCGACGAGGCCGGCTACCTTTACGGCCGCTACGTCAAGGCCTAGCTACTGTGGTCGGCATGAGTCGGCAGATCGCATCGGCCACGGTGCTGCTCGCGGTGAGTGCGCTGGTGGCCGGCTGCGTCCCCGGCCTGGCCGCGGACCCGCGCTTCGCGACCGACTCCGGCGCGCGCCCGCAGGGCGTGGCCCCGAGCAAGCCGCCCCCCAGCGGTCCGCCGGCGATCGCGGCGCCCAAGAACGACCTGGCCTGGCATGACTGCACGTCGAAGGTCTTCTCCGACGCGGCCGTCCCCGCGGCGCCGGGCGTGCAGCTGGACTGCGCGACCTACGACAGCGACCTCGACCCCGTCAACGGCCAGGGCGGAAACCTGACCATCGGCGTGGTGCGCGCCCGCTCGAACCAGACCCCGCGCGACGCGGGACCGCTCGTCTTCACCACCGGCTCGGACCTGCCGTCGTCCACACAGTTGCCGGTGTGGCTGGCCCGGGCGGGCACCGACGTGCTGCAAACCCACCCCGTCGTCGCGGTGGACCGGCGCGGCATGGGCATGTCGAGCCCCATCGACTGCCGCGACCAGCTTGACCGCCAGTCGATGCGCGACCAGGCGCAATTCCAGGCGGGCGACGACCCGGTCGCCAACCTCTCCGATATCTCCAACACCGCCACCACGAACTGCACCGACGCCATCGCGCCGGGCGCGTCCTCCTACGACAACTCGCACGCCGCCTCCGACATCGAGCGGCTGCGCACGCTGTGGGACGTGCCGGCCGTCGCGCTGATCGGGGTCGGCAACGGCGCCCAGGTGGCGCTGGCCTACGCCGCGTCGCGGCCCGACCGGGTCGCCCGGCTGATCCTCGACTCCCCGATCGCCCTGGGCGTCAACGCCGAAGCGGCCGCCGAGCAACAGGTCAAGGGCCAGCAGGCCGCGCTCGACGCGTTCGCCGCCCAGTGCGTCGCCGTCAACTGCGCGCTGGGCCCCGACCCCAAGGGCGCCGTCAGCGCGATGCTCGCCGACGCGCGCGGCGGCAAGGGACCCGGCGGCGCGCCGGTGGCCGGGGTCGCCAACGCCATCGTCGTCGCCTTGGGCTTTCCCTCCGGCGGCCGCGTCGGCGCCACCACGAGCCTGGCCAGCGCGCTGGCCGCCGCCCGCTCCGGCGACGCCAACCAGCTGAACAACCTGATCAACCACGCGTACGCCGTCACCGACTCGGACGGCCAGTTCGTCAGCTCCTGCAGCGACGCCATCAACCGCCCCACCCCCGACCGGGTGCGCGAGCTGGTGGTGGCGTGGGCGAAGCTCTATCCCCAGTTCGGCACCGTCGCCGCGCTCAACTTGGTCAAATGCGTGCACTGGCCCACGATCGCGCCGCCGGCCCCGCCGAAAAACCTCAAGATCGACATCCTGGTGGCGGGCGTGCAGAACGACCCGATCGTCGGCACCGAGGGGGTGGCCCAGACGGCGGCCACCATCATCAACGCCAACGCGGCCAGCAAGCGGGTGATGTGGCAGGGCATCGGTCACGGCGCCAGCATCTACTCCCCGTGTGCGGTCCCGCCGCTGATCGGCTACCTCAACAGCGGCAAGCTGCCCGGGACCGACACCTACTGTCCCGCCTGACACTTCGCGGCTTGCCCCGGTGTACGGTGCGCTGGTGACCGCAGCTGACTCGACCCGAACCGGCCTGCGCGACGGGATCCTGGCCGCCTTTCGTCCCCGCACCGGCGCCCCGAGCACCGCGACGATAGTGCGAGCGGCGCTGTGGCCGGTGGCCATCATGTCGGTGCTGCACCGCAGCATCGTGCTCACCCTCAACGGCAACATCACCGACGACTTCAAACCGGTGTACCGCGCGGTGCTGAACTTCCGGCACGGCTGGGACATCTACAACGAGCACTTCGACTACGTCGACCCGCACTACCTGTACCCGCCCGGCGGCACGCTGCTGATGGCGCCCTTCGGCTACTTGTCCTTCACGCCGTCGCGCTACCTGTTCATCCTGATCAACACCGTGGCCATCCTGATCGCCTGGTATTTGTTGCTGCGCCTGTTCAAATTCACCCTGTCCTCGGTGGCCGCGCCCGCGCTGCTGCTGGCCATGTTCTGCACGGAAAGCGTGACCAGCACGCTGGTGTTCACCAACATCAACGGCTGCGTGCTGCTGGCGGAGGTGTTGTTCCTGCGCTGGCTGCTGGACGGCAAGGTCGGGCATCAGTGGTGGGCCGGCCTGGTCGTCGGGCTCACGCTGACGCTCAAACCGGTGCTCGCGCCGCTGCTGTTGCTGCCGCTGCTGAACCGCCAGTGGCGGACCCTGGTGCCCGCGGTCGTCGTCCCGATCGCCATCAACGCGGCCGCGTGGCCGTTGGTCAGCGACCCGATGGACTTCGTCACCCGCACGATGCCCTACATCGGGGGCGTCCGCGACTATTTCAACAGCTCGATCGAGGGCAACGGCGTGTACTTCGGGCTGCCCACGTGGTTGATCGTGTTCCTGCGGGTGCTCTTCACCGTGCTGGCGATCGCCGCGTTGTGGCTGCTGTACCGCTACTACCGCACCCGCGACCCGCTGTTCTGGTACACCAGCTCGTCGGGCGTGCTGCTGCTGTGTTCCTGGCTGGTGCTGCCGCTGGCCCAGGGCTACTACTCGATGATGCTGTTCCCGTTCCTGATGACGGTCGTGCTGTCCAGCTCGCTGATCCGCAATTGGCCGGCGTGGCTGGGGGTTTACGGCTTCATGGCGCTGGACGACTGGCTGATCTACCGCTACATGAGGTATGGCCGCGCGCTGCATTACCTGAAGATCACCTACGGCTGGTCGCTGCTGCTGATCGTCGCGTTCACCGTGCTCTACTTCCGCTATCTGGACGCCAAGGCCGAGAACCGGCTGGATTCCGGGATCGATCCGGCGTGGCTGACGGACGAGCGGGAGCGGCGCGGTGATCGCGAGAGCGCTAGCGTGGACGCATGACATCCCCTGACTTGTCGCGCCCCAAGGTGCAACTCTCCGACGACGAGTGGCGCCGGAAGCTGAACCCGCAGGAGTTCGACGTGCTGCGCCGCGCCGGCACCGAGCGGCCGTTCACCGGCGAGTACACCGACACCAAGACCGAGGGCGTCTACCAGTGCCGGGCCTGCGGCGCCGAATTGTTCCGCAGCACGGAGAAATTCGAGTCGCACTGCGGCTGGCCCTCGTTCTTCGACCCCGCGAACTCCGACGCGGTGATCCTGCGCCCCGACCACTCGATGGGCACCACGCGCACCGAGGTGTTGTGCGCGAACTGCCATAGCCACCTGGGTCACGTGTTCGCCGGCGAGGGCTACCCCACCCCGACCGACCAGCGCTACTGCATCAACTCGATCTCGCTGCGGCTGGTGCCGACGGGCGGCTAGGCCCGTCGCGTTCCGCGACACATAACCAGTTGCGACGACACGCCGATGCGCATCGCAACCGTTTATGTCTCGCGATACCCCCGACCCGTAAGCGCTTCGCGCACACGGGCCACGACGTCCGCAGGCTTGTCCTCGGCGATCACCCTGATGACGATCCAGCCAAGTGCCTCGAGCCTACGTATCCGCCACTGGTCTCGGGCGTACTGGCGGCGGTCGGTGCGGTGCTGGTCACCGTCGTACTCGGCGGCCACTTGGTATCTCTCCCAGCCCATATCGAGTACGCCGACGGTTCGCCAGTTCTCATTCACCGGTATCTGGGTCTCGGGAGCCGGCAGCCCGGCATCGATCAGCAAGAGGCGCAGCCACGTCTCCTTGGGCGACGCGGCGCCGGGGTCGACCAGCGGAAGCGCGGTGCGTAGCCGTCGCAGGCCGCGCGCGCCCGGGTACCGCTTGGCCAGCAGCTTCACCTGCCCGACGCAAAACGGTGTCGCCCGCATCAACGCGTCGAGTCGCGCCACCGCCTCGCCCGTGGGCAATCGCCTGGCCAGGTCGAACGCCGTGCGCGCGAGCGTGGTCACCGGCAGACCCCCGGCCCGAGTGACCTCATCCGGCTGAACTCGCTGATTACTCGTGATTACGCCGGTTGGGGCGTGCTGGTTGCGCCAAATCAGCTCGATGGGCACGTCGTCGTCGATCCAGCGCGAGCCGTGCAGCGCCGCCGCGGCAAGGCCGGCCACGACGCCACGCCGGCCCGACCACAGCCACGCGGCAACCGATCGTGTTCGCAGCGACGGCGTCGCGCACTCCGTGAGAAAGACATCGGGATAGATCGCGCGAAACCGGGTGCGCAGTTGGTAGGGACTTAGCCGCCCCTGCCGCACCGCCTCGCTGCCGATAAACACCTCGTCCACAAACGGAAGACGTCGCTACCCGGCAACGGGATCCCCCAGACATAAACAGTTGCGACACATCTCGGCGTGTCGTCGCAAACGTTTATGTGTCGCGACACGCCGGGAGGCTAGTCCACCCTCGTCGCGTGGACCTCCCAGAACGGGGCGTGCACCCGGCCGCCCTCCAGCCACGGCTCCATCGCCCGGAAGCGGTCCAGCAGCGCCTGCACCTGGTCGGCCATGTCCGGGTTGCGCGCGGCCATCATCTCGATCGTCTGGGTGCTCATGTTGACCAGATACGTCGTCGGGCCCAGGTAGGTGATCTCCCACCCGCCGGCCGGCAGCACGTCACGAAAGTCGTCCTCGGACAACGACCGCATCATCTTGAAGCCGTTGACGTCGTGCTCGCCGAATTCGAACATGTACAGCCGCGCCCCCGGCTTGGTCGCCCGGCGCAGCGCCTGCACGTACGCATGCTGCAGGTCCTGGTCGGTGCTGAAGGTGTGGTAGAAGGCGCAGTCGACGACGGTGTCGAACCGGTTCTCGAATCCCGCCAGCTTGGTGGCGTCGGCCAGCTCGAAATTCACTGACACACCGGCCTTTTGGGCGTTTTCCCGGGCCCGTTCGAGGGCGCCGGCCGAACCGTCGATGCCGGTCGACGAGTAGCCCTTCGAGGCGTAGTAGATCGCGTGGTGGCCGGGGCCGGTGCCCGGGTCGAGCACCTCGCCCTTGACGGCGCCCAGCGCGACCAGCCGCTGAACCACCGGCTGCGGGCCGCCGATGTCCCACGGCGTGGCGGCGGGCAGGCCGTGCGACGTCCGGTCGTCGCGGTACATGTCCTCGAAGCGGGCGGGATCGGTGGGGTCGAACGGTGCGGTCGTCACGGCAGCGCCGCCACCAACTGCTCGACCGGCACCCGGGGCCCGGTGAAAAACGGCGTCTCGGCGCGGGTGTGGCGGCGCGCGTCGGTGGCGCGCAGCTCACGCATCAGGTCGACGATGCGGTCCAGTTCGGGCGCCTCGAAGGCCAGGATCCATTCGTAGTCGCCCAGCGCGAACGCCGGGACGGTGTTGGCGCGGACGTCCTTGTATTCGCGCGCCGCCATGCCGTGCTCGGCGAGCATGCGGCGGCGTTCCTCGTCGGGCAGCAGATACCACTCATACGACCGCACAAAGGGATACACGCAGATGTAGGCGCCGGGCTCCTCACCGGCCAGGAACGCCGGGATGTGGCTCTTGTTGAACTCGGCGGGCCGATGCAGCGCGACGCTGCTCCACACCGGCGCGCTGGCCCGCCCCAGCGTGGTGGTGCGGCGGAAGTCGGCGTAGGTCGCCTGCAGCGCCTCGATGCGTTCGGCATGGGTCCAGATCATGAAGTCGGCGTCGGCGCGCAGCCCCGCCACGTCGTAAAGGCCGCGCACCACGACGCCGCGCGCCTCCTGCTCCTTGAAAAACCGGGCGGCGTCGTCGATCACGGCATCGCGCTGATCGCCGAGCTCGCCGGGCCGCACGGAGAACACCGAGAACATCAGGTAGCGCAGCTGCGAGTTCAGGGCGTCATAGTCGAGACGGGCGAGTTTGGCCATGGCTTCTATCGTGCCACTTCCGCCTGCAGTGCCTCGGCCGCGCGTCCGGCCGCCCCGATGCAGGCCGGCACCCCGATCCCGTCGAGGTAGCTGCCGGCCACCGCCAGCCCCGGCGGCAGCCCGGCCCGCAGCTCGGCGACGACGTCCGCGTGGCCGGGCCCGTACTGCGGCATCGCGTCGATCCAGCGCTGGACGCGGGCGTCGAGGGGGTCGACGGTCAGCCCGAACACGTCGACCAGGTCGCTGAGCGCCCATCCCACCAGTTCGTCGTCGGCGGTGCCGCCCGCCACGTCGTCGCCGAAGCGCCCGAACGACAGCCGCAGCAGCTGGGTGTCGCCGCGCGTGCCCCATTTGCGCGACGACAGCGTGATCGCCTTGGCCCGCAACGGTTCCCCGCTGGCCGCCAGCACGCCGGAACAGTGCGGAAACGCGGTGTCGGCGGGCACCGCGAGCGCCACCACCGCCGACGATGCGCTCTGGATCCGCCGCGCGGCGGCGGCGGTGCGCGGCGCCACCCCGGCGACCAGGGCCGCCAGCCGCGGGGCCGGAATGGCCAAGACCACCGCGTCGGCGCGCCAGCCCGCGCCGGTGTCGTCGAGCAACTCCCAGCCGGGCCCGGCGGGTTCGAGCCGTTGCACCGCGGCGCGCACCCAGCGCGGCCGGGCGCGCGCGACGAGCTCGTCGATCAGCACCCGGTAGCCGCCGTCGATCGCCCCGAACACCGGCGCGCCGGTGTTGGGCGGCAGCCCGTGGGCGACGGCCTCGGTCAGGCTGGTGGCCCCGCGGTCCAGGGCCGCCGCGACGCTGGGGGCCGCCGCGCGCAGGCCGATGGTCGCCGCGGAGCCCGCGTACACCCCGCTCAGCAGCGGATCCACCGACCGGGCCACGACCTGCTCGCCGAACCGGTCGCCGACCAGTTCGGCCACCGCGGGATCGCTGCCGGGCCGCCAGCCGAAAGGGCGGCCGGGTTCGGCGTCGATGCGCGCGACGGTCGCCTCGTCGACCAGTCCGGCCACCGATGCGGACGACGCCGGGATCCCGACGACGGTTCCGGTGGGCAGCGGGTGCAGCCGCCGTCCGCTGTAGATCAGCGGCCGGGCGCCGGTGGTGGCCAGCTGGCGATCCGCCAGGCCCAGCTCGGCCAGCAGCGCCGGCATCTCGGGCCGGCGCAGCACGAACGCCTCGGCGCCCACGTCCATCGCCTGCCCGCCGATCCGCTCGGTGCGCAACACGCCGCCGAGCCGGTCGGCGGGCTCGAACAGGGTGATGGTCGCGTCCTCACCGGCGGCCGCGCGCAGCCGGTATGCGGCCGTCAGGCCCGAAATACCGCCGCCCACAACGCAATACGAGCGGGTCATAGCGAATGGACCAGCGCAACCAGGTCGGTCAGGATGGCGGGATCGGTCTCGGGCAGCACCCCGTGGCCCAGGTTGAACACGTGGCCGGTCGCGCCGGCGTCGACCGCGCGGCGCCCGTCGTCGATGACGGCCCGCGCGCTGCGTTCGACCACCGGCCAGCCCGCCAGCAGCACCACCGGATCGAGGTTGCCCTGCAGCGCCGTGCCGGGCTCGACCCGGGCGGCGGCGTCGGCCAGCGAGGTGCGCCAGTCCACCCCGACGGCGGTGGCCTGCCGCGGCTTCATGCCGCCCTTCAGCGCCGAGGACATCGCGCCCAGCAGTTCGGCGGTCCCCACCCCGAAGTGCGTCATGGGCACGCCGTATTCGGACAGCGTGGCGAACACCCGCGAGCTGTGCGGCAGCACGTAATGGCGGTAGTCGGCCAGCGACAGCGTCCCCGCCCACGAGTCGAACACCTGGATCGCGTCCACCCCGGCCTCGATCTGCCCCCGCAGGAACGCGACGGTCAGGTCGGTCAGCTTCGACATCAGCGCATGCCAGCTGTGCGGCTCGGCCATCATCATCGCCTTGGTGCGGGCGTGGTTGCGGCTGGGGCCGCCTTCGATCAGGTAGGACGCCAGCGTGAACGGCGCCCCGGCGAAACCGATCAGCGGGACGTCGCCCAGCGCCCGCACCAACAGCGAGACCGCCTCGCCTATCGGCGCAATCGCCTGCGGCTCAAGGGGTTTCATCGTTTCGATGTCGGCGTCGGTGCGCACCGGGTGCGCGATGACCGGCCCCACGTCGGCGACGATGTCCAGTTCGACGCCCGCGGCACGCAGCGGCACCACGATGTCGGAGAACAGGATCGCCGCGTCGACGCCGTGGCGGCGCACCGGCTGCAGCGTGATCTCGCAGGCCACCTCCGGCTCGAAACAGGCCGCCAGCATGCTGTGCCGTTCCCGCAGCGCCCGGTATTCGGGCAGCGAACGCCCGGCCTGGCGCATGAACCACACCGGCACGTGGGCGGGCTTGCGTCCGCTGACGGCGGCCAGATACGGCGACTCGGGCAGGTCACGGCGGGCACGCACGGCGGTGTTCATCAGCCTCAATGCTGCCACGAGTGCCGATCGGCGCTTGCGTAACATCGACCCCGTGCCGATCAGCTACGACGAGTTCCCCAGCCTGCGCTTCGAACCCGCCGAGAACGGCGTGCTGACCCTGGTGCTCGATTCCCCCGGGCTGAACTCCGTCGGGCCGCAGATGCACCGCGACCTCGCCGACGTCTGGCCGGTGCTCGACCGGGACCCCACCGTGCGCGTCGTCCTGGTCCGCGGCGAGGGCAAGGCCTTCTCCTCCGGCGGCAGCTTCGACCTGATCGACGAGACCATCGGTGACTTCGAGGGCCGGATCCGCATCATGCGGGAGGCCCGCGACCTGGTGCTCAACATGGTCAACTTCGACAAGCCCGTCGTCTCGGCGATCCGGGGCCCCGCCGTCGGCGCCGGCCTGGTGGTGGCGCTGCTCGCCGACATCTCGGTCGCGGGCCGCACCGCGCGGTTCATCGACGGGCACACCAAGCTCGGGGTGGCCGCCGGTGACCACGCCGCGATCTGCTGGCCGCTGCTGGTCGGCATGGCCAAGGCCAAGTACTACCTGCTCACCTGCGAAACCCTGCTGGGCGAGGAGGCGGAGCGCATCGGGCTGGTCTCCACCTGCGTCGACGACGACGACGTGCTGGCGACGGCCACCCGCATCGCCGAGAACCTGGCCCAGGGCGCGCAAAACGCCATCCGCTGGACCAAGCACAGCCTCAACTACTGGTACCGCATGTTCGCCCCGACCTTCGAAACGTCGCTCGGCCTGGAATTTCTCAGTTTCGGCGGCCCCGATGTCCGGGAAGGCCTCGCCGCGCACCGCGAAAAACGCCCGGCCCGATTCGACCGGGAAACCGCGCCCTGAGCAGGCAATACGGCCTGCTGCGGGCCCCGGTGAGCGCTGGTAACGGCTTGGTCGCGACGGGCGCGAAATGCGGCGCGCCTGTTTCGGCGTGTCGGGTGATGGGTCTAGCGTCGAACGCTGTGACAGCCTCAGCTGAACCGGCCCCATTCCGCGAGGCGGTAGTGGCGATGAACGCCGTCGCCGTGCGGCCGGAGATCGAGCTGGGCCCGATACGTCCGCCGCAGCGCCTGGCGCCCTTCAGTTACGCGCTGGGGGCCGAGGTCAAGCACCCCGACCTCGAGATCGTCCCGGAGCGGTCCGAGGGCGACGCGTTCGGCCGGCTGATCCTGCTGTACGACCCGGACGGCGCCGACGCGTGGGACGGGACCATCCGGCTGGTCGCCTACATCCAGGCCGACCTGGACCCCACCGAGGCCGTCGACCCGCTGCTGCCGGAGGTGGCGTGGAGCTGGCTGGTCGACGCGCTGGAATCGCGCCTCGAGCACACCACCGCGCTAGGCGGCACCGTCACCGCCACCACGTCGGTGCGCTACGGCGACATCTCCGGGCCGCCCCGCGCCCACCAGCTCGAGCTGCGGGCGTCCTGGACGGCGACCACCCCCGAAGTCGGCGCGCACGTCGAGGCGTTCTGCGAGGTGCTGGAGCACGCCGCGGGCCTCCCGCCGACCGGGGTCACCGACCTGAGCTCCCGGTCACGCGCCTGACATGGGCGAACCGGCGACCCCTGGGCCCGGCACGCCACCCGAAGCCACCCCGCTACCCCACCCGGCCGACGGAGTCCCCGACCTCGCGGTGAGCGTGCGGGAGATCGAGGCGGCCGCGCGGCTGCTGGACCGCGGGCGCGGGCCCTTCGCGGTGGACGCCGAGCGGGCATCGGGTTTCCGCTACTCCAACCGGGCCTACCTGATCCAGATCCGGCGGGCGGGGGCCGGCACGGTGCTCATCGACCCGGTCAGCCACGGCGCCGACCCGCTGACCGCGCTGCGGCCGGTCGCCGAGGTGCTGGGCTCCGACGAGTGGATCCTGCATTCGGCCGATCAGGACCTGCCGTGCCTGGCCGAGGTCGGCTTGCGGCCCCCCGCCCTGTACGACACCGAGCTCGCCGGGCGGCTGGCCGGGTTCGACCGGGTGAACCTGGCCACCATGGTCGAGCGGCTGCTGGGGTTCGGGTTGGCCAAGGGTCACGGCGCGGCGGACTGGTCCAAGCGCCCGCTGCCCGCCGAGTGGCTAAACTATGCGGCCCTGGACGTGGAGTTGCTGATCGAGCTGCGCGCGGCGATAGCCGACGTGCTGGCCGCGCAGGGCAAAACCGGTTGGGCCGCAGAGGAATTCGACTACCTGCGAACCGCGGGCGCCAGGGAGCTGCCCCCGGCCGTGCGCCGCGAACGGTGGCGGCGCACGTCGGGGATCCACCGAGTACGCGACCGGCGCGCCCTCGCGGCGGTGCGCGAGCTGTGGGCGGCGCGCGACCGCATCGCGCAGCGCCGCGACATCGCGCCCCGTCGCGTCCTGCCGGATTCGGCGATCATCGACGCCGCGCTCGCCGACCCGAAGACGGTCGAGGAGCTCGTCAAGCTGCCGGTGTTCGGCGGGCGCAACCAGCGCCGCAGCGCCGCGGTGTGGCTGGGGGCGCTGGAAGCGGCCCGGCAGACCCAGGATCCGCCGGAGGACGCCGAACCGCCCAACGGGCCGCCGCCGCCGGCGCGGTGGAGCAGGCGCAAGCCGGAGGCCGCGGCGCGGCTGGAAGCGGCCCGCGCGGCGCTGGGCGAGGTGTCGGAGCGGGTGGGGGTCCCGACGGAAAACCTGGTCTCGCCGGACCTGGTGCGACGGCTGTGCTGGGACTGGGCGGGCGCGCCCGACCCCGAGGAGGCCGTCGACGCATTCCTGCGCACCGGGCAGGCGCGGGCGTGGCAGCGGGAGCTCGTGGACCCGGTGCTGGCCCGGGCATTGCAGCCGCCGGAGGAAACCGACTAGTCGAGGTGCTCCCGGATCTCGGCCTCGGCCACCGTCGACCCCAGCGCCGCGACCCAACCGGTGACGCGACGGGCCACGTGCTGATCGGTAAGGCCCAGATCGGCGAGCACCTCGCCCCGTGACGCGTGGTCGTAGAACTGCTGCGGCAGCCCGACGTCGCGGCACGGGGTGTCGATCTCCGCGCGCCGCAGCGCCGCCGACACCGCCGACCCCACCCCGCCGTTGACCCCGTTGTCCTCGAGGGTGACGACCAGCTTGTGCTGCGCCGCCATGTCGAGTACGCCGTCGGCCACCGGCAACACCCAGCGCGGGTCGATCACCGTCACCCCGATGCCCTGGTTGTGCAGCCGCTTGGCCACCGCCAGGGCCATCGGCGCGAACGCGCCGACCCCGACCAGCAGCACGTCGTGGTTCAGCCCGTCGGCGGGCACTGCCAGCACATCGACACCCCCGCGCCGTTCCAGGGCCGGAATGTCCTCGCCCACATCGCCTTTGGGGAACCGTATCGCCGTCGGGCCGTCGTCGACGTCGAGCGCCTCGCCGAGCTCCTCGCGCAGCCGGGCCGCGTCGCGGGGCGCGGCCACCCGGATGCCGGGCACGATGTTCAGCATCGACAGGTCCCACATCCCGTTGTGGCTGGCGCCGTCGGAACCGGTGACCCCGGCCCGGTCGAGGACCATCGTGACGGGCAACTTGTGCAGCGCCACGTCCATCATGATCTGGTCGAAGGCCCGGTTGAGGAACGTCGAATAGATCGCCACCACCGGGTGCATGCCGCCCATCGCCAGCCCGGCCGCCGACGTCATCGCGTGTTGCTCGGCGATGCCGACGTCGAACAGGCGGTCCGGGAACTGTTGCCCGAACGCGGTCAGGCCGGTGGGGCCGGGCATCGCGGCGGTGATGGCCACGATGTCGCGGCGCTTCCTCGCGTAGGCGATGAGCGCGTCGGAGAAGGTCGCCGTCCAGCCGGGGCCGGGGATCTTGGTGGCCAGCCCGGTGGCCGGGTCGATGACCCCGCAGGAATGCATCTGGTCGGCCTCGTCGTCCTCGGCCGGCGCGTAGCCCATGCCCTTGCGGGTGACGACGTGCACGATCACCGGCCGCCCGAAGCCCCGCGCGTGGCGCAGCGCGGCCTCCACCGCGCGCTCGTCGTGGCCGTCGACCGGGCCGACGTACTTCAGTCCGAGGTCGGTGAACAGCAGCTGCGGTGAGAGGGAGTCCTTGATGCCGGCCTTGACGCTGTGCATGAAGCGGTAGGCGATCTGGCCGAACAGCGGCAGCGAGCGCACCGCGTCACGACCCCGTTCCAGCATGTGCTCGTAGGCCGGCTGCAGCCGCAGCGTGGCCAGGTGGTCGGCCACCCCGCCGATGGTGGGCGCGTAGCTGCGGCCGTTGTCGTTGACGACGATGATCACCGGCCGTCGCGAGGCGGCGATGTTGTTCAGCGCCTCCCAGCACATGCCGCCGGTGAGCGCGCCGTCGCCGACGACGGCGACCACGTGCCGGTTGCGGTGCCCGCTCAGCTCGAACGCCTTGGCCAGCCCGTCGGCGTAGGACAGCGCCGCGCTGGCGTGGCTGGACTCCACCCAGTCGTGTTCGCTCTCCGCGCGCGACGGATACCCCGACAGGCCGCCCTTTTTGCGCAGGCTCTCGAAGTCGTGAGAGCGGCCCGTCAGCATCTTGTGGACGTAGGCCTGATGCCCGGTGTCGAAGATGATCGGGTCGTGCGGCGAGTCGAACACGCGGTGCAGCGCGAGCGTCAGCTCGACGACGCCCAGGTTGGGCCCCAGATGCCCCCCGGTGGCAGCCACCTTGTGGATCAGGAACTCGCGAATCTCGCTCGCCAGATCCCGGAGCTGCTGTTGGGAGAGGTACTGCAGATCAGCGGGCCCGCGGATCTGTTCCAGCATCCCGTCAGTCTACGCAGGAACGCCGCACAGCTCAGTGTTCGCGACCAGTCTTTGGTAGCCTCGGACCGCGGTGTGCCGGGAAGCCTGGTCGGCAAGTTGTCCCTTTTTGTCCCGACCGGGAGGTCGCCGTGAGCCTAGCCGTCGACCACACCATGCCGACGCGGCAGACGTATCGTCGGTCTATGCGCGCCGAGCAGATTGTCGAGGATTTCCCCGTTGTCAGCATCGATGCGGACGCGCTGGACGCCGCCCGCATGCTCGCCGAGCACAGACTGCCCGGCCTCCTGGTCACCGATGCGTCGGGAAGTCCTTATGCGGTGCTGCCTGCCTCCCAGGTCGTCCGTTTCATCGTGCCGCGCTACGTGCAGGACGATCCCTCGCTGGCCGGGGTGCTCAATGAATCCATGGCCGACCGCTGCGCCGAGAAGTTGAGCGGCAAGACGGTGCGGGACGTCTTACCGGAGCACCTCGTCGACATACCACCGGCCAACGCCGACGACACCATCATCGAGGTGGCTGCGCTGATGGCCCGGCTGAGAAGCCCGCTGGTCGCAGTCGTCAAAGACGACAAGTTGATCGGAGTCGTCACGGCATCGCGCGTTCTCGGAGCGGCGCTAAAGCCTTGATTCCAACGGATTTGGCGATCAAAGGTCTGCGGATACCAGCACAGGAAAACTGATGAGCGTCGTCGCGATCGTCGTGTTCGTCGTCGCCTACGCGCTGATCGCCAGCGACCGCGTCAACAAGACCCTGGTGGCGCTCACCGGCGCCGCGATCGTCGTCGCCTTGCCGGTCATCAATTCCGATGACGTCTTCTACTCCCACGAGACCGGAATCGACTGGGACGTCCTCTTTTTGCTGCTGGGCATGATGATCATCGTCAGCGTGCTGCGCCAAACCGGTGTGTTCGAGTACGTCGCGATCTGGTCCGCCAAGCGCGCCCGCGGTTCCCCCCTGCGCGTCATGATCCTGCTGGTGCTGGTCACCGCCATCGCCTCGGCCCTGCTCGACAACGTCACGACGGTGTTGCTGATCGCCCCGGTAACCCTGTTGGTGTGCGACAGGCTGGCGATCAATGCGGCGCCGTTCCTGATGGCCGAGGCGTTCGCGTCGAACATCGGCGGCACGGCGACGTTGATCGGCGACCCGCCCAACATCATCATCGCCAGCAAGGCCGGTCTGACGTTCAACGACTTCCTGATCCATCTGGCGCCGATCGTGATCATCGTGATGGTCGTCCTGATCGCGTTGCTGCCGCGCCTGTTTCGTGGTTCCTTCGCCGTCGACCCCGAGCGGGTCGCCGACGTCATGTCGTTGGAAGAGAAGGAGGCGATTCGCGATCGCCGGTTGCTCGTCGCATGCGGCGTCGTGTTGCTGGCGGTATTCGGCGCGTTCATCGGTCACTCGGCGCTGCACATGGCGCCCTCCATCGTGGCGATGTTGGGCGCCGGCATCCTGATCGTGGTGTCGCGGCTGGAGCACGCCGATTACCTGTCCAGCGTCGAGTGGGAGACGCTGCTGTTCTTCGCCGGGCTGTTCATCATGGTCGGCGCGCTGGTCAAGACGGGCGTCGTCAAGCAACTGGCGCATCTGGCGATCACCGCCACCGGCGGCAACACCTTGCTGGCCACCATGGTGATCTTGGCCGCATCGCTGGTGATCAGCGGGGTCGTCAACAACGTTCCGTACGCGGCCACGATGGCACCGGTCGTCGCCGACCTGGTGCCGGCCTTGGCCGATCACAATTCCGGCGTGTTGTGGTGGGCCCTCGCGCTGGGCACCGATTTCGGCGGCAACCTCACCGCCGTCGGCGCCAGCGCCAACGTCGTCGTCCTCGGCATTGCCGCGCGCTCCGACAACCCCATCTCCTTCTGGGAATTCACCCGCAAGGGCATGGTGGTCACCGCGGTCTCCTTCGTGCTCGCGGCCGCCTACCTTTGGCTGCGCTACATCGTGCTGCACTGACGGGGCTCAGGTGTGCTTGGCGCGGAAGCGGCCGAACAGCGCCCGGGCGATGGCCAGGTTGTCGACCGCACCCACCACGAGAAACAGCCACCATGTGCCGTGATCGCCGGCCACCCAGAACGCCGATGCGCTGTCTCGTCGCAAAGCCCTAACGGGTCAGCAGCGCAACGGATTCGGTGTGATGGGTCAGCGGGAACGCGTCGAACACCTTGACCTTCTCGACGGCGTAGCCGTGCGCGCGGTAGAGGCCGATGTCGCGCGCGAACGATGCTGCCTCGCAACCGATGTGGACAATGCACGGCACCCCGGCGGCGTCCAGCAGGTCGATGATCTCGCGCCCGGCACCGGCCCGCGGGGGGTCCAGCACCGCGACCCCGGGCGCGTCGCGCTGCGCCGTCAGCGCCCGCCGGACCGAGTCGGTGACCACGTCGACCTGGGGCAGGTCGGCCAGCGCGGCGCGCGCGGCCCGCGTCGCCGAGCGTGAGGTGTCGACGGTGACCACCCGCCCCGAGGACCCCACCGCGTCACCGAGCGCGGCGGCGAAAACCCCCGCGCCGCCGTAGAGATCCCACACGGTCGCGCCGGCACTCGGCTGCGCCCAATCGACCACCAGGGCGCTGTAGACGCGCGCCGCGTCCCGATGCGCCTGCCAGAACGCCGTGACCGGCACCCGCCAGCTGCGGGCGCCCACCCGCTGCACCGCCTCGTAGCCGCCCTCGACCACCGTGGTCTCCGCCCGCCGGCCGTGCCGCAGGGCGCACACGACGTGGCGCTGACCGTCGTCGTCGACGGCGACGTGCAGCTGTGCGCGCGGGGGCCACTCGGCCTCGGAAAGCCCATCCAGCATGCCGGGCGGCAGCTGCGCGCAGCGCAGGTCGGTCACCAGCTCGTCGCTGTGGTAGCGGTGGAAGCCCGGCCGGCGCTCCTCGCCCACCTCCAGCCGGACCCGGGTGCGCCAACCGGCGGGCCCGGCATCGGAAAGCGGCTCCGCCTCGCCGCCCCAGTCGTGCCCGCCCAGCCTGGACAGCTGGTTGGCGACGACTTGGGCCTTGAGCACCCGGGCCGCCTCCGGGGTGGCGAACGCCAAATCGCAACAGCCCGCGCCGTCGGGACCGGCGATCGGGCACAGCGAGGCGACGCGGTCGTGCGACGGCTCGATCACCTCGACAACCTGGGCGTGCCAATAGGAATCGCGCTCGGAGGTGACCCGCACCCGCACCCGCTCGCCGGGCAGCGCGTAGCGGACGAACACGACCCGGCCCTCGTGGTGCGCCACGCAACTCCCCCCGTTGGCCGGGGGGCCGGTGACCAGCGTCAGTTCGGTGTTCAATCGAAGATGCCGCGACGGGCGTCGCCGGGCGCCGCGTGCGGATGGAAGGCCTTGAGTCGTTCCGACGAATTCAATTGCCAGGGAACCGAAGTCACCATCACATTGGGCATGAACAGCAACCTGCCCTTGAGCCGCAGCGCGCTTTGGTTGTGCAGCACCTGCTCCCACCAATGGCCCACCACATATTCGGGGATGAACACCGTCACCACGGTGCGCGGCGACTCCTTGCTGACCCGTTTGACGTAATCGAGTATGGGGCGGGTGATCTCGCGATACGGCGACGCAATGACCTTCAGCGGCACGCTGATATCGCTTTCCTCCCACCGGTGCACCAGCTCGCGGGTTTCCCCGTCGTCGACGCTGACCGTGAGGGCCTCGAGCGCATCGGGACGGGTGGCGCGCGCGTAGGCCAGCGCGCGCAGGGTCGGCAGGTGCAGCTTGGACACCAGCACCAGGGCGTGGTTGCGGCTGGGCAACACCACGTCGTGCTCGGCCGCCTCCTGCTCCTCCAATTCCCGGCTCACGGTGTGGTAATGCCGGTGGATCAGCTTCATGATTCCGAACAGCAAACTCATCGCGAACAGGGCGATCCACGCCCCCGCGGCGAACTTGGTGACCAGGACGACCAGCAACACCGCGCCGGTGGAAAGCAAACCGACCGTGTTGACCACCCGCGAGCGCATCATCTTGCGCCGCACCGGCGGATCGGTCTCGCTGCGCAGCAACCGGGTCCAGTGCCGGACCATGCCGATCTGGCTCAGCGTGAACGAGATGAACACGCCGACGATGTACAGCTGGATCAGCGCGGTGACCTCGCCGCGGAACGCGATGATCGCCAACAGGGCCGCCCCCGACAGGAACAGGATTCCGTTGGAGAACGCCAATCTGTCACCGCGGGTGTGCAATTGGCGCGGAAGGTAGCTGTGCTGGGCCAGGATCGAGCCGAGCACGGGGAAACCGTTGAACGCGGTGTTGGCCGCGAGCACCAGGATCAGCGCGGTCACCGTGGCGATCAGCAGGAACCCGATGTGAAAGCTGCCGAACACCGTCTCGGCCAGCTGCGTGACCAACGTCTTCTGGTAGTAGTTCGGCGGGGCGCCGGTCAGCTGCCGCGCGGGATCCTCGACCAATTTGACCCCGATGTTCTCGGCCAGCACGATGATGCCCATCAGCAGGGTCACCGCGATGCCGCCCAGCATCAGCAGGGTGGTGGCCGCGTTGCGTGACTTGGGCTTCTCGAACGCCGGCACGCCGTTGCTGATCGCCTCGACACCGGTCAGCGCCGCGCACCCCGAGGAGAACGACCGCGCCACCAGGAAGGCCAACGCGAAGCCGACGATCTGGCCGTGCTCGGCGTGCATCTCGAAACTGGCCGATTCCGCGCGCAGCGGGTTGCCCAGCACGAAGATCCGGAACAAACCCCAGCCGATCATCACCAGCACGCCGATGATGAACGCATAGGTCGGAATGGCGAACGCCAGCCCGGACTCGCGAACCCCGCGCAGGTTCAGCGCCATCACCAACAGGATCGCGGCGACACAGAACCACACCTTGTTGTGTGCCACGATCGGGATCGCCGAGCCGATGTTCGACATCGCCGACGCCGTCGAAACGGCAACGGTGAGAACGTAATCCACCATCAGGGCGCTGGCCACCACGAGGCCCGCGGTGTCGCCGAGGTTGGTGGTGACCACCTCGTAGTCGCCGCCGCCCGACGGGTAGGCGTGCACGTTCTGCCGGTAGCTGGCCACCACGACCAACATGACCCCGGCCACGGCCAGGCCGATCCACGGTGTCAGCGCGTACGCGCTCACCCCGGCCACCGAGAGCATCAGGAAGATTTCCTCGGGCGCATAGGCCACCGAGGACAGCGCATCGGAGGCGAACACCGGCAAGGCGATCCGTTTGGGCAGCAGGGTGTGACTCAGCCGGTCGCTGCGAAACGGCCGGCCGATCAGCAGCCGGCGCGCAGCGGTCGAAAGTTTGGACACGAGAGCCAAGAGTAAGCCCACCCGGGCTTGGTAGCGTTTCGTAGGCAACAATGTTGCGGACGAACCGAATCGGCTGGCCAGCCCGGGTTGCCGATTGAACAGCGCAGGACGCAGCCGAGAGGACCCCAAGTGCGCGTGGTGGTGATGGGTTGCGGCCGGGTGGGCTCGTCGCTGTCCGACGCGCTGTCCCGCATCGGCCACGACGTGGCCGTCATCGACCGCGACAGCACCGCCTTCAACCGGCTGAGTCCGGAGTTCTCGGGCGAGCGGGTGCTGGGCCAGGGATTCGACCGGGACGTGCTGCTCAGCGCCGGCATCGAGGAGGCCGATGCGTTCGCCGCGGTGTCGTCGGGCGACAACTCGAACATCATCTCGGCCCGGCTGGCGCGGGAGACCTTCGGCGTGCGGCGCGTCGTCGCCCGGATCTACGACGCCAAGCGCGCCGAGGTCTACGAGCGCCTCGGCATCCCGACGATCGCCACGGTCCCCTGGACCACCGATCGCCTGCTCAACACCCTCACCCGGGAAAGCGAGACCGCCAAGTGGCGCGACCCGACCGGCACCGTCGCGGTGGCCGAGGTCGACCTGCACGAGGACTGGGTGGGGCACCGGGCCACCGAACTGGAGCAGGCCACCGGCGCCCGGGTGGCGTTTTTGATCCGGTTCGGCACCGGGGTGTTGCCGGAACCCAAGACCGTGATCCAGGCCGGCGATACGGTCTACATCGCGGCGATATCCGGCCGCGCCGCCGAGGCGGTCGCCATCGCGGCGCTGCCGCCGGCCGAGGATCTCGAGTCGGGAGCCCTCAAGTGAAGGTAGCTGTCGCCGGGGCCGGCGCCGTCGGCCGATCGGTCACCCGCGAACTCGTCGGCAACGGCCACGACGTGACCCTGATCGAGCGCAACCCCGAACACGTCGACGTCGACGCCATCCCGGCCGCGCACTGGCGCCTCGGCGACGCGTGCGAGCTGAGCCTGCTCCAGTCGGTGCACCTGGAGGGCTTCGACGTGGTGGTCGCCGCGACCGGCGACGACAAGGCCAACGTGGTGCTCAGCCTGTTGGCCAAGACCGAGTTCGCGGTGCCGCGGGTGGTGGCCCGGGTCAACGACCCCCGCAACGAATGGCTGTT
Source organism: Mycobacterium interjectum (assembly GCA_002102225.1). Taxonomy (GTDB): domain Bacteria; phylum Actinomycetota; class Actinomycetes; order Mycobacteriales; family Mycobacteriaceae; genus Mycobacterium; species Mycobacterium interjectum_B. The sequence continues at coordinate 55,193 of LQPB01000035.1, forward strand.
CACCGACGCGTGGGGGGTGGACGTGGCGGTGTCCACGCCGCGCATGCTGGCCTCGCTCATCGAGGAGGCCGTCGCTGTCGGTGATCTGGTGCGGCTCATGGAATTCCGCCGGGGTCAGGCCAACCTGGTCGAGATCACCCTGCCCGACGACACCCCCTGGGGCGGCAAGCCGGTGCGCCGGTTGCAGCTGCCCCGGGACACCTCGCTGGTGACCATCCTGCGGGGCCCGCGCGTCATCGTGCCGGAGGCCGACGAGCCGCTCGAAGGCGGCGACGAACTGCTCTTCGTGGCGGTCGCCGAGGCGGAAGAGGAACTGCAGAAGCTGCTGCTGCCGGCCACCGAGCCCGGCGACTGACTGCCTCGATGGTGGCGACCCGTCCCCCAGCTCCGCGGGGGTACCCCCAGCGCGCGGTCCCAGGCAAGCGGGAGGTGTCCCCAACGCGCGCTTGCCATCGCCACTAGTCGGTCACCCGTTCGGCGCCGGCGTTCTCCTCGGCGGGCAGCGCGCGCTGCGCGGCCTTGATCGCCGCGAACGTCGCCAGCGCGGCCAGCAGGGTCAGCGGCCAGCCCATCCCGATGCGGGCCACGCCCAGCCAGCCGGTCTGGTCCGCGTCGTAGAGGATGCGCTGGACCACGAACCGGGCGCCGAACACCAGCACCCAGCACACCGAGGCGACGTCGAACGCGTAGACGGCCCGGGGCACGTCGCGCCAGGCGCGATCGCGCCCGGTGGCCCAGCTCCAGGCGTAGCCGACCAGGGGCCGACGGATCAGCACCGACGCCGCGAACAGCACCGCCCACAGCAGCGACATCCAGATGCCCAGCAGGAAGTAGCCCTTGGACTGACCCACCGCGTAGGCGATCAGCGCGCAGACGGCGACGCCGATGAACCCGGAGAACGCCGGCTGGGTGGAATCCCGCCGGATCAGTCGCCACAGCAAGACCAGCGCGGCCGCGCCCAGCGCGGCGCCGATCGCGGGCAGCAGACCGGACAGGCCGGAAACCGCGACGAAGACCACCACGGGCAGCGACGAGTAGATGACGCCACTGAGCCCGCCCGCCTGTTCCAGCAGGCGCTCCGGGCTCACGCGGTTAGTGGTCACGGGCGTGCCCCCATTCGCGGGGGACGTCACCGTTGAATTTCGTAGTGCGGGTTGTAGATCGCCTTGGTGCCGTTGTCCAGCTTGCCCAGCCGGCCCCGGACCCGCAGCGTGCGGCCCGAGTCGATGCCGGGAATCCGGCGCTGGCCCAACCACACCAGGGTGACGGTGTCGGTACCGTCGAACAGTTCGGCGCGCACCCCGCCGGAACAACCCTTGCCGTTCGTTTCCACGCTGCGCAGCGTGCCGACCATGGTGACCTCCTGGCCACGTTCGCAGTCGATGGCACGCTGCGCGCCGGTACTCGCGACTTCGTCGGACAATTCTTCGGAGTCGAGCCGCTCCGGGTCCTCCGTCAACCGACGGGTGAGCCGGCGCAAATATCCTTGGGCCCCCATGGCCACTCCTGACAGTGCTGTTAAAGCCTCGGTGCTTCCTCCATGCCAACGGACACCGTAGACCTGTTGGTTCCCCGGCGCCAACCGGACGAAACGTGATGTTGGACCGCTCGCGGAGGCCGGGCAATATCGAGGGATGGGTGTCGATCTGCGGGGCGTCGCGACCGTGTTGCTGCCGGGCACCGGCTCCGACGACGACTACGTCTACCGGGCGTTTTCGCAGCCGCTGCGCGAGGTCGGCGCCACGCTGGTGGCCCCGCCGCCCCGGCCGGACCGGTTGATCGACGGCTACCTGTCCGCGTTGGACGACGCCGCGCGCGACGGCCCGATCGGCGTCGGCGGCGTGTCGATCGGCGCCGCGGTGGCGGCCGCGTGGGCGCTGGCCCATCCCCACCGCGCGGTCGCCGTCCTGGCCGCGCTGCCCGCCTGGGCCGGCGCGCCCGGAACCGCGCCCGCGGCGCTGGCGGCGCGGTACTCGGCGTCCCAGCTGCGCGCCGACGGCCTGGCGGCGACGACGACGCAGATGCGGGCCTCCAGCCCGCCGTGGCTGGCCGACGAGCTGGCCCGGTCGTGGCGCGCCCAGTGGCCGCAGCTACCGGACGCCATGGAGGAGGCGGCGGCCTACGTGGCGCCCAGCTGCGCGGACCTGACCGGGCTGGGCACGCCGCTGGCGGTGGCCGCCGCGGTCGACGATCCGATCCACCCCTTGCAGGTGGCGGTCGACTGGGTTTCCGCCGCGCCGCGGGCGGCGCTGCGGACGGTGACGCTGGATCAGCTCGGCACGGACCCGGCCGCGCTGGGCGCGGCCTGCCTGGCCGCCCTCGCCGAGCTGTAGGACTCAGCCGCCGGTCGTGGTGCGCAGCTGCTGCATGGCCGACCCCTCGGCGCTGCGGCGCGCGGCCGGCTCGGGCGGTTGTTCCCCCTGGGGCGCCTCGCCCTGGGCTTCGGCCTGCTGGGCGGCCTGCTGGGCGGCCGCGGCGGCCCGCAGCTGTTCGGCCATCGGCTCGGGCAGCTGCACGGGCAACGGCGTCCGCACCGGCAGCGGGGTGTCGCCACGGCGAACGACGGTGTCCGCCAACGCCGCCCGCGCCTCCTGCTCCAGCGCTTCCATGGTTTCGTGCGCGCCGTTGATGACGCAGCGGATCATCCAGCGGTAGCCGTCGACGCCGATGAACCGCACCACGCCGGTGGCGGTGCCGACCACCTCGCGGCCCCACGGGCCGTCCTTGATGCTGACCTTGGCCGAGTCCTTGCGCAGCGACTCGGCCAGCTCCGCGGCGACCTCGCGCCACAGGCCCGCCGTCTTGGGCGCAGCGTAGGCGGCGATGGTGAAGCGTCCGTTGGGCGTGACGACCCACACCGCGCTGGGGACGCCGGTCTCGGTCAGCTCGACCTGAAGTTGCCCGGCCTCGGGCATGGGGATCAGGACCGAGCCCAGATCGAGCCGCGCCAGTTCGGCGACCGCGGGGTCGTCGAAGTCGTCGATGTCGAACGGGCCCTCGAGCTCGTCGGACTCCTCGGGGGAAGCCTGGGCCTCGACGTCGTCCGTCGGGTCGCCGTCGCCTTTGTCTGAGCGCTTACCGAATGCCGCCATCACAAACTCGCATGTCCTCCGGAGGAACCGTGACCACCGTCGCCACGGGATGTTTCGGCCAGCCCGGCCTCGTCGAACGACGACACCTCGACCAGCTCGACCAACTCGACCCGCTGCACCAGCAACTGGGCGATCCGGTCGCCGCGGTGCACCACGATCGGCTCGTCCGGATCGAGGTTGATCAGCGCGACCTTGATCTCGCCGCGGTAACCGGCATCGATGGTGCCCGGGCTGTTGACGATCGAAAGCCCAACGCGCGCAGCCAATCCCGAGCGCGGGTGCACCAGACCCACCATCCCGAACGGGATGGCCACCGCGACGCCCGTGCGCACCAGGGCGCGACGCCCCGGGTCCAACTTGACGTCTTCGGCGCTGAAAAGATCGACCCCGGCGTCGCCGTCGTGGGCGCGAGCGGGCAGCGGGAGTTCGGGATCGAGGCGGACAACTTTCATTTCAAGGCCAGACTGGTCGACACGGGGCCACAGACTACCCTTGACCGCGTGTCTGCAACGCGCGTCGCGCCGCACAGCGTGCGATATCGCGAACGACTGTGGGTGCCATGGTGGTGGTGGCCACTGGCTTTCGGGCTGGCGGCGCTGATCGCGTTCGAAGTCAACCTCGGTGTTCGCTCGCTGCCCGACTGGCTGCCGTACGCAACGCTGTTCGTGGTGGCCGCCGGCGCGCTGCTGTGGCTGGGCCGGGTCGAGATCCGCGTCACCGAGGACTCGTCCGCCCCGGGCGGGGTGGAACTGTGGGCCGGCGAGGCGCATCTACCCGTCAACGTGATCGCCCGCTCCGCCGAGATCGCGCCGACGGCCAAGTCCGCAGCCCTGGGCCGCCAGCTCGACCCGGCGGCCTACGTGCTGCACCGGGCGTGGATCGGCCCGATGGTGCTGGTGGTCCTCGATGACCCAGACGACCCGACGCCGTACTGGCTGGTGAGCTGCCGTCACCCGGAGCGGGTGCTGTCGGCATTGCGCAGTTGACCGATCAGGCCGCGCAGTCGGTACAGATCATCACGCCGTTCTTCTCGCTGGCGAGCCGGCTGCGGTGCTGCACCAAAAAGCAGCTCGAGCAGGTGAACTCGTCGGCCTGCTTCGGGATGACGCGTACGGACAGCTCTTCTCCGGAAAGGTCGGCGCCGGGCAGTTCGAAATTCTCAGCTGATTCGGATTCGTCGACGTCGACAACGGCCGAGGCCGCCTCGTTGCGTCGTGCTTTGAGCTCCTCCAGCGAGTCTTCCGAGACGTCGTCGGTCTCGGTACGCCGCGGAGCGTCGTAGTCGGTAGGCATATCTCTCCCCTGCCCTATCCCCTCTAACAGGCCTCGTTTATCCCAAGCAACGCTTTGTACCAGCGTCGAACGCATCCACCAAACGATTCGTGCCCGTATCGCGCGCCATTAGTGTGTGATTTACGTCACACGCCCGGATTGACCCTTGCCTCGAGTCTTAAACAGTGCCTTTAGAGTGCACATGTGGTCGCACAGATTACCGAGGGTACCGCTTTTGACAAGCACGGGAGGCCGTTCAGGCGGCGCAATCCCCGGCCCGCGATCGTGGTGCTCGCCTTTCTGGTGGTGGCCACCGGCGTGGTGTGGACCGTGGCGCTGACGCGACCGGCGAAGGTGCACGAGGCCGTGGTGTGCAACCCGCCGCCGCAGCCGCCCGGGTCCACGGCCCCCCAACTCGGCGAGCAGGTGTCGCGCAGCGCCATGGCCGACGTCACCCCCGCCAAACTCGCCGACACCAAGGTCCGCGTGCTCAACGCCAGCGGTCGCGGCGGCCAGGCCGGCGACGTCGCGGGCGCCATGAAAGACCTGGGCTTCGCGCAGCCCACCGCCGCCAACGACCCCGTCTACGCCGGCACCAGGCTGAACTGCCAGGGGCAGATCCGCTTCGGCACGGCCGGGCAGGCCACCGCGGCCGCGGTGTGGCTGGTGGCGCCGTGCACCGAATTGTTCAACGACAGCCGCGCCGACGATTCCGTCGACCTGGCCATCGGCACGGAGTTCACCGCGCTGGCCCACAACGACGACGTCGACGCGGTGCTGGCCAGCCTGAAACCCGGCGCCACCGAGCCGTCGGATCCCGCACTGCTGCAAAAGATTCACTCCAGCAGCTGCTGACCCCCGCTCACTCCGGCAGCGGCCGGAGGCCGTCGAACCGGTCCAGGGCCGCCAACAGCTCGTCGGCGATTCCAGGGGCGGCGGCCACCACCAGTCCGGCGCTGCCCGACGGGCCGTCCGGCTCGGTCACCAACACGCGAGCCCCCGCCTCGGCCGCGATCAGCGCGCCCGCCGCGCGGTCCCACACCTGCAGCCCGTGCTCATAGAAGGCGTCCAGCCGGCCCGCGGCGACCATGCACAGGTCCAGCGCCGCCGAACCGATGCGGCGGACGTCGCGCACCACCGGCAGCAGCTGGGCCACCAAGGCCGCCTGGCTGGCGCGGCGCCGCGGTGAGTAGCCAAAACCGGTGCCCAGCAACGCCATCGACAAATCGTCGACCGCGGCGCACCGCAACGATTCCGTCCCCCGTTCGTCGCTGACGTGCGCGCCGAGGCCGGCCGCGGCCGAATACACCCGGCCGCCGACGACGTCGGCGACCGCGCCCGCCACCGACACGCCGTCGACCTGGGCGCCCACCGACACCGCGTAGGCGGGGATCCCGTAGACGAAATTCACGGTGCCGTCGATGGGATCGAGCACCCAGGTGACCGCGCCGGCGGCCGCGGCCCCGGCGCCGGCGGGCCCGCCGCCCTCCTCGCCGAGGATCGGGTCGCCGGGGCGCAGTTGCGCCAACCGATCCCGCAGCAGCCGCTCGGCCTCGGTGTCGACCACGGTCACCGGATCGGTCGGGGTGGTCTTCGACCGCACCGCGCCGCTGCCCGCCGCCGAAAGGCTCGCCGCCCGGCCGCCGAACACCTCGGCCCGGCGGCGGCGCACGAACTCGGCGGCCTCGGCGGCCAGCTTCTCGGCCACGGAACGCAGCCGCGCGGGGTCGTTGTCGGGTCGCGTCACCGGTCCATCGCATCACAGACGCCACGGGGCCGCAGACACCCGCAACGGGCGTCGCCGCCGGGCTAAGGTGAGCGGACAGGCCAAGTCTCGCCGAGGAGTTTCGATGACCAGCACCGACACGACCACGGACACGCCACCGGAAGCGGTCACCGGAACGCCGCAGCGCCGCGGGTTCGGTATCGACGTCGGGGGCAGCGGCATCAAGGGCGGCATCGTCGACATGGACACCGGGCTGCTGATCGGCGAACGGATCAAGCTGCTGACCCCGCAACCGGCCACCCCCTCGGCGGTGGCCAAGACGATCGCCGAGGTGGTCCGCGGGTTCGATTGGACCGGTCCATTGGGGGTGACCTATCCCGGCGTCGTCACCCACGGCGTCGTGCAGACGGCCGCCAACGTCGACAAGGCCTGGATCGGGACCAACGCGCGCGACGTCATCAGCGCCGAACTGGACGGCCAGGAGGTCGTGATCCTCAACGACGCCGACGCGGCCGGGCTCGCCGAGGAGCACTACGGCGCGGGCCGCAACCAGTCCGGTCTGGTGGTGCTGCTGACGTTCGGCACCGGGATCGGCTCCGCGGTCATCCACAACGGGACGCTGATACCCAACACCGAGTTCGGGCACCTCGAAGTGGGCGGCAAGGAGGCCGAGCTGCGGGCGGCGTCCTCGGTCAAGGAGCGCAACGGCTGGAGCTACGAAAAGTGGACCAAGCAGGTCACCCGGGTGCTGGTGGCCATCGAGAACGCGATCTGGCCGGACCTGTTCATCGCGGGCGGCGGGATCAGCCGCAAGGCCGACAAGTGGCTCCCGCTGCTGGAAAACCGGACCCCGGTGGTGGCCGCCGCCCTGCAGAACACCGCCGGCATCGTGGGTGCGGCGATGGCGGCCACTTCGGATGTGACTCACTGAATTTTGGCCGGTAGCGGGGTACGGGCGGCCGCTGTCGTTACAATGGTCCTCGGCGACCGCCCGACTGAAAGCGTGCAACCACACACACGCCGATATCAACGCCGACATTCGACATAGCAGACACTTTCGGTTCACCATGCCCATACCCACCGAAAGTGCGTCCAAACGAAGGGGTGTAAGTGGCACCGAGCAAGGCAAGTGCGGCAACCGACCAACCGGTGAAACGCACCGCCGCGAAGTCTCCGTCGTCCCCCGCTAAGCGACCGGCCGCGAAGGCCTCCAACGGCGCCGCCCCCGCGAAGCGGGCCACCAAGACGGCACCGCGGGCCACCAAGGCGACCAAGGCGCACGAGGCCCCTGCCGCGGCCGAGACCGCGAAGAAGACCCGTACCGCGGCCAAGGCCGCGGGCGCCAAGGCGCCGTCCGCCCGCGGGACGAAGGCGGCCAAAGGCGCCCCGGAAGACGCCGACGCCGGCCTGGAGACCCTCGACACCGACGGCGCGGTCGAGGATCTCGACGCCGAACCCGACCTCGAGGCCGAGCCCGTCGAAGACCTCGACATCGACGCCGAAGACCTCAACCTCGACGACCTCGAAGAAGACGTGGCCGCCGAAGGCGATGACCCCGAGCTCGAGGTGGCCGACGCCGAGGACGTCGAGGAGGACGCGGCGGCGAAGCCCGTCGCCAAGGCCGCGACGGCGGCCGAAGAGGACGAGGACATCGCCGAGCCTTCCGAAAAGGACAAGGCCTCCGGCGATTTCGTCTGGGACGAGGACGAATCCGAGGCGCTGCGTCAGGCCCGCAAGGACGCCGAGCTCACCGCGTCCGCGGACTCCGTTCGGGCGTACCTCAAGCAGATCGGCAAGGTGGCACTGCTCAACGCCGAGGAAGAGGTCGAACTCGCCAAGCGGATCGAAGCCGGGCTGTACGCCACCCAGCTGATGAGCGAGCACGCCGAGCGCGGCGACAAGCTGCCCGCCGCGCAGCGCCGCGACATGATGTGGATCTGCCGCGACGGCGACCGCGCCAAGAACCATCTGCTGGAAGCCAACCTGCGGCTGGTGGTTTCGCTGGCCAAGCGCTACACGGGCCGCGGCATGGCCTTCCTCGACCTCATCCAGGAAGGCAACCTGGGCCTGATCCGCGCGGTCGAAAAGTTCGACTACACAAAGGGATACAAGTTCTCCACCTACGCCACGTGGTGGATCCGCCAGGCCATCACCCGGGCCATGGCCGACCAGGCGCGCACCATCCGCATCCCGGTCCACATGGTCGAGGTGATCAACAAGCTGGGCCGCATCCAGCGCGAGCTGCTTCAGGATCTGGGCCGCGAGCCCACTCCCGAGGAGCTGGCCAAGGAGATGGACATCACGCCCGAGAAGGTCCTTGAGATCCAGCAATACGCGCGCGAGCCGATCTCCTTGGACCAGACCATCGGCGACGAGGGCGACAGCCAGCTCGGCGACTTCATCGAGGACAGCGAAGCGGTGGTGGCCGTCGACGCGGTGTCGTTCACGCTGCTGCAGGATCAGCTGCAGTCCGTGCTGGAGACGCTGTCGGAGCGCGAGGCCGGCGTGGTACGGCTGCGCTTCGGGCTCACCGACGGCCAGCCCCGCACCCTCGACGAGATCGGGCAGGTGTACGGCGTGACCCGCGAGCGCATCCGCCAGATCGAGTCCAAGACGATGTCGAAGCTGCGCCACCCCAGCCGTTCCCAGGTGTTGCGCGACTACCTGGACTGAGATTCAGCGCTGCGCCCCGAGCGGTTCCAGGCGTCCGCTCGGGTCGTAATACAGCTCCTGGCGGGCGATCCGGCCGTCGCGATAGCGGTAGAACACCACGTACGTCGAGCGCACCCGCCGCCCGCCCTGGGTCCAGTCGAAGTGCACGCGCACGAACGCCGCGTCGGCGCCCGGCGCGATGGCCTGTTCGACGGCCGCGTAGCGGATGTCGTCGCACCCACCGATGGTGAGCGCGATGAACTCGAGCGTGCGCTCGACGCCGTCGATCCGGTCGGGCCAATCGAACAGGCGCACCGTCGGGCTCACGTACACCACGTCGGGCTGATAAAGATCGCGCGCCAGCGCCGGATCGCAGGCCGCGAACGCCCGCGCGAAGCATTCCTCCTGCGCGCGCAGCGCGTCATCGGAGATGCCGGGGGTGCTCATCGACAGCATGGTAGCCGAACGTGTTGGTGCCCAAGCCAAGTCGAGGCAAATTCGGGTGCGCCGCACCCCGGGCCGTCGTACTGTGACCGCATGCCAGCCAACCGCACAGTGGTCTCGTCCGGGTCCGACTACGAGTCGGCGGTCGGTTATTCGCGCGCGGTGCGGGTCGGCCCGCTCGTGGCGGTGGCCGGGACGACCGGCGTGGGAGCAGCCGGTGACATCGCCGCGCAGGCGCGAGACGCGTTGCGCCGCATCGAGATTGCGCTTGCGCAGGCGGGCGCCGCGCTCACCGATGTGGTGCGCACGCGCATCTACGTCACCGACATCGCACGCTGGCCGGAGGTTGCGGCGGTGCACGCGGAGGTCTTCGGCGAGATACGCCCGGCGGCCACCATGGTCGAGGTTTCCGCGCTGATCGCACCCGGGCTGATGGTCGAGATCGAGGCCGACGCCTACGTGGGCGCCCCGGACACCGGGCCGAAGGTGCCGTCGGGCCCGGGCGCATAAGCGGTGACGCCCACCACGGCGCTCACCGGCAGCGGGCCGTACAGATGCGGGAACAACATCGAATCCGGATCCGTTGCCACCCCCGGCTCCCAGCGCACGGGCGAGTCCAACAGGGCCGGGTCGATGCGCAACAGGACCAGGTCGGCACGGCCGCGGTAGAGCCGGTTGGCCGGCAGGTGAACCTGATCGGGCGCCGACAGATGGATGAATTCCGACCCGGGCGGGTAGGGGTCGATTCGGCCGCGATCGCGGGCTTGGGACCACTCCTCGCGCCCGCATAAGTGCACCAAGACGCCGGGAACGGAGGTCACATCGGCACCCTAGCCGGGTCCGCCGGATAAACCCGAGCAGCTCGTGAGAAACGACACACCCGATAACGATCGGGGAACAAGGCGAAAACCCCATACGTCTGAGACAGTGAATGTACGAGAACGGAGAAGCCATGAATGCAACTCTGACCAGTCCCGAGCTGACAAGAGCGGACCGCTGCGATCGTTGTGGTGCCGCGGCTCGAGTCCGCGCCAAGCTGTCTTCCGGACTTGAGCTTCTCTTCTGCCAGCACCACGCAAACCAGCACGAGGCGAAACTGACCGAGCAGGATGCCGTGCTGGAGGTCAGCGCTAGCTAGTTCGCCGAACTCACCCATCGGCAATGTGGGCGATGCGGGCCGTCTTCGGTAATGCTGGACGGGTATGAGCGATCAGGTCGCAAAGCCGTCCCGCCACCACATCTGGCGAATCAGTCTGAGGACCCTGGGCAAAAGCTGGGACGATTCGATTTTCTCCGAGTCGGCGCAGGCCGGATTCTGGTCGGCGCTGTCCCTGCCGCCGCTGCTGTTGGGGCTGCTGGGCGTGCTGGCCTATGTGGCGCCCCTGTTCGGGCCGGAGATGCTGCCCAGCATCGAGCACCAGGTGATTTCGACGGCCCACAGCGTGTTCTCGCCCAGCGTCGTCAACGAGATCATCGAGCCGACCATCCGGGACATCGCCAACAACGCCCGCGGTGAGGTGGTGTCGCTGGGGTTTTTGATCTCGCTGTGGGCGGGGTCGTCGGCGATCTCGGCGTTCGTCGACTCCGTTGTCGAGGCGCACGACCAGACGCCACTGCGTCATCCCGTGCGGCAGCGGTTCTTCGCGCTGTTTTTGTACCTGGTGGGGCTGGTGGTCGTGGTGGCGACCGCGCCGCTGGTGGTGGTGGGCCCGCGCAAGATCTCCGAGCACATCCCCGTCGGCCTGGCCAACGTGCTGCGCTACGGCTACTACCCGGCGCTGATCCTGGGTCTGACGCTGGCGGTGATGATCCTGTACCGGGTGTCGCTGCCCGTGCCGCTGCCGTCCCATCGCCTGATCTTCGGCGCGATCCTGGCGACCACGGTGTTCGTCATCGCCACGCTGGGTCTGCGGTTCTACCTGAGGTGGATCACCAGCACCGGCTACACCTACGGCGCGCTGTCGACGCCGATCGCGTTCTTGTTGTTCGCGTTTTTCGGCGGTTTCGCGATCATGATCGGCGCCGAACTCAACGCGGCCATCCAGGAGGAGTTCCCCGCGCCCAAGACGCACGCGCACCGGCTGCGCAACTGGGTGCTGGCGCGCGCACGCGGCCCCAGGCCCACGGCGGACACACCGGCGAACCCCGCTCCACCCGGCGTCGCGGCGGCGGAGCCGCCGGCCTGATCAGCCCTTCTTGAGGTGCTCGTAGATCCGCTTGCACTCCGGGCAGACCGGCGATCCCGGCTTCGCGGCACGAGTGACGGGGAACACCTCGCCGCACAGCGCCACCACGTGGTTGCCCATGACCGCGCTCTCGGCGATCTTGTCCTTCTTGACGTAGTGGAAGTACTTCGGGGTATCGCTGCCGGTCCCGTCGTCGACGCGTTCGTCGGTCTCGGTGCGTTCGATCGTCTGGGTGCGCATGCCTCACATTGTGCCTCGTGACTCGCCGTTACCGGAATGGACCACTTGTGGGACAGTGGAGGGATGAAGCGCGGCGAACAGCTGGGTTTCGACGACGCGGGCCGTCCGATCCTGATCACCTCCGCCGCCCCCTCTTACGAGGAGGAGCATCGCGCGAGGGTGCGTAAGTACCTGACGCTGATGGCGTTTCGGATTCCGGCACTGATCCTGGCCGCCGTCGCGTACGGCGCCTGGCACAACGGTCTGATCTCCCTGGCGATCGTGGCGGTCTCGGTGCCGTTGCCCTGGATGGCGGTGCTGATCGCCAACGACCGGCCGCCGCGCCGCGACGACGAACCGCGGCGCTTCGACGCGCCCCGCCGGCGGACTCCCCTGTTCCCCCGCGCCGAGCAGCGGGCGCTCGAGCCGCGCCGCGCCCCCGAACCGCACACCCACCCACCGACCTGGGACCACGACGACGACGGTTCCCGATAAGCGGGGGCTCGCCGCACTTCTCAGGACATTCTCAGGTCGACGGCACATTTCTGCACGTCAAAGCGTGTGAGATCGCGACGGGGTGGGAACTCACAGGCTGGGTCTGTCGTTGAACCACTTGACAGTACAAAGCCGAACGGGAGGGTCGCTATGGCGAATGCCGGCACAAGCAGGATCGACGGCGATCTGGATGCTCAAAGCCCCGCAGCGGACCTGGTGCGCGTCTACCTCAATGGGATTGGTAAGACGGCGCTACTGAACGCGGCGGGCGAAGTCGAACTGGCGAAGCGCATCGAGGCCGGTCTGTACGCCGAGCATCTGCTCGAGACCCGTAAGCGCCTCGGCGAGAACCGCAAACGCGACCTCGAGGCCGTCGTACGCGATGGCCAGGCCGCGCGCCGTCACCTGCTGGAAGCGAACCTGCGCCTGGTGGTTTCGCTGGCCAAGCGCTACACGGGCCGCGGTATGCCGTTGCTGGACCTCATCCAGGAGGGCAACCTGGGCCTGATCCGCGCGATGGAGAAGTTCGACTACACAAAGGGATTCAAGTTCTCGACCTACGCGACGTGGTGGATCCGCCAGGCGATCACCCGCGGGATGGCCGACCAGAGCCGCACCATCCGTCTGCCCGTCCACCTGGTCGAGCAGGTCAACAAGCTGGCGCGGATCAAGCGGGAGATGCACCAGAACCTGGGACGTGAGGCCACCGACGAGGAACTGGCCGCGGAATCCGGCATCCCGGTCGAGAAGATCAACGACCTGCTGGAGCACAGCCGCGACCCGGTGAGCCTCGACATGCCGGTCGGCTCCGAGGAAGAGGCCCCGCTGGGCGACTTCATCGAGGACGCCGAGGCGATGTCCGCGGAAAACGCGGTGATCGCCGAGCTGCTGCACACCGACATCCGCAGCGTGCTGGCCACTCTCGACGAGCGCGAGCATCAGGTGATCCGGCTGCGCTTCGGCCTGGACGACGGCCAGCCGCGCACCCTGGACCAGATCGGCAAGCTGTTCGGGCTGTCCCGCGAGCGGGTCCGCCAGATCGAGCGCGACGTGATGTCCAAGCTGCGCAACGGCGAGCGCGCCGACCGGCTGCGGTCGTACGCCAGCTAAGCCCCCCGCGAGGTAGATCGCCGCGCCCCGCGGCGCCCGGCTCACGCCGCGCGTGCGTCGCCGCCAGAGCGACATAACGAGAGACGGTATGCCCGCCGCGCCACGCGGCGGGCATACTGCTTGCCGGGGACGCGTTACACCCATTCGCGCAGCTTGCCAAGTAGACTCGGCGTCAATGGAGGGTGCTGGATGAACGAGCTGGTTGATACCACCGAGATGTACCTGCGAACCATCTACGACCTCGAGGAAGAGGGCGTGACGCCGCTGCGCGCCCGGATCGCCGAACGTCTCGAGCAGAGCGGTCCGACCGTCAGCCAGACCGTGTCGCGCATGGAGCGGGATGGGCTCCTGCACGTCGCCGGGGACCGCCACCTGGAGCTCACCGACAAGGGCCGGGCGCTGGCGGTCGCCGTGATGCGCAAGCACCGCCTGGCCGAACGATTGCTCGTCGACGTCATCGGGGTGCCGTGGGAGGAAGTGCACGCCGAGGCCTGCCGGTGGGAACACGTGATGAGCGAGGAAGTCGAACGCCGGCTCGTCAAGGTGCTCAACAACCCGACCACGTCCCCGTTCGGCAACCCGATTCCGGGTCTGTTGGATCTGGGCGTGGGCCCGGATTCCGGCTCCGACGAGGCCAACCTGGTCCGGCTGACCGAGCTGCCCGCCGGGTCGCCGGTCGCGGTGGTCGTCCGGCAGCTCACCGAACACGTCCAGGGTGACATCGACCTGATCACCCGGCTGAAGGATGCCGGCGTGGTGCCCAACGCGCGGGTGACCGTCGAGACGGCCCCGGGCGGGAGCGCGGTCACCATCCTCATCCCGGGCCACGAGAACGTCACCCTGCCGCACGAGATGGCCCACGCCGTCAAGGTCGAGAAGGTCTAAGCGCCGACCTCCCCCGCTACCCCGCCCGGCGCCCGAACGGCCGTTGCGGCGGCAGCCGCACCCCCAGCCGCTTGGCCAGCCGGTAGCCGGTGACCGCCAGTTCCCGGATGCGTTCGGGCCGCAAACCGGACTGCAAGGCTTGATCCAGCATGCCCGCCATCCGATGCTCGGGGTCGCAACGCAGCGCGGCATCCAGCGACACGCCCGCGAGCGGGCCGTCGCCGCGGACGTACGCACTGAACGCGAGCAACACCAGCGCCTCCACCCGCCAAGGCTCGGGCAGCGAGCGCGCCAGCAGCGCCCACAGCGACTCGGCGTCGCCGGCGCGCTCGCCGACCGCCAGCGCATAGAGCGTGTCGCGCACCTGCACATCGCCCAGCGCGCAGCCCAGCGCCGCCAGCTGGGTGACCGACGGCGTTGCGCCGGCGGCCACGCGCGTGGCCAGGGTCAGCGCGCGCCGCACATCGCGGCGGGCGCAGCCGACGGGGTCGTCGCGCTGCGCCGCCTCCCGCTTCGCCGCCTGCCGCCGCAGCGCGTCGGCCAACCCCGCGCTGCGCGCCGCGTCGAGGGCGATCACGGCCTGCAGGTCGGCCCGCCGCGCGTAGAGCCGCCGGCCGTCGAGCACCGCCGCCGCGGCCAGCGGGGAGGCGGTGGGATCGTCGATCGCGCCGCCGGCGCCGCAGCGGTCCACGCAATGCCAGCGGCCGCCGAGGGCCACCCGGTCCACCACGTGCGCGGCCCACAGCTGAATGTCGTGCCGCGCCAAGGCATCTGCGAGCGTCGCGCAGAGCTGCCGGTGTTCCTCGTTGCAGCCCGGGCAGTGCGCGCCGTCGGCGTCGACGATCACCGCGATCGCGGCCTCGGGTGCGGCGGCGGCGGCGATGGCGGCCAGGTGCTGCACCCGATCGGTCACGTCCTCGGACAGATCGACCCGCAACACCGACCCCATTTCGCCGCCGTCCAGCGACACCAAGATCAGTGAATTCTCCGGAACGAAGCCGAGAACGGCCGGTAGCGCCGCGATCAGCGCGCCGGGGCGGTTGAGTTCGAAATCAGCTCGATGCGTCGTCATGGGCACCAACGCTGACGGCCGGCCCCGTCAGGCCGTGCTCCCGCGACGAGGTCCGACCGCTCGTCTGTGGAGAAAGTCTGGACTGTGGGCCTTATCGTCTATCTCATGGGTTCGATGCAGGAGTACGACATCGTCGTCATCGGTTCGGGGCCGGGCGGCCAGAAGGCCGCCATCGCCTCGGCCAAGCTGGGCAAATCGGTCGCCATCATCGAGCGCGGCCGGATGCTGGGCGGTGTGTGCGTCAACACGGGCACCATCCCGTCAAAGACGTTGCGCGAGGCGGTCCTTTACCTCACCGGGATGAACCAGCGCGAGCTGTATGGGGCCAGTTACCGCGTCAAGGACCGGATCACGCCGGCCGACCTGCTGGCGCGGACCCAGCACGTGATCGGCAAGGAAGTCGACGTGGTGCGCAATCAGTTGATGCGCAACCGAATCGACCTGCTGGTCGGCCACGGCCGATTCATCGACCCGCACACCGTCGTCGTGGAGGACCCGGGCCGCCGCGAGATGACGACCGTCACCGGCGAGTACATCGTCATCGCCACCGGCACCCGGCCCGCCCGGCCGTCCGGGGTCGAGTTCGACGAGGACCGGGTGCTCGACTCCGACGGGATCCTCGACCTCAAGTCGCTGCCCGCCTCGATGGTCGTCGTCGGCGCCGGCGTGATCGGCATCGAGTACGCCTCGATGTTCGCCGCGCTGGGCACCAAGGTGACCGTGGTGGAAAAGCGCGACGACATGCTGGACTTCTGCGACCCCGAGGTCGTCGAGGCGCTGAAGTTCCACCTGCGCGACCTGGCGGTGACGTTCCGGTTCGGCGAGGAGGTGACCGCGGTCGACGTCGGCTCCGCGGGCACCGTCACGACCCTGGCCAGCGGCAAGCAGATC
This sequence comes from Mycobacterium interjectum, assembly GCA_002102225.1. GTDB lineage: Bacteria > Actinomycetota > Actinomycetes > Mycobacteriales > Mycobacteriaceae > Mycobacterium > Mycobacterium interjectum_B. The sequence continues at coordinate 71,237 of LQPB01000035.1, forward strand.
CCGGCCGAGACGGTCATGTACTCCGCGGGACGGCAGGGGCAGACCGATCACCTCGACCTGCACAACGCCGGCCTCGAGGTCGAAGGCCGCGGGCGGATCTGGGTGGACGACAAGTTCCAGACCAAGGTGGAACACATCTACGCCGTCGGCGACGTGATCGGGTTCCCGGCGCTGGCCGCGACCTCGATGGAGCAGGGCCGGCTGGCCGCCTACCACGCGTTCGGGGAGGCGTGCGACGGCATCACCGACCTGCAGCCGATCGGCATCTATTCGATCCCCGAGATCTCCTACGTCGGGGCCACCGAGGTGGAACTGACCAAGAACTCCGTGCCCTACGAGGTGGGCGTGGCGCGGTACAAGGAGCTGGCCCGCGGCCAGATCGCCGGCGACTCCTACGGGATGCTCAAGCTGCTGGTCTCCACCGAGGATCGCAAGCTGCTCGGGGTGCACATCTTCGGCACCAGCGCCACCGAGATGGTGCACATCGGGCAGGCCGTGATGGGCTGCGGCGGCACCGTCGACTACCTGGTCGACGCGGTGTTCAACTATCCGACCTTCTCCGAGGCCTACAAGGTCGCCGCGCTGGACGTGACCAACAAGATGCGGGCCCTGTCCCAGTTCCGCCGCTGACTCAGCAGCTGTCGTCGAGGTCGTTGGGCACCGGGTCGCCGGGACCGCCGGCCTCGGCGCGCGCCAGCAGCTGCGCGGTCTGGGCGTCGAACGGCGCCGAATACGACACGTTGGCGGCGCACCCGCCGCGCTCGAAACCGCCGATCAGCCCGGTGAGCGTGGTGCCGCTGACCCACGGCGCCCCGCTGGTGCCGTCCACCAGCCCCTCGCACGTCAACGACGGAAACCCGCTGTCGTTGACCGAGGTGGTGGCCTGGCAGCCGATGGGCGAGCCACCCACCCCGGCCGCGTACCCGAGCACGGTGACGTGGCTGCCCGGGGGCGGTGCGACGCCCAGCGCCAGCGCCAGCCCGACGCGCGACTCGACCGAGCCACCGGCGTCGTTGCTGACCCGGGCGATCGCGTAGTCCGCGTGCGGGTCCTTGCCGGCGGTCCAGCGCGGATCGAGGTAGACGGCGTCGGCCTTCCAGACGTCCGCGGCGGGCGGCGCGGCGTCACCGGCGAACCCGGGGACGAAGGTGATCTTGGCGGCTCCCGCCAGGCAGTGCGCCGCCGTCATCACCAGGTTTCCCGCCGCCGAATGCACCACCGCCCCCGTACACACGTGCAGCGGGCCGTCGTTGATGAAGATCGCGCCGACGCGCCTGTCCGGGTCGACCGGGCGCGCGACGGCCTTCTGCTGGGGCTGGCTGAGCCGCTGCACGGGCGCGGTGGCCACGTCGGCGGAGACGATCGGGCGCGCGACGGGCTCGGCGGGCCTGGTGCACGACGTCAACAACGTCGCCAGGCCAACCCCCGAGCACAGCAGCACCGTCGATATGCGCATTTGGTGTCCATCATGCCTGACCATGGGGCGGCGGGCAGAGTTGAACCCGCCGGGACGCGTGCGTGTGATTCGGTGTTTCGTTAGGGGTGCCAGTTGATTCGGGGGACACTTGTTAGGGCACCCTGGAGAGATTCCCGAGAGGAGGAAGCCCGATGGCGCGCCATCACAGTCCGGACGACGGCGACTATCAGCCAGGCCAGGCCGGCATGTACGAGCTGGAGTTCCCGGCGCCGCAGTTGTCGACGGCCGACGGCCAGGGCCCGGTGCTGGTGCACGCCCTGGAGGGTTTCTCCGACGCGGGTCACGCCATCCGGCTGGCCTCCACCCACCTCAAGGCGGTGCTGGACGCCGAGCTGGTGGCGTCGTTCGCGATCGACGAACTGCTGGATTACCGGTCGCGGCGGCCGTTGATGACGTTCAAGACCGACCACTTCACCCAGTACGACGACCCGGAGCTGAGCCTGTACGCGCTGCGGGACAGCGTCGGCACCCCGTTTCTGCTGCTGGCGGGCATGGAGCCGGACCTGAAGTGGGAGCGCTTCATCACCGCGGTGCGCCTGCTGGCCGAGCGGCTGGGCGTGCGGCGCACCATCGGCCTGGGCACCGTCCCGATGGCCGTTCCGCACACGCGCCCGATCACGCTGACGGCGCACTCCAACAACAAGGAGCTCATCTCCGACTTCCAGCCCTGGATCTCGGAGATCCAGGTCCCGGGCAGCGCGTCCAACCTGCTGGAGTACCGGATGGCCCAGCACGGTCACGACGTCGTCGGCTTCACCGTGCACGTCCCGCACTACCTGACCCAGACCGACTACCCCGCAGCCGCCCAGGCGCTGCTCGAGCAGGTCGCCAGGAGCGGATCGCTCGAGCTGCCGCTGTCGGCGCTGACCGAGGCCGCCGAAGAGGTCCGGGCCAAAATCGACGAACAGGTCCAGGCGAGCGCGGAAGTGGCTCAAGTGGTGGCCGCGCTCGAGCGCCAGTACGATGCCTTCATCGACGCTCAGGAGAACAGGTCGTTACTGACTCGCGACGAGGACCTGCCTAGCGGCGACGAGCTTGGTGCCGAGTTCGAGCGATTCCTTGCCCAGCAGGCAGAGAAGAAGAACGACGACGACCAAACTTGAGACTCTTTAAAACGCCCATAGCCCGGGCCGACACCAAGGTTGGCGACATGACCGAGCGCAAGCGCAAGAGCAACCTTCGCCCGGTGCGTGAAGTGACTGCGCCCACGCTCGAGTTCCGCACCATTCACGGCTACCGGCGGGCCTACCGGATCGCGGGATCCGGGCCGGCGATCCTGCTGCTGCACGGCATCGGTGACAACTCCACCACCTGGAATGCCGTGCAGGCCAAGCTCGCCCAGCGGTTCACCGTCATCGCCCCCGACCTGCTGGGTCACGGGAAATCCGACAAGCCGCGCGCCGACTACTCGGCGGCCGCCTACGCGAACGGGATGCGTGACCTGCTGTCCGTCCTCGACATCGAGCGGGTGACGATCATCGGCCACTCGCTGGGCGGCGGGGTGGCCATGCAATTCGCCTACCAGTTCCCGCAATTGGTCGACCGGCTGATCCTGGTCGCGGCGGGCGGCGTCACCAAGGACGTCAACGTCGTCTTCCGGCTGGCCTCGTTGCCGATGGGCAGCGAGGCGCTGGCGCTGCTGCGGCTGCCGCTGGTGCTGCCGGCGGTTCAGCTGGCGGGCAAGCTGGCCGGGCTGGCGATCGGATCCACCGCGCTGGGCCACGACCTGCCCAACGTGCTGCGCATCCTCGACGACCTGCCGGAGCCGACGGCCTCGGCGGCGTTCAGCCGCACCCTGCGGGCGGTGGTGGACTGGCGCGGGCAGATCGTGACGATGCTGGACCGATGTTATTTGACCGAGGCCATCCCGGTTCAGATCGTCTGGGGCACCAAGGATGTGGTGGTGCCGGTCCGGCACGCGTGGATGGCGCACGCCGCGATGCCCGGCTCGCGCCTCGAGATCTTCGAGGGCTCGGGCCACTTCCCTTTCCACGACGACCCGGCCCGCTTCATCGACGTCGTGCAGCGCTTCATCGACAGCACCCAGCCCGCCCAATACGACCAGGCCGCCCTTCGCGAGCTGCTGCGCACCGGCGGCGGCGAGAAGACCGTCACCGGCCCGGCCGACACCCGCGTCGCGGTGTTGAACGCCATCGGTTCTGACGAGCGCAGCGCCACCTGATTATTGCGTTGACCCGGCCCGTACAGTCGGGGCATGGGTATCGATGTGACGGTGGTGCGCGTGTTCACCGACACGGACGGCAATTTCGGCAATAGGCTCGGCGTTGTTGACGCGGGCCGGGTCGGACCCGCGGACCGGCAGCGGCTGGCGACCCAATTGGGTTACAGCGAAACGGTATTCATCGATCTTCCGGCCGCCGGCGCCACCACCGCGCACGCAAAGATCTACACCCCACGCACCGAACTTCCGTTCGCCGGGCACCCGACCGTCGGTGCGGCGTGGTGGCTGCGCGAGAACGGCTGGCCGATCAAGACGCTGCAGGTGCCGGCCGGCCTGGTGCAGGTGAGCTATCCGGGCGAGCGGACCCAGATCAGCGCCCGATCCGAATGGGCCCCGGAGTTGGCGATCCACGAATTCGACTTCGCGGACGAGGTTTTGGGCGCCGATCCGGCCGACTTTTCCGTCGATGTCGCGCACTATTTGTGGGCGTGGGTCGATCGATCGGCGGGCTCGCTGCGCGCGCGGGGGTTCTTCGCGAACCTCGGGGTGCCGGAGGACGAGGCCACCGGGTCCGCGGCGATGCGGCTCACCGACTACCTCAGCCGCGACCTGCACATCACGCAGGGCCACGGGTCGGTCATCGAAACCACCTGGAACGCCGAGGGCTGGGTGGGCGTGGCGGGACGCGTCGTCAGCGACGGTGTCAGGCAGGTCGACTGACGCGCGGTTCAGCGCCGCCGGTGCAGGACCGCATCGAGGTGATCCTGCAGGGGCTGGCCCACGGCGCCCATCCGCACGCAGTAGGACAGCTCGTCGCCGTCGATGCGAAACGAACGGCCGAGCGCGGTCACCTCTTTGGCGGTCGGGGTCAGCCCGATCGCCCCGCCGCCACTCGTCGACATCTCGACCTCGATGACGTCGCCGGCCACCGTGTAGGTGCCCACCTCGATTTCGGTGATGCCGCTCGGATGGGCCAACACCAGCTCGACCTCTCCCGGCCGCGGCGCCCGCAGGAACCCGGTCTCGGCGTGCAACGGTTTGCCGTCGGCGACCGCCTTGGTCTTTTGCATGTAGCTCAAAAACGGCTTGCCGACATGGGAAAACACAACTTCCTCGAAATAGTCGAAGGGCTGGATCGTCGGGTACTTGCCCGAGCCCCGGCCGGCCCAGGTCCCCAGCAACGGCGCCAGCGCCTCCAGATCGGGATGCAGATCGGGCGGCATGCCGACAGCCTAGCGAGCGGCCGGCTCCGGATCCGTGGACACGTTGCGGTGCGCGCGCAGCGCCTCGATCTCGCGCTCGAAATCCTCCGCGGAGGAGAACGACCGGTACACCGAGGCGAACCGCAGGTAGGCCACCTCGTCGAGGTCGCGCAAGGGGCCCAGGATGGCCAGGCCGACCTCGTGGCTGGGCACCTCGGGCGACCCGCCGGCGCGCACGGTGTCTTCCACCTGTTGGGCAAGCAGATTCAGCGCGTCGTCGTCGACCTGGCGGCCCTGGCAGGCCCGCCGGACCCCGCTGATGACCTTCTCCCTGCTGAAGGGTTCGGTGACACCGCTGCGCTTGACGACGGCCAGCACCGCCGTTTCGACGGTGGTGAAGCGCCGCCCACACTCGGGGCACGATCGGCGACGCCGGATGGCCTGGCCTTCATCGGTTTCGCGCGAGTCGATCACCCGGGAATCGGGATGGCGGCAGAACGGACAGTGCATGACCGCTCCTTCGCCGTGCTCACATCCGGGGTCGCAGAACACCCCGAGCGTACCCGTGCGCTCCCCCGGTTGGCATCGCCGCCTTTTCGCGCTGCGCGCGTCAGCCGACCGGCGCGATCAGCGTCTGACCCGCGGCGACGGACGGCGAGTTGAGGTCGTTGAGTTCCCGAATGCGCTGGGCCACCTGGCGGGTCGGCGCGTCGGGCGCCACCCGGTGCGCCACGTCCTGCAGGGACTCGCCGGGTTCGACCCGCACGACGGCGAGCCGATCCGGCACCGCGGCGGTCGATCCGGGGGTATCGCCGTTGACCGCCTGCCCGATGTTGGCGACCAGCCCCAGCCACAGCGTGATGATCCCGGCGACCAGCGCCAGCCCCACCGTCGTCGCCACCGTGACGGGGCGCCGCGCGCGGTGCGGCGCGACGGACATCGCGACGCCGGTGCCGTAGTAGCGCGGCGGCGCGCCCGCCGGCCTGGCCGGACCCGGCCTGCGCGAGCGGGCCAGCCCCTCCCGGCCGTAGCGCAGCACCGGCACCGGCCCGTTGACCGGGCGGCGAACGCCGCTGGTACGCGGCGCGACTGTGTGGATGATGGTCATCTGCGTTCCTCCGGTCAACTCATTCTCGCTCGTGTGTTCGACTATAGTCGCTCGTGTGTTCGAAACCCGAACATTTGAGCGAAGCGTGTCGGACGAGCAAAACGCTAGAGCACCCCACCGACAACTTCGTGGGCGTGACCATTGACATGGCGTGGAGATACCCAATCGGCCAAAGAGTTACACCTTTGTTATTCGGCTGCTAGCGCGGCCGCCGGGCCGGATTTCGCCGTCGCGACACGCCAGTCGAACACATGTTTGATTCTTTGCCGCGGTGCCGCTACATTCGGTGCATGAGCGACAGCAACGACACCCCATCAAGCAGCTCGCATCCCGTGGACTCCTCGCTGACCGAACGGCAGCGCACCATTCTGAACGTCATCCGCGCGTCGGTCACCAGCCGCGGTTACCCGCCGAGCATCCGGGAGATCGGCGACGCCGTCGGCCTGACCTCGACGTCGTCGGTGGCCCACCAGCTGCGCACGCTGGAGCGCAAGGGGTACCTGCGCCGCGACCCGAACCGCCCGCGGGCCGTGGACGTCCGGGGCGCCGAGGACGCCGGCGCCGCGGCGCCGGTCACCGAAGTCGCCGGTTCGGACGCGCTGCCCGAGCCCAGTTACGTCCCGGTGCTCGGCCGCATCGCGGCCGGTGGGCCGATCCTGGCCGAGGAGGCCGTCGAGGACGTCTTCCCGCTGCCCCGCGAACTGGTCGGCGAGGGCACGCTGTTTCTGCTCAAGGTGGTGGGCGACTCGATGGTCGAGGCCGCGATCTGCGACGGCGACTGGGTGGTGGTGCGCCAGCAGCACGTCGCCGACAACGGCGACATCGTCGCGGCCATGATCGACGGCGAGGCCACCGTCAAGACGTTCAAGCGCGCCGGCGGTCAGGTGTGGCTGATGCCGCACAACCCGGCGTTCGACCCGATCCCGGGCAACGACGCGACCGTGCTCGGCAAAGTCGTCACGGTCATCCGCAAGGTCTAGCGCGCTCAGTCGGCCTTGACGAAGCCGTTCGCCTGCGCGACTTCCTCGCTGGACAGCCAGAATTCGGCCAGGGTGTCGTGATAGAGCGGGCTCTCCGGCGTGTAGTACAGGCCGAAGCTCGCGCTGGCCTTGATCGGATAGCCGTCGGGCACCTGGTAGGGGTCCTCCAGCGGCAGGCGGATCGTCGGGCGCCCCCCGACGGCCGGCGCGGCCGCTTCGGCCGCTTCCGGGCCCCCCGCCGTTTCCTCGTCGTCCGCGGCCGCGTGGTGTCGCCCGACGCGGGGCTCGCCGCCCAACGCCAGGGCCTCCGCCGCTTCGGGACCGACGATCTCGGGTAGCTCGGCATCCTCGGCGGCGTCCGGATGGCCGGCCCGCTCGTAGCCGGGCTCTTCGTAGCGGGCCTGCTCGTAGCCCGTGTCCTCGTAGACGGCGTCCTCGTAGACCGCGTCCTCGTAGACCGCGTCCTCGTAGACCGCGTCCTCGTCGGCGATGCCCTCGTAGGCTCCCTCGGGCGCTCCCTCGTCGGGGATGTCGGGATAGCCCGCCCGCGAGAGGTTGGCCGCCGACATGACGGGGATGGAATCCGTGTCCACCGCGTCGGGATCTTCGTCCTCGGCGACCGCGCCCTCGCGGCCCCGGCTCCAACTGACCCGGCCCACGGACTCGGCGTCCGGTGCCGGCCGCTCCTCGGCGGGATGCACGTCCCCGGCCGCGAAATGGTCGGTCGCGTACTCGGCGTCGTCATGGCCCCAGCGCGTGTCGGCCGGGGCCTCGTAGCCGGCGTGCACGTCGCGTTCGGGCTCGTAGGCGGGGGCGGCGGCGGTGTCGCCGCGGCGGGCACGACGCCGACGCACTCCGAATGTCAGCAACGCCGACAGCAAGATCAGCACCAGCACCGCGACCGCGGCCGGCAGCCACCACCGCTGCCAGTCGAACTTCTTGCCGTGGGAGGGCATCGCGGCGGTGCTCGGCTGGTTTTGACCCGACACTTGCAGGCCGGACAGCAACGGTGCCAGGTTCGACGGCTCGGTGGCGAACGAGTTCTTCGCCCGGTTCCACGAGATCTTGCCGCCGGTGAACTGCTGCGAGACGACGTCGCCGTCCACGGCCTGATCGCCGACCGGGGCACCCAGCTTGCCGCCGGGGCCGCGCAGCTTGTCCCACGCGGCCTTCATCGCGCCGCGCACCACGAACGCGCCGTGGTCGGCGGTCCAGAAGATCACCGGCTTGTCGGCCGCCGCGAACGTGGCGATCCGGCTGGACGGGCCGATGCCCCCGTCGGACTCGTTGGTGGTGGGGAAACCGAGGTCGCTGCCCGCCGGCCCGCCCAGCGACTCGTACTTGGCGAGGATGTCGCTTTCGAGGGCGTTCGCGCCGGTGGCCGGGTTGAAGAAGACCTTGCCGCCGGCGAAGTTCTGGGCGATCCCGTCGCCGCCGACCGGATACGTTCCGCCCTGCTTGGCGCCCAGCGGACCGGTGGCCCCGCCGGCCGCCCGCCACGCCATGTTGATCGCGGCGGCCGGATCGATCGCCACCTGCAGGCCCTTGAGCTGGTCGGCCAGCGGCGCCGGGTTGGTGGAGAACTCCTTGGTCTTCCTGTTCCAGGAGATCTCGCCGCCGCTGAACTTCTGCGAGGTGACCTCACCGTTGTAGGTTTCGTCCCCGGCCGGCGCGCCCAGCACGCCGCCCGAGCTGCCCAGCTTGTCCCAGGCCGCGTTCATCGCGCCGCGCACCACGAACGCGCCGTGGTCGGGCGTCCAGAAAATCACCGGCTTGTCGCTGGCCGAGAAGGTGGCCACCCTGCTGTCCGGCCCCGCCAGGCCGGGAACTTCGTTGATCGTCGGGAACCCCAGATCGCTGCCGACCGGACCGCCCAGCGCCTCGTATTTGTCCAGGACGGGGCCGTAGACGAACCTGGCACCGGTTTCGGTGGTGTAGAACATCTTGCCGCCGTCGAAGTCCAGCGCGAATCCGTCGCCGGCCGGGTAGACGTCGCCCTTGCGGGCGCCGAGCGGGGAGGTGTCCCCGCCGGCCTTTTCCCAGGCGGCCATCATGGCGGCCTCGGCGTCACCGATCGGCGACGCCGAGACGGACGGAGCCAGCAATGCGGCCGCCAGCACCGTGACCGCCATGCCGACGAGCGCACGCCCGACCAGCTTGCGCATTCGACCTCTCTGCCCGTTCACCAAGCCTCCGATGGATAGGCCCCTATCCCTGGCCATGACCGCACCCAGCCCCGTGACGAACCGCGTTCTCGCCGGGCTCGCATAACTTTGCCCCGGCCACCAACAAATGCGAAGTCAAATTGCACATATTACGGAAACGGAGACCGCGCCGATGTCGAAATGATGCCGGAGCGCGCCCGGGCTGCAATCGACCGCGCTCACCAGCGCCGCGATCGCCGACGCGGCGATGTGTGACTGCGCAGTCGATATACGAGAAACACATGCGCCGACGGTACGCGAGGCCGTTGGCTGGTCAGCCAACTACCCGGCCAAATGACCTATTAGGCCATTCATTATTTGGTGGGCTAGCTAGTGTGCGGCACCCGCGGCGTGGTGTGCTACCCACGCGGGAAGCCGTGATTGCCTTGCGCCGCAACAGGATTCCTAGACACCGAGGCTGCGGCCGATGATCTCTTTCATGATCTCGGTGGTGCCGCCGTAGATCGTCTGCACCCGGGCATCGAGATAGGCTCGGGCGACCGGGTATTCGCGCATGTAGCCGTAGCCGCCGTGCAGCTGCAGGCACCGGTCGATCAGGTGCACCTGCTTTTCGGTGGAGTACCACTTGGCCATGGCGGCCTGTTCGGCGGTCAGCTTGTGGTCGAGGTGCAGGCGGACGAACTCGTCGACCATCATCCGCACCACGGTGGCCTCGGTGGCCAGTTCGGCGAGGACGAAGCGGCTGTTCTGGAAGCTGCCGATGGGCTTGCCGAAGGCCTTGCGCTCCTTCGCATATTGCACGGTCTGCTCCAGCACGCCCTCCATCGCCGCGGCGGCCATGATGGCGATCGAGATCCGCTCCTGCGGCAGGTTCTGCATGAGGTAGACGAATCCCATGCCCTCCTCGCCGAGCAGGTTTTCGGCCGGGACATGCACGTCGGTGAACGACAGCTCGGCGGTGTCCTGCGCGTCGAGCCCGATCTTGTCGAGGTGCCGGCCGCGTTCGAATCCCTCCATGCCGCGCTCGACCACCAGCAGCGAGAAGCCCTGCGCGCCTTTGTCCGGATCCGTCTGGGCGACGACGATGACCAGGTCGGAGTTGATCCCGTTGGTGATGAACGTCTTTGCGCCGTTGAGCACGTAGTGATCACCCTGCTTGACCGCGCGCGTCTTGATGCCCTGCAAGTCGCTGCCGGTGCCCGGCTCGGTCATGGCGATCGCGGTGATGATCTCCCCGGTGCAGAACTTGGGCAGCCAGCGCTGCTTCTGTTCGTCATTGGCCAGCGACAGCAGGTACGGCGCGATGATGTCGTTGTGCAGGCCGAAACCGATCCCGCTGTAGCGGCCGAGGGTGGTCTCCTCGGTGACGATCGTGTTGTACCGGAAGTCGGGGTTGCCGCCACCGCCGTACTCCTCGGGCACCGCCATGCCCAGAAAGCCCTGCTTTCCGGCCTCCAGCCACACCCCGCGGTCGACGATCTTGGCCTTCTCCCACTCCTCGTGGTACGGCGCCACGTGGCGATCCAGGAAGCCGCGGTAGGACTCGCGGAACAAGTCGTGCTCCGGCTCGAAAAGCGTGCGTTGGTACTTGATGGCACCGCTCATGGATGACCTCCGCTGGCCCTCGGCGAATGGGACTCTGCCGCCAACATATACCAACCAGCCGGTTGGTCGGCAGTCGGCGGGTTTCGCCGGTGCTCCTAGCGGGCCGCGAACTCGCGCAGGCTGGCCGCCAGCGCCACCGGGACGCGCGCCCGGATCCGGGTGCCGTCGGCATTGTGCTCCTCCTGCTGGACGCGCCCGCCGGCGTGCAGCCGGGCGACCAGGTCACCCCGGTCGTAGGGGATCACCACGTCGACCGCGGTATCGGTGGGCCTGGCCAGCTCCGCCAGCTCGGTCATCCGCCGCCGCAGGTCGTCGATGCCCTCGCCGGTGCGCGCGGAGACGAACACCGCGCCGGGCAGCCCGTGGCGAAGCTTGGCCAGCGCCAGACCGCTCGCGGCGTCGACCTTGTTGACCACCAAGAGCTCGGGCGGCGGGCTGCCGTCGTGGTCGGCGATCACTTCGGAGATCACCTGGCGGACCGCGTTGATCTGGGCGACCGGGTTGGCGTCGGAGCCGTCGACCACGTGCACCAGCAGGTCGGCGTCGACGACCTCCTCGAGCGTGGAGCGGAACGCCTCGACCAGCTGGGTGGGCAGGTGCCGGACGAACCCGACGGTGTCGGTGAGGACGGCGGGCCGGCCGTCGGCGAGTTCGGCGCGCCGGGTGGTCGGTTCCAGGGTGGCGAACAACGCGTCCTGCACCAGCACCCCGGCCCCGGTCAGCGCGTTGAGCAGGCTGGACTTGCCGGCGTTGGTGTAGCCGACGATGGCGATCGACGGGACGTCGCTGTGCAGCCGGCGGCTGCGCTGGGTGTCGCGGGCCTGCTTCATGTCCTTGATCTCGCGGCGCAGCTTGGCCATCCGCTCGCGGATGCGCCGGCGGTCGGTCTCGATCTTGGTCTCACCGGGACCGCGCAGCCCCACGCCGCCGCCGCTACCGCCGGCGCGGCCGCCGGCCTGCCGCGACATCGACTCGCCCCAGCCGCGCAGCCGGGGCAGCATGTACTCCATCTGGGCCAGCGACACCTGCGCCTTGCCCTCCCGGCTGGTGGCGTGCTGGGCGAAGATGTCCAGGATCAGCGCGGTGCGGTCGATCACCTTGACCTTGACGGCCTTTTCCAGCGCGGTCAGCTGCGCCGGGGACAGCTCGCCGTCGCAGATGACGGTGTCGGCGCCGGTGGCGAGCACCACCTCGCGCAGCTCGGCGGCCTTGCCGGAGCCGATGTAGGTCGACGGGTCGGGCCGGTCGCGGCGCTGGATGAGCCCCTCGAGCACCTGGGATCCGGCGGTCTCGGCCAGGGCCGCGAGCTCGGCCATGCTGGCCTGGTTGTCGGCGGCGCTGCCCTCGGTCCACACGCCCACCAGCACCACGCGCTCCAGGCGCAGCTGGCGGTACTCGACCTCGGAGACGTCGGCGAGTTCGGTGGACAGCCCGGCGACCCGGCGCAGCGCCGACCGGTCTTCGAGGGCGAGTTCGCCCGCACTGGGCTCGAGATCCGGCTGATCGTAAAAGGGAGTTTCGGGATGTGTCATAGGCAATTAGCAATAGTGCACGCTAAATCGGTGCAGCGCACCTGATTTAACGCTCCTGGGCGCGCCACCATTCCTCACTGATCTCGCCGCGGGCCACCAGCACCGACGGCCCGCGCAAGTAGCTCGTGGCGTCGGTGATGGTCACCACGACGTCGCCGCCGGGCACCCGCACGGTGAGCGTCCCGGTGTCGGCCCCCGCGTCGGCCAGCGCGGCGACGGCGGCCGCGACGGTTCCGGTGCCGCACGAGCGGGTCTCGCCGACGCCGCGTTCGTGGACCCGCATCCGGACCACTCCCCCGATCGCGGCGGTGAGCACCTCGACGTTGACGCCGTCCGGGAACTGGGCGCGGTCGAACCGCACGGGCGCTCCCACGTCCAAGGCGGCGAGCCCCTCGGCGTCGAGTTGCGGGTCGACGCACGCCAGGTGCGGGTTGCCGACGTCGACCGCCAGGCCGGTGAACGGCCTGCCGCCGATGGTTGCCTGACCGCTGCCGATCCGGTTCGCCTTGCCCATGTCGACGGTGACGTCGGCGTTCGTCTCGCCCGCGTGGTGCAGGGTGACCGGGCGGGGGCCGGCCAGCGACCCGACGACGAACTCGTCGCGCGATTCCAGGCCGGCGGCCCGCAGGTAGTGCGCGAACACCCGCACGCCGTTGCCGCACATCTGCGCGGTGGACCCGTCGGCGTTGCGGTAGTCCATGTACCAGTCGTCCGCGCCGACGCCGTCGGGCAGCCGCTCGAGCACGCCCACCCGCGCGGCGGCGCCCGCGGTGGTGACCCGCAGCACCCCGTCGGCGCCCATGCCGCGGCGCCGGTCGCACAGCGCGGCCACCCGGGCGGCGGTCAGCGTCAGCCGCGCGTCGAGGTCGGGAAGCAGCACGAAGTCGTTCTGCGTGCCGTGCCCCTTGGCGAAGATCACCACCAGCTCAGGGTACGTGCCGCCACGCCCGCACCGCCTGATCGACGAGGGCGGCGCCCGCGGCGGCGTCCAGCCAGCGCACCCGGTGGTCCCGGCGGAACCACGAACGCTGCCGCCGCACGTAGCGCCGGGTGCCCACGTAGGTCTGCTCGCGTGCGTCGCGCAGCTGATGCTCCGAGCCGCCCGCGTCGAGCGCGGCCAGCACCTGCGCGTAGCCCAGGGCGCGCGCGGCGGTGACCCCGTCGCGCAGACCGTGGCCGAGCAGCCCGCGCACCTCGTCGACCAGGCCCTGATCGAACATCGCGTCGGTGCGGCGGGCCAATCGCTCATCCAGAAGCGTTGTCTCGCAGTCCAATCCGATGATGACGGTGTCCCAGCGCGGGGCGCCGATGCGCGGCGCCGAGGCGGCGAACGGCCGCCCGGTGAGCTCGACGACCTCCAGGGCGCGCACCGTGCGCCGGCCGTCGGTCGGCAGGATCGCCTCGGCCGCCGCCGGGTCGCGGCGGGCCAGCTCGGCGTGCAGCTCGCCCACCCCGACCTCGGCGAGGCGCCGCTCCCAGCGCGCCCGCACCGCGGGGTCGGTCGCGGGAAACGACCAGTCGTCGAGCAGGGACTGGATGTAGAGCATCGAACCGCCCACGATCACCGGCACCGCGCCCCGGGCCGTGATCGCCTCGACGTCCGCGGCGGCGGCCTGCTGATAGCGGGCGACGGTGGCCGTCTCGGTGACGTGTAGGACGTCGAGCTGATGATGGGGAATGCCGCGGCGCGCCTCGACCGGCAGCTTGGCGGTGCCGATGTCCATCCCGCGATAGAGCTGCATCGCGTCGGCATTGACGATCTCCCCGCCGACCCGTTCGGCAACGTCGAGCGCCAGCTGCGACTTGCCGGTACCGGTGGGCCCGATGATGGCGAGCGGCCGCCCACCTCGCTTCATAGCTGCCAAACGCCGGCGAAGTAGCCCACGCCGAAGGGCGCTCCCCGGTAGAGCTCCTTGGCCGACCGCGGCCCCGGCCCGGCCAGGCCGGCGAGCACCTGGAACGCGACCCGCCCCAGGATCTGCGGCGGCAGCTCGGCCAGGGCGGCGACGTCGCCGTCGGCCAGCGCATCGTCCAGGGTCGCCTGCGCAGCGGCGTCGCCCGGATGGTGCCCGCCGGGCGCGGACGGCGTCAGGGTGTTCGCGCCGTCGGCCACCACGAGCACACCGATCGGCTCCGGGGCCCGGTCCAGCTCGGCGCGCAGGCGCCCGCCGCGGGCCAGCGCGGTGTCGGCGTCGTGGTCGGCGCGGTACACGCGGACCTGCACGTCGGCGTCGGGGCGCGCCTGGGCCCGGACCCACCCGGCGAGCAGCGCGCACACGGGCAGGTCGCCGGGCGCGCCGGCCCGCGGCGACAGCCCGACGCGAACGTCCGCCCCGAAGCCGGCGAAGGTGCCGCTGGACCCGGGTTCGAGCACGTCGTCGGCGAGGCCCGTACCGACGGCGACCCAGCGCGGTGGCAGCAACGCCGCCGCCGTGAGCACCGCCGCGGTCAGGTCGGCCACCTCGGCGGAGGCCGCCCCGGCGAGCTCGGGAACGAGCACCGGCGCCGAGGGAACGATCGCGATGGCGCCTAGCACGCCACAAAAATAACGGGCCCCGGACCGGACTAGGTAATCGTCTTGGTCGGATCCGGAGCCGCCGGGGAAACCGGAATGGACTCCTGGGGCGGCGGGTCGCCGGGCGGCGGGTCGTTTTTGAGGTCCCGCTCGGTCCCGGCCGCCATCGAGGCGGCCTCGCCGCGGGCCAACGCCACCGTCGCGATGATGACCAACGCCACCGCCGAGACCAGCGCGAGCGCCGCGGGCCCGGTGGCCCGAAGCGTCTCATCGAGCACGGTGACCCCGAGGACGCCCGCCACCACCGGCTTGGCCACGGTCATGGTGGGCAGGGAGGCGGTGAGCGCACCGGCGCGGAAGGCGGACTGCTGGAACACCATGCCGCACAGCGCAATCAGCAGCCACGGAACGAACTCCGGCATGCGCAGCACGGCGCCGGGGCCGCGCTCGGCCACCTCGACGACGCCCTTGGTCAGCACCGCGAACAGCGCCAGCGAGGAACCCGCCACCACCGCCAGCAGGATCGCCGCGACCGGACGGCCCTTCCAGATCCGGGCCCCCAGCACACACAGCACCAGCGTGGGGCCCATCACCGCGGCCACGATCATCCACGTCGACAGCGGGGCCCGTTCGTGGCCGGAGCGCGGGTCACCGACGATGATCACCACCGCCAGCGCCGCCGCCAGCACCACCGCCCACGCCCACTCCCAGCGGGTCACCCGGATGCTGGTCAGCCGCGCATGGATGGGCAGCGCGAACAGCAGCGCGGTGACCTGCAGCGCCGTCACCAACACCACCGATCCCCACGCCAGGGCGGCGGCCTGCAGGCTGTAGTTGACGATCGCCGCGAGGCCGCCCAGCCACCACCGCTTGTCGCGCAACGACATCCGGAACAGCTCGAGGTGGCCGACCTCCTTGTCGGTGATCTCCTGCGCCGAGCGCTGCCGGATCACGTCGCCGACGGCGGAAGCCAGCGCCGCGCACAACGCGATCAGCACCGCGACATCCACTTTCGTCATGCGAACCCCCTCACCGGCCTGCCGAGCAGCGCTCCCTGCGGCGCTGCGGGTACACGCGCTGTTCGATCAGAAATCAAGCGCCCACTGTAGTGCGACGGCGCCGGGCTGAGGCCCTCAGCGGCCCCGACGGCCCATCAATACTGCGCCCGCAGCAAACCGTTGTACAGCGCAACGACGGCTACCCGCGGCATCCATCGCGCTCGCTCATCCCACCAGAAACTCCACTCGCTCCCGCCACGCTACCGGGCGGGGCGGCGGCGCCCTACGGCCGAAGCGGCGGTGGAACCGAACTGTTATCCGCCGCGGCCGGTCTGTTCCCCGGCGCCAAGCCCGCCCGACCGGGCGCCCCCGGCGCCGCCAAAGGGTAGGGGCGCGACGCCCGCCAACCTGCTTCAATACTGTGGGAGCCAGTCGAGGAAGCGAACGGGAGCCGCCACGCGCGGCAGGCGCGCGGGACATCACCGCGCGAGAGGTGTGGAAGGTGGTGACGAGAGGATGACGGCCAACGAGCCAGGCGGCACCGCCACCCCCAGGCCGGTGCCGCGACCGGGACCGCGTCCCGGGCCCCGCCCGGTGAGCCCGGGGCCGCGACCCACCCCCTTCCCGCTGGCGACGCACCCGACCAGCGACCCGCACCGGTTCGGCCGCGTCGACGACGACGGCACGGTCTGGCTGATCAGCTCGGCCGGCGAGCGCATCATCGGCTCCTGGCAGGCCGGCGACCCCGAGGCCGCCTTCGCCCACTTCGGCCGCCGATTCGACGACCTGAGCACCGAGATCACCCTCATGGAGGAACGGCTGGCCTCCGGCACCGGGGACGCGCGCAAGATCCGGGCCAACGCCTCCGCGCTGGCCGAGACGTTGCCGACCGCGACGGTGCTGGGCGACGTCGACGCGCTCGCCGCCCGGTTGACCGGCCTCCTCGAACACTCCGAGGCGGCCATCGCCGAGGGCCGCTCCAAACGCGAGGAGCACCGGGCCGCCCAGACCGCCCGCAAGGAGGCGCTGGCCGCCGAGGCCGAGGAACTCGGCGCCAACTCCACGCAGTGGAAGGCCGCCGGCGACCGGCTGCGGGCGATCCTCGACGAGTGGAAGACGATCAGCGGCCTGGACCGCAAAGTCGACGACGCGCTGTGGAAGCGCTATTCGGCCGCGCGGGACGCCTTCAACCGGCGGCGGGGATCGCATTTCGCCGATCTGGACCGGGAACGCTCGGGGATCAAACAGTCGAAGGAACGGCTCTGCGAACGCGCCGAGGAATTGTCCGATTCGACGGACTGGACCGCCACCAGCGCGGAATTCCGCAAGCTGCTGACCGAGTGGAAGGCCGCCGGGCGGGCGACCCGCGATGTCGACGACGCGCTGTGGCGCCGCTTCAAGGCGGCCCAAGACACCTTCTTCACCGCCCGCAACGCCGCCTCGGCGGAGAAGGACGCCGAGTTCCAGGCCAATGCCACCGCCAAGGAGGCGCTGCTGGCCGAGGCGGAAAAGCTCGACACCGCCAACCTCGACGCGGCGCGGGCGGCGCTGCGGTCCATCGCCGACAAGTGGGACGCGATCGGAAAGGTGCCGCGGGAGCGGTCCGCGGAGCTGGAGCGGCGCCTGCGTGCGGTCGAGAAACGGGTGCGCGACGCCGGCGAGGCCGACTGGTCGGACCCGCAGGCGCAGGCCCGGGCCGAGCAGTTCCGGACCCGCGCCGAGCAGTACGAGCAGCAGGCGCAGAAGGCCGCCGCGGCCGGGCGGACCAAGGAGGCCGAAGAGGCCAGGGCCAACGCCGAGCAGTGGCGGCAGTGGGCCGACGCGGCCGCCGAGGCGCTGACCCGCCGGTCCTAGGCTTCGGGCGGCGGCGCCGCCGGATCCGCCGGATCACCCAGGCTGTCCAGCAGCGTCATCGACTGCTGCTGCGCGGCGATCCGCCGCCGCTGCTCCTCGGCCGCAAGATGCACGGCGGTGCGCGCCCACACCACGCGGGCCCAGTGAAACGTCAACAGCAGCACGGTGATCCACGCGACGATCAGCCCCACGCCGGGTCCGGGGTGCCCGATGGCCACGGTTTGGCGTGACCACACCGCCAACAGCCCGGCGCCGGACGCGATCGCCGAACCGGCCAGCGCGACCCAGGCCAGCGCCCAGCGCCGCGTCATCAGCGCCAGCATCGAGCAGCCCACGCCGAACACCAGCGCCAGCCACGCGAACACCCGCGACGGCAGCGCCACCGCGGCGGTGCCGGCGCCGTGGCTGGAAAACAGCACGTCCCATCCCCGCACATCGCCGGTGTGCGGCAGGGCGAACGAACCCAGCAGCACAAACACCAGGATCGCGACCACCAAAGCCCTTGGGCCGGGGTCGATCTCGCGCGCCACCCGGCGCTCGGCGGCCTCGATCTCGGTGCGCAGCGCGTCGATGTCGGCGTGTTCTTTCTTCATCGGGGACACCCCAGCGGTTGTAGCGGTTGAAGCGGCTCAGTGGACGGCCCGACGGCGGGCATGCCGAGACCGATCGTGCGGGGGCGCCGCCCGGCGGCGTGCGCATCACCCGCCCGGGTGCGGCGGTGGCTGCGAATTCCCGCGTCGGCGACGAGGTGGTGCGGGGCGGCGCCGGTGACGACCGTGGTGACGATGTCGCCCGGGCGCACCCCGTCGTTCGAGGTGAAGTGCACCAGCCGGCCGTCGCGGGCCCGGCCGGTCATGCGGGCGGTGCGCGCGTCCTTGCGTCCTTCACCGGTGGCGACCAGCAATTCGACGGCCTGCCCGATCAGCGCGCGATTGCCCTCCAGCGAGATCTGCTCCTGCACCTCGACCAGCCGCTCGTAGCGTTCCTGCACAACGGGTTTCGGCAGCTGCGGGTATTCGGCGGCGGGGGTGCCGGGCCGCTTGGAATACTGGAAGGTGAACGCCGCCGCGAACCGGGCCTGCCGCACGACGTCGAGCGTGGCCGCGAAGTCCTCTTCGGTCTCGCCGGGAAACCCGACGATCAGGTCCGTGGTGATCGCCGCGTGCGGCATGGCCGCGCGGACCCGCTCGATGATCCCCAGATACCGCTCGGCGCGGTAGGACCGGCGCATCGCCCGCAGCACCCGGTCGGATCCCGACTGCAGCGGCATGTGCAGGGCCGGGCACACGTTCGGCGTCTGCGCCATCGCCTCGATGACGTCGTCGGTGAACTCGGCCGGGTGCGGCGAGGTGAATCGCACGCGCTCCAGCCCGTCGATGCGCCCGCAGGCCCGCAGCAGCTCGGCAAACGCGCCGCGATCGCGGGGCAGCGCCGGATCGGCGAAGGACACCCCGTAGGCGTTGACGTTCTGGCCCAGCAGGGTGACCTCCAGCACGCCGTCGTCCACCAGCGACCGCACCTCGGCCAGGATGTCGGCCGGGTTGCGGTCGACCTCCTTGCCGCGCAGCGCCGGGACGATGCAGAACGTACAGGTGTTGTTGCATCCCACCGAGATGGAAACCCAGGCGGCGTAGGCGGATTCGCGGGCGCTGGGCAGCGACGACGGGAACTGCTGCAGCGCCTCGGCGATCTCCACCTGCGCCACGTTGTTGTGCCGGGCCCGGTCGAGCAGCGCCGGGAGCGATCCGATGTTGTGCGTGCCGAAGACGACGTCGACCCACGGCGCCTTGCTCAGCAGCGCGTCCCGGTCTTTCTGGGCCAGGCACCCGCCGACCGCGATCTGCATGTCGGGGTTGCCGCGCTTGCGGGGCGCCAGGTGACTGAGGTTGCCGTACAGCTTGTTGTCGGCGTTCTCCCGGACGGCGCACGTGTTGAAGACGACGACGTCGGCGTCGGAACCGTCGGCGGCCCGCCGGTAACCGGCCGCCTCCAGCAGCCCCGCCAACCGCTCGGAGTCGTGCACGTTCATCTGGCAGCCGTAGGTGCGCACCTGGTAGGTGCGCGCCCCCGAAACGTCTCGGGCCGCCGGCGAAGTCACGGGGGAAGTCACCCGGCCATGGTACGGCGAGCATCCCGAGGGCGAGAAACCGCACGTCACAGGGCTAGACGCAGCGGCGCTCCCGTTCGGCGGCCAGCTCGCTGAGGACGACCTCGCACGCCAGGTGTTGGCTGTAGCCGCGCCGGGCCAGCATCGCCACCAGCCGGCGGCTCACTTTCGCTTCGTCGCTCAGCGTCTCGCGCCGCAGCTTGGCCCGCACCAGCTGCTCGGCGCGGTCGCGCTCGGCCCCGGCGTCGATGCCGCCCAGCACCGCGGTGATCACGTCGTTGTCGACACCCTTGGTGTGCAACTCGGCGGCCAGGGCGCGCTTGCTCTTGCCCGCTTTGGCCCGGCGGGACTGGACCCACTGTTCGGCGAAATCGGCATCGTCCACCAGCCCGACGGCGGCCAGCCGGTCGAGCACCCGGGCGCTGACGTCGTCGGGGTATCCGCGTTTGGCCAGCTGACCGAGCAGCTCGGCCCGGGTGCGCGATCTCGCGGTGAGCAGGCGCAGGCACAACGCCCGCGCCTGCTCTTCGCGGGAGGGCTCAGAAGTCGACGGGAGCGGGGAGGACATCGCCGGAGGGGTCGTCGGTCACCACCGCGCCGATGCCGAGCTTTTCCTTGATCTTCTTCTCGATCTCGTTGGCGATGTCGGCGTTGTCCACCAGGAAGTTGCGGACGTTCTCCTTGCCCTGGCCGAGCTGTTCGCCCTCGTAGGTGAACCAGGAACCGGACTTGCGGATGAAGCCCTGGTCCACGCCCATGTCGATCAGCGAGCCTTCCCTGCTGATGCCCCGGCCGTAGAGGATGTCGAACTCGGCCTGCTTGAACGGCGGTGCCACCTTGTTCTTGACGACCTTGACCCGGGTGCGGTTACCGACCGCGTCGGTGCCGTCCTTGAGCGTCTCGATCCGGCGCACATCCAGGCGCACCGACGCGTAGAACTTCAATGCCTTTCCACCCGTGGTGGTTTCCGGACTGCCGAACATCACCCCGATCTTCTCGCGGAGCTGGTTGATGAAGATCGCCGTGGTGCCCGAGTTGTTGAGCGCGCCGGTCATTTTCCGCAACGCCTGACTCATCAGCCGGGCCTGCAGCCCGACGTGGCTGTCGCCCATCTCGCCTTCGAGTTCGGCGCGCGGCACCAGGGCCGCCACCGAGTCGATGACCAGGATGTCCAGGGCGCCGGAGCGGATCAGCATGTCGGCGATCTCCAGGGCCTGCTCCCCGGTGTCGGGCTGGCTGACCAGCAGCGAATCCGTGTCGACGCCGAGCTTCTTGGCGTAGTCCGGGTCCAGGGCGTGCTCGGCGTCGATGAACGCCGCGACGCCGCCGGCGGCCTGGGCGTTGGCCACCGCGTGCAGCGCGACGGTGGTCTTACCCGAGGACTCCGGGCCGTAGATCTCCACCACCCGGCCGCGGGGCAGCCCGCCGATGCCCAGGGCCACGTCCAGTGCGATGGATCCGGTCGGGATGACCGAGATCGGTTGACGCATCTCGTCGCCGAGACGCATCACCGAGCCTTTGCCGTAGCTCTTCTCGATCTGGGCCATCGCCAGTTCGAGAGCCTTCTCACGGTCGGGGGCTTGCGCCATGATGCCTCTTTCTATCGTCGGTGTGTTCTTCTGACCGGTATCGGTCGGTTGGCCGTGACACTAGAGAAGGCCACCGACAAGTCGGCTCTGAAGAACGCTCACCACAGTAGCCGAACACCTGTTCGATTCAAGCTTGACACGCCGTGCGCGTGGCGTGTGGCAATATTTGCTACCGAAAGGCGCTGACGGGGCTTCAGGACATCCGAGAGCCTGAGGAAACCGGTGTGAATCCGGTGCGGTCCCGCCACTGTGACCGGGAAGGGCATGCCCCGACCCGAGAGCCAGATACTCACCGTCAGCGCTTCCTCACGAGAACTGGGGCGGATTTCCCCAGAGAGGGTTGGTTGCGCATGGACATCTCGGCTGAGCTGGCCGAAATATCAACCTACAAAGGCTTTTTCGCGCTCACGGTGGGCGGAGAACCGGCGGGGTGGCATCCGGTCAAGCGGGCCTACACCGACGGCTTCACCGATTTGATCGGCACCACCGCCCGGCGGTATCACACGTCGGACCTGCGGATCGGCGCCTCGCTGGTGCACCTCGGGCACGCCACCCGGTTGTGGTCGCCCGTGCTCGCGTGTGCGCTGGGCCACGGCGTCGTTCCGGACCTCGACGACCTGCAGCGCGCCGACGACGGGGCGCAGCTGCGGATCCCCGAACCCGTCGGGCGGGCGGTCGACCCGCCGTCGGCGAAGTTGCTGTATCGCGTCGTGGTCAAACAGCACATGAACCCGTTCGCCGCGGGACTGCGGGTCAAGCTGGCGCCCGCGCTGCTGGCCGGCAACATCGCGTCCGCGCTCGTCGGCGCGGCCCGCGCACTGCTCGTCGCGCGCCCGGACCTGCGGCCCGCGATCGTCGCGATGACGGAGTCACTGCTGGACAGCGGCGTGCTGGCCGGCTCCGGCGTGGTCACCGGCCCGCATCTGGCGTTCCGGCGGCGTAGCTGCTGCCTGTTCTACCGCGTGCCGGGGCGGTCCGTGTGCGGCGATTGCGTGTTTCGGCGGGACCGGCGCTCCCACCGTCGTTGAGGCGGGCTCACCACTGGTCGCGGGGCACGTCGAAGTCGAGGCACAGCGCGCGCCAGACGTCGCGGGGGTCGGCGCCGTCGTCGATCGCCTGGGCGGCGGTGCGGCCGCCGAAGCTGGTCAGCACGTGATCTTCCAGCACCGACGGGCCATAGGTGGCGCCAAAGCGCAAGACAACCCGTTCGTTGAACTCCGTCAGCCGCACGTCAGCCAACATACCCAGGCGGCTCAGCCGGCAAGCGCCAGCGCCTGATGGCACACCCGCACCGGGTCGGCGACCTCGGCGATGCCGGCGGCCGCTAGCCGCGCGGCCTGCCGGTAGCCGGGCGATGACAGCACCTCGCCCACCGCGGCCACCAGCGCTTCGGCGGTGAGCGGGCGAATCAGGCGCCCGCTGCCCTGGCGCACCACCCGATTGGCCATCTCCCATTGATCCCCGCCGCCGGGGACGACGACCAGCGGCACCCCGGACAGCAGCGTCTTGGCCACCATGCCGTGCCCGCCGCCGCAGATCACCACGTCGGCGTGCGTCAACAGCTCCGACTGGCGCCCCAGCCCGGCCACCGCCCAGGGCGGCACCGTCAGGTCCGCGCCGCCCAGCCGCGACACGACCAGGCGCGATCCGGCCGGCAGCGTGTCCCCGGGCGTCAGGCAGTCCAGCGCGACCTCGGCCAAGCCGGCGGTCCCGGTCACCGCGGTCGACGGCGCCACCACCACCACCGGCCCGGAGCCCGGCGGGATGTCCAGCACCCGATCGGTCGGCTCGAAGTGCAGGGGCCCCACCACGACGGCCTCCTCCGGCCAGTCCGGGCGCGGCACCTCGAGGGCGGGCAGCGTGGCGATCAGGCGTCGCAGCGGCCCGGGATCGACGGCGGGCAGCCCGATCTCGAGCCGGGCGGCGGCGCGCTGCCTGACGCCGGCGCGCCACGACCGCGCCGTCAGCGCCCGCATCGCGGCGTCCCGCAGCCGGCCGCGCAAGCCGGTGCCGGGCGCCAGCCCGCTGCCGATCGGCGGCAACCCCTTCGACGGCAGGTACAGCGGATGGGGATTGAGCTCGATCCACGGGATGCCCAGCAGCTCGGCGGCCATTCCGCCGCCCGCGGTGATGACGTCCGAGACCACCAGGTCGGGCGCGAGGTCGCGCAGCGCCGGGACGTTGAGCACGGCCATCCGCGCCGCCCGCCGGTGGATCCGGGCGCCGGCGTCGACGTCCTCGTCGGTGGCGGTCAGCCCGTCCAACTCGACGGCATCGATGCCGGCGGCGCGCGCCGCGCCTACCCACTCCGGGCCCGTGAACAAGGTGGGCTCGTCGCCCGCCTCGCCGAACCGTTGGCACAGCGCGATCGCGGGGAACGAATGCCCGGGATCCGGCCCGGCTACCACGGCGACGCGCATCGGCCCTACCCTGCCACACGGCCGAACCGCCGCATTCGCCTACGCTGGCACCATGACCGAGCTCACTGACACAGGCGTTTCGAACACCCGCACGGTCGAAGGTTTCCTGAACGCGCTGCAAGATTCGGACCTGGACGCCGCCGGGGCCGCGCTGGACGACAACCTGGTTTACCAGAACGTCGGGCTGCCGACCATCCACGGCCGCGCGCGGGCGATCAAGCTGTTCCGCATGATGGAGGGCCGCGGCGCCTTCGAGGTGAAGATCCACCGCATCGCCGCCGACGGCGCCGCGGTGCTCACCGAGCGCACCGACGCGCTGATCGTCGGCCCGCTGCGGCTGCAGTTCTGGGTGTGCGGCGTGTTCGAGGTGCAAGACGGGCGAATCACGCTGTGGCGGGACTACTTTGACTTCTTCGACATGTTCAAGGCGACCCTGCGTGGCCTGGCGGGGCTGGTCGTGCCCTCGCTGCGGGCCTCGTTCTAGCGCCTCGGCAAGCCGCCCAGCTCGTCGAACGCCTGCGCCCAACCCATCAGCCGATCGGTCGCGCCGACCAGCTCGTCGCGGTAGCGCTGCTGCACCGGGCCGGCCCCGTTGCCGTTCGCTGAGGACACCAATTGCGCTGCGGCGGTGACCATTTCGTTGTACTGACGCACACCGGCGCTGAGCTGCGCGGTGAACGCGTTGATGGTGGGCACCAGATGCGCCCGCGACGACTCCGCGTACTGCGCCGCTCGCTCCATCGACACCACCTCGGCGGCGGTGGCCGTCATCGCCCCCGACGTCTTGGCGGCCGCGGCGCTCAGGTCACGGATTTCGTCCGCCGGCAACATGGCGCCGCGCTCGATCACGCCCAGCAGCGAGAAGAATCCGCGTTCGGAGGCGCCGAGCGCGTACATGGCGGGCCGGGCGGCCGAACCGGGCGGCGGCAGCCGACGGGTGCTCGTGGTCCGCTGCGCCGGCAGCGGCTCGGAGCGCAGCCAGCGGTAGCGAAGGAGCAACAACGTCGCGGGGATCGCCAGCACGACCGCGATGGCGCCGGTGACCTCCAGCAGCAACGCGAACCAGCCCCACGCCGCCAGCAGGCCCGTCACCGCGATCCAGAACACACACCCGGCCGCGCAGATCAGGCCCCACCGCAGCGCGCGGCGCTGGCGGCGCAACAGCCGCGCCCGCGGGTCCGCGGCGGCGCTGATCTTTCGGGCCACCAGGTCGGAAACGTCGGCGGCGGTGTCCAACCCGCGCTGAATTAAGGCGCGCCACGGCCGGTGTTGGTTCGCTTTCACCGCCATCGCAGGCCCCCGCCGGCGCTACTACTGACCAAAGGGCTTCTCGGCGACCTGGCCACCGGTAGTCTCGGCGGGCGCGGGTGTCGCCGGGGCCGCGCCGGGAGCGGCCGCCCCGCCCGCCGGCAGCGCCTCGCCGCGCATCGACGCGCGGATCTGCTCCAGGCGAGAATGGCCGGCCATCTGAACGCCGGCCTGCTCGACCTCGAGCATGCGGCCCTGCACGGACCCCTGCGCGAGCTCGGCGGACCCGATCGCGTTGGCGTAGCGGCGTTCGATCTTCTCGCGGACCTCGTCGAGGCTCGGGGTGGTACCGGGCGCGGCGATCTCGCTCATCGACCGCAGCGACGCGCTGACCTGCTCCTGCATCTTCGCCTGCTCGAGCTGGCTGAGCAGCTTGGTGCGCTCGGAAATCTTCTGCTGCAGCACCATCGAGTTCTGTTCGACGGCCTTCTTGGCCTGGGCCGCGGCGGACAGCGCCTGGTCGTGCAGGGCCTTGAGGTCTTCGACGCTCTGCTCGGCGGTCACCAGCTGGGCAGCGAACGCCTCGGCGGCGTTGTTGTACTCGGCGGCCTTGGCGGCGTCGCCGGCGGCGGTGGCCTGGTCGGCCAGCGTCAGCGCCTGACGGACGTTGACCTGCAGCTTCTCGATGTCGGCGAGCTGGCGGTTGAGCCGCATCTCCAGTTGGCGCTGGTTGCCGATCACCTGGGCGGCCTGCTGGGTCAGCGCCTGGTGCTGGCGCTGCGCTTCCTCGATGGCCTGCTGGATCTGCACCTTCGGGTCGGCGTGTTCGTCAATCTTGGCGTTGAACAGCGCCATCAGGTATTTCCACGCTTTGACGAACGGATTGGCCATCAGTCAGGTCCACCTTCGCTTCTCGTATGCCGGACAAGCGCCCTGCCGCTCAATTTATCGGGTCCGGGCCGATCGCCCCACCCCTGACGCCGGAACGGCGCGGCAAGAAGGGTCAGGCCACGGCCAGCGACGCCACCGGCGGGATGACGACCTTGGTGCTGGCGTCGATGGTGGGAGCCCCCGACCCGGCGGCCGGCGCGCCGTAGGCCGCGCTTTCCTCGTTCGCCATGCGCTCGCCGGCGCCGGTCAGGACCGCCGACAGCGGCACCTCCAGCGCGTCGCAGATCGCGTTGAGCAGCTCGCTGGAGGGCTCCTTGCGGCCGCGCTCCACCTCCGA
Source organism: Mycobacterium interjectum (assembly GCA_002102225.1). Classification (GTDB taxonomy): domain Bacteria; phylum Actinomycetota; class Actinomycetes; order Mycobacteriales; family Mycobacteriaceae; genus Mycobacterium; species Mycobacterium interjectum_B. The sequence continues at coordinate 97,447 of LQPB01000035.1, forward strand.
CAGGTACCCGAGGCTCACCCGCGCCGAATCCGAGACCTCGCGCAGCGTGCGGCCCTGTGACGTCCGGGCCCGGCGCAACACGTCGCCGATGACCTCGCGCATCAATGGCGCCATCCTGCTCTCCTTCGTCCAGTCAGCCCTGCTCAGCACGTGACAACCCCAATTCAGCAGGCACTCATTAGGGCCAACGCCGGCGGCGGTGGGTTGGTTCCCGTTCAGCCGGTCGGCTGGCGAACCGCCCTGGCGGTGGACACCACGTAGTCCACCCCGGTCACCACCGTCAGCACGATCGCGATGCCCATGACGGCGGCCGCCACCACCCGGAAAGGCCCCGACAGCGGCAGGACGAACAGGCCGATCGCCAGCGCCTGCACGACGGTCTTGAGCTTGCCGCCCCAGCTCGCCGGGATGACGCCGCGGCGTATCACCGCCAACCGCAGCAGCGTCACCGCCACCTCGCGGGTCATGATCACCGCCGTGACCCACCACGGCAGGTCCCCCAGCATCGACAGCCCGATCAGCGCCGACCCGATCAGGGTCTTGTCGGCGATCGGATCGACGAACGCGCCGAATTCGGTCGCCATCCCGTAGTTGCGGGCCAGCAGGCCGTCGAACCGGTCGGTGATGCAGGCGACCGCAAAGATCACGAAAGCGACTATGCGGCCGGCGATTTGGTGCCCGTCGGCGGTGAACAGCGCGAACAGGAAGATGGGGACCAGCACCAGCCGCAGCAGGGTCAGCACGTTGGCGAGGTTGGCGATGCGGGCGCGGCCCGCCATCGGCGGTGTTTGCGGCTGCCCCGACACGGCATAAGAATAGCGGTTGACCAGCCCTCACCCCGCGTTGCCGATACTGTTACCCGTGACCCAAAGCTCACGGGGCCCCCGGCCGGTGGTCCGGCGCGCGCGAACATCCGACGTACCCGCGATCAAACAACTCGTCGACACGTACTCCGGACGCATCCTGCTGGAGAAGAACCTCGTCACGCTCTACGAGGCCGTCCAGGAGTTCTGGGTGGCCGAGCACGAGGGCAGGGTGGTCGGGTGCGGGGCGCTGCACGTGTTGTGGGCGGACCTCGGCGAGGTGCGCACCGTCGCCGTCGACCCGGCGCTGACCGGCCACGGGATCGGCCACGCGATCGTCGACCGGCTGCTCGAGGTCGCCCGGGAGTTGCAGTTGCAGCGGCTGTTCGTGCTGACGTTCGAGACCGAGTTCTTCGGCAAGCACGGGTTCACCGAGATCGAGGGCACGCCCGTCACCGCCGAGGTGTACGAGGAGATGTGCCGCTCCTACGACATCGGTGTCGCCGAGTTCCTGGACCTGAGCTACGTCAAGCCCAACATCTTGGGCAACTCCCGGATGCTTTTGGTGCTGTAGCGCGCCGCCAAAGCGTGCCGTCGGCGACTGGATCGAACGCGTCGACAACCGACGCACCCCACTCGACTTTGTCATGAGGTAGTGCTAACAATTACTACTTTCCCATCTCGACAGTCGGGCAGCCGAGTTGGAGGCAGCGATGTCGTATGTCTTTGCAGCACCTGACCAATTCGCGACTGCCAGGCCGGAACTGGCCGGTATCGGCGAGTCGCTGAAAGCGGCTACGTCAGCGGCCGCTACCCCGACGACCGGGCTGCTGGCAGCCGCCGAGGACGAAGTTTCGGTGGCGATCGCGTCGCTGTTTTCCAGCCGTGCCGCATCCTTTCAGGCGCTGACTGCCCAGGCGGCGGCGTTTCATGCCCAATTCGCCCAGGCCGTGCGCGGTGCCGGCAGTGCCTACGCGGCCGCGGAGGCCGCCAATGCCTCCCCGTTGCAAACCCTCGAAGGCGACATCCTGGGTGTGATCAACGCGCCGACGAACCTGCTGTTGGGACGCCCCCTGATCGGTGATGGGACTAACGGGGCGCCGGCCACCGGGCAGGCCGGTGGGGCGGGCGGGATTTTGTGG
>LQPB01000036.1 GCA_002102225.1 Mycobacterium interjectum
AAATAGGGGGCGCTGAATTGAGTCAGCGCCCTGAGGTCGTGCATTGGGTTTTTGCTGTAGGGGCTTTCGAAGCGGCCGGTTCGCTACTCGGGCGAGCAGTACACCCCGGACGTGTAGTAGCAACCCAGGCAGTGGCGCTTCAACTGCACCGAACGGGTCTCGGTGTAGAGGGGCACGATTTCGCTTGGCGAGTAGTGGAAGACCACGCTCTTGCGGGTGGCGCTGGTGGAGATCGGGCGACCGCCGTGGGCGAGTTCTGCGTGCCAAATTAGTACATCGCCGCGCTTGGCCATGAAGGTTTCGCGCTTGAGCATGAGGCGCTGAGCCTCGCTTTGAATCGCTTTGAGGTGCTTGGCGTCCTCATCCTTGAGCAGATCCCAGCTGACGCCGACGAGCTGCGCGTCCGTCATGCTCTTGAAGCGCTCGGCGTGGCTGAACTCCGGCAGCTTGCGATGGCTTTCCACGAAGTACATCAACTCGCCCGCGTCGGGCTTTACGTCTTCGAGCGCGAACCACGCGGCGCAGAACTGCTGAGGAATGGAGTAGGCGACATAGGCCGAATCCTGGTGTATCGGCTGGGCCGAGCCGCGGTAAAAACCCAGCGACTGCGAGACCGAGGCGGGTCGCTCGAACAGCAGGTGGAGGAAGCGGGCCACCGCCGGGGCGAAGCCGAGATCGCGGATCTCGTCGAAATGCCAGTGCAGATCCAGAGCCTTGGCCGGCACCTCGCTCATCTTCGCCTGCCAGGCGAGGTGGCCGGGGGCGATGGACCCGCACTCGAAGCAGACCTGGGGATAGCGACCGTCATAGGCCGCTTCTAGCACCTCAGTGGCGCGGTCCAGGATCACGCTCGGAACGGCGTTCTTCAGCACGACGTAACCGTCCAGGACAAGGCTCTCCAGGTCCCGCGCTTCATCGGTGGTGATGTTGCCCAGTTCGTACTTGCCGCGGATCAGGTCCAGGGCGTTCGCCTGATCGATCCACAGGCCGCCGTAAGGGGAAGGCATGGCGGCCGCGTTCTTCGGCCGTAGGGCCCGCGGATTCGGCTTGTAGCCGCGATGGCGGCCGATGCGATTGTAGTGCTGCTCCAGCAGCGCGGCGTCGGTCGGCGAAGATTCCTCGGCCGCCAGCGGGTATGACTTCGCATACCAAACGGCGTCGAACTCGGACAAATCCGTGGTGCTGGTGGGCGTTGCGCGCCGGCCCTCTGTGTGCCCGTGGCTGAGATAGTGATCCAGGGCGGACTTGAACCACCCCGCCCGGATCGCTTCGGCGACATCCGGATAGGCGCCGAGGTACCATTCTGCGTCGAATTCGACTTCGGCGATCGCATCTCCGCGCGGCATCAGGTCGGTTTCTGCGTGCTCGATGTCAGCCATTTTCGCGTGAGTCACCGCCTCTTACACCTATCATTGCAGGTTAGGGCGCATAATATAACGCTGCGGCGTTGGCCGTGAGGATTTTCCCGTACGCGAGCCCCGGACATTCCTTGATCAGCCGCCGGCAGGACGCCGCGGCGGCCGGCTGGTCGGCGGAGATATCGAGCAGCCAGTTCCCGTGCACCCGGTTCGAGAGGGATTCGAGCGTGAGGCGACTCCGATGCGCGGATCTGCTGTCCGCGGTCGCGCAAAGCAGCAGCGTGAACCGGGGCTGCCGGCCGAGCTGCTCTTGATACCTCAATACGCCTGGCTCACAGATCTTTTCGACGCCGAGGAACACCTCGCCGTCAAAGTCGACACCAACCGCCGTCGCGGCAACACGGCCATGACCAGA
>LQPB01000037.1 GCA_002102225.1 Mycobacterium interjectum
TGGCGGGGGAGGGGAGGCTGGGGTTTGGCCGCTCATACTCTCATCTTTGTCCCATCCTGGGCAGATTGAAACAAATCCACGCAAAACACCACCCGCGACCTGCCCTCCGGACGGGCGCGGAGCGGCGGTTCTGCCGTTAGTGTCGGCGTTATGAGGATGCTGCCGCGCGCCCGCCGCGGGACCTTCCGCGCGGCGGTGTGGCTGGCCGCGGTATGCCTGATCGCGGGCTGCAGCAATTCCGATCCGCTGGGGGCGGAGACCCGCAGCCCGAAATCCATCGTGGTCGGCTCCGGCGACTTCCCGGAATCGCAGATCGTCGCGGAAATCTACGCACAAGCGCTGCAGGCCAACGGTTTTGAGATCGGGCGGCGTATGGGCATCGGCAGCAGGGAGACGTACATCCCCGCGCTGAAGGATCATTCCATCGATCTGGTGCCCGAGTACATCGGGAACCTGCTGTTGTACTTCGCGCCCAACTCCACGGCCACCATGCTCGACGACGTCGAGTTGGAGTTGTACAAGCAACTTCCCGGTGACCTGTCGGTTCTCACGCCGTCACCGGCTTCCGACACCGACACGGTCACCGTCACCGCCGGTACCGCCCGCAACTGGAACCTGAAGACGATCGGTGATTTGGCCGCCCACTCGCCCGAGGTGCGGTTCGGGGCGCCCTCGGCGTTCGAGAACCGGCCGTCCGGCCTACCGGGCCTGCGCCAGAAGTACGGCCTGGCCATCAGCCCGGGTAACTTCGTCGCCATCAACGACGGCGGCGGCGCGGTGACCGTGCGCGCGTTGCTCGAGGGCAGGGTCACGGCCGCCAACATCTTCAGCACGTCGCCGGCCATCCTGCAAGAACACCTGGTGGCACTCGAGGATCCCGAACACAACTTTTTGGCCGGCAACATTGTGCCGCTGGTGAATTCGCAGAAGAAGTCGGATCTGCTCAAGAACGTGCTCGACGCGGTCTCGGCGAAGCTCAGCACCACCGGCATGGCCGGCCTCAACGCCGCGGTGTCGGGAAATACGGGCGTCGACCCGGACCAGGCGGCACGAAACTGGGTGCAGTTCAACGGCTTCACCCATCCGATCGGTCAGCGCCGTTGATCGTCTTCGACAACGTCAGCAAGGTATTCGCCGACGGGACCGTCGCCGTGGATCGGCTGAGCCTGGTGGCCCCCCACGGCAAACTGACCGTCTTCGTCGGGTCCTCGGGCAGCGGAAAGACCACGGCGCTGCGGATGATCAACCGGATGATCGAGCCCACCTCCGGCACCATCACCGTCGACGGGAAGGACGTCAGATCCGTCAACCCGGTGCGGCTGCGCCTCGGGATCGGCTACGTCATCCAGCACGCCGGCCTGATGCCCCACCAGCGCGTCATCGACAACGTTGCAACGGTTCCCGTCCTGAAGGGCCAACCTCGTCGGGCCGCCCGCAAAGCCGCCTACGAGGTGCTCGAACGTGTCGGCCTGGACGCCAAGATCGCCACCCGCTACCCGGCCCAGCTGTCCGGCGGTGAACAACAACGCGTCGGTGTGGCACGCGCGCTTGCCGCCGATCCGCCCCTCCTGCTGATGGACGAGCCGTTCTCCGCCGTCGACCCCGTGGTGCGCCACGAACTGCAAGACGAAATGCTGCGGCTGCAAAGCGAATTGCACAAGACCATCGTCTTCGTCACGCACGACATCGACGAGGCGCTCAGGCTGGGCGAGCGGATAGCCGTGTTCAAAGGCGGCGTATTGCAGCAGTACGACGAAGCCGCGCGGCTGCTGTCGCGCCCCGCCAACGAATTCGTCGCCAGGTTCATCGGGCTGGGCCGCGGCTACCGTTGGCTGCAGCTCATCGACGCGGCGGATGTCCCCCTGCATGACATCGAGCGCGTCGCCGCGGCCAGCCTGCGCGAGACCGGCCTTCCCGACGGCTGGGCGGTGGTGGTCGACGACGCGGGCGCCCCGGTGGGGTGGATCGACGCCGAGGGCCTGCGCAAGCACCGCGCGGGCGCGTCGTTGGCCGACAGCGTGAGTGCGGTCGGCTCGCTGTTTCGCCCGGACGGCAACCTCAGCCACGCCCTCGACGCGGCGCTGTCGTCGCCGTCGGGCGTCGGTGTCGCCGTGGACGACGGCGGCAAGGTCATCGGCGGTGTGCTGGCCGCCGACGTGCTGGCCGTGGTCGACGCGCGGCGGCGGGCCTGAGGGGGAGGGTCGATGCACTACCTGCTCACCCACCTCGACGACGCCTGGGCCCTGACCGTGGTCCATCTACGGCTGTCGCTGGTGCCGGTGCTGATCGGGTTGGCGATCGCGGTCCCGCTGGGCGTTGCGATCCAGCGCGCGCCCGTTGCCCGGCGACTGACGACGGCCACCGCGGCCGTCGTGTTCACCATTCCGTCGCTGGCATTGTTCGTGGTCTTGCCGATGATCATCGGCACGCGGATCCTCGACGAGGCCAACGTCATCGTCGCGCTGACCGCCTACACCGCCGCGTTGCTGGTCCGGGCGGTGCTCGAGGCGCTGGATGCGGTGCCCGCCCAGGTGCGCGACGCCGCCGCCGCCGTTGGGTACCCGGCGCTCAAGCGGATGGTCAAAATCGAACTGCCGCTGTCCATCCCGGTGTTGGTCGCCGGGTTGCGCGTTGTCGTGGTGACCAACATCGCGATGGTCTCGGTCGGCTCGGTGATCGGCATCGGCGGCCTGGGCACCTGGTTCACCGAGGGCTACCAGACCGACAAGAGTGACCAGATCGTCGCGGGCATCGTGGCGCTGTTCGTGCTGGCGACCGTCATCGACGCGCTCATCGTCGTGGCCGGGCGGCTGGCCACGCCGTGGGAGCGCGCCGGGCGCACGCCCGCGCGCCGCTCGGTGGTGGCCCCGGTCGTGGGCGGCGCCCGATGAACTTCGTGCAACAGGCGCTCTCCTACCTGCTGACCGCCGACAACTGGACCGGTCCGGTCGGGCTGGCGGCGCGCATCGTGGAGCATTTGGAATACACCGTCGTCGCGGTGGCCGCGTCCGCGGTGATCGCCGTCCCGGTCGGGCTGATCATCGGGCACACGGGTCGCGGCACGCTTTTGGTGGTGGGGGCCGTCAACGGCCTGCGGGCGCTGCCGACGCTGGGCGTGCTCCTGCTGGGGGTGTTGCTGTTCGGGCTGGGCCTCGGGCCGCCGCTGGTCGCCCTGATGCTGCTCGGCGTGCCTTCGCTGCTGGCCGGTACGTACGCGGGCATCGCCAATGTGGAGCCGACGGTCGTCGACGCCGCCCGCGCCATGGGCATGACGGAGACCCGGGTGTTGCTGCGCGTCGAGATACCCAACGCGCTGCCGCTGATCCTCGGCGGGCTGCGCAACGCGACGCTGCAGGTGGTGGCCACCGCCACGGTGGCCGCCTACGCCAGCCTCGGTGGGCTGGGCCGATACCTGATCGACGGGATCAAGGAGCGCCAATTCCAGCTCGCACTGGTCGGCGCGCTGATGGTGGCCGCGCTCGCGCTGATTCTCGACGGCCTGCTCGCGCTGGCAGTGTGGGCGTCGGTGCCGGGCACCGGGCGGTTGCGAGGCCGGCCGGGCGGGGCCGCCCGGCGGCCCGACCACGTGACGCCCACCGCAGTTCGGGACAAACCCGCCGCCGCCGCGGGACACGTCCTACGGTAGAAGCGTGAACGCAGCCCCCTCTGATCCAGCCCGGCGCGTGTGGCAGGCGATGCTGACCTGGCGCGCGCAGGACGTATCCCGCATGGAATCGGTGCGAATCCAGGTGTCCGGCAAGCGGATTCGGGCCAATGGGCGCATCGTGGCCGCCGCCACCGCGACCAACCCGGCGTTCGGCGCCTACTACGACGTGCAAACCGACGAGACGGGCGCCACCAAGCGGCTCGGGCTGACCGTGACGCTGGCCGAGCGGGAACGCGTGCTGTCCATCGCCCGGGACGAGGAAAACATGTGGCTGGTGACCGACCACCAGGGCGAGCGGCGCGCCGGGTACAACGGCGCGCTCGACGTCGACGTGGTGTTCAGCCCGTTTTTCAACGCGCTACCCATCCGGCGCCTCGGGCTGCACGAACGGGCGGACATGGTCACGTTGCCGATGGTCTACGTGAACGTGCCCGACATGTCCGTCACCGCGGCGACGGTGAGCTACACCAGCGAGGGCAGCCGTGAGGGGATCAAGCTGCGCTCCCCGGTCGCCGACACCGCGGTGAGCGCCGATGAAGAGGGCTTCATCGTCGACTATCCCGGGTTGGCAGAGCGGATCTGATCACCCCACCCGCCCGGCCCGCGGCGGCCAGTTCTTCGCGCCAGTTCTCCGCGCCGATGACGACGGTGAAGATGTCGGAGCGCGGAAAGCTGTCGTACCGCGTCCGCGCGGCGTGACCCGCGTCGATGAGGTCGGCCAGCGAATTGTGGGAGGCCAGCGACTCGCGGGCGCGGGTGAGTAGCTCGATCACCTGGTCGAGCTCCGGCAGCAGCTGCGCGGCATTGCCCTCGCACATCGCGCGCACCAGGTCCGGCGCGGTGCCCGCCACCCGGGTGCCGTCGCGGAAGGAGCCGGCCGCCAGCGCGAAGGCCAGCGGGACCTCGGCGGCAGTGACGGCCAGCGCCTCGGCGAGCAGGTGCGGGAGGTGGGAGATCGCGGCCGCCGCCGCGTCGTGCTCGTCCGATTTGGCCGGCACCACCAGCGCGCCGCAGTCCAGCGCGAGCTGCATCACCATCGACCAGATCTGGGGGTCCACGTGGTCGTCGACGCTGACCACCCACGGCGCCCTGGTGAACAACCCGGCATAGCCCGCGGCCCAACCCGAATCCGCGGTGCCCGTCATCGGGTGACCGCCGACGAAGCGCTCCAGCAGCCCCGCCGCGGCGACCTCGTCGAGCACCCCGCTTTTGACGCTCGTGACGTCGGTCAGCGGGCAGCCGGGGGCCAGTTCGCTGATGTGGGCGAGCATGCCCGCCAACGCCGGCATCGGCACGGCCAGGACGATCAGCGCGCCGGTGGCGGCGGCCCGGGTCAGGGTCTGGGTGAGATCGGTGCTTGCGTCGAAGCCGTCGGCCGCGGCGGCGTGCGCGCCCTCCACCGACCGGTTGTAGCCGAACACCTCGCGCCCGGCCGCCTTGGCGGCCCGCATGATCGAGCCGCCGATCAGGCCCAGCCCGAGCACGCAAACGGGTGTTTCGGACCGAGGATGAGCCACAGTCCAAGGTTGGCACAGTCAGCGCTGCGTCTGGTCAGAGGGCCTGGTCAGCGACTAGCGTAGGCGCCCATGGGAGCACAGCGGGCCTCCGCGCAAGGCCCGTCCGCGGACACGCCGGACGGCTTCGGCGTTGCCGTCGTGCGCGAAGAGGGCAAATGGCGCTGCTATCCCATGTCTCCCAAGGCGCTGACGAGCCTCAAGGCCGCCGAGACCGAGCTGCGTGAGCTGCGCAGCTCCGGCGCGGTCTTCGGGCTCCTGGACGTCGACGACGAATTCTTCGTCATCGTTCGCCCGGGACCGTCGGGGACCCGGTTGCTGCTCTCGGACGCGACCGCCGCGCTGGACTACGACATCGCCGCCGAAGCGCTGGACAACTTGGACGCCGACATCGATCCCGAGGACCTCGAGGACGCGGACCCGTTCGAGGAGGGCGACCTGGGGCTGCTGTCCGATGTCGGGCTGCCCGAGGCGGTGCTGGGCGTCATCGTCGACGAGAGCGACCTGTACGCCGACGAGCAGTTGGGCCGCATCGCCCGCGAGATGGGCTTCGCCGACGAGCTGTCGGCGGTGATCGACCGCCTCGGTCGGTGATTACCGATCACCGACGAAGACCTGATCCGCACCGCACTGTCGGTCGCCGCGACGGCGGGCCCCCGCGACGTGCCGATCGGCGCGGTGGTCATCGGCGCCGACGGGACCGAGCTGGCCCGCGCGGTAAATGCCCGTGAGGCCCTTGGTGATCCGACCGCGCACGCCGAAATCCTGGCGATGCGGGCGGCGGCGCAAGTGCTCGGCGACGGGTGGCGGCTGGAGGGTGCCACGCTCGCGGTGACCGTCGAACCGTGCACCATGTGCGCGGGCGCGTTGGTCCTGGCGCGCATCGCGCGGCTGGTGTTCGGGGCGTGGGAGCCCAAGACGGGAGCGGTCGGATCGCTGTGGGACGTCGTCCGCGACCGTCGGCTCAACCACCGTCCGCAGGTGCGCGGGGGTGTTCTCGCGCGGCAATGCGCCGCGCCGCTGGAGGACTTCTTCGCCCGCCAGCGATTGGGGTGAGCGGCCACCGGTTGGGTAAGCTGCCTGGCGGTGGCGTGTCCGAGCGGCCTAAGGAGCACGCCTCGAAAGCGTGTGACGGCTAAAACCGTCCGAGGGTTCAAATCCCTCCGCCACCGCCATAGCCAGTCAATCGACGGGCTCATTCACGCCGGGGTGAACGGCGCATTGGCGTCGATATCCGCCGTTGTCGGCTTATCAAGCCTCCCCTCACCCGGTCTTAACCTGCTAGCCAGCGCGCTGGGCATACGGTGCCGATGGGCGCTTGCATCCCCACGGTGTTTACAAGTCGCGGGCTTCTTCTGCGCCAATTTTCAAGGAAAGGTACGTCTGTACCAGAAAACCGTTGCGCAATCGATATCCAACCGCTACCTTGGGCGATGGGGGGATTTTGGTCACACCAACGGGCACATGTGGCGCAAATCCCAGCATCGGGGAGGCGGCCGCAGACTCGCGGCCGAGACGAAAGGGACAGCTCGTTGCCAGCAACAGGAACGGCCTCGCGGCCGCTAAATCTTGTGCCCGTGGACAGCGCCCCGCCCGCGGTGGCCGCGGGCGAACGGGCGTGGGTCACGAGGGCGCTGTGTCGGGAAACGGATCCCGAAGCGCTGTTTGTGCGCGGAGCCGCCCAGCGTAAGGCCGCGGCTATCTGCCGGCACTGCCCGGTGATGCGGGAATGCGGCGCGGAGGCGCTCGACAACAAGGTCGAGTTCGGGATCTGGGGTGGGATGACCGAGCGGCAGCGCAGGGCCCTGCTCAAGCAGCACCCCGAGATCGTGTCGTGGGCGGATTTCTTCGAAAGGCGCAAGGCCCGCTCGGTAGGATAGCCCCCGCGGGCGGGAGCAGCCGGCGAGGCCTTTTCTTCCTCATTACGAGAGTGTTACAGCTTCCCCGTCGGGGACCGTCTTACGTGGGTCCGCCGCTGGTCAGACCCCGAGCCGCCTGCAATTCGCTGTCCCGGAAGGGACGGCCATCGGGCTGCAGAAGGTCGTGAAACCACACCTTCGGGGGCGCGGGGTACGGGTGGTCCCAAGAGTCCCATGGGAAGTAGGTCTGGGTCTTGCCGGCGACCAAACCCCAGTTGAACGCGCCGACGTTGCGCCGCTTCGCAATGGGCAGGATCGCCTCGATGGTGCTGCCCTGGGGCCGGGCCATGTACTCGGTGCAGATGATCGGTCGCCCGAGCGGCGCGAGCTCGGCGATCCGCGACTCGAAGCCCGCGGGCTCAGCATACGAGTGGAAGGTGACCACGTCGGCGTTGTTCAGTTGGATGTCGCTGATCGGGGTGCGGCCGCCCTGTTCGCCCTGATCGCCGCCGCGCCATACGCCGCTTGTCAGCGGCTGGCTGGGGTCGACCGCACGGGCCCACCGGAACACCTGGGGGAGCAGGTCGGCGACCAGCTCCAGCTTGTCTTTCCTCTCCACCTTTTGATACACGCGCGCGGGGTTGTCCGGCTCGTTCCACATGTCCCAACCCAAAATCCGGTTGTCACTGCGGAATTGGGTCAACACGCTCGTCACGTAGTCATGCAGGACGCGGGTGTAGGCGGGATCGCCGAGGCGTTCGGCGCCGGGGCTCTGCACCCAACCCGAGTTGTGCACGCCGGGCCTCGGCGCCCGTTGCGGACCCAGTTTGGGGAACGGGTCCCAGCACGAGTCGAAGAAGACGAACAGCGGCCTGATGCCATGGCTGGCCGCGACGCTGACGAACTGCGCGAGGCGATTGTGAAAGCCGCGGGCGTCCTGGGCCCAGAGCTGGTCGTGCAGAAAGACCCGCACGCTGTTGAAGCCGTAGGCGCGGGCCCAGCCCAGCTCGGTGTTGATGCGCCGAAGGTCGTAGGTGCCCGGCTGAAACATCTCGAGCTGGTTGATGGCGTTGGACGGGATGTAATTTGCGCCGACGAGCCATCCCTGCGCCTGGTACCAGCGATTGGCACGGTCGGGTGACCACCGGATCACCTCACCGGAGGAGCGGGGTGCCGGTTCCGCCGAGGCGCGGGGCGCGTGGGCCAGCGCCGTGCCCGCCGCCAGCAGCAAGGGGATCTTGAGGGCCGTCCGACGGTGCACGATCTGACGATAAATTTCGCGAGGCCGCCTCCCCGGTATTTGGCCAGCGAGTCGCCGAGGCGCTTATCGGCGCATGGGCAATTGTTATCTTGTTGTGATCTAGCGGCATTCACGCGCGAGGTCCGGGGTGCGTTGTGGCCCTTGGGGTGCGGCCGCGGCGGCCGCCAAGACCGTTGTGCGCCTGGTGAAAACGGGCCCGTTCAGATGCCGAGTGACTGCGGCGACCACTCGTCTATGACAAGGGGTAACGAGACCACCGAATCGCCGCACGAAACGTCGATCACCCAGCGGCCGTCAAAAGGCAACCGCGTCTCGATCGGAAAGAAGGCAAAACCCGGAAACTCCCCGACGGCGGCTTGTGGCGCTTCGAACGAGGTGTGTTGAGTGGCGTCAAGCGTCGGAGGCCTCATTTCCACGTCGATCCGCCGGTCCGAATCGTCGCCGTCGGGCAGGGTCAGCACGACGAGGACGACCCGGGCCACCCGGTCGGGACCGACCGTGAATTTCGACAGCACGCCGCCTTGCACGTTGAGTTTGTTGTCGACCGTCGCGGCCGCTTCCGCGAGGAAAGCACCGGTGAGCATCACACGCAGAACGTACCGCTTAGCAGGGCCGATTGGGTACCGGATGGTGTTTCCCGGAACGGATGCCGAAAGAGCCTTCAAACTTCGTGCCGGGGAGCGCGATACTAATCGCGTGCCTGATCGCAATGTGCTCGGCGGTCCGCTGGAACCGTGCGGCACGGAACCACTTACCGGTTACTACCGCGACGGCTGTTGCTCGACCGGTTCGGAGGACCTCGGCCGGCACACGATCTGCGCGGTGATGACCGCCGAATTCCTGGAACACCAGCGTTCCATCGGTAACGACCTGCTGACGCCCGTTCCCGAGCTTCGGTTCCCAGGGCTGCTCCCCGGCGACCGGTGGTGCGTCACCGCGCTGAACTGGCTCCGGGCCCATCACGACGGGTGCGCCGCGCCCGTGGTGCTGGCGTCGACCCACGAGCGCACGCTCGAGGTGGTCCCGTTGGAGGCGCTGCAGGAACACAAGGTCGACGTTCCCGACGACCTGGCTAACCTGTAGGACTCCCGGCTCGCTGCGGTAACTTCGACGCAGTCGAAGTCGAGGAGGCGGGCGCGTGGGTCGTGCGGTCGGCGACGTGGATGACATCGACTTCGACGATCTGAGGTCGCCCCGGCTGACCGATGTGCAACGTCAGATTCTGGAATTCACCGAAGCCAGGCGCGTCGAGTTCGACATCGACCTCATGCTGGCCGAAGCGGTCGAGCAGGCCGGCGCCGACGACCTGGACGACGGCGACGGGTTCGGCGAGCGGCTGGCCGCGCACGTGGCGGCGATCGAGGCGGACGAAGGCCTGACCCAGCTCACCCGCACGACGCTGCGGCAGCGCGTGGTTCGCCTGCTGCGCAACCGGCTGTCGCTGGTCGAGCTCATCAAGCGCTACCCCGAAATCGAGTCGATCGCGATCGAGCAGCCCTTCATCGTGGTCGGGATGCCGCGATCCGGTACCACGCACCTGGTGAATCTCATCGCCGCCGACCCGCGCCGGCGTGCGCTGCCCTACTGGGAGAGCCAGGAACCGATTCCCGCGCGCGGACAGGGCCCCGACATCTTCGGGGTCGACCCCCGCTACGCGCGGGCGAAGTCCGAGCATGACGCGCTCATGGCCAGCGCGCCGGTGGTGGCCGCCATGCACGACCGGTTTCCCGAGGCGATCGAGGAGGAGGTCGAACTGCTCGACCTCGACCTGGCCGCCTACGTCCTGGAATGGCATGCGCGCGTACCCGATTGGCGCGACTTCTACCTGGCGCTCGACCAGAACCGCCACTACGCGTACCTGAAGAAAGTCCTGCAGGCGCTGACCTTCCTGCGCGGCCCGCGCACCTGGGTCCTGAAGAGCCCGCAGCACTGCGAGCAGCTCGGTCCGCTGATGGCGACCTTCCCGGACGCGACGGTGGCCTTCACCCACCGCGACCCCGTCGCGGTGGTGCAGTCGGCGATCACGATGATGGCCTATTCCGATCGGCTGCGCCGCACCAGCATCGACCCCGGCTGGCTGCTGGACTACTGGAGCGACCGGGTGCACCGATTGCTCGGCGCGTGCGTGCGCGACCGCGACCTCGTTCCCCCCGAACGCAGCATCGACATCGCCTTCCACCACCTGGGCGGCAACGAGATGCCGCTGGTGGAGCAGCTGTACCAGCGCGGCGGCGTCGAGCTGACACCGAAGGTGCGGGGACGCCTGCGCCAGTACCTGGAGGGCAACCCGCGGGGCAAACACGGCCGCATCCGCTACGACCTGCAGCGGCACTTCGGCATCTCGCCCGACGAACTGCGCGGCCGCTTCGGCTTCTACTTCGACAGGTTCGACGTCCGCCCCGAATGAAGGAGACCTCAGCGATGGAACCGCTCTATCGCAGCAGACCCGGCGCCGACGCCATGCGCCCGGCGGCGGCCGAGAAGGCCGAGCAGATAGCGCCGGGGCTGTGGTGCTCGCCGGGCCTGTCCAACGCCTACCTGCTGACCACCGGCGACGGCCGCGTCGTCGTCAACACCGGGATGGGCTTCGAGGGGCCGGTGCATCGCGCCAACTTCGACGCCGTCGACCCCTCCCCGGTGCGCTACATCGTCTTCACGCAGGGCCACGTCGACCACGTCGGCGGCCTGGACAGCGTGCGCGACCCCGATACGACGGTTGTCGCGCAGGCGAACTGGACCGCGTGGCGCGACGACAACGAACGGCTGATCCCCTACCGCGCCGCCCGCAGCGCGTTCGCCTTCAAGGACAAGCTGGCGACCGGCATCCAAGCCATTCAGCGCCGTCTCGGAACGACGCGGCTGGCCAGCCAGAGCGTCCCCGTCGTCGACCTCGAATTCGAGGACACGCTCACCCTGGAGGTCGGTGGCCGGCGGATGGAGCTGATCTCGGTGCCCGGGGGCGAGACCACCGACTCGCTGGTGGTGTGGCTTCCCGACGAACGGATATGCCTGTGCGGAAACACCTTTGGCCCGGTGTTCGGGCACATCCCCAACCTCGTGACGATGCGCGGTGACCGGTACCGGGACGCCCTGACCGCGATCGCATCGGTCGAGCGGGTGCGCGAGCTGGCACCGGAACTGCTGGTGACCGGCCACTTCGACCCGATCGCCGGCAAGGAGCGCATCAACGCCGAACTGACCCGCCTGCGGGACGCGATCCAATACATCCACGACCAGACCGTCGCCGGGATGAACGCGGGCAAGGACGTTCGGACCCTGATGCGCGAGATCACCTTGCCCCCGCAATACGAAGTGGGCCAGGGCTACGGCAAGGTCGCATGGGACGTGCGCGCCGTCTGGGAGAACTACTCGGGCTGGTTTCATCACCGGTCGACCACGGAGCTGTACCCCGTGGGCTTCGACGCCGTCGCCGCCGACGTGGTGGAGCTGGCCGGCGCCGACGCGTTGGTGGACAGGGCGCGCGCGCACCTCGACGCGGGCCGGGCGCTGCACGCCATCCACCTCGCCGAACTCGTGCCCGCCGAGCACGCGGGCGCGCGCGACGTGCTGAACAGGGCGCACGAAACGCTGCTGGCCGACAGCACTAACTTCTGGGAAAGTGCTTGGCTCACAAACCAATTAGCGAGGAAATCATGACGGCGCGCGTCAGCTTCGACTTCACCGGGACGGCGGTGCTGATCACCGGCGGCACCAGCGGTATCGGGCACGCCACCGCGACGCTGTTCCGCGATGCCGGCGCCTCGGTCGCCATCACCGGAACCAAAGCCACCACCGCGGACTACCAGGCCGACCTGTCCGGCATGGCCTATCACCAGTTGCAGATCACCGACGAGAAGTCGATAGACGCGCTCGCGCAGAAGTTCACCCGCCTCGACGTGCTCGTCAACAACGCCGGCGCGAATTTCCCCGGCGGCCTTGACGAGTCGAAGCCCGACGGGTTCGATGCGTCGGTCGCGCTCAACCTGACCGGTCCGTACCGGCTCACGGTCGCCCTGTACGGGGCGTTGAAGTCGTCGACTGCGCCCGGGGGTGCCAGCGTGGTCAACCTGGCCTCGATGTCCGCGTTGCGGGCGGTGCCGCTGGTTCCCGGCTACGGCGCCGCGAAGGCCGGGATCGTCTGCATCACCCGGAATCTCGCGGTCAAGTGGGCGCGCAAGGGTATCCGCGTGAACGCGGTGGCGCCGGGCACGATCGACACCCCGATGACCGCTCCCATGCACGGGGCGAGCGAATTGGTGGAATCCGAATTGGCGCACATTCCGCTGCGCCGCTTCGGCTCCGTCGGGGAGATCGCGCCCACGATCGCGTTCCTGTGCACCGAGCAGAGCAGCTACACCAGCGGCGCGCTCTTCGTCGTCGACGGCGCGTCCGACTGCGTCTGAAAGCAAAGGACTCACAATGACATTCGCTCTACGGCCGGAGGATTTCTACCACACCGGCATCGTCGTGCCCGACCTCGACGCGGCGATGGCCAGGCTGAGCGCGCTGGCCGGCTACCGGTGGATCAATCCGATGAGCTACACGCTGCCCTTTCGCACCGCGGCCGGCGTGCGCGAACTGACCTCGACCGTCGTCTACTCCTTGCAAAGCCCTCACGTCGAACTCGTGCAAGAGGTGCCCGGCAGTCCGTGGACGGCCGCGCCGGGCAACGCCGTCCATCACCTCGGCTACTTCAGCGACAACCTCGCCGAGAGCGCCGCGGCGCTGGAGGCCAACGGCTTCACCTTGGAGATGACCGCCGATACGCCCGGCTCCGAGCTCGCGCTGTTCGCCTACTACACCGACGCCAACGGCACCCGCATCGAGATCGTCGACCGCGCGCTCTTCCCCGACTTCCCGGCATTCCTGCAGTCGATGGCCGGCGAATCGGAGGTGTGACGTGCTATTGACCGTGCTGCGCTTCAATTTCGCATCGCCGCAAGGCGATCCGCGCGTGCAGAGCGAATTGCTCTCGGCCGCACTGGAGCTGGCACAGTGGGGTGAAGCCCACGGGATCACCTCGATCAGCGTCGACGAGCATCACGCGACCGGGCACGGGTGGAGCTGCAACCCGATCATGGCGGCGTCGATGTTCCTGGCGCGCACCACGACGCTGATCGCCAGCGTGGACTGCGCGCTGGGCCCGCTGTGGAATCCCGTCCGGCTGGCCGAGGACATCGCGCTCGTCGACAACATGAGCCGCGGCCGGCTGCACACCACCGTGGGCCTGGGCTACCGCACGGTCGAATATGACTCGCTCGGCGTCGATTTCGGCCGGCGCGGCGCACTGATGGACGCCCTCGTCGAGCGGATGTTGTCCGTCTGGTCCGGTGCCGACGCCGACGCCGGAGTGTGCACCGGCACCTGGACGCGGCCGCATCCGCCGCTGTACGTCGGCGGCGGTTCGCGCGCCACCGCGCGCCGCGCGGCGCGCTTCCGGCTGCCGCTCAGCCTGGCCGACCACCTGCCCGAGATCGCCGCCTACTATCGCGAGTTGTGTTCCGAGGCCGGCCTCAAACCCCTCATCCTCATGCCCGGCCCGGTCAATCGCGGGATGATCTACCTGCACGAGGATCCGGACCGGGCCTGGGCGGAACTCGGTGACCACATCCTCTGGGAAGCAGTCACTTACGGCGGATGGTCGGCCGAGGAGCGTTCGCTCATGCACCTGCCGGGGGTGCAGACCCTGGACGAGGTCAAGGCCTCCGGGCGGTACCGGTTCCTGACCCCCGACCAGCTCATCGCCGAAGTGCGCGGGTCCCAGCAGTACGGGCCGCTCGTCCTGCATCCGCTGGTCGGCGGGATGCCGGTCGACGAGGCGTGGAAGTCGGTTCAGCTGCTCACCGACAAGGTCCTGCCCGCGCTCGGCTGAGCGCACCCGCGGATGGCCGACGCGGCGAGGCGTCGCCGTGTGGTTCGATCAGCACGAGCGACGGCCCACAACGAAGGCAGGACAAACGTGACACGACGATTCGGCGGGGTCTTCGCGGTCCCGTTCCTCGCGGCGCTGGCGATGCTGCTCGCGCCGCCTGCCTGGGCCGACACCTATACCGACCAGGTGGTGGACCGGTTCGGCGCGCAGACCCACGTGGTGGCCGACGCCGCGGGCCGGCCCCCGCTGGAAAACGCCGACAAGCTGAACCAGCAGATCCTCACCAGCCGGTGGGCGTGGAGCCCCGCCCCGCCGGTCTGGGTCGCCGCGGTGGCGCCGGACCAGACCGGTGTGACAACGCCGGACGCCATCCACAACGTCATCGTGGGTCGCGATCCGGGGTTCAGCGGCGTCATCCTGGTCATCGACGCCAAGGGCTATCACGTGCGCGCCTACAACGTGCCGAGGGGGATCGCCGACGACGTGGACCCGTTCCTGGGACAGTCGGCCAAGGAACATCGCAACGACCCCTACGGCGCCACCAGTAACTTTGTCAGCAAGCTGTCCGGTGTCACCGCCGCGTCCGGCGGCACGGTGACGACCTCGCCGGTCGGCAGCGCCAGGCACAGCGGCCTGGCCCCACTGTGGACCGCGCTGATCATCATCGGCGTCGCCCTGGCGGTGGTCGGCCTGATCTGGCTCGCCGTGAGCCGAAGCCGCAAGCGCCGCAAGGACAACGAGGCGCGCGAGTGGATCAAGGGGCAGTTGATCGCCGCCGAATCCGAGGTCGCCGACCTCGACAACGCGGTGATCGCCAACGCCGACGTCGACGTCAGCGCGGAGTCGCTGAAGGCGAACGCGGGTCTGGGCGACGCCCGAAAGGCCTACCAGGCGGGCGATTACACCGCGGCGCGGGCGCACCTGCGGGCCGTGCAGGCCACCGTGAACAAGGCGAACCGCAGGCTGAACCCGGGGCCCAACGTTTCCGCCGTGACGTCGGTGCCGGAGCAGGACCGCAAGCAGGCCACGGTGCGGGCGAAGAACCCGGACACCGGGGAGTACGTGACGATCAACAACAACAACTACAGCACCACCCCGCAGCCCGGCTATGCGAACTACTACCCCGGTGGCATGTACAACGGGATGTTTTTCTACCCGGGCTACTACCCGTACGCGTTCTGGGGGCCCGGCTGGGGTTGGGGCCTCGCCGATGTCCTGTTGATCGACGCCATGCTCGACGACCACTGGGGCGGCAGCTACGACCGCGGCTTCGACGCGGGATGGGATTCGGCAACGGCGAATCAGAGCTTTGACTACGCCCCGAGCGGCGGCTACGACAGCCAGCAGGGCGATGTCGGCTTCGACGGGGGCTACCAGTCTTCAGGCGGCGGCGACACCGGTTTCGGCGGCAACGACTCGGGCTATGACTCCGGCGGTGGGTTCGACTTCGGCGGCTCGGACTTTGGCGGTGGGTTCGACTCCGGCGGGTCGGACTTCGGCGGCGGGTTCGACTCTGGCGGCGGGTTCGACTCCGGCGGGGGAAGCGACGGCTTCTGAGGCGTTCAGAAGGCCGAGATCCCATCACGGTGCGGGTGCAGCGCTCCCACCGGTGAGGTCAGCGGGAGATGCAGTGCGTCAACGATTCCCGGCTCGGCCTCGCAGACCCTGGGGATGGCGTTGACGGCGCGCATGCCGGTTGCCAGCAGGCCGTGATCGTTGTGGCTGTCGCCGGGCCGATGCCCGACCTCGAATTCGGCGTCGAAGCTCGGCTCACCGTCGATGACGACGCGCCAGATGCCATCGGTTCCGCCGGTTCGGCCCTTGGGCCAGTCGGGGGCGAGGTCGTCGGCGATGCGGTCGACGTGCTCGATGGTGATGACGTCGACGCCGTCGACGACCCCGATGCAGCGCGCCCGGGTGGCGCCGACGGTCCCCGCTTCGACGAGGCCGAACGCGGTGGGAATGTCACGCGGCGTGGCCTGAAACTCGCACGTCTCGCGAATGTCGTCGAGTCGCGCCCCGAGCGCGTCGGCCACCATCGTGACCGCGGCGCCCCAGCCCCAGCGGAGGACGCCGGGCCTCATCAGGCCGCCTTGGTAGTCCAGCGGCTGGCCGAATCCGAACAGCTCGCGCATGTCGTATTCGGCCGGATATTCGGAGTAGTTCGTGATTTCGATGCCCCGCACCGAATACACCTTGTGCGACATCGACATCAGCGCGATCGGGAACAGGTCGGCGCCGAACCCGGGCTCGATGCCGCTGGAGAACAGCGAGCTACCGCCGGCGTCGGCCGCAGAGCTGATCGCGTCGATCACCCTGTCGGGCAGCGATCCGCGCGGGTACACCAGTCCCGGTATCGCGGTCGTCACTACGTTCTTGCCGGCGGCCAGGATCCGGCACAGGTCGCCGATCGCTTCCTTCATCCGCGGTGGCGCCGGAGCCGCGTAGACGACGCAGTCCGCGTCGCCGCCGAGGATCGTCGACTCATCGCGGGTGGCGAGAACGCCGACCGGGGCTATGCCGGCGAGCTCGCCGGCGTCCTTGCCGTTCTTACCGTCCGAGTGCACCCACACCCCGACGAGATCGAGGTTGGGACGGTCGGTGACGGTTCGGATCGCGTACTTGCCGACGCCGCCGGTGGCCCATACCGCTACCTTGTACCTGTCCTTCACGAGATCGACTTCCTTTTCCAGTGGCTGCCCTTGACCGCTTCGAGGGCCTCGGTGACGTAGCGATCCAGCGTTCGCGGGGCACCGGATTGCCGCACCCATTGCTGAAACGCGAAATCGGCTGCTGCGAAGGCAAGTTGGACCAGCAGGCCGGGGCGGATGTCGTCCCCGGGGTTGGCTGCCATCCGGTCACCCACCAGCTTGGCGGCGCGTTCCTTGTCGGCGGGCGTGTGGATCGTGGCCTTGTCGAGCAGTCCGGGGGCGACCAGCAGGGCTTCCCGCCACTCCTCGACGTCGGCTTGGTCGAACGAGCGGATCCGCGCGACGATGGCGTTGATCAGCGCGACATCCGGCGACTCCCGGGGTGGCCGCTGTTCGAGCAGGTTGACGATCGCGGCGCCGCCGTGCCGCACGGGAGCCAGCAGCAAGTCCTCCTTCGTCGGCACGTGGCGGAAAAAAGTGCGGGGGGAAACGCCTGCGGCCGAGGCGATTTCCTCGGTGGTCACCGCGTCGTAGCCGCGCTCGATGAACAGCCGGAACGCCGCGCGCCGGATCTCGGCGCGGATCTGAGCGCGCTGTCGATCCCGCAGGGACTCCTCGGTCATCGGAAACAGCCGATGCCACCGTCGACGTGAATGGTCTGTCCCGTGATGAACGTCGCATCGGTGCCGAGCAGGAATGCCACCAGCGCTCCGACGTCGGTGCGGACGTCCCCGATCCGCTTCATCGGCACGCGTCGCACCGCCTTGGCGTAATCGTTGGGCGCGAACTGCTTCCACAGCTTGACACCGTCGGACTCGGCGAACGGGCAGATGACGTTGACGCGGATGTTGTCGCGGCCCCACTCCAGCGCGGCGACCTTGGACAACCCGCGGATGGCCTCCTTGGCGGCGGCGTAACCGCCCCACCTCGGTTCACCGCCGGTGCCCGTACCCGAGCCGAGGTTGACGATCGACCCACCGCCGGCCGCGACCATCACCGGGTGGGCGGCCTGCATGAGCAGGAATGTCGCGCGGGGGCCGACCTCGTAACCGAGTGCCATGTCTTCGGTGGTGACATCGACGAACGGCTTGGGCTCGTTGGTGGCGATGGCGTTGTTGACCAGCCCGTGCACGGCGCCGAAGGCGTCGACGGCGGCGGCCACGATCCGCGGGGCGTTGGCTGGGTCACGCAGGTCGGCGACCAGCTTCTCCACCGGGCCCGCCGATTTCAGTTCGTCGGCGGTGGCGCCCAGGGCGTCGGCCTGAATGTCGACCAGTAGCACCGACGCGCCGCGCTCGAGCAGTGCCGCCGCGATGCCCTTGCCGACGCCCTGCGCGGCGCCGGTCACGACCGCGACGTGGCCGCGCATCGAGGCCGGGTGGGTATACGTCATCGCGCGGGCCCGATGTGCAGCGGCACGCCCCGGTGCATCTCGTAGGTGCTGCGCACCCCGTTGGGCAGCTCGATGAACTCGACCGGCGTCCCGTCGGGGTCCTTGACGAAAAACATGCGTACCCCGCCTATTTCGAAGGGATCCTGGTCGGGTGTGTAGCCCGCCGCGCGCAGTCGGCGGTGCGTGTCATCGAGGTCGCCGACGGAAAGCGAGACGTTGTAGATGCCGGTACTGGCGCGGCGTGCCGGTGGGTCGGCGGCGGGCTTGGCCCCCAGCGAGAGCAACTCGACCATCAGCCCACCCAGCAGGCCGCCGACCACCCGGCCCTCCTGTTTTCTTTTCGCGTGCAACACCGCGTCGAAGGGCTCGCCGGAGATCAGCGTTTCGAACACGACGTCCATGCCGAGCGCGTCGCGGTAAAACCCCAGCGCGCGGTCCATGTCGGTGACGCCGATCACGAGGTGGCAGAACGACACGTCGCGCAAGACGGTCATGGGGTGCCCGCCGCAAGGGTGGGGGCCGGGCGGCCCGCGAATAACGGCAGCTGAAGGTAGGTCTTGATGCCGGGCGCGGCGGCGCAGACGTCGGGAATGGCGTTGACGCAGTGATTGGCCGTGGCGACCACGCCCGGATTCTTCACCAGCCCTTCGGCGATCGTCTCGGGTTGCAGGCCTTTGAAGGTGAGGCTCACGGTGGGGTCGCCGGTGATCTCGACCTCGAAGCGTTCGCCCCGCCCGCCGAAGTTCCAGGCCGGCTCCAGGTCTTGTTCGCCCATCAACCAGTTCACGGCGGCGGTGATGACCGGTTCGCCGTCCACCAGGGCCTGCCAGCGGAAGCGGCGCGCGGCCACCGTTCCGGTGGTGATGGGGAAGGGGGCGTAGTCGATGTCGGCCGTCGCCACCGCGACGTCCTGGATGGTGCGGATATTGGGCTCGATGCGAAATCCCATGTGATCGGCGATCATTCGGACCGACTGCTTGAAGCCCGCCTCGAGCAGGCTGGCCATCGGGCCTTGCATTGCTTCCTCGGGAGTGCCGCCGAACCCCATGATGTGGCGCACGACGTCCGGTGCGTTGTAGGTGCGGATGTCGGAGAACTCCTCGGCACGCACGTGCGTGACCGCCGACGACAGCGACGACACCATGAGCGGGAACCGTTCGGTGATGCCTCCCGGATGAATCCCCGAGCCGTGCAGGGTCACCCCGCCCTCGAGCGCCGCGTCGGCAACCGCCTGGTGGCGGGGATTGCCCGGGTCCGGGTACACCCAGCCGACCGGGGTGACCACGTTCTTGCCGGACCGCAAGATCGCGATGACCTCGTCGTCGTTGGGGACCAGGGGGCTGTACACGACGCAGTCCGCGTCCAGGGCCAGCAGCTCGTCGACTTTGGTGGTGGTGGCGACGCCGAGCGGCGACGTGCCGATGATGTCGCCGACGTCGACGCCGTCCTTGCCGGAACTGTGCACCCAGCAGCCGACCAGGTCCAGCTGCGGGTGATTGAGCACGCACGCGATGGCGGCCTTGCCGACACCTCCTGTCGCCCATTGGATGACACGGATGTTCATGTGGCCTCCCAGGTGCCCCGCCTTTACACGCCGACGGCTGAAATGGCACAGTATGACCCGCTGACAGTCACTGTCAATGACGCACAGGAAGGCCTGACGATGGGCGCCCTCGACGGCAAGATCGCGATCGTCACCGGAACCAGCCGCGGTGTGGGCGTCGGCATCGCCCACGAATTGCTGCGCGCGGGCGCCACGGTCATCGGCTGCTCGCGCTCGCCGCTGGCGGCTATCCCGGGTGTCGACGCGGAGCCCGACTGGGCGGCTCGATCCCACCAAAAGGTTTGCGACCAAGGCGATTACCGCTCGATCGACTCATTCGTCGCCGATGTCGTGGCCAGCCACGGGCGCATCGACATCCTGGTGAACAACGCCGGCGGCACGGTGCCGGCGCCGCACGCCGAAAGCATTCCCGAACTCGTGCAACGCATCCAGGGCGCGCCGCCGAGCGACGACGACTATGAGCGTACGGCGCTGTTTCACGCGTACGCGGTGCAGATGAACCTCATCAGCCCGCTGTGGTTCGCGATCCGCGCGTACCGGCAGATGAGCACCCAGGATGGGGTGGGCTGCATCGTCAACATCTCCAGCGGCGCCGGGCACCCCGCCGGGTCGCCCACGCTGGTCTCCTATGGCGCCGCCAAGTGCGGACTCAACCAGCTGACCCGCTCGCTGGCCGAGGAATGGGGGCCCACGGTTCGGGTCAACTGCGTGGCGCTGGGCCCGACGATGACCGAGAACTTCCGGTCGTTCGTCCTGCCGAAGGACGACCCGACCGGCGAGAAGTACTTCGCCGCCGTCCCGCTGCGCCGGGCGGGCGAGCCGGCGGAGGTGGGCCGCGTCTGTGTCTTCCTCGCGAGCGGGGACGCGGATTTCGTCAACGGCACCACCATCGAATGCGACGGCGGCATGCTGCCCGGCGTGCTGTACGACGCGGGCCTGAAGACCATCACGGACCTGCTGTAGCGCCGTCTTCGCTCGTCCACCGAAACTGCCCACGTTGATCAACGGCGGTGCTACCTTCCCGGTTAGTCAATGGTTCGGGGAGGCACCATGCATCGGATAGTCGCTGCGGCAACGTGGGCCGCGCCAGTGATCGTCGCAGTTGGCTGCTGCATGGGAACGCCGCGGGCCGCCGCGGACAATCCGGTCTGCACACAGACGTGGTGTTCGTTCTTGTCCCCGTCCGCCAACATCGGCTGCGAGATGGATTACCAGCGCAACGGCGTTCCCGACGAAACCTACTGCCAGTCCACCTCGCCGCCGCAGTCCGTGCGGCTGTCCACCGACGGAACCTTCAAGAGCTGCGCGGGGGAGTCCTGCCTCGGCAACGCGGGGGAGGGCACGCCCACCCTGCCCTACGGCCAAACCGCTTGGATGGGTCCCCTCAGCTGCCGGTCGGAAGAAAGTGGCATCACCTGCAAGGTCACGTCCGGCCGCGGATTCACCATTTCCAACGCGGGGATCGCGCCGCTCCGGTAACGGTCAGATCGCCACGTCGGAGTGGCCGCTCGCTTAGCCAAGGATCGGGAGACGGCGCTCGCGGCCCAGCGCGTCGAGGGCGGCCTGCATGACCGAGCGCACGTAGGCGTCGACCTCATCGACGTCGGGATCCTCACCGAACCTCGCGGCGACATCGATCGGCTCCAGCACCCGATAGACGATCTTGGCCGGCAACGGCATGTTGGCGGGGAAGAAGACCGTCATACCGAAGGGGAAACCGATAGTCACCGGGAGGATCTCAATCCGAAAGCGCTTGAATCGCAGCCGCTTCGCGAGCCAATTCCCCCGGGTGAGGAATAGCTGAGTCTCCTGACCACCGATTGACACGGCGGGCACGATCGGCACGCCCGCTTCGATTGCGGTCCGCACATATCCGGTACGGCCGCCGAAATCGATGACGTTCTGGCTCAGCGTCGGTCGGAACGCGTCATAGTCGCCGCCCGGAAATGCCAGCACGACGCCGCCCGAGCGCAACACCTCGCCGGCGTTTTTCCGGCTGGCATGAATGACGCCGAGGCGGCCCAAGGCCGCGCGAAACGGCGTGAAGAACACGCCATAGTGGGCGAGGGTGTACAGCGGGCGGTCGTAGCCGAACCTGTCGTAGAACGCGGGGGCCAAGACGTTCCAGTCGGGTGTCAGCACGCCACCGGAATGGTTGGACACCAACAAGGCGCCGCCGGCCGACGGGAAGGTTTCCAAGCCCCGCACCTCCGGCCGGAACCATCGGTTGATCACGGGCGTCACCGCGTTGATCAGAAGCTCGGTGAAGGTGGGGTCCCACTTGCCCACCTCGTGCGGGGCCAATTCGTCGCCGGCCATGTTCACTCCTGCGCTGCAGTCCAATGCGGTCATGCTCGCGCGCCCATGGGGCGCCGCGGCAGAGCCACAATTCCCCGCAGCCGGGGACCAATGGCGGCCATGGTGGGTCAAAAGACTCGTTCGAACCACCGCGCTCATCGATACCGTCAGCCTTCGAGTGAGTTAGAGGTGCGCCCATGACTGTATTGATGACCGGATTTCCCGGCTTTCTCGGCAGCGCACTGCTGCCGGGAATTCTCAAACGCGTTGACAGCTCAGCAATCTGCTTGGTGCAGCCCAAATTCGCGCCGCTCGCGGAGCGGCGCGTGGCCGAACTGAGCGCCGCCGATCCGTTCCTGGAGGGCCGCATCGCGGTGGTCGAGGGGGACATCACGCAACCCGGGCTGGGCCTCGCTGCCGACGCGCTTACCGGGGTAACCGAGGCGTGGCACCTCGCCGCCGTTTACGACCTGGCCGTGCGCCGCGACGTGGCGGTACGGGTCAACGTCGAGGGCACGCGAAACGTCCTGGATGCGCTCGAGCGCTGCCCGATGCTGACGCGACTGCACTACTTCAGCACGTGCTACGTCAGCGGCCGCTACGCCGGCCCGTTCGGCGAGGACGACCTCGAAGTCGGCGCCCCGTTCAACAACTACTACGAGGAGACCAAGAACCTCGCCGAGGCGGAGGTCCGCCGGCGCATGGCCGCAGGCCTGCCGGCCACGGTCTATCGCCCCGCGATTGTCGTCGGTGACAGCCGCACCGGTGAGACGCAGAAGTTCGACGGACCCTACTTCGTCATGCAGTGGCTGTTGCGACAGCCGCGCCGCGCGGTCCTGCCGCTGGCCGGTGACCCGAAGGCCACGCGGGTGAACGTGGTCCCGCGCGACTTCATCGTCGATGCGGTCGGGTATTTGAGCGGCCTTCCCGCCTCCGGGGGCCGCACCTATCAGTTGGCCGATCCGCGCCCGCTCACCGTTGCGGAGATCGCGGAGGCGCTCGCCGAGGCGACCGGCCGGCAACTCATCAAGGTGCCGTTGCCGCGGAAGCTGGCCAAGGCGTCCCTGGCGCACGTGCCGGGGCTCTACCGCTTGATGCGGATCCCGCCCGAGGCGGTCGACTACTTCGCCCACCCCACCACCTATCTGACCGACCATTGCCGTGCCGACCTCGCCGGCAGCGGCATCGAGGCGCCGCCGTTCCGCAGCTACGTCGATCGGCTCGTCGAGTACATGCGAAGCCATCCCGAAGTCGGGTCGGCGGCGATGTTCTGAGAGCGCTTCGCGTCGCAGGCCATTCGGGGTCTAATTGGTGGATGGAACTGATGATGCCCACCGACGCGGTCTTCCTGCTGGGGGAATCCCGTGAACACCCCATGCACGTCGGCGGCTTGCAGTTGTACGAGCCACCACCGGGCGCCGGTCCCGACTTCGTCCGGGAGTTCACGGACGCCCTGATTTCCAGCGACGAATTCCAGCCCACCTTCCGCAAGCACCCGGCCACAATCATGGGCGGGATAACGCCCATGGCGTGGGCCTATGACGACGAGGTCGACGTCGACTACCACGTTCGGCGCTCGGCGCTGGCGTCTCCGGGCCGGGTCCGCGAACTGCTGGAGTTGACCTCCCGGCTGCACACCAGCCTCCTCGATCGCCACCGCCCGCTGTGGGAGCTGTATGTGGTGGAGGGACTCAAGGACGGCCGGTTCGCGATGTACTGCAAGATGCATCACGCGCTGATCGACGGCGTCTCGGCGCAGAAGCTGATGCAGCGGGCGCTGTCGAACGATCCCGATGACCCCGAGATCCGCGCTCCGTGGAGCCTGGCGAAACCCAAGCGCAAGTCCAGCCCCACGTCCCGTGTGAGCTCGCTGCTGCGGACTGCGGGATCGGTTGCGGCGCTTGGTCCTTCGACGGTGTCGCTGGCCCGCGCCGCCCTGTTCGAACAGCAGGTGACGCTGCCCTTCGGCGCCCCGCGCACCATGCTGAACGTCAAGATCGGGGGCGCCCGCCGTTGTGCCGCCCAGTCCTGGTCGGTGGACCGCATCAAGAACGTCAAGCGGGCCGCGGGGGTGACCCTCAACGACGTCGTCCTGGCCATGTGTTCGGGTGCGCTGCGCTACTACCTGCTCGAGCAGAACGCGCTGCCGGACACGCCCCTGGTCGCGATGGTCCCGGTGAGTCTGCGCCGCGAGGACGAGGCCGACTCCGGCGGCAACCTCGTCGGGGCCATCCTGTGCAACCTGGCCACCGACGTCGACGACCCCGCGGAGCGCCTCGAGGCCGTCAGCGAGTCGATGCGCAGCAACAAGAAGGTGTTTTCCGAGTTGCCCCGGGTCCAGGCGCTGGCGCTGTCGGCGGTGAACATGGGCTCGCTGGCCCTGGCGGCGGTCCCGGGTTGGGTGAACTCCACCTCGCCGCCCTTCAACCTCGTCATATCGAACGTGCCGGGGCCCCAGGAGCAGCTGTACTGCGGGGGTGCGCGGCTCGACGGCAACTACCCGCTGTCGGCCATCCTGGACGGCCAGGCGCTGAACATCACCCTGGTCAGCAACGCCGGCAATCTCGATTTCGGTCTGGTCGGCTGCCGTCGCAGCGTTCCGCACCTGCAGCGTCTGCTCGCGCACCTGGAGTCGTCGCTCAAGGATCTGGAACGCGCCGTCGGGGTCTGACAGCCGATGCCGATGCTCAGCGCGGGCGTGCTGGTGTACCGGATCGTCGACGGCATCGTCGAGGTCCTGATCGCACACCCGGGGGGCCCGTTCTGGGCCCGCAAAGACGATGGCGCCTGGTCGATTCCCAAGGGCGAGTATGCCGACGGCGAGGACCCCTGGGCCGTCGCGCAGCGCGAGTTTCATGAGGAACTCGGGATGCCGGTGCCGGCCGGGCCGCGCGTTGACCTCGGCGCGCTGAAACAGCCGAGCGGCAAGGTGATCACCGCCTTCGCCGTCGGGGCCGACCTCGACGTCTCCGACGCGCGCAGCAACGCCTTCGAAATGGAGTGGCCCAGAGGCTCGGGCCGGATGCGGGAGTTTCCCGAGGTCGACCGGGTGGGCTGGTTTACGGTGGCGCGGGCACGCGCGAAGCTCCTCAAGGGCCAGCGCCCTTTTCTCGACCGATTGCTGGCCCATCCGGCGCTGGCGGGACAAGACGAAGGAACCTGAAAGCATGCAGACGCTGCGCACTCCCGACGACCGATTCGACGACGTGTCCGACTTCCCTTATGCGCCAAGGTATTGCGAGGTCCCGGACGGCGAGGGCGGTGGGCTGCGGGTCGCCTGGGTGGAGGACGGCCCGCAGGACGCCGACCCGGTTCTCATGCTGCACGGCGAACCGTCCTGGTCGTACCTGTACCGCAAGATGATCCCGATTCTGGTTTCCGCCGGGCACCGCGTCATCTGCCCCGACCTCGTCGGCTTCGGTCGCTCGGACAAGCCGACCCGCCGCGAAGACCACAGCTACGCGCGCCATGTCGAGTGGATGCGCGCCGTCGCCTTCGACGTGCTGGGCCTTCGCGAGGTGACCCTGGTCGGCCAGGACTGGGGCGGGCTGATCGGATTGCGGCTGGCCGCCGAGCACCCCGAGCGGTTCGCCCGCCTCGTCGTCGCCAACACCGGCCTGCCGAACGGCGAGCAACCGATGGCCGAGGACTGGTGGCATTTCCGCAAGGCCATCGGCATCATGCCGGACCTGAACATCGGGTGGTTCGTGCAGGGCGGGTGTGTCCAGCAGCTGAGCCACCAGGTGCGCGCGGCGTATAACGCGCCGTTTCCCGATGACGAGTACTGCGCGGGGCCACGGGCGATGCCCGGCCTGGTGCCCACCACACCGGACGACCCCGCCGCGGCGGCCAACAAGGCGGCGTGGGCCAAACTGTCCGTGAGCCCGACGCCCATGCTGGTGGCGTTCAGCGACAGCGACCCCATCACCGGGCCGATGGCCGCGATCTTCCAGCGCGAGATGCGCGGCGCCCAGGGTGTCGAGCACCCGACGATCCGCGGCGCCGGCCACTTCCTGCAGGAGGACGCCGGCGAGGAACTGGCCAACCACATCGTGGAGTTTCTGCGGCGCTGAGCCGGTCGGCGGTGCGGGCAGAATGTGGGCATGACGACCGCCGCCCAAGCCGAATCGCAGGGCCTGTTGCTGCAGCTGCTCGACCCGGCCAACCGCGCGGATCCGTATCCGCTCCTGGCGCAGTTTCGCGACCGCGGGCCGCTGCAACTGCCGCAGACCAACCTCACGGTTTTCTCGGCGTACCGAGACTGCGACGAGGTGTTG
Organism: Mycobacterium interjectum; assembly: GCA_002102225.1. Taxonomy (GTDB): domain Bacteria; phylum Actinomycetota; class Actinomycetes; order Mycobacteriales; family Mycobacteriaceae; genus Mycobacterium; species Mycobacterium interjectum_B. Next base: position 26,357 of record LQPB01000037.1, read on the forward strand.
CGGCATCCGTCGTCGAGCAGCAGCAACATGAAGTCGACGGTCGCGAAGCGCCAGCTCGAGGCGGGGTTGTTGCAGCCGCGGCCGTTCCCGCCGGGTTTTTTGTTCCTCGATCCACCCGATCACACCCGGCTACGCAAGCTGGTCGCCAAAGCGTTCTCGCCGAAAGTGGTCAACGCGCTGCAACCCGAGATCATCGCGCTGGTGGACGGACTGCTTGATCGGATCGCCGAGAAGGGCGAGTTCGACGTCGTCGAGGATTTCGCCTATCCGCTTCCCGTCGCGGTGATCTGCCGGCTGCTCGGCGTGCCGCTCGAAGACGAGCCCCAATTCAGCCAGGCGTCGGCGGTGCTGGCGCAGGCGCTGGATCCGTTCTCGACGATCACCGGCGTCCCGCCGGACCTGGTGAACGAGCGGATGCAGGCGGTGCGGGGGCTACGCGGTTATCTCCACGACTTGATCGAGCGGCGCCGGTCAGAGCCGGGCGAGGACCTGTTGTCGGGCCTGGTCGCGGTGGAGGAGTCCGGCGATCAGCTGGCCGAGGAGGAGATCGTCTCCACCTGCAATCTGCTGTTGATCGCCGGACATGAGACCACGGTGAACCTGATCGGTAATGCGATCTTGGCCATGCTGCGCAACCCCGTGCACTGGACGGCCCTGGGCGCCGACCCGGGCCGGGCTCCGGCGATCGTGGAGGAGACGCTGCGCTACGACCCACCCGTGCAACTGGCCGGGCGGGTCGCGGCGGCGGACATGACGATCGGTGACGTCGACGTGCCGGCGGGCGACATCATGATGGTCCTGCTCGCCGCGGCCCAGCGTGATCCCGCGGAGTTCGACCGGCCCGACAGCTTCGACCCGGACCGGGGGCCGCTGCGGCACTTGGGGTTTGGCCGCGGAATTCACTATTGCCTGGGCGCACCGCTGGCGCGGCTGGAGGCGGGCGCGGCCCTGTCGGCGGTGACGGCACGCTTCCCCGGGGCGCGACTGGCCGGCGAGCCGCACTACAAGGCCAACGTCACGCTGCGCGGCCTATCCGAGCTGACGGTCGCGGTCTGATCAGCCGCGCTCCCACGGCGCGCTGTCGCCCATCTTCTTGTAGTACTTCGCCAGGTGGCTTTTGACGCGGGCGACATCTGCCCTGGGCAAATCGATACCTCCGCGAGCGCCGTCCATGATCGCGCCCGCGATCATCACTCCCCGCGGCACCGCTTTGAGTTCGCCGCCGATCACGTCGGCGAACAGCAGCTTGTAGGCCGTGAAGTTGTCTTTTTTGCCGCTGTCGTACCAGATGTGGGCGTCGCGGTATTTCTGGTTCGGTTTGTCCTGGGCACCGGCCCACTTGCGCACCCGCTTTTCGGCGGCGGCGCCGTCCCACGGGCGGTCGCGGTCGGCCAGCGGCAGATCCTTGAACGCTGTTACGGACATGGTTTTCCGCGTGCCCGCTGAAAGGCCCGGATAAACGCCGGCTAACCGTCCGCTGCGGCGGCCTCGGGGACCTCGCCGGCTCGGCCGGCCGCGGTCAACGCGATCGAAACCGGTACGGGGGTGGCCATCTCGATCTTTCCGTGCGGATCGTAATAGGCGCCGATGGTGTACTCGCCTTCGGCCTTGACCGGGAAGCTCAGGTTTTCGGTGAAGCACCGGTACTTGGACGGTCTGTCGCCATCGTCCGGCCAGTGCCACGACGCCTCGAGGCTGCCGCATGGCTCCCCCGCGGGATCTTTGCACACGACGTGCAGTTCCGCGTCGTAGTCACCACCGGACCGCGCGTGCACCACGAGGACGATCGGAACGATTGCCAGCAAGGGGATTTGGTCCACCCGATACCACGTCGTGGGTATGCCGGTGGCATAGATCGCGCCGTTATCGTCCAGCGCGGCAGTGCCGGCCACGAACAGCGCGGCGATATTCAGCATCACGACAGCTTAATTCGCAAGAAATTCGCAAGTGATCGGCGGTAGCTTTCGGCTCAGCGAACTGAAGTTGGGACCGGTAGCAACGCGGGCGATGTCGAATTGCACAGCAGCGCGGCCCACCAGGGCCCACACCATCGGAAAGGACCACGATGAGCAACGTTCGTTCCATGACACGACGAGTCGCGCGGGCCGCAACGACGGCGTTGGTGGCCGGCGGTGTCGGTGTGGCCGGCCTGGGGCTGACCGTGGGAACCGCCCACGCGCACCCCGGCCCCGTGCCGTTGAACGCCTGGCCCGGCTGCCCGGAGGACCACCCGCAGGGGCCCTGCCACTGGTGCCCCGGCCAACCGCTGCCGCCGACCGGAAATCACGTCACCAACCCGGTGATTTGGGACAACAACGTCTGCCACACGTACTACTACGTGTACTTCGGCCAGGGAAACGTCGCGCAAAACATCTGGGACGGGGAGAACCCGCCGCCGCCACCCCCGCCGCCGCCACCGGGCCTCATCAACAAGGACAACTGCCAGCAGATCCTCGGGATCTTCTGCCCTCACGCCTGATCGGACGCGTGGCGGGTCGCCGCCATCTAGGCCGGCCCGAGGCCGGGCACGATGTCGCCGAGGCGGAACGTCACCGGCTGCTCGAGCTGCGCGTAGGTGCACGAGCGGGGGTCACGGTCGGGTCGCCACCGGCTGAACTGGGCGGTGTGCCGGAACCGCGGGCCTTCCATGTGGTCGTAGCGGACCTCGACCACCCGCTCGGGCCGTAGCGGCACGAACGAGAGATCCTTGCCGGCGTTCCAGCGCGAGAATTCGTTCTTGCGCGGCGTCCGTTCGCCAGCCTCGTGCGCGGCCCAGTTCCACGGGTGGCCCTCGAAACCGGTTACCAGCGGCTGCAATTCGGCAAACAGCCGCCGCCGTTCGGCCATCGGCAAGGCGCCGATCACGCCGACCGACGCGAGCTGTCCGTCGTCGGTGTAGAGCCCGAGCAGCAGCGAGCCGATCGCGTCGCCGCCCGACTTGTGCACCCGATAGCCGGCGACGACGCAGTCGGCGGTCCGCTCGTGCTTGATCTTGAACATGACGCGCTTGTCCGGCTGATACGTGACGGTCAACGGCTTGGCGATGACGCCATCGAGCCCGGCACCCTCGAACTCGGAGAACCACCGCCGCGCGGTTTCCATGTCTGTGGTTGCCGGCGTCACGTGAATCGACGGCCCGGAGCCCGCCAAGGCGTCGACGAGGGCCGCGCGCCGCTCGCTGAACGGGCGCCTCGTGTAGTCGTCGTCGCCCAGCGTGAGCAGGTCGAACGCGATGAACGAAGCCGGCGTCTTCTCGGCGAGCATTCGCACCCGCGAATCGGCCGGGTGGATCCGCTGCTGCAGCGCTTCGAAGTCCAGGCCGTGATCGGTCGCGACGACGATCTCCCCGTCGATCACGCAGCGTTGCGGCAGCTCGGCGCGCGCCGCGGCGACCAGTTCCGGGAAGTAGCGGGTCATCGGGCGCTCGTTGCGGCTGCCGAGCTCGACCTCGTCGCCGTCGCGAAAGCAGATGGACCGAAAGCCATCCCACTTGGGTTCGTACGACGCGTCCGCGGGCATCGACCGCACCGGCTTGGCCAGCATCGGCGACACCGGCGGCATGACAGGCAGCTGCATGAGGTCATTGTGCTGGAATCATCATGTGGCCGTTGCAGCGGAGGAGATCGACGTCGACGGCGTCGCGGTGCGGCTGACCAACCCCGACAAGGTGTATTTCCCCGCCCTGGGGTCGGACGGGACCAAGCGGCGGCTCGTCGAGTACTACCTGGCCGTGGCGGGCGGGCCGATGCTGACCGCGCTGCGCGACCGGCCCACCCATCTGCAGCGCTTCCCGGACGGCATCGACGGCGAGGAGATCTATCAGAAGCGGGTACCGCAGCACCACCCCGACTACCTGGAGACCTGCCGGGTGACGTTCCCGTCGGGCCGCACCGCCGACGCGCTGAAGGTGACCCACCCGTCGGCGATCGTGTGGGCGGCGCAGATGGGCACCATCACGCTGCACCCGTGGCAGGTGCGCTGCCCGGACGTCGAGCATCCCGACGAGCTGCGGATCGACCTGGATCCGCAACCCGGCACCGGTTTTCAGCAGGCGCGCTCGGTCGCCGTCGACGTCCTGCGGCCCCTGCTCGACGAACTCGGCCTGGTCGGCTACCCGAAGACCTCCGGGGGTCGTGGGGTGCACGTGTTCCTGCGCATCGCCACCGACTGGGACTTCATCGAGGTGCGCCGGGCCGGCATCGCGCTGGCCCGCGAGGTGGAGCGCCGCGCGCCCGACGCGGTGACCACGTCGTGGTGGAAGGAGGAGCGCGGCGAGCGGATCTTCATCGACTTCAACCAGAACGCCCGGGACCGCACCATGGCTTCGCCGTATTCGGTGCGGCGCACGCCGATCGCGACGGTGTCGACGCCGCTGACGTGGGACGAGCTGGCAAGCGCCGATCCCGACGACTACACCATGGCGACCGTGCCCGACCTGGTGCGGCGCCGGTCCGATCCGTGGGCCGGCATGGACGACGTGGCCCAATCGATCGCGCCGTTGCTGGAGATGGCCGAGGCCGACGAGAAGCGTGGACTGGGCGACATGCCCTATCCGCCGAACTACCCGAAGATGCCGGGCGAGCCGAAGCGGGTGCAGCCGTCCCGGGATACCGATCTGACTAGGCGAAACAGGCGGAGTTGAGACATTGCACCGACTAGCATATAGGGCATTCGCCAGATAACCTAAATACATGGCCGAATCCCTCGAATCGCTGCGCGCCAGCTTCAACCGGCACCTGCGCGTCGAAGGCAAAGCCGACCGCACCATCGTCCTGTACGGGCAATCCATCACCTACTTCAGCCGGTGGCTGGCCCAGCGCGGCCAGCCGGCCGACCTGTCGAGCCTCGACCGCGACACCGTGCTGCGATGGCTCGACTTCCTGCGCGGCCGCGGCCACTCCGCCGGCACCATCCGCACCCGCTGGCGCGGACTGCGCCGTTTCACGAACTGGCTGCTGGCCGAGGGCATCATCCGCACCGACCCACTGGCCGGCATCACGATCGACAAGCCCGAACCGCCGCCTGTGCCGATCCTCGACGATGACGAGCTGGCGGCGCTCCTTGCCGCCTGCAAGGGCAAGCGGTTCGCCGATCGCCGAGACGAGGCGCTGATCCGGCTCCTGATCGATTGCGGGTTGCGCGTGTCGGAGGTCACCGGCATCGACCTCGACGACCTCGACCTCGACGGCGAGACCGTGACCGTCACCGGAAAAGGCTCACGGATCCGCTCGGCGTACTTCGGCGCCAAGACCGCCCAAGCGCTCGACAGGTACCTGCGCGAACGCGCCAAACACCGCCACGCCAGCAGCGCGGCCCTGTTCCTGGGTGAGCGGGGCCGCTTCACCCCCGACGGGGTTCGGGAGCGGCTGAAGGTGCGCGCCGACATGGCCGGCCTCGACCCGGCGGCGATCCACCCGCACCGCTTCCGCCACACCAACGCCCACGACTTCCTGCTCGCCGGTGGCCAGGAACGCGACCTCAAGCGGCTGATGGGCTGGCGCAGCGACACCATGCTCGAGCGTTACGGCGCCTCGGCGGCCGACCATCGGGCGCGCGAGGCCGCCCGGCGGCTACGAAGGGGGGACCGGGTGTGAGTGATCCGATTGTTACCGGGCCCGGCCGTGCGCTCCTGCTGGCTCGACACACCCGCTGCCGCAAGATGATTGCAAAGTACTGGGCCGCCGTAGGTGTCAACGACCGGACCGTCTACGACGGCGAATGGCGCCCGGTGCCGGCCGGCGACAATGGTTGTTCCTGTGTGCCACCGCCGACGTTGCCGGGTGGCACGGTGCTAGCCGCGGAGGTTGAGCTGGCACTATCGGCACCCGTTCCAGCCGACCTGGCGCGGGCCGCGCGGACCATCCCCGTGGGGTAGAAGTACTAGCAAATTGGCGCGGCTAGCACAGACCACGCTAGTATTGCGCTAACGGCTCCGTTCGACCGAGGTGCACGCGGCACCAACGTCATTTTGAGCGAGTGAGAGCGGCTCGCAGAACACCGAGAGGTTTCTGCGATGGCTGCTGCCACCAGTCTGACACCCGAAATGCGTTCGCTGCGGGCGTCGCTCGCCGCGAACACCTCGTGGGCCAACACCAAGAACCGGGCCGCCCGCACCGCGCAGGCCCGCGCAGCCCTGCTCGACAAGTTCGAGAAACAGGTCGACCCAGACGGCGTCATGCCGCCCGGCGAACGGGCTAAGCGCGCCGAAAACGCCCGCCGCGCCCACTATCAGCAGATGGCGTACAAGTCCGCCAAGGTCCGCCAACACCGCAAAGCGGTTGAATCAGCATGAGCGGCAAGAAGTCTGACAAGCAGTCCATCAGCGACGAGAACCGCGAACGGTGGCGGAAAGCCCAAGCCGACAAGTTCGCGTGGATCAAGGCGGCCGGCGCCGACCGCACAATCCGCGATAGCACATACCGGGTGCTGTCCCTGTGCGCCATTCACGAAGCCGGACACAAAGGCCACTGGATCGGCAAGCGAAGGCACCTGGCGAAGCTGTGTGGTGTAACGGTGAGCACATTCGACCGCGCTACAGCCGAAGGCGTCGCCAGGAATTACATCGAACAACATACCGACCCGGAGGATCGCCGCGCGCACAAATACCACATCGTCACCGTCGACGAACGCAACGAAATGTTTTATGAAGCATTGAACGACTGGCGACGCGAATATCGGGAATGGCTCGACGCCGAACGCCAATTCATCGGCAAGCAAACCCGAGACTGGCTAAAGGCGGAAAAGCAGTTCGCGCAGGAATGGCTCAACGCGGAGAGCCGGTACTACGACGACATGCGCGCACTCCATAGGCAGGCGTACGACATCGCGGTCGATCGAGGCCAGGACCACGAGAGCGCGTACGCATTCGCGGACCAGGTACGCGATCTGGTCATGGCCGGGCGCCTTCGGCTTGGAACAGTCCAGGCCCTCTACGCGATGGCGAACGAAACGGCCTGCCCGGCCGTCTGGCAGATGGCGACGACCTCCGCCCAAGTGGCGGCGACTTCTGAGGAATTGGCGACGATCTCCGGGCAACTCGATGAAGTAGTCGTCAATCGCACTGCCGCTACCTGCGAAAACGTTCAAAGTCCTTACGCGGAAGTACTGCAAGTACCTCAAGTACTGCAGTGCGAGCCCGCTGCGCCGCGCGCGGAGCGCGCGCTCCGCGGCTCGCATGATGACCAACTTTCCGACGCGGTTTGGCAAGCCATGGATAGACAAAGGGCGAGGGCAGCGGGTTGCAAGCTGTGCTACGGCTCTGGCGCGTTCCTCAACCCCGACGGCGACCCGGTGGTGCTGACAGACGCCGAATACGCCGACGAGCAAGGGGTGCTGTGTCAGCATTCCATGGCCGGCAACCTCGCCGAAATCCGTCGCATCGAGGGTGGGGGATTTTGGCTATCCCCGACTGGTTGGCCCGAAATAGATTCGCAATACCGGGAATTCGCCGACGTGCCGCCCGTCACTGTTGACGGCACCCTAACCGGGGCGGCATTGCAACTAAACGATCCGCTGAGATTAGGAGAGCAATGACCCACGTCCAGAAACAATTCCGAGTGGACCGGACGTGGCAGCCCGACGACGAGTGCGTGCTGGCCGTGCTGACCGACGAGGACGGCGCGGAGTCGTTTCATCTGTTCACCCGCGAATGGTTCGACGGCCCAGCTGCAGACGGGGGCCGCCTTCCTCGGTACACGTTGCCGAGCCACGAACTCGCTGGCCCGCTTCCGCCGTCGTGGCAATGCCGCCTGGACGCCGCAAATCGAAAGGAACACCAACCATGAGCAACGAACCGCCCCAGATCGAGACGATTCTCCGCCCCGAGGGCACCGTCGTGATCAACCCGACCGGGATGGCGTTCACCTACCAGCAGGCCAACGGTCAGGAAATCATCAGTGTGCTGGTCGACACCACCGCCCTCGGCGCGTTCCAGATACCGCTCACGGTCGAGGCGGCCGGCGCGGCAGCGCAGAGGTTGGCGTCCATGGTGGGCGGCTTGCCGGCGCTGCGTTCGGAATGGGCTGCGAGACACCCGCAGTGACAACCTGCAGCCACGGCCATGACCTAGATGCCGACGGCGGCGCCTACTGGTTGCGGGACGGCCATAGGCATCGGCGGCGCTGCCGGACGTGTCAGCTCGCCGCCAACGCCGCCTGGTACGCCGAAAACAAGCACTGGTACAACGCGGGCCGGTACCGCCGCCGCGCCGAAGCGAAGGAGATCAACCGATGACGACCGCCGAGACAACCACGCCGCCCGCCGACGCCACCCAGAGCGCGCCAGAAGGCGCCACCCCAACGGATGACACCGCCCCGGCCGAAAACGTTGGCGAGAAGGAGATTCCGGCCGACGAGGGGCAACCTAGTGGGCGGTCAGCGAAGTACCGGGAACGCGCGCAAGCCGCCGAAACCCGAGCCGCCGAGCTGGAGCAACAGATCACCGACTACACCGCGACGATTGAGCGGCTGCAGCGGCTCCACGTCGACCAGGCCATCACCGCGGCCGGCGTGAAACCCGCGGCGGTGCACGCCGTCACCGACCTGGCGGACCTCCTCGGCGACGACGGGCTGCCCGACAGTGCGAAGATCGCGGCCGCGGTGAAGACGGCGCGTGACCGGCTCGGCATCCAGCCCCCGACGTTTTCGCGACAGACGGGCATGCGGTCCGGCGCCGGTGCGCCACAACCCAAGAAGGACGGGTTCGCTGCGGCGTTCGCTCCGCGCGAATGACTAGTTCGACACCGTACTCCGGCACCGTATAGACTGAAGGGGACGCGCGCACCGGCGCCCGAGCAGACCGTCGCCCGGCCGGACACGTTGCGGATTCCAATTCCCTGAATCTTGCGCGCGTCCAGCACATCTGGGTGGCGCGCCCAGCCTCGAAAGGCCGCAAACATGGCCACGACCACAACCACCACAAGCGAATACGGGTGGCGCCCGGATTCGGTCGAGTTCCTCGCCGAGGATGTCGTTCCCCGCGCGTTGATTTTGCAGACGTCCACGATCGCCGGCGACGTCGACGGCGACGCGCCGTCCGTGCACGTCCCGTACATCGTCGACGCCGGCCAGGACGGCACCGGAGCCGTGTTCAAGGCTGAAGGTGCCGACCTCGACGACGAGGAACCCACCCTCGACGAAATCGAGATCAAGACCAAGAAGCTGACCCGGCTGGCCACCATCAGCCAGGAGCAGTTCAACAAGGCGCCCACGGCCGCGCAGGTATCCGCGTCGTTCGCACGCGACCTGGTTCGCCGCGCCGACGCCGCGTACCTCGGCGAAAACACCAGCCCGCTAATCGGGCTGCTGCACGTGTCCGGCTTCGTGGACGCCGCCGACCCAATCGGCACCGACCTGGACCCGCTGGTGGACCTGCTCGCCGAACTCGAGGTCAACGGCGCCGAACCGACCGCGCTGATCGTGGACCCGTTCTCGTGGGCGAAAATCAAGAAACTGAAGGTCGCCGACAACTACCACCAATCGCTGCTCGGCGCCGGAACCGAGGACGCCGCCCCGCGGCTGCTCAGCCTGCCGGTGCTCAAGTCGCGGTTCATCCCGGCCAACTCGGGCATCGTGGTCGACAAGTCGCAGATCGTCTCCGCGGTCGGCCCCGTCAAGGTCGCGCAATCCGAACACGCCGCGTTCAGGTCGGACGCTGTGGTGCTGCGCGCGACTTGGCGAATCGCCTGGGGTGTACCGCGCCCCGAGCGGATCGGCCGATTCAGCGTCGTCCTGCCGGGCAGCTAAGCGTGGCCTGGCGCCCGCCGGCGGTCTCCTTCCTGCCGCGGTGCTGCCGGGTCGCAACCGCCGCCGGCCCCGCGTTTGGGCCTCGCACAACCAAGCGCGGGCCGGCGGCAACCCAACGGAAGGTATTGGGAACGTTGGAAACTCCTGACGAGAATCGAATCCGTTCGACGGTCATAGAGCAGTTCGGATACCACTGCGCGTTTTGCGGCGAGCGCAAATGCCGCTTGAAGATGGACCGCATTAATCGCGCGAGGCCCGAGAGCGTCATCAACGCGCTGCTCATCTGCGAGCGGTGCGCCGAACATGAGCGACCCGGCCTCTTCTATGACCGCTAGCGCGAGAGCAGGCGCAGGAGATGACGTGGCAGCAGCCGGGGGGTACCCCGTCACACGTAACCGCCGCCCCGGCCGGACTTAGCGCGTGCCAATTTGTGCAGAATCCCAAATCATTTTGACGAGACGCCAAAGGCTTTGCTAATTGAGGCGGGTGGACGGTGCGTGGTATGGCACGTACCCGCCGTCACCGGCTGATAGCGAGCGGCTGGTCGCCACGCTCGGGGCTGGACGGCCACCTATCGCGCGCGCCGCCGCGACGCAGGCAGCGATCGGATTCGTGTCCGACTCGTACCGTTCCGGTCAACTGTCGGCAGCCCCGGATACGGTTGTGTCATGCTTGCCCGCATGGCGGTTACCTCGATGCTTGATCGTGAGGTCTACGTGTACGCCGAAGTCGACCGGCTTATCGGACTGCACGGCGGCACAGCAAAGCGCTGGATCAATGGCTACGAACGTGCGGGCACGGTCTACGACCCAATTCTGCGGGTGGCTCCACGCGATACCGCGTGGGTTACCTGGGGTGAATTCGTCGAGGCGCGAATGCTTGCCGAGTTCCGCGATATAAAAAAGGTTCGGACGTCGCGGCTGCGTGCCGCGATCGAGGAGCTGCGCCGAATGTTTGACCTGGAGTATCCGTTGGCCCATCTGCGACCGTACCTATCTGTCTACGATCGAGACCTGACGATCGCGGGCGGAAAAGTTGGGCTCAAAGATGAGGAACTCGTCATTCGCACGGGTCAGCAGATGCTTGGCGACGGCCAGTGGCTCGCTAAGCATTCCATCCTTGAAAGCGATGAAAACGGCGAAGCGATTATCGTTGAAATCCCCGCAGACCGAGACTTCCCCGACATCGTCATTAACCCGATGCGATACAGCGGGCAGCCGACATTCGTTGGCCGCCGCGTGTCGCCTGTGACGATCGCCGGCATGGCGAACAGCGGTGAGCCGCACGAAGTTCTGGCCGCGGAGTACGGGCTGAGCCTTCAGCAGGTCGATCAAGCGATCGCCTATACCGAGAGGTATGGACTAGCGGCGGCATAACGGTGCCTGCAATAGTGACCCTCGACGACGTGAGGTACGTCGTCGACGAGAACCTGATGGGCCTCGGCAACGGCATGGTTGCTCTGCGCCGAGATACCGCGCGATTCAGCCTTGCACCTGTCGATGCGTTGCTGCCGGCGGGAATCCTCGACCCGGATTGGATACCGATCGTTGGGGATCGCGGCTGGGTGCTCATCACCGTCGACAGACGGCTGCGTACGAGGCCATATGAGGCGACGTTGGCAGTGCGGCACAAGCTCAAAGTGGTTCATTTACACGGCACCATTGCCAACAAGCCCCCATGGGCTCAGATGGTGCGGTTGGCCACTCGTTGGCCCAGCATCGAAAACCACGTGAACCGGTCGCCTGAGGGGCCGTGGTGGTTTTCAGTGCGCCGGGGCGGTGTCACGGAGATGCGTTTCATGCCCGGCAGCGCGGAGCGCGCCTAGCGCACTGGCCGCGTGCCGAATAAGGTTTGGTTCGGCTCCGGGCGGTCCTCGACCGGATCCAGACGCGCTGCGCTCGCCGGGCTGCGCGCCGCCGGCCGGCTGGCATCAGCCAACCTGTTCACGTCCTAGAACGTGCCCTATCCGTCAGACTGGCCAGATGGGCTATCACGACGACCCGGCCAGATATGAGCAGCGGCTGAAGGCGAAACTGCAGCCGGACAGCATCCGGGCAACCTTGGCGTTCGCCGGGTTGTATCAGATGACGCACGAGATGCTGAAGCAGACGGTGCTGGACAAGGTCCGCGAGTTCTATTGTTTCGAAACGAATCTCGACGATGCCATGACCGGCGAGGAGCAAGAGCAATATCAACGCCACGTCCTGTCGTTGGCTCCCAACCGATTCGAAGCGTCGTTGATTTGGCTTGTCCAAAGCAAGGCGATTACACAGGTGCAGGCGGATCGGCTAGACGCCATCTACGATCACCGTCACTCGCTCGCGCACGAGCTGGTGAAGTACATCGTCGACCCGGATACCGACCCGGATGTGGCCCTCCTCGTTGAAGCGATCGAGACCTTGAAGGACCTGCACCGCTTTTGGATTGATATAGAAATCAGTAGCGGAGGCTTCTTTTTTCCCGACGGAGCTGATGTTGGTGAGTTCGATGCGGAGGACGTCGAGCCACTTTCGCTGATGGTGCTACAGCAATGCCTCGATGCCTACCTCGGCGGATTGCCGACCCCCGATTCATAGGCCGCGATCGCGTGCTTTGAGTTCTACGAAGACGTCGACCATGAGCGGTAGCCGGAAGCGCCCCGTCCGGTTGTCGGCCACCATGACCACGACCAGCGCCGGGTTCGAGCCCGTACTGCCGGCGCTGGTCACCACTGATGCGTACTCCTTAGGCAGCTCCTCGCTGCGGTGCTCGACTAGATATGCCTGATCGGCGTCGTCGATGTGACTCCACCACCACTCGAGCTGGTCGCGTTGGTCTGCGATTCTCGCTGCTTCGGCGGGAACGAGGGTCCACCGCGTTGAGGAGATCTGCGACATCCAATAGGTGCCCACGACACCGGGCCGGCTTAGGAATTGATCCACCAGCCGCGGCGGCAGTGCGCCGTAAGGGTCGCGCAGCAGGTGCACCTTGTCGTCCATGCTCAGGCGGTGAAACCACGTGAGCGAATTGTGGTCGTCGGTCATGCTGGCAACGCTAGCCGGGGTGGACGACAAGCCCGCCCCGGCTGCAGCGACCTTCATTGAGTTCGCATAGAAAACGCCCGTGGGCCGTGGATGGCGGCAGCACCGCCTGCCTATGTCCCCGGCACGGTGGGAGCAGGAGTGGCCGGCGGCGGCTGGAGGTTGATGTTTCCGGTGGCCAGCGGCTCCACGATGCCGAACAGCACCTGTTCCTCACACCGCTGCATCCGCTTACTGAGGTCCAGCCCCTTCATCAACGCCGAAGACCGGGCCGCCCACTCGGTCACGTCGGGAAGGCTGCTCGCCGCCTCGCCGATTTCAAGGTGCCGCTGCACTTCCCGGACGCCCCAGCCGGGCGGCGCTTCCACCTCGATGAACGGCAGTGGCTCGGACTCGTCGACCGGCACGGCCCTGGGCGGCTGAGGCATAAAATCCCGGGTCATCTTGAGTGGCGGCCGGACGCCGATACGCACGCGGTCAATGTGTGGGGCAATGGCATGCCCATAGCGGTGGCGGTCGATGCGGGCGAGTTCGTCCAGCCACCACAACGCGTTTGACAGGTGGTCGGGCTTCGCGTTGAACGGCTGCACGTGCCGCAGCAGGTCGAATGTCTCGTCAGACACCGCCTGGAGGCGGCCGCGGTGCCTCGGGTCGTCGAACTTGGCTGGATCGTCGAACGTTGGAAACATCAGCCCGCGTTCGGCCGGCGGCGGGTTCTGCCCGGAGTCGCGGACAGCGAGGTGGTAGAGGATGCCGTCGAGGGCGGCGCGTAGTTCGTACAGCCACTCGCCGAACAGGGTCGACAACCGGGTGGGCATCGGTTCGAGGGTGCGGAGGACGAGGGTCCACGTGTTGGGGGTGCCAGCGGGTTCGACGGCGAACCGGCGCGGTACGCGGTCGATGTACTCGCCCCACAGTTCGCCGATCTGGCGCCGTATCTCGGCCGCGCGGATCACACGGTCGCGGCATGTCTCGACGGCGCGATTGCTGGTATCCCATCGGATATCGACGTCGACATCGTCGGGGTGGCTGTCGAGGACCGTGGCGATCAGCGACTCGGCGTCGTGTTCGAGGTTGTCGAGGTTCTCGCACTCGCCGGTGACTTCGGCGACGCCGTTGGCGCCGTCGAGTTCGGGGACGCGGAGGAGGTAGTGGCCTGGGCCCTCGGGGCTGACGTTGACGCGGTAGCGGTGGGTGCTCACGCTAACCAATTTTGCTCCCCCGAAGCGCGGCAGCCGCAACCCCTTTGCGGGTTGCGGCTGCCCTGATCCTCAAGCGGGGGAAGGTCAGTCGTCGACACGCCAGCCGGTGACCAACAGCGCCCACCCGCGCGACTTACAGCGCACGCCCAGCGGGGCGGCATTCTTCGGCCGCGTCGATCTCGGCGTCGAGGTGGTCGAGGATGCCGGCGCAGCCGCCGGCCGCGGCTGCGATCTCGACGGTCAGGGCGGCGCACCGTGCCGCGGCCAGCGTTCCCTCGTCGAGGTCAGGGATGGCGCGGCCCACGCAGCGCAGCGCGTGCCGCAGATGTTGCAGGGCGTGCGTGAGCGCGGTGTGCGCATCGGGCGTGGTGGTATCGGGGGTGGTTGGTGCGGCCATGGGCGGGTTCCTTCCGTGTGGCGGGCGAAAACTCGCCCGATAACTGATGCCACAACGCCCCGCCGCCACCTGCAAACACCTAGGTCAGAACAACGCTAAACGGGTCGGCACCCCGAAGATGCCGGGCGAGCCGAAACGCGTGCAGCCGAGCAAGGACACGGACCGCAAGCGGACCTGAGCCGTGTGCTGACGCCCGCGCGGCTCATCCGTTCAACAATGACTCGGGAGTTTCCCACCGCAGGCCGTCGAATCGTCCAAAGTCGCTGTCGTAACTAACTATTCGTGCGCGGTGCTCGATCGCCAAAGCGGCCAGGTGGGCGTCGTTGACGAGATTGCCGCCCGCGCCGACCCGCGAAAGCAGTCCGAACAGCACGTCGCCGTGTCGCGGCGTAGGCGTCACGATGACGGAGGCTGGCGCGTTACACCAGTCGACCACCTGGGCCATTGCCGCGTCGGGGGTCAAGGGCGACGGGAAAAGGCCATGCCGAGTCGTCAAGCGGACGAATGCGAGCAACGGCACCCAGGCCAGGCCGACGGTGTCGCCGCCGGACAGTGCGCCGTCGAGCCAGCGACGTGAGGTCTCGTGGTGGTCTGCGGCCGTGTTGACGGCGTACAGCAGCACGTTGGCGTCGACGATCCTCATGCTCGGCGGCGCTGTCGCCGGATCAGTTCTTCGTCCTCGAGTTCGCCGGCGATCTGCAGGGCGCGGTCCAGGTTCACCGACGGCACACCCAAATCAGCTGTACGCGTTTCGAAAGCCGCGGGCGCCGGTCGCCGTTGCGCACCCTGCCGGATGGCGTCATTCAGCGCCTGCTTGAACGATATTTGGCGTTCCTGCATCAGGCGTCTGATGACGACGAGCGTGTCGTCGTCCAGCGTCACCGTGGTCCGCATGGTGACAGCATAGCTTCAGACAAACTGATGTCATGCTGTCACCGATGATCTCCCGGGAATTCTCCAGCTCAAGGGTTCCTCAACGGCCGCCGCATCGGCCCGATCGGCATGTCCGAGGAGAAGGACGAGGCGACGATGGCCGAAGAGCAGGCCATGGTCCACGCCGGTCAGCACGCGGACGGTGTCGAGGACGGCGAGGGCGTGCCGCCCCAGGTGACCGCCACGCCCGGCATGCCGGTGCGCAAGGCCGTCGAGCGTCGCCGCGCTCGCGTGCGCGAGATGTTGCACACACTTCCGCCGAAGGCTGCAGCAGGCCATCCTGGACGACTTGGGGCCGATACCGCATCGGTTAGCGCAGCGGCCGCTGAGCGCTCGGTACGGAAGGTGACTCGCGCCCGGCGGCTACGCCGGCGAGGGCTGCGGCCGCGATGCGCGGCCGGCCAATAGCCCGATCAGCGCCGCCGCCAGCCCGGTAACGGTCGCCGCCACCGACGACCCCGACAACACGAAATACCCGAAGGCGGATCCGCCGATGAGCAAGGCGACGCGAATGGGCGTCCAGGCGGCCCTCGACGGCAGCAGGTGGGACAGGCCGATGCCCAGCAGCAACGCCACCACGTGGCCGACAGCGGTGAAGTCCAACCCCCAAGCCGCCATCAGTGCGATCCCGAGCCACCACCCGACCCACGCCGGTCGCCAGCGCGACGGGAGGGATGCCGTCAGCGCGCCGAGCACACAGACGGCGCCGTAGCTGACGCCCACGTCGCTGGCTCGTGCGATCGAGAACGGCAGCCAGCCCACCTCGATCGCGACGACCAGCCCGACCGCGACGAGCAGCGTGGCACCGATGTGGCCGACCGCAAAAGTGATGACCAAACCTCTACCACGCCAGAGCAATTCGCCCAGGGCCAGCAAGCAGACCAGCCACGGCAGCCAGAGGTAGACTTCACCGCCATCGTCGACGAACGCGCTGCCGACCAACGTGGTGAGGCGCCCGTGGGCCAGGTTGTGCAGGTTGGTGCTCGTCCGGCTGACGGCGACGTCGCGCGCGTGCGGACCGAGCGCCTTCAACATGATTGAGATCGCGGCCAGCGCGACGGCGTAGGCCGCCGTGATGCGCACCGATGCCGCGCGGGACAACGTCCGCGCGACCCAGCTCCCGGCGCTCTCGCGAACAGCTATGGCAGCCATCGTCATTCGGCCACCTCCGACCGGCCCGACCAGCCGCGGTCTCGGGCGAGCAGGTCGGCGATGGTCTCGCGGCGCACCAGCTCCCGGGCCCTGCCCCCGTTGGCGGCGACCAGCGGGGGGCGGCCCACCAGGCTGCAGGTGGATCCCATCGAGTAGTGGTAGGCGCCGGTGGCGGCCACCGCCAGCAAGTCTCCCGGATGGATGTCGGCGGACAGCTCGACATCGCTGGCGATCTCGTCACCGGCCTCGCAATGCCGGCCCACCACCGTTACCCGCGTGGTGGCGGCGGACGAACGCCGATTGGCCAGTGCCACCGTGTATTTCGCGTCGGCGCCCGCGACCCGCGGATTGTCGCTCATGCCGCCGTCCACCGCGACGAAGGTGCGCCCGTCGCTCAGGCGTTTGACGGCCACCACCCGGTACAGCGTGATCCCGGCGCGGGCCGCGATCGCGCGGCCCGGCTGGATCACGATCCGCGGCTGGGGATAACCGTATTTCCTGCAAGCGGATTGGAGGGTGGCGTCGATGACCGCGCCCAATGCTCGCGGATCGAGCTCGGGATCCCCGGACCGATAGGGGACCGCGTGGCCGCCGCCGAGGTTGAGCTCACCCAGCGAGATCCCGTGGCGGTCACGCACCTGGGCCATCGAGGCGATCACCTGCCTGATCGCCTCGCCGTACAGCGCGACGTCGGCGAGCTGCGAGCCCAACTGGCAGTGCAGCCCGACCAGGTCGAGCCACGGCTGATCCAAGACGCGCTTCACCGCGCCGTACGCCTGGCCGCCCGCCAAGGCGAAGCCGAACTTCTGGTCGAGCACCCCGGCGCTCACCGCGCCGGCGTCGATGTCGGGGATCACCCGGATCAGCACGCGCTGGCGCCGGCGCACCCGCCCGGCCAGCAGCGCGATCTCGTGGGGCGTGTCGATCACGATCCGCCCCACCCCGGCGGCGACCGCGTCGTCCAGCTCGCCGGCGGTCTTGGCGTTGCCGTTCAGGATGATCTTCGACGGCGGCACCTCGCCGGTGAGGGCGGTGGCCAGTTCGCCGCCGGAACACACGTCCACGCCCGCGCCTTCCTCGGCGACCCACCCGGCCACGGCCGCGCTCAACAGCGCCCGACCGGCGTAAATCACCTCGGCGCCGGGAAGCGCCGTCCGATAATTTCGAATGCGGGTCCGGAAATCCTCCTCGTCGACGACGTAGGCGGGGGTGCCGAAGGAGGCGGCCAGCTCGGTGGCGGCGACCCCGCCGACGCACAACCGGCCCGTCTCGTCGACGTAGCTGCTCAGCGGCCAGATCGCCCGGTCGAGGTGCGAATCCACCGCGCGCCGAGGCGATGAAACCAGCTCGAACAGCGTCATACGTCCACGGTGCAGGTGCACCACGGGATCCGCCTCGCTCTTAACGAAGCTTTCACACCCGTGTGATTAATCTTCACAGAATTCGCGCGGCCGCCCGGCCCATCCGAGCCTTGACGAGCTCCTCTTCGTGCTGCTAGACATTGGCGTGCGGCAGAAATTGGGCGATCGCCCAAAAACGGAATCGAGGTGGCGATGGGCCGGATGGACGGCAAGGTCGCGTTCGTGACCGGCGCGGCGCGCGGGCGGGGCCGCAGTCACGCCGTACGGCTCGCGCGGGAGGGGCCGGAGCTGGAGAATCCCGGACCCCACGACCTCGCGCCGGTGTGTCAGAGCTTCCACTCCCTGCCGATCCCGTGGGTGACCCCCGACGACATCAGCAACGCCGTGCTGTTCTTGGCGTCCGACGAAGCGCGCTACATCACCGGCGTCGCGCTGCCCGTGGACGCCGGCAGCTGCCTGAAGTAAGGAATCATCGATGACGGTAACCAGCGACACCGACGTCTACTACGACCCCTACGACACCGGCATCATCGCCGATCCGTACCCGACCTATGCACGGCTGCGCGACGAAGCGCCGATCTACTACAACGAGCGGTACGACTTCTGGGCGATATCAAGGCATTCCGACGTCGAACGCGCGTTGGCCAACTGGGAGGTCTTCTCCAACCGCCGCAGCGACATCCTCGAATTGATCCAATCGAAATTCGATATGCCCGGCGGCGTCATGATGTTCCAGGATCCGCCCGAACACACCAGGCTGCGCGGCCTGATGTCGCGGGTGTTCACGCCGCGCCGGATGGCCGAGCTGGAAGACCAGATCCGGCGGTACTGCGTGCGGTGCCTTGATCCGCTGGTCGGGTCGGGCGGATTCGACATCATCGCCGAACTCGCGTCGATGATGCCGATGCGAGTGATCGGGATGCTGCTGGGAATCCCCGAATCCGAACAGGTTTCGGTCCGCGACGCCAACGACGCCAACCTGCGCACCAAGCCGGGCACACCGATGAAGGTCGCCGACGCCGACTCCATCGCCGACGGGCGGATCTACGCCGACTACGTCGAATGGCGGTCCAAAAACCCGTCGGACGACCTCATGACGACGCTGCTCAACGTCGAGTTCGACGACGAGCACGGGGTGCACCGGAAGCTGACGCGCAAAGAGGTGCTGCATTACACCCAGGTGGTCGCGGGCGCCGGAAACGAGACGACGGGCCGGCTGATCGGCTGGCTGGCCAAGGTCCTCGCCGAGCACCCGGACCAGCGCCGCGAGGTCTACCAAGACCGGTCCCTGCTGACCCGGACGGTCGATGAGACGCTGCGGTTCGAGCCCACCGGACCCCACGTCGCCCGTTGGATGACAAAGGATTTCGAGTGTTACGGCAGGACGGTTCCGGCCGGCAGCGCGATGCTGCTGCTGTTCGGCGCGGCCAACCGCGATCACCGCCGCTATCCCGATCCGGACACGTTCAACATCCGCCGCGACAACATCTCGCACATCACTTTCGGCAAGGGCGTGCATTACTGCCTCGGGGCGAATCTGGCGCGACTCGAGGGCCGCGTCGCGCTCGACGAGATCCTCAACCGCTGGCCGGAATGGGACATCGATTACGACACTGCGCAATTGGCGTCGACGTCGACCGTGCGCGGCTGGGAGCGCCTGCGGGTGGTGCTGCCCTAGTCAGCTCACTCGCGCCGCTGCTGCGGAGTCGGCATTTCGAACCGGTCCAGGAATCGGTTGACCAGCGCGACGGCCTCGTCGTGGCCACCCTTGGTGCCGAGCGTCTGCTCGAGGATCAGGGTGCGCCCGACCGCGGCGATGACGACCGCGAGGCCCGCGGGCGGGAATTCGCTCGTGTCGAGGCCGTGTTCGCGGACGATGAAGTTCAGGGCGGTGATCTGCATCTCGCGCCATCGGTCCTGCCAGGCCGAGATTTCCGCCCGGATCTCCTTGCGGTGGTTGGCAAGCCCCATGAACTCCAGCAGCAGCCGGGCGTCCTTGGGTTCGATGAGCGTCTCCCACAAGGCGTGCAGGGGCCGGTCTGAGGCGAGCGCCTCCCGTTGCCGTTCCAGGTAGGCCGCGGCGCCCCGCCGGAACACGTCCAGATACAGCTCGTCCATCGTCGGGAAGTAGTAGTGCACCAGTGCCGGTTTGACCCCGGCCGCGGCGGCCACCCGCCGGGAGGTGGCCGCGGCGTAACCCTCGTCGACCATGATTCGACTCGTCGCGTCGATCAGCATGTCCCGAGTGGTGGAGTCCCTGGCCATCAACGGACCCTAGATTGGGCGATCGCCAAAAATCAACCGCCCGTCGCGGCGCAAGCTGTCGTGCTTGACCCTCGTCGCGCCGGGGTGGTACGCAGTGTCAAGCCCCATGCTGGGCGGTCGCTCAGGAAGGCGGGTGCGCGTGAAGACTGCGGTGGTGACCGGCGGGGCGTCCGGAATTGGCCGAGCGGTCGCGGAGCGATTGCGCGGCGACGGGTTTCGGGTGGCGGTCATCGACCTGACGCCCACCGACGACGGGTTCGGTTACGTCGCGGACGTAACCGACCGTGCGCAGGTCGATGCCGCGATGTCGGCGATCCGGGATGCGTTAGGCCCGGTCCTGGTGCTGGTCAACGCGGCCGGCGTGGAGGGCTTCAAGAAATTCCTGGGCATGTCGTTTGAGGAATGGTCGAAGGTGATCGACGTCAACCTCAACGGTGTGTTCCACACGATTCAGGCGGCGCTGCCGGACATGGTCGAGGCGGGCTGGGGGCGCATCGTCAACATCTCGTCGTCCAGCACGCACTCCGGTCAGCCGTTCATGGCCCACTACGTCGCCGCCAAGTCCGCGGTGAACGGCCTGACCAAGGCGCTGGCCCTCGAATACGGGCCGAGTGGGGTCACCGTCAACGCGGTCCCGCCGGGGTTCATCGACACCCCGATGTTGCGCAGCGCCGAGCGCCGGCAGCTGCTGGGCGGCACCGTGGAGGACCACATCGCCCGCACGCCGGTGCGCCGGGTGGGCCGGCCGGAGGACATCGCCGCCGCGTGCGCGTTTTTCGCCTCCGAGGAGGCCGGCTACATCACGGGCCAGATACTCGGCGTCAACGGCGGACGCAACACCTGAGGGTTAGGAAATCGCGTCAATGGGGAACTGTTCTGCCGTGCCTCCGCGCTTTCAGGACGTCATCGCGTCCAAGTACCTGCTCCTGACCACCTTCACCAAGGATGGCCGTCCCAAGCCGACACCGATCTGGGGCGTGCCGGACGGCGACAAGCTGTTGGTCATCACCGACGACGGGTCGTGGAAGGTCAGGCGGATCAACAACACGCCCCGGGTGACGATCGCCCGCAGCGCGGCGCTGGGCAAGCCGAAGAGCGAACCGGTCGAAGCGGTGGCCCGGGTGCTGCCGAAATCCGAGACGCGGCGGGTCTACAACGCCGTGCTCAAGCGGTACTGGTACCACGCGTGGTGGTTCTACGCGCACTCCATCGTGCGGGGCGGCATCGACAAGGTGCACGTGGGCCTGGAGATCACGCCGGCTGCGTAGCGTCGCTGCGGGGGTCGATGAGGATCTTCGCGTGCGCCTCCGGGTCGCCGAGCGCGTCGAACGCGGCCTCGACGCCGGCCAGCCCGACGGTCCCGGTGATCAGGGGCGCGACGTTGACCTTGCCGTCGGCGATCATGTGCAGCGTGTCGCGGAACTCCAGCGGGGTGTAGCCGAGCACGAACCGGAGGTCGATCTCCTTGTTGATCGCCATCGCCGGCCGGAGGTGGTCCGAGCCCATGCAGACGCCGACCACGACGACGCGCGAGAACAGCGGCGCGCTCGCGATGATGCCGTCGATAATGCCTGGGACGCCGACGCATTCGAAGACAACGGGGTGCTTGGGCGTTGCCGCGCCGACGGCCTCGGCGGCGCGCCACACGTGCCACCAGGGCAGCCGTAGCCTCTGCAGCTTCTCGATCGTGCCGACCGCCAGATCGAACGCCTCGAGGATGCCGTGCAGGTGCTTGCGGCTCGCGTCCGTCGCGTACGGCGAATCCTGCGCGGGATCGACGACGACGTCGGCGCCGCAGGCGGTCGCCAGCGCGCGGCGGCCCGGCGCGAAGTCGCTGGCGATCACGGTGCGCACCCCGTGCGCCTTGAGCATGCAGATGACCGCGAGACCGATTGGCCCGCAGCCGATCACGATCGCCACGTCGCCCTTGCCCACCTCGCCGCGACGGACCGCGTGCCAGCCGACGGCCATCGGTTCGGTGAGGGCCGCCATCGCGGGGGGCAACCCGTTGGGGACCGCGAACGTCAGCGACTGCTCGACGAGGAGCCGTTCGGCGTAGGCTCCCGGCGCCATCGTGGACAACCCGATTCCGTGCACCTCCTTGCCGCGGCGCAGCAGCGGCAGCGCGACGACCGTGCTGCCGGGCCGCGGTGCCCTACGCGTGCCCGGGCCGTAATCGAGCACCTCGCCACAGAATTCGTGACCGAAGACGACCGACTGGTTCGATCGCATGAACGCGTCGTACCCGGATTCGACCATCACGTCGGCAAGCTCGTCGCAGTGGTGGCGCGCATGCAGGTCCGATCCGCAGATGCCGCACCGCAGGACCTCGATCAGCAACTGACCCTTCGCCGGGGTCGGGTTCGGCGCGTCGACCACTTCGAGCTTTGCGTTGGTGCAGGTGACGGATTTCATGTGCCGATCCTCCTATACCGCCGCCGGTTGCAGTCCCGCCGCCTCTCTCAACTCCTCGTAGGCCTGCCTCGTGCAGCGGGCGAGTTGCGAAAGGCCGTCGAGCGCGGCGCTGTTGCCGACGAAGCCGAAGTCCATGCTGTCGTGGTAGGACGCCAACGTGGCGTTGAGCCCGATCGAGGCGGCGAGTGCCGAAACCGGGTAGATGCCGAGCAGGCGCGCACCGTTGAGGTATCGGGTCTCCTTGGCTCCGGTCACATTTGAAATGACGAGGTTGCACGCCGGGCGCGCCACCCGGTCCAGGTGTGTCGACGACCCGAGGCCGGCGAGCGCGACGAGCCCCACCGCGTAGGTCATGGCCGCCTCGCTGGACATGTGGCCGAGTTCCTTCTTGCACGCGGCGACCGAGTCGGCCACTTGGCGGATGCGTTCCGCCGCGCCGGCACCGGGGTCGCCGAGCCGCGGGAATATCGCCGACACGCGCGTGCCGATCGCCGTGTCCCCGTCCACCCGCATCGACACCGGACACATCGCGATGAGGGGATGCGCGACCGCCCGGCCCGTCTCCCGCAGGTAGGCGTGCAGCCCCGCGTCGATGACGGTGACCGCCACGTCGTTCAGGGTCGCCCCGAAGCGCCGGCCGACCTCGTGCATCTCGTCGAGCGGCAGGGAAAGGGTGGCGAAGCTTCGCCCGATTTTGAGCGGCTCGTTGGTCGGGGCATGCTGCGCCGCGAACGGCAGGCTGCCCTCGAGATGTGAACCCAAAACGCCCGCGAGCACCTTGCGCAGCGCGCCGACCGAAACCTGGTTCAGCGCCCCGACTTGCGTGATGGCGCCGCGAACCGAATCGGCGATGCGCCCCGTCAATGACGTCGGCGGATGCGGTTGGGTTGCCGGCGCGCCGAGCGCAAAGGCGGGCGTCGGGACGGTGCGCCGGTCGGTCGTGCTCAGCCCGGCGTAAAGGAGCTTGAGTCCCGATTCTCCGTCGATGATCGAGTGGTGGGTCTTGGTGTAGATCGCGAACATTCTGTCCGGCACGCCATCGATCACCCAGCAGCGAAACAGCGGCCGGTCGCGGTCGAGTTGTGGCTCGTGCAGGTCGGCGACGAGCCGTAGCAGGTCGTCGTAGGAGGCTCCGGCGGGCAGCGCCAGGTGCCCGACGTGGTAGTACGGGTCCCAGTCCGTCACCTCCCGGAAATGGGGCGCGCCACGGCCGAGCAGTTCCGGGACGTAGTTGAACGGCGGCACCGGCGTGCACTCCCTATATGCCTCCACGACCTCGCGCACGATGGGCGCGCGGCCGGCCGGCTTCTTGAACAGCAGCATCGCGCCGACGTGCGTCGTGCCAGCCGGCGATTCGATCAACAACCACGAAAGGTCCAGCGGCGGAATCGGTTTGGTCATGGCACATCTCCTAGCCGAAGCCTACGGCGATGTTCTCTCCACGAACCACAGCCGGCGAGAGGATTAGGCCCCCGTTACCGCAGCCGAAAGTCCTTCACGCGGCTAAAGGCCCGCGGCGCGCAGGGCCTCGAACGTGTCGGCGACGGTTTCCTTGGGGTCCCGGTAGGTGATGCCGAGTTCGCGCTCGCTGGGCGAATCGTCCGACGCCGGCATCTGCGTGTAGTACTGCATCCCCGCCGACGTGAACGGAGTGTCGAAAGGCAGAAACCGGCCCGCCCGATCCATCACCGCACCGGCAACGCGCAGCGCGGCGTCCGGGATGGGAACCGCGACCATCGGGGTCCCGGCGACCTCGCCGAGCAGGGTCGCGAGCTCGGCCGCGGGGACGCGGTGACCGCCGGCGGTGTAGCGGCGCGGCCCGCGGCCGGGTTCCAGGAGCGCGGCGTGCAACGCGGCCAGGTCGCGGGCGTCGACGATCAACCATGCCGCGCTGCGCCCCGGGATCGCGTGCATCTGCACCGCCGCCTTGACGCCCTCGCCGGCCTCACCGAACTGGTTGCCGACCGGCGGCCCGAGCACCATGCCGGGATAGGTGATGTTCACGGGTGCGCCGGCGTCCTGCAGTCCGCGCGCATAGATTTCGACCTGCGCCTTCGACGTCCCGTAGCCGTCTGCCCCGCCCACGACCGGGAGGTCCGACGTCAGCGTCTGCAGGCCAGGATGGAACAGCGCGGTGAAGCTCGACACGTGGATGATCGGGTCCAGGCCCAGCTCGACGGACTGCCCGAGGACGTTCTGCGCGCCCTGCATGTTCGTGGTCAGCATCTCGTTGGTCTGCCGGGGGTCGACGGCCACCAGGGCGGCGCTGTGCACGACCGCGTCGCAGCCGCGCAACGCCTCGCGCACCGACACGCGATCGGTGATGTCCCCGACGGCGAAGTCCGAGACGTCGACGCCCAGCTTGGCCACCGAGGTCTGCAGCCGATCGGGATTGCGCACCAGGAACCGGATGGAGTGCCCGGCGTCGGCGATCGCCCTGGCGGTCCACCCGCCGACGAATCCCGTCCCGCCCGTGACCAGAACGTGCATGGTGCGATTCTGCACGGGGCTACAAGTGGTTCGCCGCGTAGGTCGCCGCTTGGCCCGTCATGCCGTTCATCGGATAGGACACGTGCGCGAAGGCGTCATTGCCGTCACCGCAGATCCCGTCGCCGGGCGCGCACAACTCGAGGGTCTTGGGCTGATACAGCGGGCCGATGGCGATCACCGGTGCGCCGTACTTCTGCAGCCACGGGCCCGACGGCGTCCCGAACAGCGTGACCGCCGCGACGTGGTTGGCGATCTCCGGTGGCATCGGCGGGGGCACCGCGGAAGCCGGGACGCCCGCCGGCACGGCGGCCGAGGTGGTGAAACCCGCCACCGCGGCGCCCTGGGAATACCCGCCGAGCACCTCTTTGGTGTTCGGGCAATTTTTCGCCATCGACTCGATGTGGGTGCCGGCGTCACGGATGCCGTCGATGACGGTCGCAGGGAAATCGGGGTTGGAAAAGTCAGTGCTCGCGGGGTAATTGACCGGATACACCCCTAGGGAGCGGCCGCCGAGCTGCCCGCGCAACGCGTCGATGAACGATCCGCCGACGCCGCCGACACCGGGCGGTTCGCCGGAGCCGCGGGCGAACACGACCTCGACGTCCGGGCACGGGTCGCCGGACGCCGGGGTGGGGGCGCCCGTCAGCGCGAAGGCGGCCAGCACCGCCGCAACGGCCGCGGATGTGGTGAATCGGCGCATGCTCGTCAACCTTCGCATCATCGATGTCCTTTACGGGATATTCGGCGCCGCTCGCGCCGCGGATCGCGACAGCGAACGACCAGCGGGCCGGCAGCCCTACGGGCAGGCCCGCTGGTCGATCGATCGGTTACTTCTTGAAGGCGTCCTTCACCTTCTCGCCGGCATCCTTCAGGCTGGACTTCGCCTGATCGGCGCGGCCTTCGTTCTTGGTGTCGTTGTCCCCGGTGACCTTGCCGATGGCTTCTTTGGCCCGGCCGCCCAGATCCTCGATCTTGTTCTTCGCCTTGTCTGTGCCGCTCATCTGTACCCGCTCCCTCGTCATCGATGCGTTGTTCGTGCTCTTGTGGCTACCCAGCGGCGGGCGATATTGAAACCGCAGCTCGTCCGAGCTGTCATCATGGACTGCGTGGGCACCGCAATAGTGGTGGCGATCGTTGCGACGCTGATGTTGCTGGGCATCGGCATGGTGGTCAACCAGCTCCTTCGGCTCAAGAAGTGGCTGAACGCCCAGCCCCCCGAGCCAACACCCGGCGAAGAGGCCCACCACCCCCCGGAGTGATTTGCGTCCGGGGCTTTTCCCGGCTGATAGCTTGATTTGCGTGATGGCCTCGCGTCGCGGATCGGCCCTGCTGGTGACCGCCGACGGCTTGCCACGCGGCGTGTCCGGGGCCGCCGATCCGCACTTCGCCAACGTCATCGGGATCTTTGCGCGGCTGTTCCCCGGCCGCCGGTTCGGCGGGGGAGCGCTGACCGTCTACATCGACGGCGCGCCCGTCGTCGACGTCTGGACGGGCTGGTCGGACCGCGCCGGCACCGAGCCCTGGACCGCCGACACCGGCGCGATGGTGTTCTCGGCGACCAAGGGCGTCGCGTCGACGGTGATTCACCGCCTGGCCGACCGGGGCCTGCTGTCCTACGACGATCCCGTCGCCGAATACTGGCCCGAATTCGCGGCGAACGGGAAGGCCGACATCACGGTCCGCGACGTCCTGCGGCACCGGTCCGGGTTGTCGCACCTGCGCGGCGTCACCAAGGCGGAGCTGATGGACCACCTGCTCATGGAGGAGCGCCTGGCCGCCGCGCCCGTCGACCATCTGCGCGGCGTGCAGGCGTATCACGCGCTGACCTATGGATGGCTGCTTTCCGGTCTGGCCAGGGCGGTGACGGGCAAGGGCATGCGAGAGCTGATCCGGCAGGAGGTCGCGCGCCCACTCAACACCGACGGCCTGCACCTGGGCCGCCCGCCCCAGGGCGCGCCGACCCGGGCGGCTCAGATCCTGATACCGCAGGGAAAGCTGCGCGCCCCGGTGTTCAATTTCATTGCACCGAAGCTCGCCGGCCTGCCGTTCTCGGGTGCGCTGGGCGCGATGTATTTCCCCGGCGTCATATCCCTCATCAAGGGAGAGACCGGGTTTTTGGACGGCGAGGTGCCCGCGGCCAACGGCGTGGTGACCGGACGCGGGTTGGCCAAGATGTACGCGGTGCTGGCCAACGACGGCCGCATCGACGGCAAGAAGTATTTGTCGAAGGAGTTGACCCGCGGCCTCACGGGCCAGCCGCAGCGCAAGTGGCCCGACGCAAACATGGTGGTGCCCATGCCGTTTCATTTGGGCTACCACGAGTCGCCGGTCCCCGGCCTGCTCAAGGGTTTCGGTCACGTTGGGCTGGGCGGAACGCTCGGCTGGGCCGACCCGGAATCCGGCAGCGCCTTCGGGTTCGTGCACAACCGGCTGCTGACGCCGTTGCTGTTCGACATGGGGTCGTTCGCGGGTTTGGCCGGCCCCCTGCGCAACGCCATCGAGGCCGCCCGCCACCAGGGCCCGCTTCAGGTGCCGCAGCTGGGCGCGCCCTACGTCAAACCGGCCCGGCGAAAGGCGGTCCCGGCGACGGCGGCGTCGGGAGACAGCTAGCCGGTCAGAAGCCGAAGAAGCCCGACTGGTTGGCGGTCATGTTGTACGCCCCCGATGTCAGAAACGCGGCGCCCGAGTTGGCCAGCCCCGAGATGAAGCCGACGCCCGAGTTGAAGAAGCCCGTTTCGAAGCCGCCGGCGCTGCCTGAGTTCCCGATGCCGGTGTCGAAGCCGCTTCCGCTCGAGTTGAAGAAGCCGACGTCGAAGCCGCTGGAGTTCATGAAACCGACAGAGCCGTTTGGTCCCGAGTTGAAGAAGCCCGCGTTCCCGGCGCCGATGCCCGAGTTCATGAAGCCCGTGTTGAAGCCGGCCGAGGCTGTGTTGTAGAAGCCCGAGTTGAAGGGGCTGCCGCCGGTGTTGAAGAAGCCCGAGTTGTCCGTGCCGGTGTTGCCGAAGCCCGAGTTGCTCACGATCCCGCCCATGTTGGCGGTGCTACCGACGCCGGTGTCAAGGGTCCCGGAATTGAAGAGGCCGGTGTTGACCGCGCCCGAGTTCCCGTATCCGGTGTTGAAGTCGCCCCCGTTGCCGTCGCCCGTGTTATCGACCCCGGCATTGAAGTTGCCGGTGTTACCCACGCCCGAGTTGAACATCCCCATGTTCTCCGTGCCCGAGTTCCCCATGCCGGCGTTGAAGTCGCCCGCGTTTCCCATGCCGAAGTCGTGCAGGCCGGAGTTCCCGAAGCCCAAGCTGTTGCCGCCTGCGTTCCCGAAGCCCATATCGATGATTCCTGAGTTTGCGATGCCGGTGTCGACGCTGCCCGAGTTGAAGAAGCCGGTGTCAGTGACCCCCGAGTTTCCGATGCCGAAGTTTCCATTGCCGGAGTTGAAGAATCCGACGTTGTTGTTGCCCGAGTTGAACAGGCCGATGTTGCCGCTGCCGGAATTGAGCCCGCCGACATTGAACTGTTGAGTTGCGGTATTGAAGTAGGTGTTCCCGACACCGATCTCATTGTTGCCGGTAAGTCCGAAGCCGATGTTGCCGCTGCCGGTGTTCCCGGCGCCGATGTTGCCGTTGCCGGCCGTGCCGCCGGGGCCTGAGTTGCCGAACCCGACGTTGTTGCTGCCGAGGTTGCCGAATCCGAAGTTGGCGTTGCCGTTGTTTCCGCTGCCGTAGTTCTGGTTGCCGATGTTGCCGTTGCCGAAGTTCAGGCTGCCGATGTTGCCGCTGCCGAGGTTTTGATTGCCGGTGTTGCCCGAGCCCAGGTTTTGGCTGCCGATGTTGCCGCCACCCAGGTTGAGGTTGCCGGTGTTGCCGCTGCCGAGGTTTTGGTTACCAAAGTTCCCACCGCCCAGGTTGGCGTTGCCGACGTTGCCGCTGCCCAGGTTGGTGTTTCCGAGGTTACCGTTGCCGAGGTTGGTGTTGCCGGTGTTGCCGCCGCCCAGGTTCAGGTTGCCGTTGTTGCCAGGGCCGAGGTTGACAGACGGTGCCGCCGCGGCCGCGCTCAAATCGATTGGGCGGAGGCGGACGCTGCCGTCGACCTTGCTGGCCGCGGTGTTGCGGAGGATCTGCGCTTTGGATACCGACCCGTCGACCGCCGCCCTGGCGGCGGTGACGATGGGGTTGTCGGAAATGGCGACCGTCGCCGCCTGGGTTGCCGCGGCGGGCAGACCCTGTAGCAGCGCTGGCAGCGATCCCAACTGAGCGGCGGCGGCCGAGGCGCCGCCGTGATAACCCACCATCGCAGCCACGTCCTGGGCCCACATCAGCTCGTACTGGCCCTCGACCGCTGCGATCGCGGGGGCGTTGAAGCCCAACAGGTTTGAGCGCACCAGTTGTACCAGCTGATTGCGGTTGGCCGACACCAGCACCGGGTGCACGGTGGCCGCCAGCGCCGACTCGAACGCACCGGCCACCGCCTTGGCCTGCGCCGCCGCCGTCTGCGCCTGGGTCGCCGCCAAGCTCAACCATCCCGAGTAGGGAGCCGCCGCGGCCACCATCGCCGCCGACGCGGGACCCTGCCAGGCTTGGCCCGCCAGGTCGGAGGTCACCGACGAGAACGAGTCGGCCGCCGCTCCCAGCTCGCCGGCCAGCCCGTCCCAGGCGGACGCCGCCGCCAGCATCGGACCCGAACCCGCTCCGGCGAATATCAGCGAGGAATTGATTTCCGGTGGGAATATCGAAAAGTTCATCGCCGCAGTCCCTTCTGGGCGCAAGAGGCCGCGTCGGTGCGCGCTATGCCCACCTCACAGCGCCCGCCCCCGCAGCAGGACGAAAGAGACTATACGAGCAGACCGTTTGAATGTGGCCGTTTTCACTGATTCGGTCCAAACTCACATGTGGCGTTGGTCTTTCGCACCGCTAGACCTTTGCGAAGCCCCTGGGCAGCGTGAGCGGCAGGTCGGTGTAGGTCACGATGCCCGGCGGGGCGGCGACGACGGCCGGGATCGCGTTGATGACGGGCAGCGCCGTCATGATGTGCCCGAGCGCCATGAAGTCGGCGATGGTCTCGGCCTGGAAGTAGGGGGGTGGCAGGAACCCGACCTTGGTGGTCACCGTCGGCTGCCCGTCGATCTGGATGACCCAGCCGTCCTGGTCGATCTTCCAATCGGGCTCCAGCGTCTGTCCCTTGCGCCACCGGACATTGAGGTCGATCAGGGTCTTACCGCCGACGATGCCCTGCCAGCTGATGTAGACGCCCGCGACGCAGCCCGCGTCAATGGTCCACGAGGCCATCTCGAGATCGGCTGTGGTCTGGGCGAATTCGGCCACGCAACGCACCTCGTCGAGCTCGACACCCAGCGCGTCGGCTACCAGCCGCACGGCCTCGCCGAATATCGCCGTCCCCTTGCGGGCCATCTCCGGCAGCTCCGGGTGGTCGATCGGCTGACCGAAGCCCACCGGCTTCTCGGTGTCCGGCGAGTCGTAGAACGTGGTGTCGGCCGCCTCGATCACGCTGACTTTGTCGATCCTGTTGCACACCATCGCCGAGACGATGGCCAACAGCTCGGCGAAGCCCGGGCTGACGCCGGAGCCGAACATCGTCGACCCGCCCTTCTGGCAGGCTTCGACGATTCGGTCGCGGCCCTCGCCCAGGTTGGCCCCGGTGATGAAGGACGCCGTCGTCACTACGTTCACGCCCGCGGACAGGATGCGGACCAACTCGTCGACGTCGATCCACATCGGGTTGTAGACGACGCAGTCCGGTTTGAGGGCGAGCAGCGCGTCGACGTCGTTGGTGGCGGCCACCCCCAGCGGCGCAATGCCGACCAACTCGCCCGCGTCGCGGCCTACCTTCGCCTCTGACCAGGCATAA
This sequence comes from Mycobacterium interjectum, assembly GCA_002102225.1. Lineage (GTDB taxonomy): Bacteria > Actinomycetota > Actinomycetes > Mycobacteriales > Mycobacteriaceae > Mycobacterium > Mycobacterium interjectum_B. The sequence continues at coordinate 57,197 of LQPB01000037.1, forward strand.
CAGCCCACGAGCTCGAGCGTGGGGTTGTCGGCGATCGATTGCAGCGAGCTCTTGCCGACGTTCCCGGTGTTCCACTGGACGACCCGATAGGTGTTTGGCACTCGCTCAGCATAGGGAATGACGCCGGGCCGGGCGACAAGGATCAGTAATCCGATTCCGCGGCCAGGATCTCGGCCAGGAAGGCGTCGTGCGGCGGCCGGTCCAGCCGCGCCCGCGCCCAGCGGCGGACCCTGTCCCGGGTGTCGCGGGTCTCGATCCCGCCCGACGCCTCCACGCCGACGATCACCGACGTCGCCGACCAATCGTGGGCCCAGGCAGCCGATTCCGTCACCGGCCGCCGCTCGCGGTCGACCAGGGCGAGGGTGGCGTCGCCGTCGGCGTCCAGGGCGCCGCTGCCGCTGATGGGCCCGGACCGCAGGTGCACCGCGATACCGGTCGCCGGGCCGGGCCCGATCACGCCCGCCCGCACGACGGCGACCACCTCCGCGCCGGCCACCTCGACGCTCCAGTCGACGGTGTTCTCGCCCGCGTCGAAGATCCCGGGCGGCACCGCACTCCAGCTGACGGACGCGACACCGCGTGCGATCGGGGCCGCGTCCCGGGGGCCCGCCCCGGTGCCGGCGGCCAGCGCGTAGTCGTCGCGACGCCCGCCCGGCCGCATCGGCTCGCCGGCCGGTGCCAGGTCCGAATCGTCGAGCAGCGCATGCAGTTGCGCCCATCCCGCACCGTCGACACCCACCTCGTCGGCCAGCCCGGCGCCCGCTCGCACCAAGTCGACGACTCGCGGATCGCCGCCCCGCGCGTGGGCGATGAGGGCCAGGGCGTGCGGCGCCAGCAGCTCCTCCACGTCCGAATCCAGGGTGTCGTCGGTGAAGAAACCCTCCGCGCCGGAGGTCAACAGCGCGACCTCCACGTCGAGCAGAGCTCGGTCGAGTTCGGCGATGCCGTCCAAGCGGCTGACGGGCCACCAGCGCCGCAGCCAATGGCCCACGGCCAGCCGCCGCAGCGGGGCGAGGGAGCCGGGCACGATCTCGACGTCGGCGAGCTCGATGCCGTGCGGTCGATCGGCCGCACCGTCGACCGCCGACAGCAGCGCGACGTGCCCGGACTCGCCGAGGACGCGCCAAAGCCAGTCGGCGCGTGACAAATCGGTGAACGCGATTCGGGTGCCCGCATCGCCGGGGGGATCGTCGATCGTCCAGGACAGCACCGCGCCGCTGACCTCCAGCACCGCGGCCAGCGGCGTCTCGACGGGGGCCGTGCCCGTCGTCCACAAACCGGAATCGGCGACCAATCTCATCCGGCCACCTGCAATTCCAGCATCGCCTTGATCCGCTGGCGGTGGTCCAGGCTCACCGACCGGGCGACCCCCTCCAGCAGGGAGCGCACGTCGTCGACGTCATCGCAGGGCTCCTGCCAGACGTCGCGTCCGTGCAGTCGCGCCCAGAGCCGGCTCAGGTAGGGCCGCGTGTATGCCACCAGGTCGTCGACGACCTGCCGTTGGCGGGGATGGATCGGGCCGCCCTCGGCGAGGTAGCGCCGGGCGTGCAGCACGTAGGCCTCCTTGCGCAGCCGAGCCTGGATCTGCGCGGCCAGCGCGTAACGGCTGGCGACCGACGGGTCCAGCGGCGCCAGCTCGACGGCCACCTCGATGCCGGCCACCAGCGTGGCCTGCTTGTCCTCGGACAACAGCCCCCAGGGCGCCGCCGCCCGGTCCACTTCCTCCTCGCACAGCAGCGGGATGTCAGGCAGCGCGTCGCGGTCCAGGGCGCGACGCAGCGTCGCGCGCACCCGATCCACCACGCTGCGGTCCAGCGGACGGTCGCTGTCCGATTCGCCCGCGATTCGTGGTTGTCGTTGGGGCTCAGCCGAACTCAACCCGAGCTCGACGATCGACCACGGCAGCTCGGCCCCCTCCAACCGGGCCAGCGCCCCCAGGTTGTAGGGGGTCGCGTCGGCGATCACGGCCGACCAGACACGCTGCCGCGCGGCCGCGGCGCGATGGCCGTTGACGGCTCCGAGCACCGTGCCGAGTTCGGCCAGGAACGGCCCGGTGGCCGTCGGCGTGGCCCGCACGTCGCGCCAGCTGCGGTCGAGCTGTTCAGCCAGCCTGCTCACGACGTCGGGGCTGGCCACGTACTGGCGCAGCACCTCGATCGCGGTGCGGTCGCGGCCCTGGTGGATATCTGTGAGCACGGCGGCGGCGGTCTCTCGATCTTGCGGCGCCGGAGGGCCTTTCGTCACCGCGAGCTCGAAGCACACCGGGAAGTACAGTTCCTGGGCGTTACCGGTACGGATCCGCTGCCTGCGGCGCTCGAGCTTGAGCGTGTCGAACCACGATGCCGCGTAACGCAGTTCGCGTGCGCTCCCCACGATCAGGTCGTGCATCGCGGCCGCGGTCTCCGGCGGGACGACGGGGGCGGAGTACTGGGGATTGGCGCGCAGCCGCAGCACCAAGGGGTCGAGGATGCGTTTGACGGTCCGGCTCAGGGGCCCGCCGTCGTCGCTGCTGAGCACCTCGACGCCCGGGCCGATCGCGCGCCACGCAGCCTCGATCACCGACCGGCGCGGCTGTCCCACGGCGACGTCGGTCGCGATCTGCGAATCCGCGCTCATCTGCACAGGATAGGGGCATTCGGAAAATAACGGCAGCCGAAAAGTTGGGTTCGGTAGCCGCCCGGCGGTCGGAGGCTGGTGGCATGAAGAAGCTCATCATGATGCTGGACAGGTTCTCGCTCGCTCGGCGTCGAAGCGCAGCGGGCCCGGCCGTCGCGGTCGGCACCGTGCGCGACGTCGGCGACGAGCGCCAGGTTTTCATCGAGGTGGTGGCCGTTTCCGGGGAGACATTCATCGGGAAATTGGCTGGCGGCGCGGATGATCCGGACGTGTCGATGCTGCGGCCCGGGCTGGTCGTGCTAGTGGCGTTCGATCCCGCTGCCCGCGAGGAGCTTTCGCTGCCGGATGACGTGCTGGCCGTCCACGCCGCCTGGCCGGCATCGGTCTGAGCGCTATCGCGCGCCGTCCACCGCGAAAGTGACCAGGGCGCCCCAATACAGCGGGCTGGCGGTGCCGTCGCCGTCCCGCCAGCGCCGCATCTGCGCACGCTGCCAACGATTCACCGCGCACCCCGCCTCGGCGCCGTCGTGCGCGTCGTCCACGGCGGCCACCACGTCGGCCATCGGGTCGACCGCCTCGTCCGCGGTGAAACGTCGATATGCCGCCGAGGTGGGCAGCGACCACAACGTCGCGGTCACCAACTCGGCGCCGCCGAGAATCATCGCCGCCACCAGCCCGGTGGCCTCGTCGAATTGATAGTCGCCGCCCGACCCGCATGCCAGCAGGGCAACCCGCGGCGGGATCGGTAGTTGCAGCGACATCAGGTCCGAGGCGGTCAGCGGGCGATGGTCGCCGATCGCCTCGGCATCTCCGGGGATCCCGGCCCCGCAGGCCAGGTGCAGCGCGGCCTGGTCGGCCCTGCCGTGCGCCGAACTGGCATGGCCGACGTACATGAGCCGACCCGGTGCCTGTGCCAGCTGCTTGGCCAGCCAGAGGCGGTCGGCGTCCTGGCGGCGGAACAGCTCGACCGCCCCGCCGACCTCCGGCAGCACCGGGCGGCGGTTCATCAGCTCGGCGAAGTGTTGCGCCAGCGGCGTTTCCGGCGAGGGCCGGCCGAGCACGGAGCCGAGCGCGGAGTCGGGGCGCTGCCCGGGTACCCGGGGGTCCAGCAGCAATACCGGTGGGGCGCCGCGTCTGGCGTCCCAGCCGGCCGGTGCTCGCGGCGCGTGAACGATGTTGGGCGGCACCGCCATCAGGACGTCGACCAGCTCCATCAGCCGGTGGCCGTCGGTGTGGGCGCCGATGTCGGCGAGCTGCCAGGGGATTCGGGCGGCTACTCGCCCGCTGCGGGTGATGGCCTCCTGGCGGGCGCGCACCAACTCTTCCTTGCTCGGTCCCGCTTTCGGCACCGCCAGCAGCCCCCAGGGAATGCGCGCCAACCGCGCGCTGGGCGAGACGAACAACACCGCCCGCGGCGACGCTGCGCACTCAAGCAACAGCTCCCAGCCCGCCGACCCGATCAGCAGCACCCCGAGGATGTAGGCCAGCGTGAGTTCGGCCTCCGGCGTCGCGAACGGACCACTGGTCAGCGCACGCTCGATCGCGTCGGGCCGGCTCTCGGCGCCGTGTGGCTCGGGGAGGGCATCGGTAAGCTCTTGCAACGCCGCGAGCAGAATCGGTTCCTCCACAACCCAATTGACGGTCTTGGCGGGCTGCCCCACGACCCGCAAACTGCCGTAGGTGGCAATCCCGACGTCGGCGAAGCGCAGTACCAGAGTCAGCCGGTCCGAATCGTTCATGGCCAGGTCGACCACGCCGGCTCGGCGGCGGTGACGTCGCGGCCGTAGCGCTGCCGCGCCAGGTCGCGATAGTGGCTCATGATCGGCGGACTGTCGGGCTGCATCTGCAGCGGCGGCAACGGGCCGAGCCGCGTCAGCGAGCCGCCGGAGCGCGCCGCGGCCGGGCCGGCCGCGGCCAGGGCCAACTCCGCGTCGGTGTCGATGACGACGGTCGCGGTGGCCGTCGAGGCCCATTCCCCGATCTTCGGCCGCTGCAGATCCGTGTCGAAAGTGCCTCGCGCGCTGTGGTATTCGACCAGCTCACTGATCAATTGGGTGTTTTCCCACTCCCACGCGACGGCGAAGGCGCCGGCTAGGATGGGCGCCGAAATGCTGGTCGCCCAGCGCGCCCTCGCGTCGGCGTCGGCGATCGAATACCGCACCGAGTCGACCGCAAGTGCGGCCGGCACCTTGAGCTCGGCGGCCTGCTCGAGTTTGGTCATCGCGCGCCAGTACTGCGGGGTGCCGACCTCGCCGTGCAGGATGCCGAGCCCCTCGGCCTGCCGGGCCTCGGTCTCCTGCAGCGTCTCGTCGGGGTCGCCCGAACTGTCGAAACCGAGGTCGGCCAAGGCGTCCGCGCGCCACACCGTGCCGAGATGGCTGTCGAGCTGGGCGTATTGCAACCAACTGCTGCGCGGCGACGAGTCGAGGAGCTCCCGGGCCTGCGCGATCAGCTCGACCGCATCGGCGAAGCGGCTCCAAAAGATGGCGATCCAGCTGCGCTGCAACAAGATACGGTGCAGGTGCAGGGGCTTCCCCAATTCACGCCAGTGCCGCTCGGCATGCTCCCAACACTCGTCGGCGGCCTCCAGCGCCCCGGATCCCAGCCGGGTGAGCCCCATGTACAGCCAGCAACGCGCGGTGTCGTGCGCCCGGCCGTAGCGGGCGATGACGGCCTGGGCCTCCGACGCCAGCTGCTCGGTCGTCGCGTGGTCGCCGACCAACCAGCGGGCCGCCGCGCGCTCTAATTTCGTTCTGGCGCTTGCCAGTTCCCATCCGCGCGCCTCCGCCCTGGCCCCCGCGCGACGCAACCACGGCTCGGCCTCGGTGAGCCGGCCCGTTTCGACGCAGAACCTGCCGAACGCGGTGCCCGCGGTGATCAGGAGATGGTCGGCCAGCTCGCTGCCGTCCCGGAGTTGGTCCACGCTCTCAAGCACCCGCTCCCACAACGGAACTGATCGCACATGCAGGTCGTCGTCGCAGAGCGCCGTGGCGCACAGGACTTGCGCGTGGGTGCGCAGGTAGGTGTGCTCGTCGGCCAGGGCGTCGATGTCGGACCCGGTGTCGCTCAACGCGCTCAGCGCCGACGCGGCGCCGTCATGGTCGCCGACGGCCGCGGCCAGGCCCGCCTCCAGGAACAGGGCCCGCCGCGAATACCGGCAGATGAGGTGCGCCACCTCGGCGTCGGACATGCTTATCTGCGCCGCGGCGTCCGGCATCGTTCCGGCGGCGATCCCCGAATAGATCTCCAGGCAGTCGCGGATGCGCCGGATAGACTCGCGCACCCCGTCGTTCGTCCCGCGCGCCAGGTAGATCTCACCAAGCTGCGCAAAGACTTCCAGCATCAGATCGTCACGGTCTTCTCGCTCGATCCGCGGCACCAGCGACAGCAGCAGATCCCGGGCGCGCGTCTCGTCGGCGGCATACGCCAACCGGCGGGCGTTCGCCAATTCGGCGGGGATCGACACGGCTGCATCATAAGTCCGCCGCCGCCGGCGTGGCGAGGATCCGGAGCGGCGGGCGTGTGAGTGAGGGCACGCCCGCCGCCCCGGAGTTCGGTCGATCAACCGCAAGTCACCTTGATGTTGAAGTCCTTGGTGATCATCCCGGCCATCGGGTTCTTCATGTCGGCGCCCTGCGCCTGACCGGTGATGGTGTAGGTCTTGCCATCCACCGCCACGTTGGCCGAGCCAACCTTGGCGCCCATGCCGTTGCTGACGGACAGGGCGTTACCGTCGACGAAGAGGGCCAACGACTCGACCTTGGGGGTGGCCTCGTCGGTCATCACGACGGCGAGCGCCTGCTGGGCACCCGTGTTGCCGCTGCCGATGTCGATCTTGCCGCCGGTCCGCACGCAGGTCACCGAGGACGGGTTCAGGCCGGCCAGGTCGGTGCCGCCCACCTTGACCTGCGCGTTGGTACCGGTGGCGGCGCTGGTTGGCGCCGCGCTCGACGCGGGGCTGGCCGTGTGGCCGCCACTCGAGCAGCCCACCAGCGCCGACGCGACGCCGAGGGTTCCAATCGCTCCCGCGATAAGACGTTTCACTGGGTTTCCTTCCTTCATGCGCCGCCCGATTGGCGTCGCCATGGCGCAAGTACAGACCTGCCTGTCCGCTACCGATCCCAATTTCCGGCCCGGCCCGGTAGGCTGCCTCGACACGGCCGATGAAGGGAGACGCGCGATGGCGGGCGTGAAATGGCTGGAAAAGCCTGAGACGCATGACTTCCCGGCGGCAGCCGACTACCTCGCCTTGCTCGCGGAGCCCGGAACCGCCAATCAGTTGGTCGAAAAGCTAAAGGGCGGCATCGTCAGCCACAAAAAGGCGAAGGACATCCTCCGGGCGGCGAAGTTGCGGCTCCTGCCCGACGACAACCCCCACGTCGCCGCGGATCTCTCCAAGATCAAGAAGGGGCAGGCGTTGTCCCCGATCCTGCTGGTGCGCGGCGACTTCACGACGGGCGTCCCGCTGCAGATCGCCGACGGCTACCACCGGGTGTGCGCGAGTTACCACACCGACGAGAACACCGACATCCCCGTCGTTATCGTCTCATCGTGATCGAGATCGAGGCCGCCGGCGCGGTCCAGGTGCTGACCCTTTCCTCCGGGCGCGTCAACGCCCAAGAGGTCGAGCTGCTCAAAGAGCTGGCCGACGCGCTGGGCGAGCTGCAGCACTCCGGCGCGAAGGCACTCGTCGTCACCGGCGCGGGCCGCGCGTTCAGCGCCGGGGTCGACCTCAACCGCGTGGTCGACGGCGGTGCCGACTACACCGACCGGCTGATCCCGGCGCTGTCCGAGGCGTTCGAGGCGATGTTCTGCTACCCCGGCCCGACGGTGGCCGCGATCAACGGTGCCGCCATCGCGGGCGGATGCGTGCTGGCGTGCGCCTGCGACCGCCGGCTGATCGGCCCCGAGGCGCAGATCGGCGCATCCGAGGTCCGGGTCGGGGTGCCGTTTCCGGTCGCCGCGCTCGAGGTGATGCGCTACGCGTGCGGGGACCGCGCCGAGGACGTGTTGCTGGGCGGGCGCGTCTATCGGGGTGACGAGGCTATCGCCAACGGACTCGCCCATCGCATCGTGGCCGACGACCTCGTCGGGGCGGCGGTGGCCGAGGCCGCCGACCTCGGCGGCATCCCGGCCGAGGCGTATCGCCACACCAAAGTGCAGCTGCGAGCCCCCGCCCTGGCACGGATGCGCGAGGGTGCCCTCGTCGACAGTGAGGTCCGCCGGCTGTGGGGTGCCGATCAGACGCAGCGCCGCATCGCCGCCTATGTGGAAAGCCTCAAGCGCCGCTGACGCCGCAGGCTGCGGTCACTCGTCGACCGCGACGCCGCCTCGGGTGCGCCGGCGCATCCGGTGGGAGCCCTTGCCGGTAGGGCGGCGGTTCTGCAGCCCACCCTTGGCCTCTTCGGTTTCCTGCGCCGCCGGCGTTTCCTCCGGAGCGTCGGCCGTTTCGACCGGTTCTTCGGCCTGCTCGTCCGCGGCGGCTTCCTCGCTCGCTTCGGTTGCCGGGGCCTCTTCGGTCTCTTCGGTCTCTTCGACCTCGGGCTCAGCGCCTTCTTCGGCGACTTCTTCCGTCACCTCGTCGGTCTCGTCGCCCTTCTTGCCGCGCAGGCCCCGCTTCTTGCGCTTTTCTTTCTTCGGCTTGATCGGCTTCGGCGGTGGCGGCGGCAGCTCGGCGATGAACGACAGATAAAACGCGAAGACGCCGAGCACGCCGATAGCGGCGGCGCCGCCGTAGACGCCGAACAGCCAGCGCCCGACCGCGTCGAGGCTGAGCCAGATCTCGCTGATCGCGGTGCCGATGATCAGCCCGCCGGACAGCACGTGGGCCACGATCGACCACAGCCTGATGGTCAACGCCAGCTGCGGCGTGCCCAACTCCGGCTTGCGGGTCCGCAACTGGGTGAAAACCACCGGCAGCGCGGCCAGGGCGACCAGCGCGCCGGTCACGATCCGCAGCGTCGTCCCCACCGAATGCGAGGTGTCGCCCATCAGCTCTGGCCAGCGGGGCAGGACGAAAAAGAAGTAGAGGACGCCGGCAGCGATCGAAAACGTCGCGTGCCACGGTATGGCGACCTTGCGCCCCATACGCCTCCTCATGCTGGTGAGCCCAAGCCAGCCTAAAGGCCGGTCAAAGCGATTCCAAACAAACCCCCGTGCATGGTCGCACCCTCTCGGGTGCGACCGGTGGCGGAGGATGCGGGATTTGAACCCGCGAGGGCTGTTAACCCAACCCGCGTTCCAGGCGAGCGCCATAGGCCACTAGGCGAATCCTCCGTGGGCCATGGTAACCGAGAGCGGCGGCCCCGCTTCAATGGTCGCCGCCGGTCGCTGCGGGCCAGGGACTACACTCACCATGGACCCCGCGCGGCGTCTATCCTGTGAACTCCCCCAGGGCCGGAAGGCAGCAAGGGTCAATGGGCTCTGTCGGGTGCGCGGGGTCCCCTATGTCAGATGGTGGCGACCCGCTTCGCCCGGCTCCGCCGCGCTCGCGATCGCCACTAGTGTCCAGCCTTCGACAGCGAAAGGGCCCCTGGTGTCTTTCGATTCCCTCAGCCCCGACGAGCTGACCGCGGTGCACGCGCGCCACCAGCAGGATTACGCGGCGTTGCAGGGCAAGAAGCTGGCTTTGGATCTGACCCGCGGCAAGCCGTCGCCCGAGCAACTCGACCTGTCCAACCAGCTGCTGAGCCTGCCCGGCGACGATTTCCGCGACTCCGAGGGCACCGACACCCGCAACTACGGCGGCCTGCACGGCCTGCCCGAACTGCGGGCCATCTTCGGGGAGCTGCTCGGGATCCCGGTGCAGAACCTGATCGCAGGCAACAACTCCAGCCTGGAGCTGATGCATGATCTCGTCGCCTTCTCGATGTTGTACGGCGGGGTGGACTCGCCGCGGCCGTGGATAAAGGAGCCGGCCGTCAAATTCCTTTGCCCGGTCCCCGGCTACGACCGGCACTTCGCGATCACCGAGACGATGGGCATCGAGATGATCGCGGTGCCGATGCTGCAGGACGGGCCCGACGTCGACCTGATCGAGGAACTGGTCGCGGTCGACCCCGCGATCAAGGGCATGTGGGCGGTACCGGTGTTCGGCAACCCCACCGGCATCACCTACTCCTGGGAGGCGGTGCGGCGGCTCGTGCAGATGCGGACGGCGGCGCCGGACTTCCGGCTGTTCTGGGACAACGCCTACGCGGTGCACACCCTGACGCACGACTTCGTCCGCCAGGTCGACGTGCTCGGGCTGGCGGCCACGGCCGGCAACCCCAACCGCCCCTATGTCTTCGCGTCCACCTCGAAGATCACCTTCGCCGGCGCCGGGGTCAGCTTCCTGGGTGGGTCGCTGGGCAACATCGCCTGGTATCTGCAATACGCGGGGAAGAAGTCGATCGGCCCCGACAAGGTCAACCAGCTGCGGCACCTGCGCTTCTTCGGCGACGCCGACGGGGTGCGCCTGCAGATGCAGCGTCACCAGCAGATCCTGGCGCCGAAGTTCGCGCTGGCTCTCGAGATTCTGGACAACCGGCTGAGCGACTCCAAGATCGCCTCGTGGACCGAACCCAAGGGCGGCTACTTCATCAGCCTCGACGTGTTGCCCGGCACCGCGCGGCGAACCGTCGCCCTGGCCAAGGACGCCGGCATCGCGGTGACCGAGGCGGGCGCGTCGTTCCCGTACCGGAAAGACCCCGACGACAAGAACATCCGGATCGCGCCCACCTTCCCGTCGCTGCCGGACCTGCGCGACGCGGTCGACGGGCTGGCGACGTGCGCGTTGCTGGCGGCGACCGAGTCGATGCTGGTCTCCTCCCCATCCAGTGTGAGCTGACGGCGACGGAACACCGGTCGAGTTGCCCGCAGGTTGACACGCAGAAGCCAGCGATGCACACCCGACGCCCGCGGGGCTCTAGTCAGCGCGCGCCGGTAGCCTGCTGACCGTGGCCCTCTACCGCAAGTATCGACCGGCAACCTTCGCCGAGGTGGTGGGGCAGGAGCACGTCACCGAGCCGCTGTCGATCGCCCTGGAGGCCGGCCGGATCAATCACGCCTACCTGTTCTCGGGGCCGCGCGGCTGCGGCAAGACATCGTCCGCGCGCATCCTGGCCCGGTCGCTGAACTGCGCCCAAGGCCCGACGGCCACCCCGTGCGGGGTCTGCGACTCGTGCCTGGCCCTGGCGCCCAACGCCCCCGGCAGCATCGACGTGGTGGAGCTCGACGCCGCCAGCCACGGCGGCGTGGACGACACGCGCGAGCTGCGGGACCGCGCCTTCTATGCCCCCGCGCAGTCGCGCTACCGGGTGTTCATCGTCGACGAGGCGCACATGGTCACCACCGCCGGGTTCAACGCGCTGCTCAAGATCGTCGAGGAGCCGCCCGAGCACCTCATCTTCATCTTCGCCACCACCGAACCGGAGAAGGTGTTGCCGACGATCCGGTCGCGCACCCACCACTACCCGTTCCGGCTGCTGCCCCCCAAGACCATGCGGGCGTTGATCGGGCGGATCTGCGAGCAGGAGGACGTCGTCATCGACGACGCGGTGTACCCGTTGGTGATCCGGGCCGGCGGGGGTTCGCCGCGCGACACGCTCTCGGTCCTGGATCAGCTACTGGCCGGCGCCGAGGGCAACCACGTGACCTACCAGCGCGCGCTGGGGCTGCTCGGCGCCACCGACGTCGCGCTGATCGACGACGCCGTGGACGCGCTGGCCGCGTCGGACGCCGCGGCCTTGTTCGGCGCGGTCGAATCGGTGATCGACGCCGGCCACGACCCGCGGCGCTTCGCCACCGATCTGCTGGAGCGCTTCCGGGATCTCATTGTCCTGCAATCGGTTCCGGATGCCGTGAGCCGCGGCGTGGTGGACGCGCCCGAGGACGTGCTGGACCGGATGCGCGAGCAGGCGGCGCGGATCGGCCCGGCGACGCTGACCCGGTACGCCGAGGTCGTGCAGGCCGGGCTTGGCGAGATGCGCGGTGCGACCGCGCCGCGGCTGCTGCTCGAGGTGGTGTGCGCGCGGCTGCTGTTGCCGTCGGCCAGCGACGCCGAGTCGGCGCTGCTGCAGCGCGTCGAGCGGATCGAGGCCCGGCTCGGCGTGTCCCTGCCCGCCTCGGAAGTCGCGGCCGCGCCCGCTCCGCCGCCCAAGCGGGCGCCCGTTGCCAAGGCCGAGCCAAGGCCCGAGCCGAAGCCGGCGCCGCCGCCCCAACCGGCCGCCTCGGCCCCCGAACCCGCCGCGCCGCCGCCCGAGCCCGCTGCGCCGCCGCCGCCGCCCGAGCCCGAATCAGCTTCTGCCCCAGGCGAACTCAACGCGGCCGCGCTGCGGTCGATGTGGCCGACGGTGCGCGACAAGGTGCGCCAGCGCAGCCGCACCACCGAGGTGATGCTGGCGGGCGCCACGGTCCGGGCGGTGGAGGACAACACGCTGGTGCTGACCCATGCGTCGGCTCCGCTGGCCAAGCGGCTCTCCGAGCAGCGCAACGCCGACGTCATCGCCGAAGCGCTCAAAGACGCGCTCGGGGTGAGCTGGCGGGTGCGCTGCGAGGTCGGAGCGGGCGAGCCGGCCGCGAGCGCCCCGGCGCCCGCGAGGCAGGCGGCGCCCGTCGACGAGCCGGCCGAGACGGAATCGGCCCAGCGAGACGAAGAGGAGCACATGCTCGCCGAGGCCGGCCGCACCGAGCCGTCGGCGCCGCGCCGCGACCCCGAGGAGGCCGCGCTCGAGCTGCTGCAGAACGAGCTGGGCGCCCGCCGCATCGACGGGGGCTAGTGGCGACCGTAAGCGCGGCGTAGCCGGGCGCAACGGGTCGCCACCATCGGGCTAGGGCGGCCTAGGGCGTCCACCACGGCCGCAGCGGCAGGCCGTCGTCGCCGCGGGCGGCGACGTTGGCCGCTAGCACGTGATGCAGCTGAAGGTTGTTCTGCTCGAAGGCCACCCGTGAGGCCGCCATGTACAGGCCCCACACCTTGGCGGTCGCCAGGCCGACCTCGTCGACCGCTTCGTCCCAGCGCTCGACGAGGTTGCGGCACCAGTCGCGCAGCGTCATCGCGTAGTGATGCCGGAAGTTCTCCGCGTGCAGCACCTCCAGGCCGGCGTCTTGGGCCTCGGTGATGATGCGGCCCGAGCCGGTGAGCTCGCCGTCGGGGAACACGTAGCGGTCGGTGAACCCGCCGGCGAACGAGGTCGATTTGTTGTCGTGGCGGGTGATGCAGTGATTGAGCAGCAGGCCGCCGGTGCGCAGCTTGGACTTCAGAAAGCCGAAGTAGGCGGGGTAGTTCTTGACGCCGATGTGCTCGGTCAGGCCGATGGAGGAGACGGCGTCGAATTCCGCCTCGGAGACGTCGCGGTAATCGGAGTGACGCACCTCGGCCAGGTCAGCAAGACCCTCTTCTTCGATCGCCCGGTGCGCCCATTTCGCCTGCTCGGCCGACAGGGTGGCGCCGATCGCGCGGACACCGTGCCGCGCCGCGTAGCGCACCATGCCTCCCCAGCCGCAGCCGACGTCGAGCAGCCGGTCGCCCGGCTGCAGGCGCAGCTTGTCGAAGATCAGCCGGTACTTGTTGTCCTGGGCTTCTTCCAGCGTCGCGTCGGCGTGCGGGTAGACCGCGCAGGTGTAGGTCATCGACGGGCCCAGCACCCACTCGTAAAAGGTGTTGGAGACGTCGTAGTGGTGGTGGATGGCCTCGGCGTCCCGGGTCTTGCTGTGCATGACGCCGGCCGCGACCCGCCGCCATCGCGGCGGTGCCTCCTCCGGCGGCGGGGCGACGGGCAGCAGGTGCTCGACCCCCATCGATCGCACGACGTTGGCGAGCGTCCGCGCCGAGGGCCGCTTGAAGTTGACCCGGTCGGTCAGCGTCTTGAGCAACTGGTAGGGATCGCCGGGATGCACGCCGTACGTCCGCAGGTCACCCGACACGTAGGCGCGGGCCAGGCCGAGTTCGCCGGGGGCGGTGGCCAGATAGGTGGCGCCGCGCGGCGAGCACAGGTCCAGGCCCAGCTCCGCGTCCTCGCTGCCCGCGGTGCTGCCGTCGTACGCGGTGAACTTCAGCGGGTGCCGTCCGGTCGCGGCGAAAAGCTCGAGGATCTCCGCCATGCTGAGCTTGCCGGTCGTGGTGTGGTGGGGTTCTCGGGTGGTCGTCATCGCCGTTGCACCGCCTTTGCGTACAGGTCCAAAAGACGCGAATCGGGGTCGTAGGTTTTCTTGACTGTCTTGTAAGCCTCCCCGCCGTAGAGCTCGTCAAACTCCTCGCGGGTGTAGTAGGAGTCGGAATACAACGACTTGTGCCCATCCAGCTCGCTGACCTTCGCCTCGATCGCCCGATTGGTGGCGCCCTCGGTCGCGCCGGCCGGTACTGACGACCAAAACCCGATGTTGACGTAGGTGTGGTCCGGGCGGATCGGGTACAGCGGCCAGCCGTCGTGATCGCGCAGTCGCAGCGGGCACAACCAGATCGGGGTGATCGGCACGTTGCTAGCGAACCACTCCAAAAACTCGCAGGTCCGTTCGACCGGCACCTCGACGTCCTGCACCACCCGCTCGCGCGGCGGACGGCCGTTGCGCTTCTCGATGCGGTCGGCGATGCCGAACCGCTGGTCCAGGGCGACGAGCTTCCAATAGAAGCTGCTGCGCCGGTACCGGCGCGGCCACCAGCGCCGCACCCGCGGGTTCTGGGCGCCGAAGGCGCGCGAGCACCAGAACCAGTCGGTGTCCCAGCGCCAGAAATAGTCGTGAATGGTCAGCCGGTCGTCCTTGGTGGCCTCCACGCCGGCGAAATCGTGCCGAATCGATTGGTAGTAAATGTTTTTCCCGGTGTAGTCGCTGACCGGTCCCGGGGTGGCGGTCCGACGGCCCACGCACAGGTAGCTTTCGTCGGGGCTGAAAACCACGCCGTCCAGATAGTCCACCGGGGTGCCGCCCTGCCCGCCGGTGTCGATGATGCGCTCCATCGCCGCGACCATGTCGGGCAGCGAGCGGAATCGGATATGCCGCAGCGCCACAAACGGCGCGACGGGCTCCAGCTCGATCCGCAGCCTGGTCGAATATCCCAGGGTGCCATAGGAATTGGGGAACGCGCGAAACAGGTCCGGGTGCTGGCTGCGCGATGCGGTCAGCAATTCGCCGGCGCCGGTGAGGATGTCCATCTCCAGTACCGATTCGTGGGGCAGGCCGTTGCGAAACGACGCCGACTCGATGCCCAAGCCGCTGACCGCACCGCCCAGGGTGATGGTCTTCAGCTGCGGAACCACCAGCGGGGAAAGGCCATACGGCAGGGTCGCGGCCACCAGGTCCTCGTAGGTGCACATGCCGGCCACGTCGGCGGTGCGGGCGTCGGGATCGACGGACAGGACACCGGTCAACCCGGAGGTGTCCAGGCCGCGCGCATCGCGTTTGGTGCGGGCGCGGAACAGGTTTGAGGTGGGCTTGGCTAGCCGGACGGCGGACGTCGTGGGGATGGATCGATAACTCGCCATCAACCGGTCGACGCCCGCTGCGTGAGCCGAGAGTGCAGATCCAGGGACAGGCACCACATATACCCTAGTCTTCGGAAACAGCCCGTGCACCCGCGCGCGGGATCGCAAGACATCGAAAAGAAGACATCGAAAAGAGGAGTCGCGCCCGATGGGCCAGGTGAGCGCAGCCAGCACGATCTTGATCAACGTCGAGCCCGGGGCGACCCTGGCCGCGGTCGCGGACTACCAGAAGATGCGCCCGAAGATCCTGTCCCCGCAGTACAGCGAGTACCAGGTGCTCCAGGGCGGGCAGGGGGCGGGCACCGTCGCCAAGTGGAAGCTGCAGGCCACCAAATCCCGGGTGCGCGACGTGCAGGTGAACGTCGACGTGGCCGGCCACACCGTCATCGAAAAGGACGCGAACTCGTCCATGATCACCAACTGGACGGTGGCTCCCGCCGGGCCGGGATCGTCCGTCACCGTGAAGACCAGCTGGACCGGCGCCGGCGGCGTCAAAGGCTTCTTCGAGAAGACCTTTGCGCCCTTGGGGCTGAAGAGGATTCAGGGCGAGGTGCTGGCCAACCTGAAGAAAGAGTTGGAAGGCTAGCGCACTCAGCGCGCCTGGCCTTGGGTGGCCAGGAAGCCCGCGACGCCGCGGACGAGCGCGTCGGCGTACTTCTGCCGGCCCTCGGGTGACTCCATCAACGCCGAGTCCACGGGGTTCTTCATGTTGCCGCACTCCACCAGGATCGACGGATACTGCGCCAGGTTCAGACCGGCGAGGTCCGAGCGCCCGTACAACCCGTCCTGGCCGATGTAGTTTGCGGGCGGAATGCCCGACGCCTGCATCTGGTCGCGCATGATTCGGGCGTACTGCACCGAGGGCCCGGCCTGCGCCGGGTTGAGCGGCGGCGCCGAGTAGTTGACGTGGAAACCCCGCCCCGACGGCGGGCCGCCGTCGGCGTGGATGCTCAGGACCGCGTTGGGGTGCAACGAGTTGGCCGCGGCGGCGCGCGCGTCTACGCACGGCCCCAGCCCGGTGTCGTCGCCGCGCGACATAGCGGTCCGCACGCCCAGGGCGCTCAGCTCGGCGCGCACCCGCAGCGCGGTGTCCCAGGTGAAGGTGTGCTCCATATAGCCGCTGTTCGTCGACGTTCCGCTGGTCTGGCAGTCCTTGGTGCCGCCGCGGCCGGTGGGCACCTGGCGGCCGATGGATGCGTCGTTGGACCCGTTGTGGCCGGGGTCGATGAAAACGACCATGCCGGCGATATTGGACGGCACGCCCCAGGCGGCCGGGACGGCCGTCGGCAGGATCGCCGCCGAGGCGGCGACCAGCACACCAACCAGCGATTTGATTCCGACACGCCTGCTCACTCGTAGGTCCACGGCGCAAAGGTAACCTCGCGCGGTCTACGCTGGGTGTTCCGAATCGCCCGGCACCCGCAGGCGAAACCAACTCGAGACCAAGATGCGAGGGGATTGTCATGCAACCCGGAGGCGACATGTCGGCGCTGCTCGCTCAGGCGCAGCAGATGCAGCAGAAGCTACTGGAGGCCCAGCACCAGCTCGCGAACGCCGAGATCCACGGTGAAGCCGGCGGGGGCTTGGTCAAGGTGGTCGTCAAAGGCAGCGGCGAGGTGATCGGGGTCGAGATCGATCCCAAGGTCGTGGACCCCAGCGACATCGAGACTCTGCAGGATCTGATCGTCGGGGCCATGCGCGACGCGTCGGCGCAGGTCACCAAGATGGCGCAGGAGCGGCTCGGGGCCCTGGCCGGTGGCATGGGCGCCCCACCGGCCCAGCCGTCGCCGTCGCCGCCGACTCAGATGCCGGGGCTCTGACGCTGCACCGACATGTTTGAGGGACCTGTCCAGGATCTGATCGACGAGCTCGGCAAGTTGCCGGGTATCGGGCCCAAGAGCGCGCAGCGCATCGCGTTTCACCTCCTGTCGGTCGAACCGCCCGAGATCGACCGCCTGACCGCGGTGTTGGGGAAGGTCCGCGAGGGCGTGCGATTCTGCGCGGTGTGCGGCAACGTGTCCGACGACGAGCGCTGCCGCATCTGCTCCGACCCCCGCCGGGACGGTTCGCAGGTCTGTGTCGTCGAGGAGCCGAAGGACATCCAGGCCGTCGAGCGCACCCGCGAGTTCCGCGGCCGCTACCACGTGCTGGGCGGCGCGCTCGACCCGCTGTCCGGCGTGGGTCCCGAACAGCTGCGCATCCGCGAGCTGCTGACCCGCATCGGCGAGCGGGTCGACGACGTCGACATCACCGAGGTGATCATCGCCACCGACCCCAACACCGAGGGGGAGGCGACGGCCACCTACCTCGTCCGGATGCTGCGCGACATCCCCGGCCTGACCGTGACGCGGATCGCGTCCGGGCTGCCGATGGGCGGTGACTTGGAGTTCGCCGACGAGCTGACCCTGGGCCGCGCGCTCACCGGCCGCCGGGCCATGGTCTGACCCGTCAGCTGGTGACAACGGCGAAGTTGTCGCTGGTCTCCCAGGCCGCTTCGAAAGTCGAGACGGACACTCGTTCGTCGCGCCCGGCTGCGATGCCGCTGTCGTTCAGGTGCACCACGTTGGCCGAGGTGTCGATGCCGATGACGACGACGAAGTGGTTTTCCTGGCTGCGGTCGCCGGACTTGTTCCAAAGGATCCGGTCGTTGAGCCCGACGATCACCTTGCGCCCCTGATCCAGGTCGCGGGCCAGGGCGTCGAGGCTGGGGTGGACCGCGCTGGCCGGGACGCCGTAGTGCGTGCGGCGGCGGTGATCTCGTCCTCGCTGGGTTCGTGGCCGGTGACCTGGCCGACGACGTCGGCCACCGCCATCTCCCCGCAGTCGCGGTCCTGCTGCTGGTAGCGCCAGTAGGGCGCCACGGCGGCCGGGTTGCCGTGCATCCCTTCATGGCCGGCGACGGGAGCGCCCGGGGCCGCGTCGGCCGTCGCGGCGAACGCAACCAGCGAGCCGGTGGCCGCGCTCAAGACGGCCGCGAGCCCGACGACGCGGGCAGCCCTGACGAGGATGGTTCTGGCGTTGCTCATGCGGGTCCTTTTCTCGGTCGGTGCGTCGAGAAAAGGCTGGGCGGCGCCGCTAGACGGATCCTTGAAGAAAACTTGGAGCCCAGATGGGCGGCCTCAGCCCGAGACATAAACCGTTGCGACGCGCCGCGGCGTGTCGTCGCAGAGAGTTATGTGTCGCGGACGAGGGCGGCGCTCAGCGGGCCGCCAGACGCTCGCGGCGCAGCAGGTCCACCTCGGGCAGTTGCAGCGGCGCGAGATCACCCACCACCTTGCCGAGCAACAGGTCGGCCAGCTCGGGATTGCGGGCCAGGCACGGCCCGTGCATGTAGGTCGCGACCACGCTGCCCTGCACCGCGCCGTCGAAGCCGTCACCGGCCCGGTTTCCCGCGCCCTTGACCACCGCGCCCAATGGCGACGCGGCCGGCCCCAAAACCGTTCCGCCCCGGTGGTTCTCGAAGCCGGTGAGCGGCTGCGTCAGGCCGGCCGGCAGCGGCTTGCTGACCAGCTCGCCGATGGTGCGCGCGTCTTGCGGCGACGTGGTCGCGTCCAGCATGCCCACCCCGTCGACCCGTTCGCCCGACGACGTCGCATACCAGTGCCCCAGCACCTGGACCGCCGCGCAGATCGCCAGCACGGGCGCACCCCGTTCGGCCGCGCGCTGCAGGCCCGGGTAGCGGAGAAGATGCCGGGTGGCCAGCCGCTGCGCGTAGTCCTCGGCCCCGCCCAGCGTGTACAGGTCCAGCGACTCGGGCACCGGATCGGCCAGCGTGATCTCGACGATTTCGGCCGCAATGCCCCGCAACCGCAGCCGTTGGCGCAGCACCAGGGCGTTGCCGCCGTCGCCGTAGGTGCCCATCACGTCGGGCAGCACCAGCCCGATCCGCACGGTCGAGTCAGCCATGGCGCGCCAATGCCCGCTGCAGCTGCAGGAACGCGGTGTAGTTGGCGACGACCTCCACCCGCCCGGGCGGGCACGACGCGATGGCGGCCACGGTGTCGTGCACCAACGTGTGCTCGACGCCCGCGTATCCCAGGCGCACCGCGAGGTCGGTGCCGCGTTCCCCGGCGGCGACGACTCGGGTCTCCTCGAAGTGTTCGAAGCGCACGTCCCACAGCCACGACAGGTCCTCGCCGTCGGGCACCTGCCCGTTGACCGAGATGACCACCCCCGCCGCGTGCTTGTCCACCATCGACAGCGCCTCCTGCCAGCCGGCGGGGTTCTTGGCCAGCAGGATCCGCGCGTCGTGGTCGCCGACGCGGACGCTGCGGTAGCGCCCGGCGACCTCGTCGACCTGGGACACCGCCGCCACCGCCTTCGACGGGTCGGCGCCCAGCGCGACGGCGGCGGCCACGGCCTGGGCGGCGTTGCCCCGGTTCACCGCGCCCGGCAGCGCCAACCGCATCGGCAGGGCCAGGCCGTCGGGCCCGTACAGCGTCTCGTCGTCGAACCACCACTGCGGGCTGGGTCGTTTGAAGTCGGCGCCGGTGGAATACCAGTGCTCCTTGTCGCGGACAATGACCTCGCCGCTGCGCGGGCAGCTGACGGAGTCGTTGGCCCACGCGCCGCCCGCGGCCACCCACACCACGTTGGGGCTGTCGTAGGCCGCGGAGGTCATCAGCACGTCGTCGCAGTTGGCGACGACGACCGCCTTGGGGTGACGCGCCAGGCCGGCCCGCAGCGTGCGTTCGATCACGTTGATCTCCCCGACCCGGTCCAGCTGGTCGCGCGACAGGTTGAGCAGCACGATGACGCTGGGCTCGACGGCGTCGGCGACGTGCGGCACGTGCATCTCGTCGACCTCCAGGGCGGCCAGCCCGGCCTCGCGGTCGGCGGCCAGCGCGGCGACCAGGCCGGCGTCCATGTTGGCGCCCTCGGCGTTGGTGGCGACCGGGCCCAGCGTCGCGAGCGCGGACGCCGTCATCCGCGTGGTCGTCGACTTGCCGTTGGTGCCCGTGACGACGACCGTGCGCCGCCCGGCCCCGAGCTGGCGCAGCACCGAACGGTCCAGCGTCATCGCGACCAGGCCACCGATCATGGCGCCGGCCCCACGTCCGGTCACTCGCGACGCCCAGCGCGCGCTCGCTCCCGCGGCGAGGGCCAGGCGTGCGCGGGTGGTGATCACCCCGGAGAGTTTAGGGGCGATCACTAGCGCGGCGCTGTGCGCCGGGCGCTGTGGGTCGCCCCCATGGGTGTAGGGGCGATCACTAGCGCGGCGCTGTGCGCCGGGCGCTGTGGGTCGCTCTCGTGATTTACGCACGACACGAGTCGCAGCGAACCGGCGATGTCGGTCCGGCATGCCATCCTCAGTTCATGAACCGGGTGTCCTGGGGGCGGCCGGCCAGCGAGCCGGGCGGGGGTTGGGCAGTCATCGACGTCGAGACCTCGGGCTTTCGCCCGGGTCAGGCGCGGATCATCAGCGTCGCCGCGCTCGGGCTCGACGCCGACGGCCGGGTGGAGCAGTCGGTGGTCAGCCTGCTCAATCCCGGAGTGGACCCGGGTCCCACCCATGTGCACGGCCTGACCGCCGCGATGCTCGAGGACCAGCCGCAGTTCGCCGACATCGTCGGTGACCTGGTGGAGGTGCTGCGCGGCCGCACGCTGGTGGCGCACAACGTCGCCTTCGACTACGCGTTCCTCGCCGCGGAGGCCGAGCTCGCCGAGGCCGAGCTGCCGGTTGACGACGTCATGTGCACCGTTGAGCTGGCGCGGCGGCTGGACCTCGGGGTCGAGAACCTGCGGCTGGAGACCCTTGCGGCGCACTGGGGCGTGGTGCAGGAGCGGCCGCACGACGCCTTTGACGACGCCTTGGTGCTGACCGGCGTGCTGGAGTCGGCGCTGCAGCGGGCGCGCGAACGCGACGTCTGGCTGCCGGTACACCCGGTGACCCGGCGGCAATGGCCGAACGGCCGGGTGACCCACGACGAGCTGCGCCCGCTGAAGGTGCTGGCGTCGCGGATGCCGTGCGCCTACCTCAACCCGGGGCCCTTCGTGCGGGGCCGGCCGCTGGTCCAGGGCATGCGGGTCGCGCTGGCGGCCGAGGTGAGACGCACCCACGAGGAACTCGTCGAGCGGATCCTGCACGCCGGGCTCGCCTACAGCGACGTCGTGGACGGCGAGACTTCGCTGGTGGTCTGCAACGACGCCGCTCCCGAACAGGGCAAGGGCTATCACGCCCGCCAGCTGGGGGTGCCGGTGGTGTCCGACGCGCAGTTCATGGAGGGCGTCGGCGCCGTCGCGCGCGGCACCAGCATGGAGGAATTCACCGACGTCAGCGCGGCCGACGCGCAGCTGGCGCTGTTCTGAACCCCCACCCCTTGCCATCACTACGCCTGTAGTAGTACCGTCAGCGGCATGGTAACCACTACAGATGTAGTACCGAGGCGGTGGTGGGCCGCGTACCGCCGCCACGGCTACTTTTTCCGCGCGGCGGCCATGCTGACCATTTCGCTCGGTGTGCTGATCCACCTGTACCGGGTGATCTTCGGGGACGACCTCACGCTGAAATACGCGCTGACGCTGACCACCGACCGGATCCTGCTGGTCCCGATGACGTACGCGGCCGTCACCGGCATCCTGGTGTACCGGCGCGTGCGGTTCGCCAACAAGCCGCATCGGGCGTTCTTTACGGCATCGCTGGTCTACATCGCCTTCAGCGTGCCGCTGCACATTTACTGCTCGTACGTGACGAAGGATCTGTCGCTGTACATGTGGTTTCGGATGTGGTTCAGCTACCTGCTGCTGATCGCCGTGTATCCGGCTTTCCTGACGATGTTCTGGCGGCTGCGCTACAAAGACTGATGCCGCCTAATCCGGAACGACGCGCGCAGCTGCTGGACGCCGCGATCGGCATCCTCGCCGACACGGGCGTCGGTGGGCTGACGCATCGCCAGGTCGACGAGCGGGCGGGTCTGCCGGCGGGCACCACGTCGAACTACTTCCGGACCCGGCAAGCCTTGCTCGAAGCCACCGCGTCGCGGACCGTCGATCTGCATTGGCGGCGCGTCGAGGCGTTGCGGGCGTCGATCGGCTCGCTGACGCGTGACGGTGTCAAGGCGCTGATGACGCGGCTGATCTCCGACCCCGACGAGCAAGCTCGCCGCTCCACGCTGGCCCGGTTCGAGTTGTTCATGGAGGGCACGCGCCGCCCGGAGCTGCGGCCATTCCTCAAAGACCTGCAGGCCGCCGCGGTGAAGTCGGCCACCCTGATCTTCGAGGCGGCGGGCCTCGCCCCGGAGCCGCAGCAGATGGAGGAGCTGAGCCGCCTGCTCAACGGCTACGTGTTCAGCAAGCTGACGATGCCCACCGACGACGACCCCGCGGGGCTGGTCGACCGGCTGATGAGCGCGTTCTTCGGCGCTAGCGCGACGCCCGGTTGACCGCCGACACCACGGCCCGCAGCGACGCGGTGGTGATCGACGGCGCGATGCCGACGCCCCACACCGTGCGTCCGCCCACCGAGGCTTCCACGTACGCGGCGGCCTGAGCGTCGTCACCCGAGCTCATCGCGTGCTCGGAGTAATCCAGCACGGCCACGTCGAAGCCGACGGTCCCGAGCGCGTGGACGAAGGCGGCGAGCGGGCCGTTGCCGGCGCCGCTGATCTCGGTCTCGACGCCGTCGATCTTGACGGTGGCCTCGATCGTCGTGATGCCGCCGTCTTCGTCGGAGGCGTCGACGCGCTGTTTGATTCGCTCCAGCGGCCGCACCGGGGCCAGGTACTCCTCGGAGAAGGCCTCCCACATCTCCTTTGGCGAGACCTCGCCGCCCTCCCCGTCGGTGATCTTCTGGATCACCTGGGAGAACTCGATCTGCAGCCGCCGCGGCAGCGCCAGACCGTGGTCGGCCTTCATGATGTAGGCCACCCCGCCCTTGCCGGACTGCGAGTTGACCCGGATCACCGCCTCGTAAGTGCGCCCGACGTCCTTGGGGTCGATCGGCAGATACGGCACCTGCCAGAGCATGTCGTCGACGTCGGTGTCGGCCTCGTCCGCGGCGATCTTCATCTGGTCCAGGCCCTTGTTGATGGCGTCCTGGTGGCTGCCGGAGAACGCCGTGTAGACCAAGTCCCCGCCGTAGGGGTGGCGCTCGGGCACCGGCAGCTGGTTGCAGTACTCGACGGTGCGGCGAATCTCGTCGATGTTGGAGAAGTCGATCTGCGGGTCCACGCCGCGGGAGAACAGGTTGAGCCCCAGCGTCACCAGGCACACGTTGCCGGTGCGCTCCCCATTGCCGAACAGGCAGCCCTCGATGCGGTCCGCCCCGGCCTGGTAGCCCAATTCGGCTGCGGCGACGGCGGTTCCGCGATCGTTGTGCGGGTGCAGGCTCAGGATCACCGAGTCCCGGTTGGCCAGGTTGCGGCTCATCCACTCGATCGAGTCGGCGTAGACGTTCGGGGTGGCCATCTCCACGGTGGCGGGCAGGTTGAAGATGATCGGGTTCTCCGGCGTGGGCTGGATGATTCCGCCGACGGCGTCGCACACCTGCTTGGCGTACTCGAGTTCCGTGCCCGTGTAGGACTCCGGCGAGTACTCGAAGCGCCACTGCGTGCCGGGATGCTTGGCGGCCTCCTCGACGCACTTGCGCGCGCCGTCGGTCGCGATGGCCTGGACCGCCGCCCGGTCGGCGCGGAACACCACGCGGCGCTGCAGGATCGACGTCGAGTTGTAGAAGTGCACGATGGCCCGGGGCGCGCCCGCGCACGCCTCGAAGGTGCGCTCGATCAGCTCCGGCCGGCACTGGGTCAGCACCTGGATCGTCACGTCGTCGGGGATGGCGCCCTCGGTGATGATCGCGCGGACAAAGTCGAAGTCGGTCTGGCTGGCCGACGGGAATCCGACCTCGATCTCCTTGTAGCCCATGCACACCAACAGGTCGAACATGCGGCGCTTGCGGGCCGGGCTCATCGGGTCGATCAGGGCCTGGTTGCCGTCGCGCAGGTCCACCGCGCACCACAGCGGGGCGCTGGTGAGGACCCGATCGGGCCAGGTGCGGTCGGCCAGGCGGATGGGCTCGACCTCTTCGGCGAAGGGCCGATACCGGTTGATCGGCATCGATGACCCGCGCTGGGGATTCCACGCGGGCTGGCCGGGCCCCGGCGGGCCGGCGGGTTTGACGATGGTGCGTGCCGACTTGTAGGCGTCGGGCGAATCAGGATTGGTCACGGTAGTTGCTCCGGGGTTGGGAAGGAACCTCAGACCGGCGCATCGCGAACCCCCGCGACGGGAAGCCGGTCTGGATCAGACCCCGTCGCGGCGTCCGAGGAGGAGCACCCGCTGCACGGTGTGCACTCTACCGCGATCTGCGCCGCGAGGGAAAACCGGCGTCGAGCGTGCGGTGACGGCTTTGCGCGTGCGGCCAGGGCGAGAAAATCGTGAAAGTCCCGCCCTGAGCTCACACGCAAAGCCCAGAGCGCACAAGCAACGGCCGGAAAATTGAGATGCGCCCCCACGTATTCTGTTGTGGACTTAAGACCAGCCGGGAAGGGAAACAGTGGCGCTCGTCGTACAGAAGTACGGCGGATCATCCGTGGCAGATGCCGACCGGATCCGCCGCGTCGCCGAGCGCATCGTCGCGACCAAGAAGCAGGGCAATGACGTCGTGGTGGTCGTATCCGCGATGGGCGACACCACCGACGACCTGATGGACCTGGCTCAGCAGGTCTGCCCGGCCCCCCCGCCGCGCGAACTCGACATGCTGCTGACCGCCGGTGAACGCATCTCCAATGCGCTGGTCGCCATGGCGATCGAATCGCTTGGCGCGCAGGCGCGATCGTTCACCGGTTCGCAGGCGGGCGTGATCACCACCGGCACGCACGGCAACGCCAAGATCATCGAGGTCACGCCGGGCCGGCTGCGGACCGCGCTCGACGAAGGCCGCATCGTGTTGGTCGCCGGGTTCCAGGGAGTCAGCCAGGACACCCGGGACGTCACCACGCTCGGCCGTGGCGGCTCGGACACCACCGCGGTGGCCCTGGCCGCGGCGCTCGACGCCGACGTCTGCGAGATCTACACCGACGTGGACGGCATCTTCAGCGCCGACCCCAGGATCGTGCACAACGCCCGCAGGCTGGACACCGTGACGTTCGAGGAGATGCTCGAGATGGCGGCGTGCGGCGCCAAGGTGCTGATGCTGCGCTGCGTCGAATACGCTCGCCGCTACAACATTCCGGTGCACGTCCGGTCGTCATACTCGGACAAGCCGGGCACCGTCGTTAAGGGATCGATCAAGGACATCGCCATGGAAGACCCCATCCTGACCGGAGTCGCGCACGACCGCAGCGAGGCGAAGGTGACCATCGTCGGGATACCCGACATCCCCGGCTACGCCGCCAGGGTGTTCCGGGCCGTCGCCGACGCCGACGTGAACATCGACATGGTGCTGCAGAACGTCTCCAAGGTCGAGGACGGCAAGACCGACATCACCTTCACCTGCTCGCGCGACAGCGGGCCCACCGCGGTGGAGAAGCTCGACGCGCTGCGCGACGAGATCGGGTTCACCCAGCTGCTCTACGACGACCACATCGGCAAAGTGTCGCTGATCGGGGCGGGCATGCGCAGCCATCCGGGCGTCACCGCGACCTTCTGTGAGGCGCTGGCCACCGTGGGCGTCAACATCGAGCTGATCTCCACCTCCGAGATCCGGATCTCGGTGCTGTGCCGTGACACCGAACTAGACAAGGCAGTCGTGGCGTTGCATGAGGCGTTCGGGCTCGGCGGCGAGGAGTCGGCGACGGTGTACGCGGGGACGGGCAGATAGATGGTTGCGATTGGGGTAGTGGGGGCCACCGGTCAGGTGGGCCAGGTGATGCGCACGCTCCTCGAGGAGCGTGACTTTCCCGCGACGACGGTGCGATTCTTCGCCTCCGCCCGCTCGCAGGGCCGCAAGCTGGCATTCCGCGGCCAGGAGATCGAGGTCGAAGACGCCGCGACCGCGGACCCGACCGGGCTGGACCTGGCGGTGTTCTCGGCCGGCAAGACGATGTCGCTGGTGCAGGCGCCGCGGTTCGCCGCCGCCGGCGTGACGGTGATCGACAACTCGTCGGCGTGGCGCAAGGATCCCGACGTGCCGCTGGTGGTGTCGGAAGTGAACTTCGCGCGGGACGCCGCGAACCGCCCGAAGGGCATCATCGCCAACCCGAACTGCACGACGATGGCCGCGATGCCCGTGCTCAAGGTGCTGCACGACGAGGCGCAGCTGCAGCGCCTGGTGGTGTCCAGCTATCAGGCGGTCTCCGGTAGCGGGCTCGCCGGCGTCGAGGAATTGGCCACCCAGGCGCGCGCCGTCATCGACGGCGCCGAGCAGCTGGTGTATGACGGCGGCGCAGTCGACTTTCCGGCGCCGAAGACGTACGTGGCGCCCATCGCGTTCAACATCCTGCCGCTCGCAGGATCGCTGTTGGACGACGGTTCCGGCGAGACCGACGAGGACGCGAAGTTGCGCTTCGAGAGCCGCAAGATCCTCGGCATCCCCGACCTGTTGGTCAGCGGCACCTGCGTGCGGGTGCCGGTTTTCACCGGGCACTCGTTGTCGATCAACGCCGAGTTCGCGCGGCCGCTGTCCCCGGAGCGGGCCCGCGAGCTGCTCGACGGCGCCCCGGGCGTCAAGGTCGTCGACGTGCCGACGCCGCTGGCCGCCGCCGGTGTGGACGAATCGCTGGTCGGGCGCATCCGGCGCGACCCGGGCGTGCCCGACGGGCGCGGCCTGGCGCTGTTCGTCTCGGGGGACAACCTGCGCAAGGGTGCGGCGCTCAACACCATCCAGATTGCCGAGTTACTCGCCGCCCAGTTGTGAGGCCGCGGGTGAGTTCCGCGACGCGGGTCTCGCTAGTTGTGGGCGCTTTGCTTGTGCCGCAGTGCTTTTGGGCAGCGCATGCCGATCCGCCGGCGCCGGCGCCGGAGCCGATCCTGCAGCCGCTGGCGCCCGGCCAGGTGCTGCGAATCGGGCCGACGGCCGGCACCGGGACCCCCACCGGGGACTACGGCGTCGGCGCGACGGACCTCTGTGAGTTCGTCGAATTTCCCACCGAGCTGCTGCAGGTCTGCGGCGACAGCTTCGCCGGCCAGGGCGTCGGCTTCGGCGGCTGGCATTCGCCGATCGCGCTGCGTGTCGATACGGCCTCGGTCGACGACCCCGCCGGGGTGCGCTACACCGGCGTCACCGGGATCAACAAGCCGCTGCTGGCCGACCCCACCCCGCCCGGGGATTCCCAGCTGCCCGCCGGGGTGGTGCAGATCAACCGCCGCAACTACCTGATGGTCACCACGACGAAAAACCTGGAGCCGCAGAGCTCCCGGCTGGTGACGCCCGAGCCGGCGCGCGGCAGCTGGCAGACCGTCGCGGGATCCCGGCGCGACGGCTCGTATCAGGGTGGTTCGCAGTCGCAGATCAGCGGCTACTACGACCCCATTCCCGCGCCCGATTCGCCGAGCGGGTGGGTGTACATCGTGGCCAACAGCTTCACGCGTCGTGATCCGGTGTTGCTGTACCGGGCCACCCCCCAGACGTTCACCGACCGGTCCCGCTGGCAGGGCTGGGCGTCGGGCCCCGGCGGTGGATGGAACAAGGCGCCGACGCCCCTGTGGCCGGATCAGGTGGGCGAGATGTCCATCCGGCAGATCGACGGCAAGGCGGTGCTGTCCTACTTCAACGCCAGCACGGGCAACATGGAGGTCCGGGTCGCCGACGACCCGACCTCGCTGGGTACCGCGCCGGTGACCACCGTGGTGCAGCACGACGAGTGGCCCGATCCGGCCGAGAGCCTGCCGCCCCCGTTCGACAACCGGCTGGCGCAGCCGTATGGCGGCTACATCTCACCGGGGTCCACCCTCGACGAACTGCGGATCTTCGTCAGCCAGTGGAACAACGTCGATCCGCGTGCCCGTTCGCCGTACCGGGTGATCCAGTTCGCGGTCAACCCGTTCAAGCCGGATTAGCGCACCCGGAGCAGCGGTTTTGGCAGGTCAACGCCGTTTTCAGCTCATAGCTGGCACTTAAGTAGCGCATAGCCGTCACTACTGTTAACGCCCGCATCATGAGTCTCATGAGTGAAACATCTGACACCCCAACTGTGCGGACCTCAACCGCAACTGCGCCCGCGCCGGCGGCCGAGCCGGCGCTCTTCCGGACCCCTCGGGTCTTCATTGCCGCCGCATGGGTGGCCATCGTCGCCGGCGTCGTGTTCATCGTCTCGGTGATCTTCTTCACCGGGATGGCGCTCGGACACCACGGCCACGGCGGCATGCACCACCACCACAAGCACCACGCGGCCTTCATGCACCCGCACCGCTTCGGCGGCCCGGGCGGTCCCGGCGGACCCGGCGGTCCGGCGGGCGGCCCCGGGGCGGTCCAGGGCGGCGGGCCCGCATCGGCAACACCGGGCGCGCCGGGACCCAGCCAGATCCCGTCGTCGGTCGCGCCGTCTCGCACGCCGTAGGCGGGGCGTGTAAACCTCCACCGATAGCCCGGCGCTCGAACGAGCGCCGGGCTACACAATTCACAGCAACTTTTTGTCCGCGTGACCTGTTAGCGGGGTCGACGAGACGGGCACTATTCAAGGCATGACCCAAGCACCCGAACCGTCAGCGCCACCGACTGCCGCCGCCCCGCCGCCGCCCGCCTACGAGCGGGTCAAGCCGCCCAGGCTCTACGTCGCCGCCGCGTGGGTGGTGATCGTGGCCGGCATCGTCTTCATTCTGTCGACCGTCTTCTTTGCCGGCGCCATGGTCGTCGGGTTCAACCATCACTGCCACCACAAACATCATCACGACATGATGTACGGCCCCGGCGGCCCCGGCGGGCCGGGCGGCGGCCCGTGGCAGTTCGGCGGGCCCGGCGGACCGGGGATGGTCGTCGGCCCGTGGGGGCCGCCGCCGGGCTTCGGCCCGGGTGGGCCGGGTGGCCCGTTCGGTCCGCCGCCGGGCGCCGGTCCGGGCGGCCCCAGCCAGTCGCCGACGCCCAGCGCGCCCGCCCCGGCGCCGAATACCCCGGGCAATCCGCGTCCCTAGCCGCGCCGTTGGTGCTGCGCGCATCGAAAGCTGTTGTGCTCGTCCGAGATACGAAGAGGTAGCGAAATGACTGACCGCCATACCACCACCGACGCCGGCATCCCCGCACCCAGTGATGACCAATCGCTGACGATCGGCCCCGACGGGCCGATCCTGCTGCAGGATCACTACCTGATCGAACAGATGGCGATGTTCAACCGGGAGCGCATCCCGGAACGCCAGCCGCACGCCAAGGGCGGCGGCGCCTTCGGTCACTTCGAGGTGACTAACGACGTCAGCCAATACACCCGGGCGGCGGTGTTCCAGCCGGGCACCAAAACCGAGACGCTGATCCGGTTTTCGACCGTCGCCGGCGAGCGCGGCAGCCCGGACACCTGGCGGGATCCGCGCGGCTTCGCGCTGAAGTTTTACACGACCGAGGGCAACTTCGACATGGTCGGCAACAACACGCCGGTCTTCTTCATGCGCGACCCGATGAAGTTCCAGCACTTCATCCGGTCCCAAAAGCGCATGCAGGCAACGAATTTGCGCGACCACAACATGCAATGGGATTTCTGGACGCTGTCGCCGGAGTCCGCGCACCAGGTCACCTGGCTGATGGGCGATCGCGGGATCCCCAAGAGCTGGCGGCAGATGAACGGCTACAGCAGCCACACCTACAGCTGGATCAACGCCGGCGGCGAGATCTTCTGGGTGAAGTACCACTTCATCACCGATCAGGGCGTGGAGTTCCTGACCCAGGAAGACGCCGACCGGCTGGCCGGGGAGGACGGCGACTATCACCAGCGGGACCTGTACGACGCGATCGAGCGCGGCGATCACCCGAGCTGGACGCTGAAGATGCAGATCATGCCGTACGAGGAGGCCAGGAACTACCGGTTCAACCCGTTCGACCTGACCAAGGTGTGGCCGCACGGCGACTACCCGCTGATCGATGTCGGCAAGCTGACGCTGGACCGCAACGTCACCGACTACCACACCGAAATCGAGCAGGCGGCGTTCGAGCCCAACAACATCGTTCCCGGCACCGGATTGAGCCCCGACAAGATGTTGCAGGCCCGCGGGTTCTCCTACTCCGACGCGCACCGCGCCCGGCTGGGGACCAACTACCGGCAGATCCCCGTCAACACGCCGAAGGTCGAGGTGAACAGCTACTCCAAGGACGGCGCGATGCGGATGAGCAACGTCGCCGATCCGGTGTACGCGCCCAATTCCTACGGCGGCCCGCAGGCGGACCCCGCCCGCGCCGCCGAGGTGCGCTGGCACGCCGACGGCGACATGGTCCGCGCCGCATACACGCTGCACCCCGAGGACGACGACTGGGGGCAGGCCGGCACCATGGTCCGCGAGGTGCTTGACGATGCGGCCCGGGAACGCTTGGCGCACAACATCATCGGGCACGTTTCCAAGGGCGTCAAAGAGCCGGTGCTGTCGCGGGTGTTCGAGTACTGGCGCAACGTCGACCCCGACCTCGGGAAGAAAGTGGAGGAGGGGGTGCGGGCGCAATAATCCGGCGTTCGCTATCGCGCACCCGGCACTGGCATGATCGAAACCCATGACCATGCGGATCTGTGCCGCGGTGGTGACCGTCGGCGTGGCGGTCGGAACGGCTTTGGGTGTTCCCGTGGCGGTCGCGCATCCGTCGGAGCCCGGGGTGGTCAATTACGCGGTGCTGGGCAAGGGCTCGGTCGGCAACATCGTCGGCGGCCCGATGGGCTGGGAGTCGACGTTTACCCAGCCCTTCCAGGGGTTCTCGGTCGACGTGCCGGTGTGCAACAACTGGGCCGACATCGGGCTGCCGGAGGTGTTCGACGATCCGGACCTGGCCTCGTTCAACGGGGCGACCACCCAGACCTCGGCCAACGACCAGACCCATTTCGTCAAGCAGGCGGTCGGGGTGTTCGCCAGTGATGACGCCGCGGCGCGGGCGTTCCATCGCGTCGTGGACCGGACCGTCGGTTGCTCGGGGCAGACCACCGCGATGCATCTGGACAACGGGAGCACTCAGGTGTGGTCGTTCGACGGCGGCCCGGCGACGGGTACGGACGCCGGTTGGACCAAGCAGGAGGCGGGCACCGACCGGCGCTGCTTCGATCAAACCAGGCTGCGCGAAAACGTGTTGCTGCAGGCCAAGGTCTGCCAATCTGGCAACGCGGGTCCCGCGGTCAACGTCCTGGCCGGGGCGATGCAGAACGCGCTGGGCCAGTAGCGTGGACCCGCGCACCCGGGTGGGCTCGGATGGTTTTGACGGAGAAGTCCCGGCGGGACGGGAATATGTCGGTGCGATCTGCAAGATGAAGTAGTGGCGATATTTCTCCGTTCGTTGCGCAACCAGCGGTCCGCGTCGCCAGCCCCGGGCCTCGAAGGGATCGTGATATGACGTCCGCCGCCGTCAGCGCCGCCCAAGCCGAAATGGTCGACTCTGCCGCCGCCGCGAAATACATCGCCGAGGGCTGCCTGATCGATGGACCGCTGCGGCGTATCGGCCTGGAACTGGAAGGGCATTGCCACGACCTGACCGACCCGCACCGCCGCCCCGGTTGGGACGAAATCAGCGACGTGCTCGATCAGCTGCCCGCCCTGCCCGACGGCAGCGTCGTCACCGTCGAACCCGGGGGAGCCGTCGAGTTGTCCGGCCCGCCCGCCGACGGGGTGCTGGCCTCGGTCGACGCGATGAATCGGGATCAGGCCGTGCTGCGGTCGGCCCTAGCCGACGCCGGGCTGGGCCTGGTTTTCCTCGGCGCCGACCCGCTGCGGCCGCCGAAGCGCATCAACCCGGGCCCGCGCTACCGCGCCATGGAGCGGTTCTTCGGCGCCAGCCGCTCCGGGGAGGCGGGCGCGGCGATGATGACGTCCACCGCGTCGATTCAGGTCAACGTGGACGCCGGGCCGCGGGATGGCTGGGCGGCGCGGGTCCGGCTGGCCCACGCGCTGGGCCCGACGATGATCGCGATCTCGGCGAATTCCCCGATGCTGGGCGGCGAGTTCACCGGCTGGGTGTCGACGCGGCAGCGGGTGTGGGGCGACATGGACTCGGCGCGCTGCGGACCGATCCTGGGCGCCAGCGGCGACGACCCGGGCACCGACTGGGCGCGCTATGCGCTCAAGGCCCCGGTGATGCTGGTGCGCGACCCCGAAGCCGTGGCCGTCACCCGGTGGGTGCCCTTCGCGGACTGGGTGGACGGCCGGGTATTGCTCGGCGAGCGGCGCCCGACGATCGCCGACCTGGAATACCACCTGACCACGCTGTTCCCGCCGGTGCGCCCGAGGCAGTGGCTGGAAATCCGCTACCTCGACAGCGTGCCCGACGCGTTGTGGCCGGCGGTGGTGTTCACGTTGGTCGCGCTGCTCGACGACCCGGTCGCCGCCGACCTGGCGGCCGAGGCCGTCGAACCGGTGGCCACCGCCTGGGACACGGCGGCCCGGGTGGGCCTCCGCGACCGGCGCCTCTACGAGGCGGCCAACAAGTGCATGGCGATCGCGGCGGAGCGGGCGCCCGCGCAGCTGACCGAGTCGATGCAGCTCCTGGCGAGCGGCGTCGAGCGGGGCCGATGTCCGGGCGACGACTTTTCCGACCGGGTCATCGAGCATGGCATCGCGCCGGTGGTGGCGCGGATGGCGCAAGGGGGCCCGTGAGGTCCCGACAGAGGCTTGCCGACGACATGGCGCGGGCGCGGGCGCGCACGCTGCGACTGGTCGATTTCGACGACGACGAGCTGTGGCGGCAGTACGACCCGTTGATGAGCCCGCTGGT
Organism: Mycobacterium interjectum; assembly: GCA_002102225.1. Classification (GTDB taxonomy): domain Bacteria; phylum Actinomycetota; class Actinomycetes; order Mycobacteriales; family Mycobacteriaceae; genus Mycobacterium; species Mycobacterium interjectum_B. The sequence continues at coordinate 90,035 of LQPB01000037.1, forward strand.
GTGGGATCTGGCGCACATCGGTCAGCAGGAAGAGTTCTGGCTGCTGCGGGGCGGCGACCCGGCCCGGCCGGGGATGTTGCCGCCGGCCGTCGAGGGCCTCTACGACGCGTTCGAACACTCCCGGGCCAGCCGCGTGGAGTTGCCGCTGCTGCCCCCCGAGCGGGCGCGGTCTTATTGCCGCACCGTGCGGTCGGCCGCGCTGGACGCTTTGGACGCGCTGCCCGACGACCCCGCCGGCGAGCAAGCGGCGTTCGTCTTCGGGCTGGTGGTCAGCCACGAAAACCAGCACGACGAGACCATGCTGCAGGCGCTGAACCTGCGCACCGGTGCGCCGCTGCTGACCGACGCTTCCGCCCTGCCCGCGGGCCGGCCGGGGGTGGCCGGAACGGCGGTGCTGATCCCGGGCGGCCCCTTCGTGCTCGGCGTCGACGCCGCGAGCGAACCGTACTCGCTCGACAACGAACGCCCCGCACACGTCGTGGACGTGCCGGCGTTCCGGATCGGCCGGGTTCCGGTCACCAACGGCGAGTGGCGCCAGTTCATCGACGACGGCGGCTACCACCAGCCGCGGTGGTGGTCGCAGCGCGGCTGGCAGCACGGTCAGGCCGCGGGCCTGACCGCGCCGCAGTTCTGGAGTCGCGACGCCAAAACCCGCACCCGGTTCGGCTTCATCGAGGACATTCCCGCCGACGAGCCCGTGCAGCACGTCACCTACTTCGAGGCCGAGGCCTACGCCGCCTGGGCCGGCGCCCGGCTGCCCACGGAGGTGGAATGGGAGAAGGCCTGCGCGTGGGACCCGGCGAGCGGCACCCGGCGCCGCTATCCCTGGGGTGAACAGGAGCCGTCCGAGGCCCTGGCCAACCTGGGCGGCACCGCGCTGCGTCCCGCGCCCGTCGGCGCGTACCCCGCCGGCGCGTCGGCCTACGGGGTGGAGCAGCTGCTCGGTGACGTCTGGGAGTGGACCGCCTCGCCGTTGCGGCCCTGGCCGGGCTTCGTCCCGATGATTTACGAGCGCTACTCCCAGCCGTTCTTCGACGGCGACTACCGGGTGCTGCGCGGCGGCTCGTGGGCCGTGGCGGCGGCGATCCTGCGGCCGAGCTTCCGCAACTGGGACCACCCGGTGCGGCGGCAGATCTTCTCCGGTGTGCGGCTGGCCTGGGACGTGCTGGAGGAATCGGCCTGATGTGTCGCCACCTGGGCTGGCTCGGCGCCGACGTAACCGTCTCCTCTTTGGTGCTGGACCCGCCGTGCGGGCTGCGGGTGCAGTCGTACGCCCCGCGTCGCCAGAAGCACGGCCTGATGAACGCCGACGGTTGGGGCGTCGGGTTTTTCGATCGCGGGGTGCCCCGCCGCTGGCGCAGCCCGGCACCGCTGTGGGGCGACGTGTCGTTCGACTCGATCGCGCCGGCGCTGCGCAGCCACTGCGTGGTGGCCGCGGTGCGCTCGGCGACCGTGGGGATGCCGATCGAGGCCAGCGCGACCGCGCCGTTCACCGACGGCCGCTGGCTGTTGTCGCACAACGGGATCGTCGATCGCGCGGTGCTGCCGCCCACCTCGTCTGCCGAATCCTCTTGCGACAGCGCGATACTCGCGGCCACCCTCTTCGAACGCGGGCTCGATGCGCTGGGCGAAACCATCGCGGAGATCGGAACCGCCGACCCGCTCGCCCGGCTCAACATCGTGGCCGCCGACGGTTCCCGGCTGCTGGCGACCGCGTGGGGAGACACCCTGTTCGTCCTGCGCCGCGACGACGGGGTGGTGGTGGCCAGCGAGCCCTACGACGACGCGTCCGACTGGGACGAGGTGCCCGATCGGCACCTCGTCGACGTCACCCCGGCGGGCGTCCGGATCACCCCGCTGAGCCACCCGCATTCGAAAGGATCTCGATGACGCTGACGCTGTCCAACCACCTCGCCGCCGACTCCGCGTATCACGCGCTGCGACGGGACGTGCTCGACGGCCTGCAGCAGACGCCGAAAACCTTGCCGCCCAAGTGGTTCTACGATTCGGTGGGCAGCGACCTCTTCGACCAGATCACCCGGCTGCCCGAGTATTACCCGACCCGCGCCGAGGCCGAGATCCTGCGCGACCGGTCCGGCGAGGTTGCGTCGGCCAGCGAGGCCGACACCCTGGTCGAGCTGGGCGCCGGAACGTCGGAGAAGACGCGGCGGCTGCTGGACGCGCTGCGCGACCGCGGCTCGCTGCGCGGGTTCGTGCCGTTCGACGTCGACGCCAGCGTGCTGTCCGCCACCGCCACCGCCGTCCAGCGCGAATACCCGGGCGTCGAAATCAACGCCGTATGCGGGGATTTCGAGGAACACCTGACCGAGATCCCCGAAGCCGGCCGGCGGCTGTTCGTGTTCCTGGGATCGACGATTGGCAACCTCACGCCCGAGCCGCGCACGCAATTCCTCAGCACCCTGGCCGGGGTGATGCGGCCGGGCGACAGCCTGCTGCTGGGGACCGACCTGGTCAAGGACGCCGAACGGCTGGTGCGTGCCTACGATGACGCCGCCGGGGTGACGGCCCGGTTCAACCGCAACGTGCTCGCGGTGATCAACCGCCAACTCGACGCCGATTTCGACGTCGAGGCCTACCAGCACGTGGCGCGCTGGAACACCGACGAGGAACGCATCGAAATGTGGCTGCGGGCCGGCCGGCGCCAGCGGGTGCGGGTCGGGGCGCTCGACCTGACGGTCGATTTCGCGGACGGCGAGGAGATGCTCACCGAAGTGTCGTGCAAGTTCCGCCCGGACGGGGTCAGCGCCGAATTGGCCGAGGCCGGTCTGCGCCGCGTCCGGTGGTGGACCGACGGCGCGGGCGACTTCGGGCTGTCGCTGGCGGTGAAGTGACGCCGGATTCGCTGGCCGACCGGTGGCGGGCGGCCCGTCCGCCGGCGGCCGGGCTGCACCTCGACAGCGCCGCCTGTTCGCGCCAGGGTTTCGCGGCGCTCGACGCGGCCGCCAAGCACGCGGTGCACGAGGCCGAGGTCGGCGCCTATGTCGCGGCCGAGGCGGCGGCCCCGGTGCTTGACGCCGGACGGGCCGCGGTCGCGTCGCTGTGCGGCATGCCCGACGCCGAGGTCGTGTTCACCACCGGCTCGCTGCACGCGCTGGATCTGCTGCTGGGCGCCTGGCCGGCCGACCGGCGCACGCTGGCCTGCCTGCCCGGCGAGTACGGGCCCAACCTGGCCGTGATGGCCGCATACGGGTTCGAGGTGCGCACCTTGCCGACCCTCGGCGACGGCAGGCTGGCGCTCGACGACGCGGCATTCCAGCTTGGCGAGGACCCGCCGGACTTGGTGCACCTCACGCCGCTGGCCAGCCACCGCGGCGTGGTGCAGCCCCTTGCCATGGTGGCCAGGCTCTGCCGTGAACTGGGCGTGCCGCTGGTGGTCGACGCCGCACAGGCGCTGGGGCACGTCGACTGCGCCGTCGGCGCCGACGCCATGTACTCGTCGTCGCGCAAATGGATCGCCGGGCCGCGCGGCGTCGGCGCCCTGGCGGTGCGACCCGCGCTGATGGATCGGCTGACGCCGCGAGTGCCGGCTCCGCAGTGGGCCGCGGGCCTGTCGGTGGCGCAGCAACTCGGCTTTGGGGAGGCCAACGACGCTGCGCGCGTCGGCTTTTCGGTCGCCGTCGGCGAACATCTGGCCTACGGGCCGGAAGCGATCCGGGCTCGGTTGGCCGAGCTCGGCGACATCGCCCGCAGCCTGCTGGCCGACGTCGACGGCTGGCTGGTGGTCGAGGAGCCCGAGGAGCCGAGCGCCATCACCACGCTGGCCCCCGTCGACGGCGCCGACCCCGAGGCGGTGCGGGCATGGTTGCTCGCCGAGCGGCGCATCGTGACCACCTACGCGGGGGTGGCGCGGGCGCCGCACGAGCTGTCCGCGCCGGTGCTGCGGATCTCGCCCCACGTCGACACCACCGCCGACGACCTGGAGAGCTTCGCCGAGGCGCTGATCGCGGCGACCGCGGCGACCGGCACCTAGCGGCCCCGCCGGGCCCGCCGCCCGAAGAAACCGATTCGGGAAATCCGGCGGCTAGTTCTGACCGAAAGTATGAAAAGCCCTGTGCTTATTAGGCGCGTGTGCGGTAGGTTTTGCCTAGCGCGCGCCCGGGGTTAAGGGTCGGCCCGCGACGGCACGCCCTCGATGGCTTGTGGGTGAGAAAGGGTGCCGGATGAGATCCGCTCCGATGCTGGAGGCGGCGGCCCGGGACGGGCTGACCGGCGAATTGGGTTCGGCCGCAGCGTCATTCGGCTCGCTACCGCCCGACCCTGCTCTGTGCGGCGTGTGTGAAAGGAGAGGGCGATGTCGTATGTGATCACCGTGCCGGACGCGGTGCAGGGTGCAGCTGGGGACTTGGCAGGTATTCGTGCCTCGCTGACCCAGGCCGCCGCGGCCGCGGGCCCCACCACCACCGGGATAGCGGCGTCCGCTGCAGACGAGGTATCGATCGCGATCGCTTCGCTGTTCGGCAGCGCCGGCCGGCAATTTCAAGCTCTGAACGCTCAAGCGCAGGCATTCCACGCAGAGTTCGAAAGCTTGCTGAGCGCTGGTGCGGCGGCATATGTCAGCGCCGAGGCCGCTAACGCGGGGCAGGTTTTGAGCAACGCGGTGACCGGTGGCGGCCCAGCGGCCGCCGCGGCGGTACCCGCCGCGACCTACCGCACCTTCAACCTTTTCAACAACGCACTCGACATCAATATCGGGACGGGTGGCATCCAAATCACGATCAGCACACCCGGGGTCATCTTGCCGGCGGTGCACGTGCCCCCGATCAACGTCGCCCCCTTCAACCTGCCCCAGCTCACCATTCCGCCCATCAACATTCCGGCCGGTTCCACGGTCGCCAATGTCACGGTGAGTCCGTTCAGCTTGCCGCAACTGTCGATACCGTCTATCAATATCCCGGCCGGCACCACCCCCGCCAACATCACCGTCGGCGCATTCGACCTGCCGTCGATAACCACCCCCGCCATCACGGTGCCGCCGATCAACCTGCCCGCGGTGACCATCCCGCCGTTCCAGACGCCCCTGATCCAAGTGACGGGCTGGAGCCTGCCTTCGATAACCGTCCCGCAAATCACTCTTCCGCAGATACAGTTCCCGGACATCAATGTTCCGGGGGGTGGCCAGACAGTGGTCCACTTACACACCGGTAACGTCCTCTTCCCGGACTATGACATCAACCTTGAATCGTTCGATTTCGCGCCATCGCTCGGCTTAAACACACTGGGCTACATCACTCAAATCAACATCCCCAGTATCCAAATCGGGGCTTTCACCCTGCCCTACCTGAGCATCAGCAACCCGAGTGGCGGCAGCTACGTGTTTCCGGCCGTCGGCTCCGTCGGCCTGTCCGGCTTCTCCATCCCGTCGGTCACCGTTCCGCCCATCGCCGTCGGCGGTTTCACGCTGCCGCAGGTCAGTTGGCCGGCCATCACCACGGCGCCGCTGACCGTCCCGCCGATCGGCGTAGGCGGTTTCACGCTGCCGCAGGTCAGTTGGCCGGGGTTCGCCACGGCGCCGCTGACCATCCCGCCCATCGGCGTCGGCGGCTTCAGCCTGCCCGACGTCAACATCCCCAACATCACCCTGGCCCCCGTTCAGCAGGAGCAGTTCACGATCCCGCCAATACCCACCTGGCTGAACGGAGCGACCGTCATAGCAAACGACTTTGTTTCGATCGTGGAAGACGTCGCGGCCAGCCTGCTGGGCGTGAGCCCCTAACCCGCGCGTGGCGCGGTTACATCCTCAGCCGGACTTGTGCGCGATCAGCAGGTAGGCCGGCAACTTCATCCGGCCCTTCTCGTCGCGGTCGTGCGGCGGAAACTCGAACGGCGCGTTCGACATCGGGGGAATGTTCGCGTGGATGAACGCCGGCCGGATCTCGTCGATCTCCCAGTACTTGCTCACCGCCGCGCGCAACTCCTCCTCGTCGACCTCGTTGGGCTTGGGTTCCATCTCGGCGGGGAAGGCGCCCTTGGCAAACACCAGCACGAAATAGCCGGCCCCTGGGGCGGCCGCGCGGTGGATCGAGCTCAGGTAGCCGTCGCGGCCCTCCACCGGCAGCGAATGGAACAACGTGCTGTCGACGATCGTCGAGAAGCGCCCGTCGTATCCCGTGAAGGACGTGATGTCGGCCTGCACGAAGCTGGCGGTGCTCAGGCCGCGTTCTTGGGCCGCCCTGGTGGCCGCCGCGACGGCGGTCGGCGTGAGGTCGATGCCGACCACGGTGTAGCCCTGCGCGGCCAGCGCCAGCGACAGCTCGGCAAAGCCGCATCCGGCGTCAAGCACGTCGCTGCGGAACTTTCCGGCCTCGATCAGCGCCGCCAATTCCGGCTGCGGCTCGCCGATATTCCACGGCGGCGGCCCCTCGAATTCTCCGCCCTTGCGATAGGCGCTGTCCCAATCCATGATGTCGGACGACATGGTTACCCCTTTGCGCTGCTATAGATCCCAGGTGTGCACCGGCTCGTTGGCGTGCATGTGTTCGCAGTACCTGCGCAGCATCTCGGCCAGTGCCGCGGGCCGGCTCACACCGCCGCTCTCCAGGGTACGCACGGTGGAAACCTGCCAGGTCGCCCCGTTGCGGCCGGCCCGGGCGCGGCCCTCGATGACGCCGAGGAAACGGTCGCGCACCTCGGCGTCGACGCCCCAGCGGCGCAGGCCGTCGTCCGCGATCGGCAACAAAGTGTCGAGGACCAATTGCCGGGCCGTCACTTCGCCGACGCCGGGCCAGTGCAGCCGGGCGTCGATGCCGTGGCGGGCCGCCTCGAGGAAGTTCGCCTGTGCCACAACGAATCCCATCTTGCTCCACAGCGGGTCCTGGGCTTCGGACAGGCTGCGCAGCACCCCGTAATAGAAGGCGGCGTTGGCGAGCATGTCGATGACAGTCGGCCCGGCCGGCAGCACCCGGTTCTCCAGCCGCAAGTGCGCACGCTCGTCGACGACGTCGTACACCGGCCGGTTCCAGCGGTACACGGTGCCGTTGTGCAGGCGCAATTCGGCGAGCTGCGGGGTGCGCCCGGCGGCCAACTCGGCGACCGGGTCTTCGTCGGACACTTCGGGCAGCAGCGACGGGAAGTATTGGATGTTCTCCCGGAACAGGTCGAGCACGGAGGTGATCCAGCGTTCGCCGAACCAGACCCGTGGTCGCACGCCCTGGGCCTTGAGTTCCTCGGGCCGGGTGTCGGTGGATTGGGCGAACAATTCGATGCGGGTTTCCGACCACAGCTGATGGCCGAAGAAATAGGGGGAGTTGGCCGCCAGGGCCAGTTGGGGGGCCGCGAGCACCTGGGCCGCGTTCCAGTTGGCCGCGAATTCCTCAGGGGCCAGCTGCAGGTGCAATTGCATGCTGGTGCAGGCGGATTCGGGCGCGATCGTCGCGGCGCGCCAGGTCAGCGGCTCCGGGCCGGAGATGTTGATCGGGATGTCCTCGCCGCGGGCGGAAAAGATCGAATCGTTGAGGGCCGCATACCGCTTCGATTCGCTCATCCAGTTGTCGTCGAGATGCTCGGGCATCAGGGTGGGCAGGATCCCGATCATCACGATGTGGGCCCCCCAGGAATTGGCCTTCAGCTCGGCGTCGTTGAGGCTGGCCCGCACCTCGGCCTCCAGGTCCAAGCCGGTGTGCCCGGGCAACGGCCGGGGCGGCACGTTGAATTCGATGTTGTAGGCGCCCAATTCGGTCTGGTAGGCCGGATCTGCGATGGCGTCCAGCACGACGCGGTTCGACATGGCCGGCTGATAGTCGGCGTCGACGAGATTGCACTCGATCTCCATGCCGGTCAGCGGCCGGTCGGCGTCGAAGCGCGAGCGGGCAAGCATCGTCTCAAAGACGTCCAGGCACAGCCGCACCTTGCGCCGGTATTCCTCCCGCTGCGCGCGGTCGTACGTGGTGCGCTTGACCTCTTCGCCCACAACGCCGATGGAACAGGTTTACCGGCCGCAACGCAAGGCCGCGGGGCTGACCTGTGCGGACGGGCGCCGAGCGGGTAGACCATCATGGACGTGCACGTCTCACTTGGGTGGAGGAGAGCTCGTTGGCCGAGTCCGCGGAATTCGTTGCCGCCATCGATCACGGCACCACGAGCACCCGGTGCATGATCTTCGATCACGACGGCGCCGAAGTGGCCCGCCATCAGCTCGAGCACGAGCAGATCCTGCCCCGCGCCGGGTGGGTCGAGCACGACCCCGTGGAGATTTGGGAGCGCACCTCGTCGGTGCTCATGTCGGTGCTGAACCGGGCCAACCTGTCGTCGAAGGAGCTTTTGGCCCTGGGCATTACGAACCAGCGGGAGACGACGCTGGTGTGGAACAAACGGACCGGACGGCCCTATTACAACGCGATCGTCTGGCAGGACACCCGCACCGACCGGATCGCGTCGGCGCTGGACCGGGACGGCCGCGGCGACGTGATTCGGCGCAAGGCCGGCCTGCCGCCGGCGACCTACTTTTCCGGCGGCAAGCTGCAGTGGATCCTGGAAAACGTCGACGGGGTGCGCGAGGCCGCCGAACGCGGTGACGCCCTTTTCGGCACCGCCGACACCTGGGTGTTGTGGAATCTGACCGGCGGACCGCGGGGCGGCGCGCACGTCACCGACGTGACCAACGCCAGCCGCACGATGCTGATGAACCTCGAGACCCTGGACTGGGACGACGAGCTGTTGTCGTTCTTCTCCGTTCCGCGCGCGATGCTGCCGGCGATCGCGCCGTCCGCGCCGCTGCAGCCCTACGGCGTGACGCTGGAGTCCGGGCCGCTGGGCGGCGAGGTGCCGATCACCGGCGTGCTCGGCGATCAGCACGCGGCGATGGTCGGCCAGGTGTGCCTGGCCGAGGGGGAGGCCAAAAACACCTACGGCACCGGCAATTTCCTGCTGCTCAACACCGGCGAGACGATCGTGCGGTCGGACAACGGCCTGCTGACCACCGTGTGCTACCAGTTCGGCGACGCCAAACCCGTTTACGCGCTTGAGGGTTCGATAGCGATCACCGGCTCGGCGGTGCAGTGGTTGCGCGATCAGCTGGGCATCATCAGTGGCGCCGCGCAGAGCGAGTCGCTGGCGCGCCAGGTCCCCGACAACGGTGGCATGTATTTCGTTCCGGCCTTTTCGGGCTTGTTTGCCCCGTATTGGCGATCCGACGCCCGCGGCGCGATCGTGGGGCTGTCGCGGTTCAACACCAATGCGCACCTGGCCCGCGCGACGCTCGAGGCGATCTGCTACCAGAGCCGCGATGTGGTGGACGCGATGCAGGCGGATTCCGGTGTGCGCCTTGAGGTATTGAAGGTCGACGGCGGCATCACGGGCAACGACCTGTGCATGCAGATCCAGGCCGATGTGCTGGGCGTGGACGTGGTGCGGCCGGTGGTCGCCGAGACCACCGCGCTCGGCGCCGCCTACGCGGCGGGGCTGGCGGTGGGGTTCTGGGCGGACCCGTCCGATCTGCGGGCCAACTGGCAAGAGGACAAGCGCTGGACGCCGACGTGGGACGACGACCAGCGCGCCGCGGGGTATGCGGGTTGGCGCAAGGCCGTGCAACGGACCCTGGACTGGGTCGATGTGACCTGATCCAGGGTCCGCCGCCGCGAGCGTGCGTGTTTGTACGCCGACACGCCGGTGTGGCCGTACATCTGCGCACGCTCGCGACGAACAGGTTCAGTCCTCGCCGAGGATGCCGTAGACCTCGCGGCGGGCATTGTTGAGGATTTCGACGATGCGCTGCTGCTGATCGGCGGTGGCGGTATGCGCCGACTGCGCGACGGCACCGAACAGCTGGCCGATCGCGGCCCGCAGGTTCACCTGGCCGGGATCGGCGCCTTCGGCGATCTCGTCCCACGGCGGGGTCTCGATCTTCTCGGCCGCCGCGCGGCCCTCGTCGGTCAGCGTGAAAAGCTTTTTGCTGCGGTCGGTTTCGTTGGCGCTGACGAGGCCTTCGTCGTCCAGCAGCTGCAGCGTCGGGTACACCGACCCGGGGCTGGGCCGCCAGATTCCGTTGCTGCGCTCGGCAATCTGCTGAATCATCTCGTAGCCGTGCATCGGGCGCTCGGCCAGCAGTGCCAGGATGGCCGCTCGCACGTCACCGCGGCGCCCGCGGCCACGGCCGCCACGACGCGATCCGCGCCGGCCGCCGGGGCCGAAGCCGAATCCGGGGCCGAAGCCCGGCCCGAATCCGGGTCCGAATCCGGGTCCGAATCCGGGGCCGAATCCGGGGCCGAAGCGGTCGCCGCTGTGGTCGCGCAGGTGTTCGCGGAATTCGCGTCGGGCCTGGCGCCTGGCGTCGTGCAGGGCGCGCCGGTCCACCGGGCCTGGGCCGAAACCGAATCCGAAACCGGGCCGGCCGGCGAATGGTCCCTCGGGAGGGGTGAATGGGTTGCTCATGTTGATTGTCCTTACGTTTTGGGGAGCGCACCGGTCGGGCGCTTCGGAGTATCACGATATATCGCTAACTAACGCGATGCAACAAGATATTTCGAAACAGGGCGCAACGCTGCGCGCAACAGCCTCTTGACCTGCGGAAAAGGAAGTGGAGGACGGCGGGACGGCGCGGTTTGCCTCCCGCCGACCGCGGGTAGGAAATGAGGGATGGACGCTAACAACAACCTGACTGTCGGCCGCGGAACCCGCAGCGTGGCGGAGCCCACGCCGGGCGAGGCCCGCCGCGGCCGCAACGCGCGGCCCTGGGTCAACTGGGGGTTGGCGCTGGCCACGGTGCCCGCTGCGGCCATTGTGATGCTGTTTGCGCTCGGCGCGGTGATGAGCACCGACGGGTGCAGCGAGCGGATTTGCCCCAACCTGGGCCGCGGAGGCATCGACTTCGGCGTCGCGTTCTACGGCGCACCTGTCGTGGCCGTCGTCGTCATCGTCGTCTCGTTCTTCACCGCGAAGCGCCGCGGCGGCATCGCGGTCCCGCTGGCCGGCTGGGCGCTCTTGGTCCTCGACGTCGCGCTGATGGCGGCGGCCGTCTCTGGTTAGTCGCCTCGCCCGGTCGCAACCGGGGCGCTAGGCCGGCGGCGCGAAGCCACCCGGCGGCGGCCCCGGCGTGGCAGGCTGCGGCCCGGGGGTGGGCGGCGCCGGTTGCGGCCAGGGTGCGGCGGGTGGTGGCGCGGCCGGCCAGCCGGGCGGGCCACCTTGTTGGGGCCAGGTCCCGGCGGGGGGCATCGCGGGGCGAAGCCGCGCCAGCTCGCGACGGTGCCGCTCGGCGAGCACCGCGGCCAGCACCAGCTCCGGCGGGGCGCCGGGCGGCGGTGGCGGGGCGATGCGCGACACGACGTCACCGGCGATTCGGTACGCCATCTGCTGGCGTAACCGGCGGTCGAGTTGCGGTGCGCGGGAGAGGAATTGGCGCGCGACCTCGGCCTGGCCGGCGCTGAGGCCGGACAACTGCAGCGATGCCGCCCACCACGCCAGTGGCGGTGGCATCGCGGGCGGCGGGTCGGAGCGCGGCCCGCGTTCACTGATCACGACCGTGCCGGCGAAGACGTCCCCGATGCGTTTGGCCTTGGGTGACAACAAGCTGCAGATGACGGCGGGGCTCCCCGCGAGCATCCAAATCTCAACCACGGAGGCCAGGGCGCGAAACAGCGCTTGCCGGAAGCGTTCTGGGCCGCCGTCGTCGGACACCACGCGCAGGCCCATCACGATCTTGCCGACCGATCGCCCACGGCTGGCGGTTTCGAACAGCACCGGATAACCGACGATCACCAGCACCGTGAAGATGAGCAGAATGGCGCCGCTCAGCGCGCTGTCGAACTGAGTGAGGGTGGCCGCCCACAACATCAGACCGAGCACGTAACCGACGAAGATCACCGCAATGTCGATCAGTGCGCCCACCGCCCGTACCGGCAACTGCGCGATCTGCACATCGAGCACCACGGCGTCCCCGGTGACCACCTCCGACATAACACCGAACGGTACAGGGCGATTAGGCTGCGCAGGGTGGACGTCGACGCATTCGTGCTGACCCATCGCGGGACGTGGGACCGGCTCGACCAACTGGTCAAAAGGCGCCGATCCCTGACCGGCGCCGAGGTCGACGAGCTCGTCGAGCTCTACCAGCGAGTCTCCACCCACCTGTCGATGCTGCGGTCGGCGTCCTCGGACTCGCTGCTGATCGGCCGGCTCTCCAGCCTGATCGCGCGGGCCCGCTCGGTGGTGACCGGCGCCCACGCGCCGATGAGCAGTACGTTCGCCCGGTTCTGGACGGTGTCGTTTCCGGTCGTCGCGTACCGCACGTGGCGGTGGTGGGTGGGCACGGCGGTCGCGTTCTTCGCCGTCGTGGTGGTCATCGCGATCTGGGTGGCCGTCAATCCGGAAGTGCAGTCGGCGCTGGGAACGCCAAGCGACATAGACGAATTGGTCAACCACGATGTGGCGTCGTATTACAGCGAACACCCCGCCGCGGCGTTCGCCCTGCAGGTCTGGATCAACAACTCCTGGGTCTCCGCCCAGTGCATCGCCATGTCGGTCGTGTTGGGCATACCGATTCCCATCATCCTCTTCAACAACGCCGCCAACCTGGGGCTCATCGCGGGGCTGATGTTCCAGGCCGGCAGGGGCGGCCTGCTGCTGGGGCTGCTGGCCCCGCACGGGCTGCTGGAGCTGACGGCGGTATTCCTGGCCGGGGCGACGGGGATGCGACTGGGATGGTCGGTGATTTCGCCCGGTGACCGGCCGCGGGGGCAGGTGCTCGCCGAGCAGGGGCGCGGTGTCGTCTCGGTCGCCGTCGGGCTGGTGGCGGTGCTGCTGGTCTCGGGGCTGATCGAGGCCTTGGTGACGCCGTCCCCGCTGCCGACGTTCGTCCGGGTGGGGATCGGAGTCCTCGCCGAGGCGGCGTTCTTGTCCTACATCGTCTACTTCGGTCGCCGCGCGCTGAAGGCCGGCGAGACCGGCGATGTCGAAGACGCACCCGACGTGGTCCCGACCGGCTAGGTCGAGCGGCGCGAAAGTTAAAGCCGCCCGGTTGCTTTCATTGCCAGGTAGTGGTCGGCGAGGGCGGGCGCGATCTCGGTGGGTAGCGCGTCGACGACTTCCACCCCGCTGTGGCGAAGCCGGGTGGCGATCGCGCGCCGGTCGTTGCGGGAGCGTTCGGCGGCCGCGGCGTCGTAGACCGCCGCCGCGTCCGAGCGGCCCGCCGCCATCTGATCGACGCGGGGGTCGCCGACGGCGGCGATCATCACGTGGTGTTTGGCGGACAGTTGGGGCAGCACCGGCACCAGCCCTTCGTCCAGCGCGGTCGCGTTGAGGTCGGTCAGCAGCACCACCAGCGAACGGCGCCTGGTGCGCCGTAGCACGGCGGCAACCATTGCGCGCCAATCGGGTTCGATCAGCGCCGGTTGCAGCGGGGCCATCGCCTCGACCAGCTGCGCGAGCAGCTCGGTGCGCGATGCGCCGAACACGGCGGCGCGGCTCACCCGGTCATGGGCGAGGAAGTCGACGTGGTCGCCGGCCCGCGACGCGAGCGCGGCCAGCAGCAGCGCGGCGTCCATCGACCAGTCCAGCCGGGGCCAGCCCGCCGGATCGGCGGCGGTCGGGTCGACACCGACGCGACCCGCCGCAGTGCGCCCGGTGTCGAGCACGATCACCACGCGCCGGTCGCGTTCGGGCCGCCACGTGCGGACCACGACGTCGGCGCGGCGCGCGGTCGCGCGCCAGTCGATCGAGCGCACGTCGTCGCCGACGACATACTCACGCAGCGAATCGAATTCGGTGCCCTGCCCGCGTATCAGCGTCGGCAGGAGGCCGTCGATCTCGCGCAGCTTGGCCAGCCGCGACGGCAGGTGCTTGCGCGACAAGAACGGCGGCAGCACCCGCACCTGGCCGGGCACCGAGCGCGAACCCTGCCGTCCGGCCAGCCCCAGCGGCCCGACCGACCGGGCGGTGATCAGGGCCGCCCGCTGATCACCCCGGCGAACCGGTCGCAGCCGCGTCTGCACGCGCTGGGGCTCGGCGGCGGCGATGCGGACGGCATGACTGCGCGGCTCGGCGCGCGCGCTGGGCGGCCAGGCGTCGCGGACCTGCCCGCGGAACCGGCGGCGGCCGTCGTTGTGAATCACCAGTTCGAGGTCCACCTGCTGCGCCAGGCGCGCCGAGCAATCCGGCGACCGGACATAGCGCAGTGCGCGGGGGCTGGCCGCCAGCGTCGCATCGACGATCACGAGTGCGACAAGGGCGAGTAGCAGGACGGCGAAAGCCCTTGCGGGCCAGGGTGATGCCGCGATGGGCAGGACGCAGATCAGCGCCACCAGCCCGGTGCGCCCGGTCAGGATCACTAGCGGGGCACCGGAACCGACGCCAGGATCCCGTCGAGCACGCCGTCGGGCGTCGCCCCTTCGAGCTCGGCCTCCGGACGCAGCATCACCCGGTGCCGCAGTGTCGGGCGGGCCATGGCCTTCACGTCGTCAGGGGTGACGTAGTTGCGCCCGGACAGCCACGCCCAGGAGCGGGCGGTGGCCAGCAGCGCTGTCGCCCCGCGAGGCGACACTCCCAGTTGCAGTGCGGGGGAGGAGCGGGTGGCGCCGACGATGTCGACGATGTAGCCCAGCACCTCGTCGGCGACCAGCACCTGTTGCACCGCTTGGCGCCCGGCGGCGAGCTCGGACGGTCCGGCCACCGGCTTGATCGCCGACAGGTCGCGGGGGTCGAATCCGTGCGCGTGCCGGGCCAGGATGGCGATCTCCGCGTCGCGCGCCGGCAGCGTCACGTTCAGCTTGAGCAAAAAGCGGTCCAGTTGGGCCTCGGGCAGCTGGTAGGTGCCCTCGTATTCGATCGGGTTCTGCGTCGCGGCGACGATGAACGGGTCGGGGAGCGGCTTGGCTTCGCCTTCCACGCTGACCTGGCGCTCCTCCATCGCCTCGAGCAGCGCGGCCTGGGTTTTGGGCGGGGTGCGGTTGATCTCGTCGGCCAGCAGCAGGTTGGTGAACACCGGACCCTTGCGGAATTCGAATGCGGCGGTGCGCGTGTCGTACACCAGCGAACCCGTCACATCGCCCGGCATCAGGTCGGGGGTGAACTGCACCCGCTTGAACTCCAGCTGCAGCGCGGCCGCCAGCGACCGCACCAGGAGCGTCTTCGCCACTCCCGGAACGCCTTCCAGCAGCACGTGGCCGCGGCACAGCAGCGCGATCACCAGGCCGCTGACCACCCCCTCCTGACCGACGACGGCCTTGGCGAGCTCTGCGCGCAACGCGAGCAGCGCCTCGCGCGCCGAATCGGTAGCGGGCGTCTGGGTGGTAGATGGTTGTGTCACGTGTGTGTGACCTGCCTTTCGATGTCGTCGAGCGCGCGGGCAAGGTGTAACAGGTCCTGGTCGGTGGCCGGGGGCGGCCCGAACAAGTGATAGGAGACGAATCCCGGGTCGGCGCCGCTGCGTCGGGCCACGGTCGCCACCACCGCCGGCGCCGGCGCGCCCGGGCCGAGGCCCAGCCTGGGCAGCAGCCGCTGCACGGTCGCGGTGCGCAGCGCGGCGGCGGCGCGATCGCGGGCCCGGCGCGATCGGTAGAGCCGGCCGCGACCCTCGACGGTCTCCGAAGCCCGCACCACCACGGGCAACTCCTCGGCCACCAGCGGCCCGGGCCGGCGACCCTTCCACAGGGCGACCAGCAGCACCACCAGGCACAGCTGCCATACGATCCAGGTGATGGTATCCGGGATCAGATCCAAAACCGATGAGGGCGAAGATGTTTCGCCCTCGACGCGGTGCGGTGCGTACCAGACCAGGCGGGGCCGGTCGCCCGCGAGGTTCATCGCCAGCGCGGCATTGCCCGCCTGTAGCAGGCCGCCGTTGGTCATGAAGTCGGTGTTGCCGACGGCCGTGACGGTCCGCCCGTCGTCCCGATAGCGGATCAGTACCCCGTCGTAACAGCTCGTGATGGCCCGGGAGTCGGTGGCCTGGTAGGTGTCGCTCGGTCCGAAGCGAGCGGTTCCGGCGCGAATGGCCTCGCGCAGAGTGCAATTCGGGGTGCTGTCAAACGCAATGCTCCCGACCGACTTCCGCACGCCCGGCATCAGCGCTTCGCGGGTTCGCGCCGTCGGCTCCACCAGCAGCAGATCGCCGGGGACCTTCGCCAACCGGTCCAACAGCGTGCTGTCGCTGAGGTATTGGCTCTGCGCCACCAGGATCTGCGTGCCGGGCCGGGCCTCGCGTTCGACATCGGCGATGGTGTCGGCGACCACGACCTCGACCCCGCCGTCGCGCAGCAGCGTCACCAGCGCGCGTGCCCCGTCGGGCAACGTCGATTCCGGGTCCATCCGATCGCCGGGCCGCGGGGCGGTCAAGTAGGCGCCGAGGCCGGCGATCGCCGCGAGCGCCACGATGGTGAGAACCGCCCACGCCCATGGTCCCCAGCGCCACGCGCGCTTCGCGGCCCCGGCTGGCGGATGCGTCACGACGGTCGCGGTCACCGGACCTGCGCCCATGCTTCGGTCGCCGCGGGCTGGCCCGCCATCGCCGGTGTCGCCGGTGCGCGTGACCGCAGATGATCGTCGAGGGCGGCGATCATTCGGTAGGCGGCCTCAGTCCCGGGCCGCTCACCATACGTCACGTCGTTGAATGCGGTTGCCGCCTGGGACAATTCGCCGGCCAGGTGGGGGAGCGCCGCGCCGGCGTCTCGGGCCAGCTCGTTGGCGGTGCGCCCTGGAGCCGGTTCCAGCACGCCGGTCTCCTCGAGCTGGCGTGCCACGGCGCGCAGCCGGTGCCGAATCGCCGCCGACCAATTTCCCTCTGCGGCATAGCCTTCGGCGGTGGCGCGATGCTGAGCCGCGGTGAGCAGGGCGGCCTCGAACAGCTGGTAATCGCCGCCGCGGTTGGTGCGCATGGTGCGTCGTGCGATGTGGATGCCGACCACCATCGCCACCACCAGCAGGATGATGAGCACGGTGGTGGTGAACCATCCGCCCGGTATCTTCGCGGTCTTTTCCAGCAGCCGGTAGAACAGTTCGTTGACCCACTCGGCGAATTGCCGGGCGGCGGAACCCTTGGAATAGATCGGTTTGTTCAACTCGATCTGGGCGGCCTGATGGGCGGCATCGCGGTCGATGTCGATGGAGGGCACGGTCAGTGGGTCCTTAAACCGGCCGGGTCAGCCATAGGTTGTCGGTGGATTCGAATGCGTGGGGCCCGCCGGCGGCGCCGCTCTGCAGCACCAGGTCGAACGCCTCGGCCCGCATCCGGCGGTCGGTGTAGAGCAGCACGATGACGCCGGCGTTGAACGGCGCGGTGATGATTTGGCCGATCGCGGTGCCGACGGCGGCGATCGCGGTGCTCAGCAGCAACCCTCCCGTCGACGGGGTCATGGCGGCGAGCAGGATCTGGCCGCCGATGGCGAAGGGCGCCGCGACGGCGTTGCCGATGAAGGACGCGACGATGAAGGTCAGGGTCCGGATCCCCAACACCCGCCAAAAGCCGTTGCGGACCAGTGCGAAGGATCGGGCGACCGCCTCGAAGACCGGCAGCCGCTCCAGGACGATCAGCACGGGCGCGAACAGCACCACGGTGTACAGATAGACCAGTAACGCGATCACCAAGAGCACCAGCGGCAGACCCAGCAGCACCGCGGGCGCCGCGCCGCCGGCCACGGCCAGCAGGGCGATAGCGACCGCGACCAGCCCGAACAACGCCGCCACCACGGCGGCTTCCAGCAGCGCCAGCCCGAGCAACGGCAGCAGCCGCCCCCGGATCTTGATCCAGGTTTCGCCGATGGTGATCGGCGATCCGAACACCGCCCGGCCCACGATGACGGTGAGCATGCCGGACAGCAGCATCCCGCCCAGCCAGGTGACCAGCATCCCGGCGGCCGTCGACGCCATCCAGGCGCCCACGATGCCGCCGCTCAGCTCGTTGGAGCGCGCGATCGTGATCCTGCCGTAGGCGGCCAACGGGCCGAACGTCGCCGCCAGCGAGATCAGCTGCATGAGCACGACCACCATCGCGGTCAGTCCCAGCGTCGCCCGGGGATTGGCCCGGACGTAGCCGACCGCGCCGTTGAAGATGTCGCCGAGCGTCAGCGGGCGCAGCGGGATGATCCCGGGTTTGATCGCTCCGGGAACCAACTGCGGGGGACCGTGGGGCGCCCCGTAGCCGGGCGGCGGACCGTGGGGCGCCCCGTAGCCGGGCGGCGGACCGTGGGGCGCCCCGTAGCCGGGTGGTGGGCCGTATCCCGGTGGTGGGCCGTAGCCGGGTGGTGGGCCGTAGCCGGGTGGTGGGCCGTAGCCAGGCGGGGCGCCGTACCCCGCCGGTGGTGCATACCCCGGCGGCGGGCCATAGCCGGGTGGTGGGCCATAGCCGGGTGGTGGGCCGTAGCCGGGGGGCGGGCCGTACGCCGGCGCATAACCGCCCGGCGCGTACTCACCGGGCGGGGGAACAACCGGATAACCGGGCGGCGGCGCGGTCACTGTGTTCCGCGACCCGGAAAGCCGGGCCCGTCGTTCGTCATGGGCTCCATCCTGTCGGCGGTCCCGGCATTTCACAATCTTGACCGGCGCCCCGGCGCGTAGCGTCTCAGGCATGGCGGAACTGAAATCCCGGCTGCGGGCCGACCTCACCCAGGCGATGAAATCCCAGGACAAGTTGCGAACCGCGACCCTGCGCATGCTGCTGGCCGCGATCCAGACGGAGGAGGTCTCCGGCAAGCAGGCGCGCGAGCTTTCCGACGACGACGTCATCAAGGTGCTGGCCAGGGAATCGCGGAAGCGTGGTGAGGCCGCCGAGATCTACACCCAAAACGGTCGCGGTGAGCTGGCCGCCAACGAGCACGCCGAGGCGCGGATCATCGACGAGTACCTGCCCACGCCGCTCACCGAAGCCGAGCTGGCCGACGTCGCGGACACCGCGATAGCCCAGGTCGCCGAGGAGATCGGGGAGCGGCCGGGCATGAAGCAGATGGGACTGGTGATGAAGGCGGCCACCGCGATCGCGGCCGGCAAGGCCGACGGCGCTCGGCTGTCGGCGGCGGTGAAAGAGCGCCTGTAGGGCGCCGCGCCGGAACCTGTTCCCCCGCAACGTCTTTCCCGCGGATAGATCACGGGTCGATCAGACGACCGTCCGGGTGCCGTCGCCGCCCCGCCTGGTGACGCGCCGGGCGTCGAGCTGCTCCAGCAGCGGCACGGCGACGCGCCGGGTGGTGCCCAGCGCTCGGCGCGCCTCGCTCACGGTGAACGGTTGGGGCAGCGTGGCGAGGACCCCGGCCGCCCGGTCCAGTGCGTCAGGTCCCAGCACGACTCCGTCGGCGATCCGGGCCAGCCGACCGGCGCGCACCGCCGCGGCCAGCTCGCGGGGCCCGAGCTTCAGGTCGGCCAGTTCGTCGGCCTCCGGCGCGCGGAAGGGCTCGGCGGCCAGCCACTCCTCGACCGCGCGCACGGCCTTGTCGACGCGGGGCGGTAGGCCCGCCCCGGGGGTGCGGACCAACCCGTCGACCACTTCGAGGCCGCTGCCGGCGAGCAGCGGCGCCACGAGTTCGGCCGCGGGGAGCCCGACGCGCTGGCGCAGCGCCTCCAGCGGCATTCCCGCCGCGATGTCGTGCTTGTCGGCCCAGCGCCGCACGGCCGCGGTCGCGCAGTCGCGGCGTTCGGCCCACCACCGGGGGTCCACCACCCAGTCGCCCACCCGCCGGCCCTGCGGCGGGCGGCCCATGGCCCGCAGTTCGTCCGCCCGGGCGCAGTCGGGCGGGCGGGCACGGCCCGTTGCCAGTTCGGCGGCGCGGTCGCGGGCCGCGCCCCGGCGGCGCAGCCCCGGCGGGCGGACGTCGAGGACCTCCACGCCCGCCGCGATCCGGTGCTCGCCGGGATCGCGCAGCAGCCCGACGTCGGAGACCCGCAACGGCAGCGACCTGCCCAGCCGCAGCCGCGCCGCGGCGGCACCCAGCGGGCGCACCTGAACCGGCACCGCGGCGGACCCGATGTGCAGCACGAGCTGCCGGTGCAAAGCGTCCGGCGAGCGCAGGCCGACGTCGATCTCCGCGGTGTCCAGCCAAACGCCCGGCGTCCGAACGGCATCCCCGCGGCCGACGTCGCGGCGGTCCACGCCGCGCAGGTTGAGCGCGACCCTGGACACCGGGCCGATCGCCTCGGCGCCGCGGCCCAGCGACTGCAGCCCGCGGACGGTGACGCGCCGCCCGGCGAGCTCCAGCTCGTCGCCCACCCGCACGGTGCCCGCGCCCAGCGTGCCGGTGACGACCGTGCCCGCGCCCCGGACGGTGAAGCACCGGTCGACCCACAACCGCACGTCGGCGCCGGGGTCGGGTGCGGGCAGCCGGTCGGTCAGCGCCAGCAGTTCGGCCCGCACCCGATCCAGGTCGGCGCCGATCACGACGGGCGCATCGCGCAGCGACGTGGCGGCGAGCCGCTCGGACACCTGCGCGATCGCCGGACCGGGATCGGCGAGGTCGGCCTTGCTGATCACCGCCAGCCCGTGGCGCACCCCCAGGGCGTCCAGCGCCGCCAGGTGCTCTTCGGACTGCGGCATCCAGCCCTCGGTGGCGGCCACCACGAACACGACGGCCGGAACGGCGCCCACCCCGGCCAGCATGTTGGCCACGAACCGCTCGTGGCCCGGCACGTCGACGAACGCCAGCTGACGTCCGCCGACCTCGGTCCAGGCGAAGCCCAGGTCGATGGTCAGGCCCCGGCGTTGCTCCTCGGCCAGCCGGTCGGGCCAGATGCCGGTGAGCCGGTGCAGCAGGGTCGACTTGCCGTGGTCGACGTGCCCCGCGGTGGCTAGGACGAACATGCCAGCACCGCGGCCGCCAGCAGCGCGTCGTCCTCGGGCGCCACGGAGCGCAGGTCCAGCAGGCACCGGCCGGCCTCGATGCGACCGACCACCGGCGGGCTGCCGGCGCGCAGCGCGGCGGCGTAGGACTCGGGCAGGCTCACCGCCGCGCTGGGCAGGTCGACGCCCGGCGCCCCGCCGCCGCCGACGGCGGCCACGCAATCCACCGCCAGCGCGCCGGGCAACTGAGCGGCAAGCGATTCGGCCCGCGTCCGCAGCCGCACCACGTCCGCGGCCAGCGCCTGGTGCACCGGCGGCGGCGGGCCCGTCAGGGTCGCTTCCAGCGCGGCGAGGGTGAGCTTGTCGACGCGCAGGGCGCGCGCCGACGGGTGGCGGCGCAGCCGCTCGATGAGCCCGGCGTCGCCGAACAGCAGGCCGGCCTGCGGCCCACCCAGCAGCTTGTCGCCGCTCGCGGTGACCAGGTCCGCGCCGGCTTCCAGCATCGAGGCCGCGTCCGGCTCGTCGGGCAGCGCGGGATGCGGGGCCAGCAGCCCGGAGCCGATGTCGACCACCAGCGGAACGTGGCGTTCGCCCAACAGCTCGGCCAGCTCCGCCACGCTCACCGCCGAGGTGAACCCGGTGACGTGGAAGTTCGACGGATGCACCTTCAGTACGAAACCGGTGTCCGGCCCGATCGCGTCGGCGTAATCGCGCGCGCTGGTGCGGTTGGTGGTGCCGACCTCGCGCAGCCGCGATCCGGTGGACGCCAGCAGCTCGGGGATGCGGAAGCCGTCGCCGATTTCGACGAGCTCGCCGCGGCTGAGCACGATCTCCTTGTCCGGGGCCAGCGTGACGGCGGCCAGCAGCAGCGCGGCGGCGTTGTTGTTGACGACGTGCACGCCGCCCGCGGCGGGCACCGCCCGGGCCAGGGCGCCGAGCGCCCCGCGGCCCCGCCGCGCGCGCCGGCCCGTCGCGAGGTCGAACTCGACGTCCGTGGTGCCCGCCGCCGCGACCACCGCGTCCACCGCGGCCCGAGACAGCGGCGCCCGGCCCAGGTTGGTGTGCACCACCACCCCGGTGGCGTTGATGACGGGCCGCAGGCTCGACGCGGTGGGCGGCAGCGCGGCGACCGCGCATTCGGCGACGCGCTCGGGCTCGATCTCCCCGGCCCGCGCCCGCTGCTGCGCGTCGGCGATCACCGACTTGACCAGCGCCCGGCCCAACACCCGCTCGGCCTGGGCGAGGCGCGGATCGGCGAGCAGTGTGTCGGTACCCGGCACCCGCCGGCGCGGGTCGCTCATGTCGGGACCGACCGAGTATGGCGGAGGCGGACGGGAATCGAACCCGCCAGCGGCAGCGTCTGCCGTTCGACGGTTTTGAAGACCGCGCCGGTCACCAGACCGGACACGCCTCCTCGGACCATGGCGACAATTATGTATCCGTGAGCTATCGACTGACCCAGTACGCCCATGGCGGCGGCTGCGCGTGCAAGATCCCGCCCGGGGAGCTGGAGGACGTGGTCCGCGGGTTGGGGGCGGGCGCGCCGCGGGATCCGCTCGGCGAATTGCTGGTCGGGCTGGACCACGGCGACGACGCGGCCGCGGTGCGCCTGGCGAACGGCATGGCGCTGATCGCGACGACGGACTTCTTCACCCCGGTGGTGGACGACGCCTACGACTGGGGTCGCATCGCCGCGGCGAACGCGCTGTCCGACGTGTACGCGATGGGCGGGCGACCGGTGGTGGCGGTGAACCTGCTGGGTTGGCCGCGCGAGGTGCTCCCCTTCGAGCTGGCGGCGGAGACGCTGCGCGGCGGGCTGGACGTGTGTGGCCTGGCCGGCTGCCACCTCGCCGGCGGGCACAGCGTCGACGATCCGGAGCCCAAATACGGGCTTGCCGTCACCGGGATCGCGGACCCGGACCGGTTGTTGCGCAACAACTCCGGCAGGCCCGGCGTCCCGTTGTCGCTGACCAAGCCGCTGGGCATCGGTGTGCTCAACAGTCGGCACAAGGCCACCGGTGAGCGCTTCGAGCAGGCGATCGAGGCGATGACCACGCTCAACGCCGCCGCGGCCACCGCGGCGCTGGCCGCCGGCGTCGAATGCGCCACCGACGTCACCGGATTCGGCCTGCTCGGGCACCTGCACAAGCTGGCGCGCGCCAGCGGCGTCACCGCGATCCTCGACGCCGCGGCGGTGCCCTACCTGGACGGCGCGCGGGACGCCCTGGCGGCCGGCTACGTCAGCGGTGGCACGCGGCGCAACCTCGACTGGGTGGCGCCGCACGCCGACCTGTCGGGGGTCGGCGAGGACGAGGCCCTGTTGCTGGCCGACGCGCAAACCTCGGGCGGCCTGCTGATCGCCGGCGAGATCCCCGGCGCCCCGGTCATCGGGGAGCTGGTGCCGCGGGGCGAGCACACCATTGTGGTGCGCTGAGCGAGCGACGTTTCGGCGCCACGCACTAGGGTAAGAGTCATGCCCATGCGGAGGATTTTCCTGGAGTGGCCCGTCCTGCGTCAGCTGCGGTCGGGGGACAAGCTCGGCCGCGGGTCGGCCGTAACCTCCAAGCGCACCCGCGCGATCACGCCGCGCACGACGACGGCCGACCGGGTGGTGCAGAGCGTGTGCCCGTACTGCGCGGTCGGTTGCGGGCAGCGGGTGTTCGTCAAGGACGAGCGGGTGGTCCAGATCGAGGGCGACCCTGACTCGCCGATCTCGCGAGGCCGCTTGTGCCCCAAGGGATCCGCCAGCGAGCAGCTGGTCAACTCGCCGGGCCGGCAACTGCACGTGCTGTACCGTGCGCCGCGGGCGACCGACTGGCAGCCGCTCGAGCTGGACACCGCGATAGACATGATCGCCGACCGCTTCATCGAGTCGCGCCGGCACACCTGGCAGGACATCGACAAGAAGGGCAACCTGCTGCGGCGCACTATGGGCATCGCCGCGCTCGGCGGTGCCACGCTCGACAACGAGGAGAACTACCTCATCAAGAAGCTCTTCACCGCTGCGGGCGCCATACAGATCGAGAATCAAGCTCGTATTTGACACTCCGCCACGGTTCCCGGTCTGGGAGCCTCCTTCGGGCGCGGTGGCGCCACCCAAACACTGCAAGACATGGCCAACGCCGACTGCATCGTCATCCAGGGCTCCAACATGGCCGAGTGCCACCCGGTCGGCTTCCAGTGGGTCGAGGAGGCCCGGGCCCGCGGCGCCCGGGTGATCCACGTCGACCCGCGCTTCACCCGGACCTCGGCCGTGTCGGACAAACACATCCCGATCCGGGCCGGCTCCGACGTCGTCCTGCTCGGCGCGCTGATCAATTACGTCCTCAGCAACGACCTGTGGTTCTCCGAATACGTCGTCGCCTACACCAACGCCGCCACGCTGATCAACGAAAAGTTCAGGGACACCGAGGATCTGAACGGCTTGTTCTCCGGCTTCGACCCCGAAACCGGGCAGTACGACACGGCGACGTGGGCGTACGACGAGCCGGAAAACGGCCAGATCGAGTCCCCGGCCGGCGGTCACACGCACGGCGCCACCGCTGCGCAGAGCGCGGCGGGTGACGAGCATGGCAGCGGCGGTCCGCCCCTCGCGCACGCCCGGGTGAAGCGCGACGACACCCTGCAGCACCCGCGCACCGTGTTCCAGATCCTCAAGCGCCACTACGCCCGCTACACGCCGGAGATGGTCACCGACGTCTGCGGCATCAGCCGCGCGGACTTCGATTACCTGGCCCGCTCCATCGTCGAGAACTCCGGGCGCGAGCGCACCACCTGCTTCGCCTACGCGGTGGGCTGGACGCAGCACACCCTCGGGGCCCAATTCATCCGCACCGCAACCATTTTGCAGCTTTTGTTGGGCAACGTGGGCCGCCCGGGCAGCGGTATCATGGCGCTGCGCGGTCACGCCAGCATCCAGGGCTCCACCGACATACCCACCTTGTTCAATCTGTTGCCCGGTTACCTGCCGATGCCCAAGGCGGGCACGCACGACACCTTGCAGGCCTACCTCGACGCGGTGGGATCCAAGCAGCAGAAGGGCTTCTGGGCCAACGCCGACAGCTACGCGATCAGCCTGCTCAAGGCGTGGTGGGGCGACGCGGCCAGCAAGGACAACGACTGGGCCTACGACTACCTGCCGCGGCTGACCGGGCCGCACGGCACCTACCAGACCGTCACCGGGATGCTGGCCGACGAGGTGGAGGGCTACTTCCTGCTCGGCCAGAACCCCGCGGTCGGTTCGGCACACGGCCGGATGCAGCGCCTCGGCATGGCCCACCTCAAGTGGCTGGTGGTCCGCGACCTCAACCTCATCGAGTCGGCCACCTGGTGGAAGGACGGTCCCGAGATCGCGTCCGGTGAATTGAAGACCGAGGACATCGAGACCGAGGTGTTCTTCCTGCCGGCGGCATCGCACGTGGAGAAGGCGGGATCGTTCACACAGACGCAGCGGCTGCTGCAGTGGCGCCATAAGGCCGTCGAACCGCCCGGCGACTGCCAAAGCGAATTGGCCTTCTTCTACGAGTTGGGCAAGCGCATCCGGCAGCGGCTGGCCGGCTCGACCGACGACCGCGACTGGCCCCTGCTGAACCTCACCTGGGACTACCCCACCGACGAGCACGGCGACCCCGACGGGGAAGCCGTGCTGGCCGAGATCAACGGATATCACGTCGAGCAGGGCGATCCCTTGTCGTCGTATACCGAGTTGCGCGCCGACGGGTCGACCGCCGCCGGCTGCTGGATCTACACGGGCGTCTACGCCAACGGCGCCAACCAGGCCGCCCGCCGCGTCCCGCACGGCGGCGCGTCGCCGAGCCAACAGGAGTGGGGCTGGGCGTGGCCCGCCGACCGCCGGATCCTCTACAACCGCGCCTCCGCCGACCCGGACGGCAAGCCGTGGAGTGAGCGCAAGAGGTACGTGTGGTGGGACGAGCCGACGGGCCGATGGGTCGGCTACGACGTGCCCGACTTCGTGGCCGACCGGGCGCCGGGCAGCCGGCCCGATCCCGACCTCGGCGGTCCCGACGCCCTGGCCGGCGACGATCCGTTCATCATGCAGGCCGACGGCAAGGGTTGGCTGTTCGCGCCGAAGGGCGTCGTCGACGGGCCGCTGCCCACTCACTACGAACCGCAGGAGTCACCGGTCGCCAACCCGCTGTATCCCCAACAACGCAACCCGGCGCGAATCACCTTCCCGCGCAAGGACAATCTGAGCGCCCCCAGCGCCGGTGAGCCCGGGTCCGACGTCTATCCGTACGTCTTCACCACCTACCGGCTCACCGAGCATCACACCGCCGGCGGGATGAGCCGCTGGCTGCCCTACCTGTCGGAGCTGCAGCCGGAGATGTTCTGTGAGGTCTCCCCGGAGCTGGCCGCCGAACGCGGTCTCGAGCCCTACGGGTGGGCCACCATCGTCTCGCCCCGCGCGGCGATCGAAGCCCGGGTTCTGGTCACCAAACGCGTTGCGCCGCTGGTCATCAACGGCCACACCGTGCATCAGATCGGGCTGCCGTACCACTGGGGCGTCGGCAGTGACGCGGTGGTCAGCGGCGATGCGGCGAACGACCTGCTCGGCGTGACGCTGGATCCCAACGTGCAGATCCAGGAGTCCAAGGCCGGGTCCTGCGACATCCGCCCCGGGCGCCGGCCGCAAGGCGAGGAACTGCTGCGCCTGATCGCCGAGTACCAATCCCGATCCGGGGCCACCACCGAAACCGGCAACGCACGCATCAGCGACGGCGTATGGGAAGGGGGAGCCGATGGGTCAGCTGAGCGGGCCGACCGACCCGACAAGTGACGCCGGTTGGTCGAATCCCCAGACGCGCAAGGGATTTTTCACCGACACCTCGATCTGCATCGGCTGCAAGGCCTGCGAGGTGGCCTGCAAGGAATGGAACCGCAACCCGCAGGACGGCGACCTCGAACTGCTGGGCTCGTCCTACGACAACACCGGCGCGCTGGGCGCGAGCACGTGGCGGCACGTGGCGTTCATCGAGCAGGACCGCGACCGCATCGAGGAGGCGCGCGAATCCGGGCGCGCCCTCATCGATTTGGGGATGCCCCCGCTCCCCGGGGCCGCGCGCCACCCCGACCTCACACCGCCGGACACCCCGGAGTTCCGCTGGTTGATGTCGTCGGACGTGTGCAAGCACTGCACGCACGCCGGCTGCCTCGACGTGTGCCCGACCGGGGCGTTGTTCCGCACCGAGTTCGGCACCGTGGTCGTGCAGGACGACGTCTGCAACGGCTGCGGCACCTGCGTGGCCGGGTGCCCGTTCGGGGTGGTCGAACGCCGCAACGACGGCACGTACACCACGCCGGTCCAACGCCCCGGCCGCCCGGCTGAAAAGCCCGTCACCGGGGTCGCCCAGAAGTGCACCCTGTGCTACGACCGCCTGGTCGAGGACCAGATACCGGCGTGCGCCCAGACCTGCCCCACGACCTCGATCAAGTTCGGCGGCCACGACGAGCTGGTGGTGAAGGCCCGCGAACGGGTCGCGCAGCTGCACGCGCAGGGGCTCACCGAGGCCCGCCTCTACGGCGCCAACGAACACGACGGCGTCGGCGGCATCGGGTCGATCTTTTTGCTGCTCGACGAGCCGGAGGTGTACGGCTTGCCGCCCGATCCGCGGGTGTGCACGGCTGACCTGGTGACCATGTTCAAGCGCGCCGGCATGGCCGCGGCCGGCATGGTCGGCGCGGCCGCATGGGCGTTCTGGAGGGGCCGGTGAGCACTTCCGAATTCGACAGCTTCCGCCCGCCGGAGCCCGAGGGCGGCAGGCGCGGCAAGCTTAGGCGCGCGGGCCGTCGCGGTGGCGGGGACGGTTCACGCGAGATGCCGATGGTCCCCGAGGCCGAGTTCACCTCGTATTACGGCCGGCCGGTCGTCAAGCCCGCGCCGTGGGGACACGAGGTGGCGGCGTATCTGTTCCTGGGCGGGGTCGCCGGCGGGTCGGGTCTGCTGGCGGCCGGTGCCCAGCTCACCGGGCGAAACACGTTGCGCCGCAATACAAGGCTGTCCGCTCTGGTCGCGGTGATGCTGGGCGCCGCCGCGCTGGTGAAGGACCTGGGCCGGCCCGAGCGCTTCGTCAACATGCTGCGGACGGTCAAACTGACCTCGCCGATGAGCATCGGCTCCTGGATTCTCAGCCTCTTTTCCGCCGGCATCGGGATTGCGGCGGTCTCCGAGGTCGACCGGATGACGGGCGGACGAATCCCGTTGGGCCGATTGCGGCCCGTGCTGCGCGCCGTGGAGGGACCGGCGGGATTGGAAGCGGCCGTGTTCGCGGCGCCGCTGGCGGTCTACACCGCGGTGCTGCTCACCGACACCGCGACCCCGACCTGGAATGCTGCCTACCGGGACCTGCCGTTCGTCTTCGTCAGCTCGGCGAGCCTGGCCGGATCGGGGCTGGCGATGATCACCACCCCGGTCGCCGAGGCCGGCCCCGCGCGCAGGCTGGCCGTCATCGGTGCGATCGGTGACCTGATCTCGGCCCGGTTCACCGAGTACCGGATGGACCCGGTGACCCGGGAACCGCTGCACCGAGGCAGGCCGGGCCGGCTGCTGGCGTGGAGCGAACGGCTCGCGGCCGCGGGCGGTCTGGGCGCGTTGCTCGGCGGCCACCACCGCGGTGTCGCCGCCTTGTCCGGTGTCACGTTGCTGGCGGCGTCGGCACTGCTCAGGTTCGGTTTCTTCGAGGCCGGCCTGGAATCGGCCCGCGACCCCCGCTACACGATCGAGCCGCAGAAACGCAGGCTCGCCGCCCGCCGGGCGGCCGGGGTTACCGGGGACTCCATCACCACCGCGGACTGATGCTGCCGCGGTTCGCGCCGCCTGCGCGGTTTGCGGCCCGCGCACCGGGGTACGCATAGCGCATGACGAATTTTGGCTACACTCTCATGACCGAGCAGAGTGGACCCAAAGACCTTGTGCGCCATGCTGTCTCGGCTGAGGAGCGCGGCTTCGACTTCGAGGTGTGCAGCGACCACTTCTCGCCCTGGCTGACGTCGCAGGGGCACGCGCCCAACGCCTGGGCGGTGCTGGGTGCGGTGGCGCACGCCACCGAACGGGTCGACCTGTACACCTATGTGACCTGCCCGACGATGCGGTATCACCCCGCGGTCGTCGCGCAGCAGGCCGCGACCGTGCAAATCCTCTCCGACGGCCGGTTCACCCTGGGGCTGGGCAGCGGTGAGAACCTCAACGAACACGTGGTCGGCCGGGGTTGGCCGACCGTCGACCGCCGGCAGGACATGCTGCGGGAAGCCATCAAGATCATCCGCGAGCTGTTCGGCGGCCAGCTGGTGAACTGGCAGGGCGAGTACTTCCAGGTGGATTCGGCCCGACTGTGGGACCTCCCGGACGTTCCGGTCGCCATCGGGGTGGCGATGTCCGGGGCGAAGGGCGTCGACAAGTTCGCCAAGCTGGCCGAACACCTGATCGCCGTCGAGCCCGACGGCGAACTCGTCCGCGAGTGGCACGCGGCACGGCAGGCCGCCAACCTCGCCGGGGGCGGGCGGGTGGTCGGCCAAATCCCGGTGTCCTGGGACCCCGACCGCGATGTCGCCATCAAGCGCGCGCACGACCAGTTCCGCTGGTTCGGCGGGGGCTGGCGGGTCAACGCCGACCTGCCCACACCGGCCGGTTTCGCCGGTGCGACCCAATTCGTGCGACCCGAGGACGTGGCCGACTCCATCCCCTGCGGCCCCGACCTGGACGCGATCGTCGACGCCGTCCGGCCCTACTGGGAGGCGGGGTTCACCGACATCGCGCTCGTCCAGATCGGGGGCGAGACGCAGGACCGTTTCCTCTCCGAAGCCGCCGGCCCTTTGCTCGACGCGCTGCGCGACGCGTCGGGTTGATGGCAAGTTTGGGCCTTTCCTGCACGGGTACCCGATTGCCATCGTGGGCATCGGGCCACCCCCGGCAGTTTGACCTACCAACAACGGCCTAGGGCCGGGCGAGCGGACGGCCGGCAAACAAGCTGTCCAGCAGTTCCTTTGCGCCTTCGCATGTTCGGCCAGGCAGGGAGTCGACGATGAACGATCAATCCGGCACCACCACCGCGCCGTTGGTGCGGGCGCTCGCCGGTGCCAGCTTCGGGCTGGGTCTCGCCGAGCTGACGGCACCCCGGAAAGTTGCTGAGGTTGCGGGGGTGGACGGCACGCGCCTGTCTCGCCGGGTCATCCGCGCACTGGGTGCGCGCGAATGCGGCCACGGGGTGGCGCTGCTGGCCGGTTCCGACAAGCTGGTCTGGACGCGGGTGGCCGGCGACGTGTTGGACGTGGCACTGCTACTGGCCGCCGTGGCGGCCCGCGGCCGGGGCCGGCGGCGGCGGGGCGCCATCTCGGCCGCCCTCCTCGGCGGCATCGGCGCGGTCGACCTCTACGCGGCGTTGCGCGCCACCCGCGATGGCGGCGCCCGACACGCCAGCGGTGCCCCGCACCGCACCCTGAGCGCCGCGGTCACCGTTCACCGTCCACCGGAGGACGTCTACCGCTTCTGGCGCGACCTGGAGAACCTGCCCAGCTTCATGCACCACCTGCAGTCCGTCACCGTCGGCTCCGACAATCGCTCCCATTGGGTTGCCAGCGCGCCCGTCGGCCGGCCGGTGCGGTGGGACGCCCAGATCACCGAAGACCAGCCCAACGAGCGGGTCGCCTGGCAGTCGCTGCCCGGCTCGGCGATCGACAACGGGGGCAGCGTCGAATTCACGCCCGCGAGCAACGGCGCCGGGACCGAGGTCCGGGTCCGGATCGGCTACCAGATGCCGGGCGGGGTCATCGGCAAGGCCGCCGCGAGCCTGTTCGGCGAGTCGCCCGACCAACAGGTCAACGACGATCTTCGCCGGTTCAAGCAGATCCTCGAGACCGGCCAGGTGACGCGGTCGGACGGCTCCCCGGAGGGCACTGTCGCGGCCCGCCAATTGCGTCAGCAGCCCGCTCAGCCCAACGGTCACGAGGGCACCAGCAAAGGAGCCACCACATGAGAGCCACCGTCTGGGCGGGACGTAACAGCGTTGAGGTGCAATCGGTTCCGGACCCGAAGATCCTCAACGATCGCGACGCCGTCGTGCGGGTCAGCTCGACGGCGATCTGCGGATCGGACCTGCACCTCTACGACGGCTACATCCCGACGGTGAAGCGCGGGGACGTGCTGGGCCACGAGTTCATGGGCGAAGTTGTCGAGGTCGGCAAGGCGGTGAACAATCTCGCCGTCGGCGATCGGGTGGTGGTGCCGTTCCCGATCGCGTGCGGGGCGTGCTCGGCGTGCGAGCGCGACCTGTACTCGCTGTGCGAGAACTCCAACCCCAACGCCGGTATCGCGGAGAAGTTCATGGGCCACTCCCCGGCGGGGTTGTTCGGCTATTCGCACATGCTCGGTGGATTCGCCGGTGGCCAAGCCGAATACGCTCGCGTGCCGTTCGCAGACGTGGGGCCGCTCAAGGTCGACGACGATCTCACCGACGATCAGGTGTTGTTCCTGTCGGACATCTTGCCGACCGGCTACATGGGCGCGGAGATGTGCGACATCCAGCCGGGCCAGGTCGTCGCGGTCTGGGGCGCCGGACCCGTCGGTCTGTTCGCGATCATGAGCGCGTTCTTGCTCGGCGCGTCCAAAGTCATTGCCATCGACCGGGTGCCGTATCGCCTGGCGCTGGCGGAGAAGATCGGTGCCACCCCGGTCAACTTCTCCGAAACGTCGGTACTCGGGGAGCTTCAGGACATCACCGCCGGGCGGGGACCGGACCACTGCATCGACGCGGTCGGCATGGAAGCCCGCGACGGCTCCGCCCCGGTGGATGCCTACGACCGCGTCAAGCAGGCGATGCGCCTGGAAACCGAACGCCCGCACGCACTTCGGGAAGCGGCGATGAGCTGCCGCAACGGCGGCACCATCTCGATCGTCGGGGTCTACGGCGGGTTGATGGACAAGTTTCCGATCGGCGCGATCATGAATCGGTCGCTGACCATCAAGACCGGGCAGTGCCACGTGCAGCGCTACATGCGCCCACTGCTGGAGCGCATCCGCCGCAAAGACATCGACCCGACCGTGATCATCACCCACCATTTGGGACTCGATGAGGCGCCGCACGGCTACGAGATCTTCAAACACAAGCAGGACGGCTGTACGAAAGTCGTCCTCCACCCGTGAAGGAGGTACTGCGATGTCAAATGAGTTGCAGGGGATGAAGATTGCAATCCTGGCGGCCGACGGGGTTGAGAAGGTCGAACTCGAGCAGCCGCGCGCGGTCGTCGAGGGGGCCGGCGGCCAGGTCGAGCTGTTGTCGCTGAAGCCGGGCGAAATCCAGGCGCGCAAACATGATCTGGAGCCGGCCGGGACCTTCGAGGTCGATCGCCCGGTGTCGGGCGCGTCGGTGGACGAGTTCGACGGCCTGGTGCTCCCGGGCGGCACGGTGAATCCGGACAAGCTGCGCATCGA
The DNA here is from genome assembly GCA_002102225.1 of Mycobacterium interjectum. Lineage (GTDB taxonomy): Bacteria > Actinomycetota > Actinomycetes > Mycobacteriales > Mycobacteriaceae > Mycobacterium > Mycobacterium interjectum_B. Next base: position 122,185 of record LQPB01000037.1, read on the forward strand.
TGAGGCCGCGGTCTCGTTCGTGCGCGACTTCGTGGTATCCGGAAAGCCGGTCGCCGCGATCTGTCACGGACCGTGGACGCTGGTGGAGGCGGGTGTGGCCGTGGGTCGGACGCTGACGTCCTACCCCAGCATCCGCACCGATCTGCGCAATGCCGGCGCGCATGTGGTGGACGAAGAGGTTGCTATCGACGGCAATTTGATCACCAGTCGCTCGCCTTCGGATCTCCCGGCGTTTTGTGACGCGATCATCAAGCAATTCGCTCGCGCGGCCACGGGATAGCCGAAGCGAAATCACTGCGCACCGTTTTAAGCCCCGGTTTTGGGGGCATTAAACAGGTCAAAGGCCGTGATCGCCACGGCGATCTTTCTGCAGGCTGACCGAAAGGCCCACCTTGACCACCACCTATCCCGAACCCGCCATTTCGGTTGCGCACAACGTGTATCAGCCGCAAGAAGATTCCCGACTGCTGGTCGACGCGATGCACCATTCCGGGCTGATTCCGGGGCGGCGGGTGCTCGATGTCTGTACGGGAAGCGGGTTCGTCGCGATCGCCGCGGCCGAAATGGGTTGTGCCAGCGTTGTGGCGTTCGACATCTGCCCGCACGCGGTGCGTTGCTGCGCAGAAAATGCCGCGCTTGCGGGCGCCGCGGTGGATGTCCACGAGGGATCGTGGCTGGATGCCGTCGACCACGCGCCGTTCGAGGTGGTGATGGCCAATCCGCCGTATGTCCCAACCCCGCCCGGCGGCGACTCCGGATCGATCTGCCCCAGTTTCGGCCCGTCGCTGGCCTGGAATGCGGGCGTCGATGGGCGCCTGATCCTGGATCCCTTGTGCGAGGCGGCGCCAAAGCTGTTGTGCGACGGGGGATCGCTGCTGCTCGTGCATTCCGCGATCGCCGGGGTTCAGCAATCGCTGGATCGCCTGAAGTGGGCCGGCATGGAGGGTGAAGTCATCGCCTCCAAGTGGATCCCGTTCGGCCCCGTCATGTCGGCGCGGGCGAAGTGGTTGGAGGACACGGGCCGGATCCCGCGCGGCCGCCGTGAGGAGGAGCTCGTCGTGATTCGGGCGGAGAAGCCATGACGACGCGCGTACAGGTGGTCAAGGGAGGCCCCGTGCTCGTCTCCGGACCGGTGCGCATCGAGATGCCCGATGGCGACGTGGTCGAGTCCGACCGGTTCATGGTGGCGATCTGCACCTGTCGGCGCAGCGAAGCGTATCCGTTGTGCGACACCAGCCATCGGCGCTGCCGTCGCACCGGCAAACGGGCAGGCCCAGACGGCTCCCGGAAGGCTACGGCCAATCCAGCGGCCGCCGCAACGACGTCTGATCCCGCTGCCACGACTCCATAAGCTTGTCCGCCAAGCGGTTTTCCACCGCGGCGTGCGCCCGCATCCCGAATACGACATCGGCTTCCAGGTGGGGCTCCCGGGCGACGAGATCGCCGACGACGTCGATGCGCACCACCTGTTCGTGTACCGCGTCGGCTTCGACGTGCTCGCTGTAGAACTCGATGCACGCCGACGGCGCGCCCATCCGCTGTAGGGCCTGCACCATCCGTCGGGATCCCGGCGGGGAGGTGATCTCCGTCGAGGCGAAGTGTCCGACCGCCGCGCCGCGCCGCGAGCGGTGCAGCCCGAACAGGGACATGAGATTGACCACCGCCAACGACTCGGCGGGGACGGCATCGAGGTAGCCGAGGTATGTCGAATCCAGCTCGGCGGCCACCAACAGGTCGGCGAAGAGTTGCTGGTGCAGGCGCGGGCCCCGTCCGGCGCCGTATTCGTCGAACTCGACCGCCACGAACGCCGCCTTGGCGGTTCCCATCAGCCGTGGAATCGCAAAGGCGTGCGGATCGCCCTCTTTCAGGTGATACAGCGACCGGTGCGCGAAGTACTCGCGCATCTGCTCCCAGGTCCCGGTGTCGCGCAGGTGATACGACGGCCCGGTGCCGTCGCTGGGCTCGATGGAGACCGCCTCCATCTCGGCCGCCGCCGTGTGCCCGGGCTCGATGGGGCCGACATCGCGTCGCACGCCGGCCAAAAAGACGCGTTCGAGTTCGGCACGCAACTGCAGCAGCCCGGGGTTCCACTCCCAGGCGGGATCGACGCCCGCGAAACCCCGGTAGTGCAGCTCGTAGCACATGCACAGCGCCAGCTGGAGATCGAGGCCATAGGGATCGGAGTCCCGGACGGACGCACCGATGCGCGTGAGGTGATCGTGTGAGGGCGGCCCGACCAGCGCATGCCGGACCGCGGTCGACAGCGGTCCGTGTGCCGCCGGCAGGGCGGGTTCCACCGGGATTGATGTGCGGGTCACGCCGATGACTACCCGTCAACGGGGCCGGGCAAACGGTGGTCCGTCACCGCCCCGCCTCGGGAACGCGGAAGGTGATCTCGACGGTGGTGCCCGTCGGGGTGTTCTGCAGGTCCATCGCCTCACTGAGCGCGCGCATCAACACCAGCCCACGTCCGCTGTTACCCGGGTCGGCGGCCGGTGTCTTCCAGCTGCCGGCGTCGGTGATCCTGGTTTGGACCCGGCCGGCGGCGACTTCGGCTTCGAGCAGCATCGTCCCGATGCGGTGTCCGCGGTAGGCATGCTCGACGCAGTTGGTGCACGCCTCGTTGACGACCAGCACGATGTCGGCCGCCACCGCCTCCGGGACATTGGCGGTGCGCAGCCAGGCCGCCAGCCGATGCCGGATGTCGACCAGCTGCCCGGCGAAGGCCTCGCTTTCGATGCGGAGCTGTGTCGGCAGGTGCCGGTAGATCACCATCGCGACGTCATCGTCATACCCCGACGCCGGGGCGAGCGCGCCGACTACCGCCTCCGGGGCCCGTTCCAGGGGAAGCTGGGCCGTCTCGAGCAAAACGTCCGCGGCACGGGCGATTCCGATGTCAATCGACTCGTGTTTGCGCTCGACCAGGCCGTCGGTGTAGAGCATCAAAGTCGAGCCCGGTGGCAGCACCCGGGACGCCTGGGGTCGCGGTTCGTCCCGCCGGACCGCCAGTGGCACCGACGCGGCATCGGTTAGCACGCTGGTGTTCGCCGGTGCAGGGCCCGCGACCATTGCGGGCATGTGCCCGGCATTGCTGTATTCCAGTACTCCGGTTTCGGTGTCCAGGATCGCCAGAAAGACCGTGGTGCAGTATGCATTCGGGATGAGCGACGCCGCCAAGTCAAGCTGCTCGAGCAGCAGCGCCGGTTGAGCGCCGTTGATCAACAGCGCACGCGCCGAGCTGCGCAGCTGGCCCATGGTCGCGGCCGCCTGCAGGCCACGGCCGACGCAGTCGCCCACGACGATGCCGATGCGGTTGTCGCCGATGGGTAGCACGTCATACCAGTCGCCCCCGATCTCCAGGGGCGGCACCGCGGGTTCGTAGCACACCGCGAAGCCGGGAGGCGTCTGCACCGTGGGCAGCATCGCGCGCTGCAGCGTCAGCGAGGTTTCGCGGGCACTCTCGAACTGACGCACGTGCTGCATGGCCAGGCTGAGGTGGCCGATGAGCACCGTGATCAGGAGCCGATCTTCGGCGCTGACCCAGCGGGGGGAACGAAGCTCCAACCACAACGCCAGGTCCCCGGCATTGGACAGCACTGCCACCAATCCCTGTGCCTTGCCGGGATTGTCGGGCCTGTCGACGGTCTTCGCGGTCAGCGGCAGCTGGTTGCGGGCGTCCTGGAAAGTGCTACGCAACCAGGGATCCATTCCGCGCCAGGATGTTTCGGGCGGCCCGCCCGCCACCTGGACGTCCGGTTCGCCGCCGCCGCTGGACCACGACACGGCGATCACGCGTTGGACGTCAATCGCCGCCCGGCACTCGTCCAGGGTGATCGCCAGCAGCTCGGCGACGCTCTTGGCCACCGCCACCGCCGTCGCCAGTCGCAGGACCGCGCTCTCCCGCGCGGCGAATGCCCGCTCCGCCGTGATGTCGCGAATCGTTCCCACGTAGACGTCTCGATCGCTGCCGGCCTCATTGACCGCGTTGATGCTCACCATCACCCAAGCCAGATGGCCGTCCCGGTGCCGGATCGGGGTTTCGTACTCGGCGCTGCCGTTGCTGCGGACCAGGGATTGTTGTTCCCGGGCGGTCTTCTTGTCGACCAGCCAGGGGTGGGGCCAGCGGTAGGGCAGGCCCGAGGCGGGATAACCCAGGATCTCGATGAAGGCCTTGTTCATCTCGATCACCGAGCCTTCGTGGTCGGCGACGAAGAAGCCCTCCTGTAGCGAATTCACCAGGGCGGTACGGAATTTGTCGCGATCGGCCAGACCCTCGGCGCGGGCCCGCTCGCGCGATAAGAGCTTGGTGCCGTCGAGGAATCCCCGGGTCGCCACGTCCAGCGGCGCCAACGTCTGCAACAGAAATTCCAAAGCGACGGGCGCGGCGATTCGCGCGTCGTCGAATAGATCGAAGACCAGTTGCACATGGTGCTCGATGATTTCGAGCATGCTGATTTGCTCTTGCAGGGCGCGGCGTCCGAGCTCATGCCCCACGCTCAGGCTGTCCTCGTCCCGGGTGTCGAGGTAGGCGCGCAGGGCGGCCGCATATGCGGCGAGAAATTCCTGGTTGGTGCTCATGTCGACACCCCCCGATGACGCGCGGCGAGCACCATGGCATCGTCGGTTTCCTTGGCGTGCTTGCTGAGCAGATCTTCGGCGATTGTCACGGAGTGAGCCGCAAAGTCGATGTGCTCCAAGTAATCCTCGCCGATGCCGTCGGTGCTGATCACCAGCAGGTCACCGGGCCGGATCGAAAGCGTCTGGGCGGGCCTGATTTCCGGTATGCGGTAGCCGACGATTCCGGCGCTGAGGCGGGCGCTGGATCGGACCTCGACGCCGGTCGGGGCCTTGGCCACCAGATCGGCGGTGACGTTGCCCACGCCCGTCCACGCCAGCGTGTTCGTGGCAAAATCGATCCGCGCCAACGTCATTGCGACTCCGCGGCTGCCGGTCAGCACGCGATGGCACAGCTGGATCAGCACCTCGAGCCGCTCGGAGCTTGCGCGCTTGACCGCATCGACGGCGCGCAGCGCGGCGGTCGCGGCGTCCGGACCATGGCCGAGCCCGTCCACCACGCCGAACAGCGCGGCGGTGCCGTCCAGATCCACCGCGATGCCCCGGTCGCCGGACGTGAACTCGCTGGGCATCGGGCGACCCGCCCTTGCCCACTCGATCGGCCCGAAGCGACCGTCCTCATGCACGCGCGGGAACCCACTTCCACATCTCGATGACGGTCCCGTGGCCCAGTGTCGAGTCGATGATCAACCGGTCCATCAGCCGCCGCGCTCCGGGCAGGCCCAGCCCCAATCCGCGACCGGTCGAATAGCCGTCCTCCAGCGCGCGCTCGATGTCGGCGATGCCGGGTCCGTCGTCCTCGGCGCGCACCACCAGCGCCTTGCGGCCGTCCCGGTCGGCCACCCAGAGATGAACCGTGCCCCGACCCGCGTAGCTGGTGATGTTGCGGGCGACTTCGGAGATGGCCGTTGCGACCATGGTGACGTCGGTCAGCGAGAATCCGAGATTGAGGGCGAGCTCATGTCCGGCTCTGCGGGCGGCGACGATGTCGTCGGAATTGTTGATGTCGACGACAACGTCAGCCGCCACCATCGCGCCCGATCGTCGATTTCCCCAGCCCCAGTTGCCGGTTCAATAGGGCGAGGCCCTCTTCCAAATCCAGCGCGGTGTTCATGTCGTCGAACGCCAACCCGAGTTGGACCATCGCGAACGCGACCTCTGGCTGCAGGCCCACGATGACGGTGTCCGCGCCCCGCAATCGGGTCATGTGCGCGATGGTTCGCAGCGATCGGGCGGCGAACGAGTCCATTACGTCGATGGCGGTGACGTCGACGATGATGCCCTGCGCGCGAAACCTGCTGACCCGCTCCATGAGGTCGAGCCGCAGCCGCTCGGTCTCGGAATCGGTCAGGGCGGACTGCACCGTGGCGATCAGGATCGCGCCCTGTTTCAGGATGGGGACTGGCATGGGGTGCTCGTGCTAATGGTGTCTACCCGGTGGTCTCGCCGGTGCGGGTGACCTCGTAGCCCAGCAGGCGTTCGGCCTCTTCGATACCGCCCTGCAGGTCGCCGACGGCGTTCATCTTGGACAGGTCCAGCCCGATCGTCACCAGGGTCAGGGCGATTTCCGAGGACAGGCCGGTGATGATCACGCTCGCACCCATCAGGCCCGACGCGTCGACCGTCTGCACCAGGTGGTTGGCCACCGTGGAGTCGATCGTGGGCACACCGGTGATGTCGATGACGACGACCTTCGCGCGGTTGGCGCGGATGGCTCTCAGCAGCTGTTCGGTGACCTGGCGGGCGCGCTGACTGTCCAGCACGCCGATGATCGGCAGAATCAGCAACTGCTCGCGCACCTGCAGCACCGGTGTCGACAGCTCGCGGATCGCTTCCTGCTGCTGCCGGATGATGCGCTCGCGCTCCTGCACGAAGCTGACGCCCACGGTGTTGGCGATGCGGTTGGCCGCCGGCTCGTAAGCGTCGAGCACCCGGTTGAGCATCTCGAAATCGGTCTGGTACTTCTCGAACAGCGAGCGCGCGAGCACGTCGCGCAGCAGCAGGACGATTCCCAGCACCTCGTCGGTCTCCACGCCGCGGGGGATGATGCGTTCCGACAGGTCGCGCGCGTAGGCCTGCAGGGCCTCGACGCTGCCGGTCTCGAGCACCTCGACGTAGTTGTCGTAAACGGCGGTGGCCTCGGAGAAGAGCTCCTCGGGGGTCATCGCGGTGAGCAGCTGCGCCTCGGTGATCCTGCGGGCCCACTCCTCGCGCAACACGGTGCGGTTCTGGCGCAGGTGCTGGACCAGCTGGGGCAGCAGGCCTTCGCTGACTGTCTGCGCGGCGGTGGTGGTGCTTCCGAACTCCGACGACGAATCTGACATCTAGCCTCCCGTTGCCGCGTCGCGCTCAGCAGTGCCTATGGGGAGACTAGTCTGGGTTATCGCGTCGCAAGTGTCGAGGGCATATTCTTCTCGCAGTTCGCCCCGCAGGTTACGCTTGCACCACACTTACGCCCGGGACAAAGGATCGCCATTGTCAGCTCCTGATTCGATTACCACGCTGGTCACCGACCACGACGGTGTGTCAGTGGTCAGCGTCAGCGGCGAAATCGATCTGGTCACCGCCCCGGCGCTCGAACAGGCCATCGGCGCGGTGGTCGCCGACGCCCCGACGGCACTGGTCATCGACCTTTCCGCGGTGGAGTTTCTCGGCTCGGTGGGTTTGAAGATCCTCGCCGCGACCTACGAAAAGCTGGGCAAATCCACCGAGTTCGGTGTGGTGGCCCGGGGGCCGGCGACCAGGCGGCCGATACACCTGACCGGCCTGGACAAAACCTTCCCGTTGTACCCGACGCTGGACGACGCGTTGACCGCCGTCCGGGACGGCAACCTCAACCGCTGAAGATAGGCCACCGCGAGCCTTTCTTACTTCGCGGCCGTCGGTGCGAGGATCACCACCATGGACGTCGATCACCCCGAGGACGACCAGCAGTGGGACCGCAACGAGCGCGGCGAGACCGAAATTGAACGGCTGGACCGCAATTGGAACAGCCTGCTGCAGGAGCTGCGCGTGGTGCAGACCGGGGTGCAGCTGCTCACCGGCTTCCTGTTGACGCTGCCATTCCAGCAGCGCTTCGACGTCCTCAGCGACCAGATGCGGTTGGTGTACCTGGGGACGGTCGCGTGTTCGGTCGGCGCAACGGTGCTGCTGGTCGCCCCGGTCGGCATTCACCGGCTGCTGTTCCGGCGGCACCGCCTCCAAGTCCTGGTGTCGGCCGCGCACCGTTGCGCCTATGCGGGGCTGGCGCTGCTCGGCTTGGCGCTGACGGGGGTGACCGTGATCGTTTTTGCCTCGGTGGCCGGAAACCGGACGGCGTTGATAGCGGGAGCCTGTGCGCTGGCGCTGTTTACGTGCTTTTGGTGGGTATTGCCGCTACTGCTGCGAACCCGCGGTATGTAACTCGGCGATGCGGGTGGACCCCCAGTGATCGAGGAGGTCCTGCGGATCCGCGAAAATCGGCGACGCGCCGGCGGCCTCCAATTCGGCGGCCGAGATGCCGCCGCTCAGCACCCCGATGCACGGCACTCCCGCGGCCGCGGCGGCGTGCGCGTCCCACACGGCGTCGCCGACGAACACCGCGTGGTCGGCGCCCACCCCGGCCCGGTCGAGCGCGACCTGCACGATGCCGGGTTCGGGTTTGGCCGCGTCGACATCGCCCGACGACGTCGTCTCGGCGATGACGTCGTCGCAGTCGAGCGCCTTGAGCAGCGCCTCGAGTTCGTCGTCGGGCGCCGAGCTGGCGAGCACCACTTGCAGTCCGAGGCCGGCGACGTGCCGCAGCAACTCGCGGGCGCCGGGCAGCGGTGCCAACAGCGGTAGGAGGTCGCGGTAGTACCGGCTGTGGCCGTCGCTGAGCCGTTCCCGAACGTCGTCCGGCGCGTCATCGGACAGGGTGCGGACCAACTTGTCGCCGTCCATGCCGATGCAACGGTGCATCTTCCACGCGGCGACCGGCAGTTTTTCGTCGTCGAAGGCGCGCTGCCAGGCATAGACGTGCAGATAGTTGGAATCGACGAGCGTTCCGTCGACGTCGAACAGGACGGCGGGGGTGCCCTGAAGGCGCCCCGCCGGCTTCGCGGTTGTCATGTGCGCGGCATACCCGCGCCGAGGCGTGCCGACACGTCGCTCGGGGCCGTCGCGTCGCGGGTACCCTTCGAGCGATCCCGTCGCGACGGCGCGCCGTACGAAAGACGTTGGCGGACAGCATGTCTCCGGTTGGCCACCGGGCACGCCGCTCCGAGCTGCGTTGGCACGTCACGAATTCGGGCCGGCTCGCGTCCCCAGCCGAGGTACCGAGAGGTTTAAATTTCGGCCTGACCGGGTAAAACCTCAGCATGCTCGACACGTCCGACAGGCTGCACGCCGGAATCGATTTCGGCGTTCCCGGCCGGGTGGCCGCGGCGCTCTGGGCGCTGGGTGTGCTGGCCGGCGTGCTGGCGCTGCTGACGGGGCACGCCGGGTTGGCCATCGCGGGGCTGGTATTGGCCGTCGCGTCGCCGTGGTTCGGGCTGGCCTATGTGTCGCACAACCACCGTCGGCCCGACGAATCAGCTTGGGCCGCCAGTTCAGCGCCGGTCGTCAGCGGGCCGATAAGCCTACGCAGCTGAACTTATCGACGCCGAGACGCGTCTATTGTCATGCCCGCAAAATTTTTGGGCCCGATTAGGTGTGGCGCAGGCCCGATCGGGGTATCGACTCAGCCACGGGTGAGTACAGGCACGTGCGGGAACCCGTCATCCAGCAGGAAGGAACGCCCATGGCGACCGCAAGCGATTACGACGCACGCCGTGTAGCCGATGTCGAGACCCAGGACCCGTCCCCGCTCCGCGAGCTGGCTACCACTCTGCCCGCCTCGTCCACCGCGGTTGTCGACGAGGATCCCAACGACGTTCTCTTCTTCGAGCTGCCGGGCGCGGACCTGTCGAGCGAAGAGTTGTCGGTGACGGTAATTCCCCAGCGGGCCGACGAGTTCACTTGCTCGAGCTGCTTTCTGGTGCAACACCGCAGCCGGATGCGCACCTCGGGCTCGGGGCTTCCCGTCTGCGCTGACTGCGCCTGACGCCCGGCCCGGCCACGCACCTTGACCCGAGCCGAGGCGCCGTGTTTGTGTCGTCAACGTGGCAGCCTCCGCGATTCGTCCGGACGGTAAGCCGGACGCCTTGAGCCCCCCGCCGGGCCTGCCCGCTCCGCGTGCGCTTCGCTCGGCTTTCGCCGCCGCGTACGCGGTCGCGTACCTCGTGGGCGGCGAGCGCCGGATGCTGAGGGTCATCCGCCGCTACGGGCCCATCATGACCATGCCCATTCTCAGCCTGGGCAACGTCGCGATCGTGTCCGACCCGGATCTGGTCAAGCAGGTGTTCACCGCGCCGGCGGACGTGCTGCTCGGCGGCGAGGGCGTGGGTCCCGCGTCCGCCATCTACGGGTCGGGATCGATGTTCGTGCAGGAGGAGCCGGAGCATCTGCGGCGCCGCAAACTGCTGACACCCCCGCTGCACGGTGCCGCGCTGAGCAGCTACGTGCCGATCATGGAGAACTGCGCACGAACGGCGATGCACGGCTGGCCCGTGGACCGTCCGTTCGAGATGCTCAAGGCGGCGCGGGCGCTGACGCTGGACGTGATCGTCAGGGTCATCTTCGGCGTCGACGATCCCGACGAGGTTCGGTGCCTGGGCCGGCCCTTCGAGGGCCTGCTGAACCTCGGTGTCTCAGAGCAATTGACGCTGCGCTATGCGCTGCGCCATCTCGGCGCGTTGCGGGTGTGGCCGCAGCGCGCCCGCGCCCACCGGGAGATCGACGACGTCGTCATGCCCCTCATCGCGCGGCGCCGCAACGACCCCCACCTCAGCGAGCAGCTCGACATTCTCGCGTTGCTGATGTGCGCCCGCGGCGAAGACGGAGAAAGGCTGTCCGACAGCGAGATTCGTGACGATCTAATCACCCTGATGCTGGCCGGGCACGAAACCACCGCTACCACGCTGGCGTGGGCCTTCGACCTGCTGTTGCATCACCCCGAGGCGCTACGACGCGTGCAAGCCGAAGCGCTGAGTGGGGAGGAGGCTTTCACGACCGCGGTGATCCACGAGACACTGCGGGTACGGCCGCCCGCGCCGTTCACGGCTCGCGTTGCGGCACAACCATTTCCGATCGGCGGCTACCTCGTCGACGCCGGCACGCGCATCGTCGTTCACATCATCGCGATCAACCGCAACCCGGTCACCTACGAGCACCCGAACGAGTTCCGGCCGGAGAGGTTCTTGGGCAGCCGGCCCGAGACGTACGCGTGGGTGCCGTTCGGGGGCGGGGTGAAACGCTGCCTGGGGGCGGCGTTCTCGCTGCGGGAGTTGATCACCGTGCTGCACACGCTGCTGCGCGAGGGCGAGTTCAGCGCCGTCGACGACGAGCCCGAAAGGATCGTGCGGCGCTCCATCATGCTGGCGCCGCGCCACGGCACCCGGGTGCGGATGCGCCCGATCCAGGCGGGTGCGCGATAGCCGGACCGGTCGTCCCGCACCCGCGCCTGCGCCTGCGCCGAAATGTCGCACCCATCCGCTAGGTTCGTCGGCGAGTGCGTGCCGTCACCGTGAGGAGTCATGGAGAAGATACTCGGGTCCTTCCTGCTGGTGGGGTTGGCTCTGCCTTGGTTTTTCACTCAGCGCGCGACCGGCAGTGTGGTCGCGGGGTTCTCGGCGGGACTGGGCGGCCTGGTCGTGACGGTGGTCGCCCTGCTGTGGCTCGGTGTGCAGCGCGACCGCTACCGGACCGGGCGGCAGCGCCGGCGTGACCTGCGGTACGCGATGTCGGACCTCGCGGCCGTCGATGACATGTCGGGGGTCGAGTTCGAAGAGTTTGTCGCGGCGCAGCTTCGGACCGTGGGGTGGGGCGTCACCCACACCGCCAGCACCGGAGACTACGGGGTTGACCTGGTGGCCCAGAAGGACGGCACCCGCATGGCGGTCCAGTGCAAGCGGCAGGCGAAGGCGGTCGGTGTGGCCGCCGTCCAACAGGTCGTCTCCGGCGCTCGCCACCATGGCTGCGACCGGGCGGTCGTGGTGACCAATCGGGCGTTCACCAAAGCGGCCCGCCAGCTGGCGGCCACCCATCGATGCCGCCTCGTCGGGCGCGAGCAACTGCACATCTGGGCGCGGGCCGAAATCGACGCGGGCGCGAAGAAGTACGAGTAGGCGCGGCCACGGCACGTTCGACAGCGCGCGTCGGCGGCAGCGTCGGCGGCAGCGGTCGGCCCAATTCCTCGGCGTCGGTGTCGTGCGGGCCGCCGAGACCACCGCCGCCATCGCGGAGATACTCGACTGAGTCGGGGTGGCGGGATTCGAACCCACGGCCTCTTCGTCCCGAACGAAGCGCGCTACCAAGCTGCGCCACACCCCGCTTGAAGCCACGACAGCCTATCGCACCGGCCCGCCGACTGACCAAACCGCAGGCCGCCGCGCTAGCTCCACGCGCAGGTGCGCTCGAATTCGACCAGCGCCTCCGCCGGGCCGCTCGGGTCGAGCCCCTGCGCGGCGACCCATTCGTCGCTGAAATAGGTGTCGGCGTAGCGGTCGCCGCTGTCGGCGAGCAGGGTGACCACCGACCCGCTGCGGCCCTGCGTGACCATCTCGGCGATCAGCCCGAAGCAGCCCCAAAGGTTGGTGCCCGTCGACGGACCCACCCGGCGGCCCAGCACGGCGCTGACGTGGCGGGCGGCGGCGATCGACGCCGCGTCGGGCACCGCGACCATGCGGTCGACCACGCCGGGCAGAAATGACGGCTCGACGCGCGGCCGGCCGATGCCCTCGATCCGCGAGGACATCGGCACGACAACGTCGTAGCGCTCCTCGGAGTAGGCGGGAAAGAACGCGGAGTTCTCCGGGTCCACGACGCACAGCCGGGTGGCGTGCCGCCGGTAGCGGATGTAGCGGCCGATCGTCGCGCTGGTCCCGCCGGTGCCCGCGCCGACGACGATCCACTCCGGGATGGGGTAGCGCTCCTCGGTCATCTGCTCGAAGATCGATTCGGCGATGTTGTTGTTGCCGCGCCAGTCGGTGGCGCGCTCGGCGTTGGTGAACTGGTCGAGGTAGTGCCCGCCGGTGTCGCGGGCGACCCGCTCGGCCTCGGCATACACCTGGCTCGAATCCGTCACGAAATGGCAACGGCCGCCTTGTGATTCGATCAGAGCCACCTTAGCCGCACTGGTCGACGCCGGCATCACCGCGACGAACGGCAGCCCCAGCAGGGCCGCGAAATAGGCCTCCGACACCGCCGTCGACCCCGACGACGCCTCGACCACCGTGGTGCCCTCGCCGATCCACCCGTTGCACAACGCATACAGGAACAGCGAGCGCGCCAACCGGTGCTTGAGGCTGCCGGTGATGTGCGTGCTCTCGTCCTTGAGGTACAGCGCGATGCCGACGCCGGTGTCCCAGGCCGAGGGCAGCGGGTAGCGGAGCAGGTGGGTGTCGGCGCTACGCCGGGCGTCGGCCTGGATCAGCCGGATCGCGTTGTCCGTCCAGTCTCGTGACAGGGAGCGGACCGCGATCCGCGCCCGATCGCTCAACGCACCGAAGCTGTTGGCTGCGAACGGCTCAGGTCACTGGTGGCATCGCGGTCGCCCATCGGGGTGGCGATCAGCGTCAGCAGCGTCGCCTCGGGCCTGCAGCAGAATCGCACCGGCGCGAACGGCGAGGTGCCGATGCCGGCCGACACGTGCAACTGCATGTTGGCGCCCCACCGGGACGGTCCCTTGGCGCGGGAGCGGTCCAGGCCGCTATTGGTCACCAGCGCGCCGTAGAACGGCAGGCAGAGCTGCCCGCCGTGGGTGTGCCCCGCCATCACCAACTGGTAGCCGTCGGCGGCGAAGCGGTCGAGCACCCGCGGCTCCGGGGAATGGGTCAGCCCCAGCCGCAGGTTCGCCGCCGGGCTGGCCGGCCCCGCGATCGTGTCGTAGCGGTCCCGGTCGATGTGCGGGTCGTCGACGCCCGCGGCGGCGACGTGCAGGCCGGCCACCTCGAACTCCCGGCGGGTATGCGTCAGGTCGAGCCAGCCGCGCTCGGTGAAAGCCGCCCGCAGGTCCTGCCACGGCAGCGGCTCGCCGCGGACCCGATGCGACGGGTTGGTGAGGTAGTTCATCGGGTTCTTCAGGCGTGGCCCGAAATAGTCGTTGCTGCCGAAGACGAAGACACCGGGCCGAGACAGCAGGTCACCCAGCGTCTGCACCACCGCGGGCACCGCCTTGGGGTGCGCCAGGTTGTCGCCGGTGTTGACCACCAGATCCGGCTCCCAGGCGGCCAGCTCGCGCAGCCAGGCCTGTTTGCGGCGCTGGTTGGGCAGCATGTGGAGGTCGCTGATGTGCAGGACGCGCAGCGGCGTGGATCCCGGCGACAGGACGGGCATGGTGATCTCGCGCAGCACGAACGCATTGCGCTCCACGAAGGCGGCATAACCGATGCCGGCCAGGGTCGAGCCGAGCGCGACGGCGCCGGTGCGCATCAGGACGGGCATAACTGAAGCCATGCTGGCAGCCTACTGCCGGTTGGCTTCTCGCCGCGTATAGCTCGCGCTACTGCGCCCGCGCGCCTAGGGGGGCGGCGGCGCTCCCGGGGGCGGCGTGCCCGCCGGTCCCGGTCCGTTCGGT
>LQPB01000038.1 GCA_002102225.1 Mycobacterium interjectum
CAGGTAGCCGTTCTGCATCTCGACCACCGACTGCAGCACCTGGCCGCCCTCGAACAGCTGCGCGGCGCCGGCAGTGGCGGCGGGGCGGGCGCCACCGGCGGGATGCTCTATGGCAACGGCGGGAGCGGCGGCAACGGCGGGGCCGGGGGCAACGGCGGCAACCCCGGCGCCGGCGTGGGCCCCGGGTCGGCCGGCAGCGTCGGTAACGGCGCCGGCGGTGGCGCCGGCGGGCCCGGCGGCAGCGCGCAGCAGATCGGCAATGGCGGTGCTGGAGGCAATGGCGGCAACGGCGGCACCGGCGCCAGCCCCGGAGCCGGTGGACCCGGCGCGGCCGGCGGCACCCGCGGGGCGCTGTTCGGCACTGCCGGCACCAACGGCACCGACGGGACCTAGCCCATCAGCTAGGCCTGCGCGTACTCCGCGGCGCCGTCGTCGAGCACCACCCGGGCGGGGCTGCCCTCGGCGCCCGACGCTTCGGTCCGGAACACGGCCTTGCCGGGCTCGGTCCGCCAGATCAGCGTCGTCAGCGTCTCGCCCGGGAACACCGGCGAGCTGAACCGCGCGTCGATCGAGGTGACGTTGGCGGCCACGCCCTTGCCCAGCTCGGCCACCAGCGCCCGGCCCGCCACCCCGTAGCTGCACAGCCCGTGCAGGATCGGCTTGGGGAACCCGGCCAGCTCCCGGGCGAACCACGGGTCGCTGTGCAGCGGGTTGCGGTCACCGGAGAGCCGATAGATCAGCGCCTGGTCCTCCCGGGTGGGCAGCGGGATCCGGGCGTCCGGCTCGCGGTCCGGGATCTGCGGCGCGATCGGCCGCTGGCCCGGCACTCCCCCGAACCCGCCCGCACCCCGGACCACAAAGGTCGTCGACGTTTCGGCGATCAGCGTGCCCGAGTCCGGGTCGGTGCCGCGGCCGCGCAGCATCACGACCGCGTTCTTGCCCTCGCCCTTGTCCTGAATGTCGGTGACCTCGGAGACCACGGACAGCTTTCCCGCCGGCGGCAGCGGTGCATGCAGCCGGACACCCTGCGATCCGTGTAAAAGCATGGCCCAGTTGAACGTTCCGATCTTGGCGGCCGCCCCGAAGGCCGGGGAGCAGATCACCGCGTAGGTGGGCAGCACCTGCTGGGCGATGTCGTGGCTGTTCTCGGTCGTGAAGGACAGATCGTCGATGCCGCACCCGACGCCGAGCGCATACAGCATCGTGTCCTTGTCGGTCCATTCGAACAGCACCGGATCGCTCACCGCGCCGACGGCACTCGGGTCAATGGCCATACGAGTCTCCTCATCGATGGAATCGCGCTTTTTCGTACCTAACCATCGCAAACCCTTCCCCCCGGCACCCCCGGCAGGGCAGGCTATCGACATGCGCAAGGGGAGCGTGATCGCGAAAGCCATAGCAGTGCTCGCCGCGGCGGTGATCGTCGGTGCGTGCGGCGGCTCGCCGCAGCCGCGCAGCATCACCCTGACGTTCATCCGCCACGCGCAGTCGGAGGCCAACGCCAGCGGGATCATCGACACCTCGGTGCCGGGTCCCGGCCTCAGCCCCGAGGGCAAGGGGCAGGCCGAACAGGTCGCCCACCAGCTCGCCCACAACAAGTACGACGCGGTCTACGCCTCGACGATGGCGCGCGCCCAGCAAACCGCCGAACCGCTGGCGTCCGAACTGCACAAGCAGGTCGAGGTGCTGCAGGGCATCCAGGAGATCGGCGCCGGCTGGTTCGAGGGCAAGCCAATCTCGATGGATCCCTCGACCTACCTGCTGGCGCCGGCCGATTGGCTCAACGGCGACGTGCAAAACAGCATCCCTGGGTCGATCAGCGGCAAGGAGTTCAACGACCGGTTCACCGCCGCCGTGCAGAAGGTCTACGACAGCGGCCACACCAACCCGGTGGTGTTCGCGCACCTGTACTCCATCGAGTACTGGGTGCTGATGAACGTGAAGAACGCCAAGGACAGCCTCCGGACCACTCACCCGCTGCCCAACACCGGCCGCGTGGTGATCACCGGAAACCCGATGACGGGCTGGACGCTGCAGGAATGGGACGGCATCCGCGACTTCAACGGCTGACGGCTACCATGTCCGCATGCGGTATGTCGTTACCGGCGGTACCGGGTTTATCGGGCGCCGCGTCGTGTCTCGTCTCCTGGAAACGCGGCCGGACGCGCAGGTGTGGGTGCTGGTGCGCCGCGGATCGCTCGGGCGCTTCGAACGCCTCGCCGCCGAGTGGGGGGAGCGGGCGAAGCCGCTGGTTGGCGAGCTGCCCGAGCTCGGCCTGACCGACGCGACCCGGGCGGAGCTCGGCCGGGTCGACCACCTCGTGCACTGCGCGGCGCTCTACGACATCACCGCCGGGGAAGCCGACCAGCGGGCCGTCAACGTCGAGGGCACCCGGGCCGTGATCGACCTGGCACGACGGCTGGACGCCACGCTGCACCACGTGTCGTCGATCGCCGTGGCGGGCGAGTTTCGCGGCGAGTACACCGAGGACGACTTCGATGTCGGGCAGCGGCTGCCCACCGCCTATCACCAGACGAAGTTCGAGGCGGAGGCGCTGGTGCGGTCGGCGCCCGGCCTGCGCTACCGCGTCTACCGCCCCGCGGTCGTGGTGGGCGATTCGGTCACCGGCGAGATGGACAAGGTCGACGGGCCGTACTACTTCTTCGGCGTGCTGGCCAAGTTGGCGGTGTTGCCCAAGCTGACGCCGATCCTGCTGCCCGACACCGGTCGCACCAACATCGTCCCGGTCGACTACGTCGTCGACGCGCTGGTCGCGCTGATGCACCGCGACGGCTACGGTGCCGGTTTGGATGGCCGCACCTTCCACCTCACCTCCCCCAAAACCATTGGGCTGCGCGGCATCTACCGCGGCGTGGCGAAGGCCGCCGGGTTGCCGCCGCTGCGCGGATCGCTGCCCCGGGCGGTGGCGACGCCGGTGCTCAAGGTGCGCGGGCGCGCCCGGGTGGTGCGCAACATGGCGGCCACCCAGCTCGGGATTCCCGCCGAGATTTTCGACGTCGTCGATCTGAAGCCCACCTTCCTCAGCGACGAGACCCGAAAGGCATTGCACGGCACCGGTATCGAAGTGCCCGACTTCGCGAGCTACGCGCCCGAGCTGTGGTGGTACTGGGCCGAGCACCTCGATCCCGACCGCGCGCGGCGCGACGACCCGGTAGCACCGCTGCGGGGCCGCCACGTCATCATCACCGGCGCGTCCAGCGGGATCGGGCGGGCGGCCGCGATCGCCGTCGCCGAGCGGGGCGCGACGGTGTTCGCGCTGGCCCGCAACGCCGACGCGCTGGACGCCCTGGTCGCCGAGATCCGCGCGAGCGGCGGGCAGGCGCACGCATTCACCTGCGACGTCACCGACTCCACCTCGGTGGAGCACACCGTCAAGGACATCCTGGGGCGCTTCGACCACGTCGACTACCTGGTGAACAACGCCGGCCGCTCGATCCGCCGCTCGGTGGTCAACTCCACCGACCGGCTGCACGACTACGAACGGGTAATGGCGGTCAACTACTTCGGCGCGGTGCGGATGGTGCTGGCGCTGCTGCCGCACTGGCGCGAGCGCCGGTTCGGCCACGTGGTCAACGTCTCCAGCGCGGGTGTGCAGGCCCGCAACCCCAAATACAGCTCCTATCTCCCCACCAAGGCGGCCCTCGATGCGTTCGCCGACGTGGTCGGCTCCGAGACGCTCTCGGACCACATCACGTTCACCAACATCCACATGCCACTGGTCCGCACGCCGATGATCACCCCGTCGCACCGGCTCAACCCGGTGCCCGCGATCAGCCCGGAACGGGCGGCGGCGATGGTGGTGCGCGGCCTCGTCGAGAAGCCGGCGCGCATCGACACCCCACTGGGCACGCTGGCCGAGGCCGGCAATTACTTCGCGCCGAGGACATCGCGGCGCATCCTGCACCAGCTCTACCTCGGCTATCCCGATTCCGCTGCGGCGCGCGGGCTGCCCACCGAACCGGCCGCGGCCACCGCGGCGCCGCGCAAGCCGAGGCGGCCCGCCCGCGCGGTCGCGGGCGGCATCCGGACACCGCGCCCGGTCAAGCGGCTGGTGCGGTTGGTGCCCGGGGTGCACTGGTAAACATGAATCGCTTTGTCTAGCCGACCATCTGAGGAAGGAAGCGGCATGGTTGCCATGCACCTCGAGGTCCACGTCGTCCCCGTGTCTGACGTCGACCGCGCGAGGCAGTCCTACGAAAACTTGGGGTGGCGGTTTGACGGCGACACCGCGCCCGGAGAGGGCGTGCGCGTCGTCCAATTCACGCCGCCGGGCTCCGCCTGCTCGGTCACCTTCGGTGAGGGTGTCACGCCATCGGCGCCCGGGACGGCGCAGGCGGTGCTGACCGTCCCCGACATCGAGGCGGCCCACGAGGACCTCCTCGGCCGCGGCGTCCGCGCGAATGACATGTGGCATGGCGTGCCGTTCCCGCCGGAAGCACGGCTGCCCGGGCCCGACCCCGAACACGCCAGTTACTTCTCCTTCACTAATCCGGACGGCAATAGCTGGCTGGTCCTGGAGGTCAAGGCGCGGCTTCCCGGCCGAGACTGACACTCCGTTTCAGGGCGGCCCGATTGCGGTACCCCGGCGCGATGGTCCTTTGCGAAAGGTGGAAGGACGCCGATCCGGTGGCCGCCGCCGCCCGCCTGGTCGCGACGACGGGGGTCGCGGTGCTGCCCTCGCTCGACGTGACGCGCAGCCTTGGGGTGGGCCGCGAAGAATGGACCCGGTTTGCGCGCCACTGGCGGGATCTGGCGCCGGACCCCTATGCGGCGGAGCTGGGGGTGCAGCGGCTGCGCCGGTACGGCCAGTACTCGTTTCGCGACGGGGCGCTGCGCCCGATGCCCAAGCTCGCGTTCGTGCAGCCGGAGGACTCCAATCCCCTCTACATCGGCAAGGACCGTGAGTTCGAGTCGCTGACCGATGCGTTCACCGTGGATCCGTTGCTGCACAAGGTGATCCCGCTGCTGGCCCGGGTGGCCGCGGCCCTCGACGACGACGTGGCCGACTGGAACGTCAAGGTGCATCCGTTCCGCATTCGATGCTGCGGGGACCAGGACGGCCATCCGACGCCCGAAGGCCTGCACCGCGACGGAGTCACCCTGGTCAGCTCGCTGCTGATCGGGCGGCGCAACGCGATCGGCGGCGAGAGCACGGTGTGCGACCTTGAGGGGCGGCGGTTGCTGGCGACGACGCTGGCCGAGCCCGGGACGCTGATGCTGGGCGACGACCGCCGCACCCTGCACGGCGTCTCGCCGATCCGGCCGATCGACGCCTCCGGGCCGGCGCAGCGTGACGTCCTGGTGATCACCTTCGCGTCGGCTTGGCCGTAAAATCGCCGCGGTGAACCCCATCTTCGTCGACGTCGACACGGGCATCGATGACGCGATGGCGTTGATCTACCTGCTGGCCAGCGCCGACGCCGACGTCGTCGGCATCGCGTCGACCGGCGGAAACATCCACGTCGAGCAGGTGTGCGCCAACAACCTGGGCTTGCTCGAATTGTGCCGTGCCCCAGCCATACCCGTGTCCAAGGGCGTCGACGAGCCGCTGCGCGGGCACTGGCCGCACAGCTCGAAGTTCCACGGCCCCAAGGGGTTGGGCTATGCCGACCTTCCCGCCACCGGACGCGTGCTCACCGGTCACGACGCCACCGCGGCGTGGGTGTCCGCGGCGCACGCACATCCCGGCGAACTGGTCGGCCTGGTCACCGGACCGCTGACCAACCTGGCGCTGGCGTTGCGCGCCGAACCCGCGCTGCCGAGGATGCTGCGACGGCTGGTGATCATGGGCGGCGCGTTCGGCGGCGAGGCCAACCCGATGGCCGAATGGAACATCCGGGTGGACCCCGAGGCGGCCGGCGAGATCTTCGCCGGCTGGGCCGGGCAGCAACAGCTTCCGATCGTCTGCGGCCTGGACCTCACCCGGCGCGTCGCCATGACGCCGGACGTCCTGGCCCGGCTGGCAGCTGCCGCGGGCCCGTCGCCGTTGATCCCGGTGATCGAGGACGCGATGCGGTTCTACTTCGAGTCGCACGAGGCCCGCGGGCACGGCTACGTCGCGTTCATGCACGACCCGCTGGCCGCCGCGGCGGCGCTGGACCCGCGGCTGATCACGACCCGAGCCGCGACGGTGGACGTCGAGCTGGCGGACACCCCGACCCGGGGCGTGACGACACCCGATTGGTCGGGTGACCGAAAAGCCAACGCCCTGATCGGCGTTGACGTGGACCCCGCGGCGTTCTTCGAGGAGTTCATCGAGCGGGTCGGGCCGTTCGCGCGCGGTCTCGGCTAGCGCCAGTTTGGCGACCCGGGCGCGGGGTATGCGCGAGCCATGCCTTTCGCCGACTATCAAACCGAGCTCTACGACCAGGGGCAGGCCGGCCGGCAGCCGCCCTACCCCATCAAATTCGCCGACCTGGAGGCCAAGGCCGCCGCGGCGATGCCGCCGAAAGTGTTGGGGTACGTCGCCGGCGGGGCCGGTGACGAGCACACCCAGCGGGCCAACTGCGATGCCTTCAAGCGCTGGGGATTGTTCCCCCGCATGGGAATCGCGCCCGAGCAGCGCGACCTGTCGGTCGAGCTGTTCGGGATCTCGCTGTCGTCCCCGATCTTCATGGCGCCCATCGGCGTTATCGGCGTGTGCGCCCAGGACGGTCACGGCGACCTGGCCGCGGCGCGGGCGTCCGCCCGCACCGGCGTGCCGTTCTTCGTGGGCACCCTCACCTCCGATCCGATGGAGGAGGTCGCCCCGGAGCTCGGTGACACCCCTGGCTTTTTCCAGCTGTACACGCCGCCGAACCGCGAGATGGCCGCCAGCCTGGTGCACCGCGCCGAGGCCTGCGGTTTCAAGGCCATCGCGGTCACCCTCGACACGTGGGTCACCGGCTGGCGGCCGCGCGACCTGAGCGCCGGGAATTACCCGCAGGTGCCCAGCGGATGCCTGAGTAACTACACCTCCGACCCGGTCTTCCGCGCGAGCCTGCAACCGGGCGAGGACCCCACCGAGGCGGCGGTGCGCAAGTTGCCCATCTTCGGCGGCCCGTTCCGGTGGAGCGACCTGGAGTGGCTGCGGGCGGAGACCAGCCTGCCGCTGCTGGTGAAGGGCATCTGCCACCCAGACGATGTGCGCCGCGCCAAAGACATTGGCGTGGAAGGTATTTACTGTTCCAACCACGGCGGCCGGCAGGCCAATGGCGGGCTGCCCTGCCTGGACTGCCTGCCCGGGGTGGTGGAGGCCGCCGACGGGATGCCGGTGCTGTTCGACTCGGGCATCCGCAGCGGCGCCGACATCATCAAGGCGCTGGCGATGGGCGCGACCGCGGTGGGGATCGGGCGCCCCTACGCCTACGGCCTGGCGCTCGGCGGTGTCGACGGCATCGTGCACGTGTTGCGCTCCCTGCTGGCCGAGGCGGACCTGATCATGGCCGTCGACGGGTACCCCTCGCTCAAGGACCTGACGCCCGAGGCGCTGCGCCGCGTCGAATAGGTTGCGGCCCAGGGGTTAGCGTCGTCACTCGTAGCTGCCCTCGAGGTACCAGCGCCGCTGGCGGTAGCACACCAGAAACGCCCGCTCGTCCTCCAGCAGGACCTGGGCGCGGGCGGTGCGGCTCCCCCCTTGACCGCCCTCCGGCCGGTCGTCCCACCATCGCTCGTCGACCGGCCAGGGCCCGGCCCACCAGCGCAGCCGCTCGTCCCGGCCGCGCACGGTCAGCCGGGCGGGGTCGGCCGAGAACATCCCCCGGCCGGTCACCCGTATCGAATTCCCTTGGGCATCAAGCAATTCCACAGGGTCGTCGAGCAGCACGGCCGGCGACGGCTGCGGCAGTTGCCCGGGCCACGGCGGGCCCGGGTCGGCCCGTGGCACCGGCTCGTCGCCCAGTGGGATCAACGTGATGCGTTCGGCGGGGCCGCGGCCGCCGGCCAGCACCGGCACCCGCACCGCCTCCGGCCCGAGCAGCCCCTGCACCCGCACCAGCGCCCGGCGGGCCCGCAGCCTGTCCTCCTCGCCCAAGCCACCCCAGAGCGGCAGCTGCAGCGCCCCGGCCGACACCACCTCCACGGCCTGCAGCCGCAACAGCGTCACCGGCGCCGTGGGACGGGCGTCGCGAGTCCGATTGCTCAACCACCCGTCGAGCTGCCAGCGCACCCGGTCGGCGGTGGCGTCCTCGGTCAACGGCTCGGCGCACCGCCATACCCGTTGCAGCTCTTCGCCGTTGGCGGTGACGGCGTGGATGGCCAGCCGGGTGCAGCCCACCCCGGCGGCCATCAGCGCCTGGTGCAGCTCGCCGGCCAGCGAGCGCCCGGCGAAGGCCGCGGCGTCGACCCGCTCGATCGGCGGGTCACAGTCCAGCACGGCCTCGAGTTCCGGCGGCGGCTCGCGCCCGGACGGCCCCCGCTCGGGTTCCCCGCGGGCGAACCGGTGCGCGGTCGCCCCGTCGGCGCCGAACCGCGAGGCCACGTCGGTGCGCGACAGCGCGGCGAACTGCCCGATGGTGCGAATCCCCATCCGCCACAACAGGTCCGTCAGCTCCTCTCGTCCCGGACCGGACAGGCTCGGCTCGGTGGCCAGCTGCCGGATCGACAGCGCCGACAGGAACCTCGCGTCGCCCCCGGCCGGGACGATCCGGCCCGCGCGCGCGGCGAAGACCGCGGTGGACAACTGGTCGGCGATGCCGACCTGGCACTCGGCACCGGCGGCGGCCACCGCGTCGATCAGCCGCTCGGCGGCCTGCTCCTCGGACCCGAAATAGCGGGCCGCCCCGCGCACCGGCAACACCAGGAGGCCGGGCCGCAGCACCTCGGCGCGGGGCACCAGGTCGTCCACCGCGGCGATCACCCCCTCGAAGAAGCGGGCATCGCGGTCGGCGTCGGCGGTCGCGACGTGCAGCTGCGGGCACCGCGCCGCCGCCTCCCGTCGCCGCAGCCCCCGCCGCACCCCCGCCGCGCGGGCGCCCGACGAGCAGGCGATCACCCGGTTGGCCAACGTGATCGCGATCGGGGCCGTCACGGGCAGGCCCGCCGCGGCGGCCGCCGCGACCGCGGGCCAGTCCATGCACCAGATCGCCAGCGCGCGTGAGGAAGCCACCCGAATTCACCCGGCTCGCGACCGGCCGATCACCCGCCTGCCCGCGCACACCCCGCCGACCCGCAGCCGCACCCCGCTGATGCGCCCGAATCCAGGGGCGGGCGTTCCCCGATGAGCCGAGGCGATCTCATAGCCGCAGACCCGCGCCTCCAGCCGCGTCGGCGCCCCTTGCCAGTCGCCGTCGGTGACCAGCAGGGTGCATCCCTTGTTGCGGGCCCGGGCCACCACCGCCCGCGCCCGGGTGTGCGGCACCTGGCGTCCGCCCAGGCCGAGCACCACCAGATCCATGCCGTCGACGAGCACCGCGGCCACCTCGACCGGATCGGTTCCGGGGTCCGGTATCACCGCGACCCGACTCAGGTCCGCCCCCATCTCCACGGCGGCCAGGAGCCCGATGTCGGGCTGGCCGACAATGGCGACGTTGCCCCCGGCCGCCGTCACCGCGGCCACCACGCCCAACACCAGCGACCGGGCCCCCGACAGCACCGCCACCGTTCCCCGCGGCAACGGCACCGGCAGTGACTCCGCGAGCCACCGCGGGAGCGCCAGCCCCGATTCCGAATCCGGCAGCAGGTCGTCGGCGGGGGCGCCGCGCCCGGAGGCGTTGCCGGAGATCTCAGCCATCCGACGGCGCAGCGATTCCAGCTGCTCAGCGCGGTTATCGGAGGCCAAAGCCGCAGTCACACCCGCCTCCTAGCGCCGCTTTTTTCGAAAGTATGTTCGATACATTGGCGAGTAAACACCCACCCTCCGACAACCGTCAAGCGACGTGAGAGGCTGCTTTATGCGGTCGGTGCTGGTGTGGCTGATGGTGCTTTTTTGCACCACTTTTCCGGCGCCGGCCCACGCCGAGCCGTGTCAACGGGCCGAGCTGTTCGCCACCGACACCGATCCCCTGTTCGAGGCGCGGGCCACCGTGACGATCGCGCTCAGCGGCGCGGCGGTGGCGGGATCGACCCCGCTCGACGGGGTGTACTGGTCGGATGCGCTGCAGCGCAGCACCCGTGAGCGCTCGCTCGAATTTCACCTGTGCGGCGCCGACGGCGCGTCGCACTCCGCCGCCGAGGCGCTGCGCCACCAGTTCGACCAGGAAGCGGTGCTGGCCTTCGACTACCTTCCGCAACAGGCGGGGGACGCGATCCTCGTCGCGGTGCCCGACGTCGACATCGCGCGCTTCGGCGACGCGCTGGCCGCCGACCCGGCCGCCCGCCACCGCATCCGGGGCGGGTCCGTGGCCACGGCCGACCACACCCTGATCCTGGTCGCCGCGGACGACGATCGAGACGTCGCCCGCCGGCTCGTCGGCGAGGCCGGCGGGAATTGGGATGCGGCCACGATCGCCCACGGGAGGCGCGAGTTCGTCGAAACATAAACCAGTGCGAGGTTCGTCGGCGTGTCTTCGCAACTGCTTATGTGTCGCGAAAACGCCAAGGGGCTACTCCCATTCGATGGTGCCGGGCGGCTTGCTGGTGACGTCCAGCACCACGCGGTTGACCTCGGGCACCTCGTTGGTGATCCGGGTCGAGATGCGCTCCAGCACCTCGTAGGGCACCCGGGTCCAGTCGGCGGTCATGGCGTCCTCGCTCGACACCGGCCGCAGCACGATCGGGTGCCCATAGGTGCGGTTGTCGCCCTGCACCCCGACCGAGCGCACGTCGGCCAGCAGCACCACCGGGCACTGCCAGATCTGGTTGTCCAGGCCTGCGGCGGTTAGTTCCTCGCGCGCGATCGAGTCGGCGCGCCGCAACGTGTCCAGCCGCTGCGCGGTGACCTCGCCGACGATCCGGATTCCCAGTCCCGGCCCCGGAAACGGCTGGCGCCCAACGATTTCCTCCGGCAGGCCCAACTCCCGCCCGACGGCGCGCACCTCGTCCTTGAACAGCAGCCGCAGCGGCTCGACGAGCTTGAACTTCAGATCGCCCGGCAGGCCGCCGACGTTGTGGTGGCTCTTGATGTTCGCGGTGCCGCTGCCCCCGCCCGACTCCACCACGTCCGGATACAGCGTGCCCTGCACCAGGAACTCGACCCCGTTTTCAGCGGACCCGTTGTCGCCCACGATGTCTCGCACCGCGCCCTCGAACGCCCGGATGAACTGCCGGCCGATGATCTTGCGCTTGCCCTCGGGGTTGGTCACGCCCGACAGCGCCTGCAGGAAGGTCTCCGCCGCGTCGACGGTGACCAGGTTGGCCCCGGTGGCGGCCACGAAGTCGCGCTGCACCTGATCGCGCTCGCCGGCGCGCAACAGCCCATGGTCGACGAACACACACGTCAGCCTGTCGCCGATGGCGCGCTGCACCAGCGCGGCGGCCACCGCCGAATCCACCCCGCCGGACAGCCCGCAGATCGCGTGGCCGTCCCCGATCTGCGCGCGCACCTGCTCGACGAGCGCGTCGGCGATGTTGGCGGCCGTCCAGTGCGCGCCGAGCCCGGCGAAGTCGTGCAGGAACCGGCTCAGCACCTGCTGGCCGTGCGGGGTGTGCATCACCTCCGGGTGGTACTGCACGCCGGCCAGGCGCCGCCCCCGGTTCTCGAAGGCGGCCACCGCCGCGCCCGCGCTGGAAGCGACCACGTCGAATCCGTCCGGTGCCGCGGTGACCGCGTCGCCGTGACTCATCCACACCGGCTGGATGTCCGGCAGCCCCGAATGCAGCTCGCCGCCAAGGACTTTCAGCTCCGTGCGGCCGTACTCGCTGGTGCCGGTGTGGGCGACCGTGCCGCCCAGGGCCTGCGCCATGGCCTGAAACCCGTAGCAGATGCCGAACACCGGCACATCCAGGTCGAACAGCGCCGGATCGAGCTGCGGGGCGCCCTCGGTGTAGACGCTGGCCGGTCCACCGGAGAGCACGACCGCCACCGGGTTGCGGGCCTTGATCTCCTCGACCGTGGCGGTGTGGGGGATGACCTCGGAAAACACCCGCGCCTCGCGGATCCGCCGGGCGATCAGCTGCGCGTACTGCGCGCCGAAGTCCACGACCAGCACCGGCCGGTCGACCGGCCCGGTCGCCTCGGAGTCACCAGGTTTCGCCACGCCGCAAGCTTAGTGGCTGGTCTCGTCGTCCCCGAGCCAGCTCCTGGTGTGGCTCAACAGGGTGCCGGCGGTCCCGTCGGGCTCGGGGAGCAGCCGGAATTCGACGGACATGGTGGGCAGGTGGGGGGCGTACTGCACCCAGCACAACCGCCGGACCGGCTGCAGCGAGGTCACGCGGCACAGTGCGGTGTCGTCGGCGCCGACGCGGTGCCGGATCAGGCGAAACGACGTGCCCACCTGGAGCCGTCGATCATCGGCGGCGTGCTCGACGGCGTCCCAGGTGTCGTACCACTCCGCGATGCCGGCGACGGTGGTGATCAGCTCCCACACCCGCTCCGGCGGCGCGGCGATGCGGATCGAGTCGGACAGCGTCTGCGGGGTGGCGCGGAAATTCATGAGTGCACGCTTTCGGGGGCGCTCTGGGCCGGAACGGTGTCGGGCCGCAGGGCGCGACGGCCGGGACCCACCCGCCGGGGCCACCAGAACCAGCGCCCGAGCAGGGCGGCGATCGACGGTGTCATCAGCGACCGCACCACCAGCGTGTCGAAGAGCAGCCCGATGCCGACTGTCGTGCCGAACTGACCGATGATCCGCAGATCGCTGAACACGAAGGACGACATGGTGAACGCGAACACCAGGCCGGCCGAGGTCACCACCGCGCCGGTGCCGCCCATCGCGCGGATGATGCCGGTCTTGATGCCGGCCCCGATCTCCTCCTTGAACCGCGAAACCAGCAACAGGTTGTAGTCCGATCCCACCGCCAGCAGGATGATGACGGCCATCGCAATCACCAGCCAGTGCAACGGAATACCGAAAATGTCCTGCCACACCAGCACCGACAGTCCGAACGAGGCGCCCAACGACAGCACCACGGTCCCGATGATGACCAGCGCCGCGATGAGGCTTCCGGTGAGGACCAGCATGATGATGAAGATCAGGCAGGCCGCCGCGATCCCGGCGATCAGCAGATCGTATTTGGCCGCGCCACTCATGTCCCGATAGGTCGGCGCCGTGCCACCCAGGTAGATCCTGGCCTCCGCCAAGGGAGTTCCCTTGACGGCGTGCCGCGCGGCCCTCTCGATCGCGTCGACGCGCGAGACGCCTTCGGGGGTCGCGGGATCGCCGTCGTGGGTGATGATGAGGCGGGCGGCCTTGCCGTCGGGCGAAAGGAACATCGCCAGGCCGCGTTTGAAGTCGGGGTTGTCGAAGACCTCCGGCGGCAGGTAGAAGGAGTCGTCGTTTTTTGCCGCGTCGAACGCCTGCCCCATCGCGGACGCGTTCTGCTGTGCGGCGTCCATCTGGTCCAGCAGGCCCGCGAACGTGCTGTACATCGTCATCGTCATCGTGCGCATGGTCGTCGTGGAGTCGATGATCGGCGGGAGCATCGAGACCAGTTGCGGCAGCAGGCTATCCAGCCGGTCGGTGTCGTTGACGAGACCGCCCAGATCATCGGTGACCTTGTCGACGCCGTCGAGCGCATCGAATGCCGATCGCAGCGCCCAGCAGACGGGAATGTCGAAGCAGTGCCGCTCCCAGTAGAGGTAGGCGCGCAGCGGCCGGAAGAAGTCGTCGAAATCGGCGATCCGGTCCCGCACCTCGGTCGTGTCGGCGACGATCTGCTTGGTTCGGCCCGCGACGTCGTGTGTGGTGCCGGCGAGCTGGCGCATCAGGGTGAGCATGCGTTGCATGGTGTCGATGACGCCCGTCATTTGATCGGCGATGGCGCGCATGTCGGCCATCCGGTCGTGCAGATACTTCATGTTCTCGGTCAGAGTGGTCCCCTGCATGCTGATCTGAAAGGGTATGGAGGTGTGCGTGATCGGGGCACCCAGCGGCCTGGTGATGGACTGAACCCGCGCGACGCCGTCGGCCCCGAACACAGCTTTGGCCACCCGGTCCAGGACGAGCATGTCGGCGGGATTGCGCATGTCGTGGTCGGTCTGGATCAACAACAAATCGGGATTGAGCCGCGCGGGCGAGAAGTGGCGGTCGGCCGCGGCGTAGCCGATGTTCGACGGTGTGGTCCGGGGGAGGTAATTGCGGTCGTTGTAGCTCGTCGTGAACGACGGCAGCGCCAGCAGCCCGATGAGCGCGGTCGCGGAGGTCGCCGCGAGTATCGGTGCGGGCCAGCGGACGACGGCGGTTCCCACCCGGCGCCACCCCCGCGTCTTGATTTTGCGTTTGGGATCGAACAGGCCGAAGCGGCTGCCCAGCGTGATGATCGCCGGGCCTAACGTGAGCGCGCTCGCCACCAGGGTGAACATCCCGATCGCGCACGGCGCGCCCAGCGTTTGGAAATAGGGCAGCCTGGTGAAGCTCAGGCAGAACATCGCGCCGGCGATGGTCAGGCCCGAGCCCAAAACCACATGCGCGCTGCCACGAAACATGGTGTAGTAAGCGGCTTCTGTGTCCTGGCCCGCCTGACGGGCCTCCTGATAGCGGCCCACGATGAAGATCGCGTAATCGGTGCCCGCGGCGATTGCGAGGATCGGAAGGATTTGCACCGCAAAGGTGGAGAGCCCGAGGGCGCCGCGGTCGCCGAGGAAGGCGATCACCCCCTGCACGGCCGGCAATTCGATGAAGACCATCAGCAGCGTCAGCAGGACGGTGACCAGCGAGCGGTACACGATCAGCAGCATCAGGACGATCACCGCGACGGTCACGCCCATTACCTTGCGGGCACTCTTGTTGCCGAATTCGAGCTGATCGGTGGTCACAGCGGCAGGGCCGGCGACGTAGGCCTTGATGCCGTTGGGCGCCTGCACGGTTGACACGATGCGGCGCACGGCGTCGACGGACTCGTTGGCCAGCGTCTCGCCTTGGCGGCCGGCGAGGAAAACCTGCACGTAGGCGGCCTTGCCGTCGGCGCTCTGCGACCCCGCCGCGGTGAGCGGGTCGCCCCAGAAGTCCTGGATGTGCTCGACGTGCTTGTGGTCCTGCCCGAGCTTGCGGATCAATTCGTCGTAAAACCGGTGCGCCGCTTCGCCCAGCGGCGTTTGGCCCTCGAGGACGACCATGACCGCGCTGTCGGAGTCGAACTCTCCGAACACCTGGCCGATGCGCTTCATGGCCTGGATCGCGGGGGCGTCGTCGGGACTCATCGACACGGCGTGCGCCTCGCCGATCGCCTCCAGTTGCGGCACAGCGATATTGGTGAGCGCCGCAAGTCCCAACCAGAACAGCAGGATCGGCACCGAAAGCCGGCGAACCGTCCGCGCGATCATGCGGACTTCACCAGGCAGAAGGTCTGGGGGTGGGTGCCCGCTACGGTTCGTTGGGCCTTGATGGTGCCGTTCACCGTGATTCGGCAGCCGATGTTGTCGTCGTCGCCCTGCGCCACCACGTTGACGCTGACCGCGGGGGCGGTCGTGGCCACGCTGTATGTCCAGGGCAGCAACGTGCCGTCGACGCGCTGCGGCACGGCGTCGGCATCGAGGTAGTTGATGTCGGCGACGCTGCCCGCCGGGCCGAAGACCTCCATCGTTACGCGCTTGGGGTTGAAGGGTTTGATGTCGTCGGCGGGGACGCCGGCGGCCGACGCGGCGCCCGCGGCGCCGAAGACCCCGTGCAGCCGGTAGACGGCGAAACCCGCCAGGGCGACCAGGACCACGACGACCAGCGGGATCCATGCGCGTTTGACCACAGCCATCCCCACTCCCGGTCTGGTCCATTAGTAAGTCAGATGACCAACACATTAGCGAGGCTCGGCTGATGGCGCAATCGCTTGTACTGCATATTTCCCGTTCGCATTCTTGTGTCTTGTCAACTGCCCGAGCACGGTAGTAAGTTGTGTAACTAACTTTGGATTGCATCTTCCAGCATGCAAGCTGCCGACGAGAGGGTCAGGACACCATGAGTATCAACGCACATCGGTTCGGTCCCTGGGCGGTCGTGACGGGGGCGTCGTCGGGCATCGGGCGCGAGTTCGCGCACCAGCTCGCCGACGCGGGCATCAACGTGGTCCTGGTGGCGCGGCGCCTGACCGTGCTGCAGGAGCTGGGTGCGGCGCTGGCCCACGGCTACGGTGTCGACTATCGCGCCATCGGCGTCGACCTGTCCGACCCTGGCATGCCGACCCCGATCATCGAGGCCACCAACGACATCGACGTCGGATTGCTGGTGTCCAACGCCGGCGAGGCGCTACCCGGGCCGTTTCTGGAATCCGATCTGCAGGCGCAGCGGGCGATCCTGCGGCTCAACACCGCCGCGCATCTGGGCCTGAGCCACCACTTCGGCGAACGCATGGCGCGGCGCGGTCGCGGCGGCATCGTGCTGGTCTCCGCGCTGGGGGCCACACATGGCGTGCCCTACCTGGCGCACACCGCGGCGACCAAGGCCTATGTTTCCAGCCTCGGCGCCGGCCTGCACGGCGAGCTGGCCAAGCAGGGGGTGCACATCACGGTCCTCCACCCGGGGCCCACCCGCACGCCGGCCCTCGCCGTGTTCGGCCTGGACCCCGACAAGATGCCGATATCGCCCATGGCACCTGATGTTTGCGCCCGCGAGGCGCTGCGCGCGCTGGAGCGCAATCGGGCGAACTGCATACCGGGCCGGGTCAACCGGGTGACCGCCGCGCTCGTGCCGGCGTCGGTCACCCGCTCGATGATGTCGCGCATGTTGCTGCGGCACAGCCGCGACAAGACGGCCACCGGATAGGGCCCGAACACGATGGACAGACCGATCTGCCTCATCACCGGGGCCACCGACGGCATCGGCAAGGTCACCGCGGCCGCGCTTGCGCGCGAGGGCTACACCGTCGTGCTGGCCGCGCGCAGCGAGGCCAAGGCGGCGGCGGTGACATCCGAAATCGTGGCGGCCACCGGCAACCGCGACGTCGATTACCTCATCGCCGATCTCCGATCGCTTTCCCAGCTGCACCGGCTGGCCGACGCGTTCACGGCACGCTACCCGCGGCTGGACGTCCTGCTCAACAACGCCGGCGTCGTCATGCCGCAACGCGTGCTGACCGAAGACGGCTACGAGACGACGTTTCAGGTCAACTACCTCGCGCACTTCTATCTCACCCAGTTGCTGCTCGACGCACTGGAAAACAGCCCGCAGGGCAGGGTCATCAACCTGAGCTCGAGCGTGTACCGGGCCGGCAAGTTCGAGCCGGACAACCTGCAGGGCGAACGGCGGTTCTCCACCATCGGCGCATACGCCGCGTCCAAACTGTGCGTGCTGCTGTTCACCATCGAGCTGGCGCAGCGGCTGGGACCGGCCCGCGTGACGGCAAACGCCGTGCACCCCGGGATCGTCAGGACGCCGATGATGCGCGGGGCGGAAGGGATCTTCCGCGCGATCTCCTATGCCGCGCTGCCGTTTTCGCGGTCCGCGGACAAGGGCGCCGCCACGTCGGTGTTCCTCGCCGGCTCTCCGGAGGCGGCGGGTGCCTCCGGGGAATACTTCGCGAACGCCAAACCGAAGAAGGTCAAGACCGCCCACAACACTCCGGAGAACCGGGACCTGCTGTGGAACCTGAGCATGGACGCGTGCCGTCTATAGTCCGTGAGTGATATGGCTGACTCAACCGGCAAGCGGGAGCGACTGATCGCCGCGGCGTGCGACCTGTTTTATCGGCAGGGCATCGCGGGCACCACGCTCGCGCACATCGCGGAGGCCGCCGCGGTGCCCCTGGGCAACGTCTACTACTACTTCAAGACCAAAGACGACATCGTGGCCGCCGTCGTCGAGGCGCGCACCGAGGAAATCCGCTCCGCGACCGCGGCCCTGCAGCGCCGGCACGGCAGCCCCAAGGCTCGCCTCAAGGCGCTCGTGGCAATGCTGTCCGAGTCCCGCGACACCATCGCCGAGCACGGCTGTCCGCTCGGGAGCCTGTGCACCGAACTCGGCAACCAGCCGGGCCAATCCCCCGCCCTGACCGCTCCAATCATGCAGACCCTGCTGGACTGGGCCGAGCAGCAGTTCCGCGACATGGGCCGTCGCGACGCCCGCGACCTGGCGCTCGAACTCGTCATCGCCTATGAGGGCAGCGCCGTGCTCACCAATGCGCTGGCCAACCCCGAAGTCATGGCCCACCAGGCCCGCCGGCTCGAAAAGTGGATCAGCGCATTGCAGGTCTGACGGCGCCGTCCGGCCGGGCCGTACATTGTCTGCATGGACAGGGGCATCGACGTCGGCAGCGTCGTCACCGCGCGCCAACTGTTCGCCGCCAGCGGCGAAGCGGTGCCCATTCCCGATCCCGATCGACTCGTCCATCTGCAACTTCGCCGGTTCGCCGGCTGCCCCATCTGCAACCTTCACCTGCGGTCGATCGTGCGCCGGCACGACGAGATCGCCGCGGCCGGTGTCCGGGAGGTCGTCGTGTTCCACTCGACCGATCAGGAGTTGCGGCGCTACGCCGGCGATCTGCCGTTCGCCGTCGTCGGCGACCCCACCAAGGCGCTCTACGGCGAGTTCGGCGTCGGCACCTCGCCGCGTGCTGTAGTGCACCCCCGCGCACTGGCATCGGCGATCCGCGGTGGCATGGGCAACGTGAACATGCATCCGACCGGCGGCCATCTGGGGTTGCCGGCCGACTTCCTGATCGGCCCGGACGGCCAGGTTCTGGCGTGCAAGCGCGGCCGCCACGCCAACGACCAGTGGACGGTGGACGAGGTGCTGGCCTACGCCGGCAGCGCGAAGGCCTGACGCACCGCGCGAATGACCTCGGGGTCGCCTTTGAATTCGAAGCGCCGCAGCGCCGCCTTGCGCTTGGCGTCACTCGCCCCGAGGCGCGCGGCGACCAGGTCCGCGGCGCTGGCGGTGAGGGTCACCGAAGGCTCGCCGCGCGCACCGGCGAGCCGACCCTGTGTCACCGCGAATTCGAAGCGGCGACCGTCGATTTCGATGCGAATCGTCGCTTCCAGGCCGGCTGCGCCTGCCGAGTCGAAGCCGAGCAGGAAGCCGGCTAGAAATCCGTTCAGTGGCGATGCCGGGCCGTCGCCGATCGGGTCCAGCCTGTCCAGACCGAACCACGCGACGCTCCGCAACACCGGCAGCACCCGCTGCCAGCCCATGTCGGAAAGCGTGTACACGGTGCGCCCGATCGGGGCGGGCAGATCGGTCCGGTCGATCACCCCGGCCTCTTGTAATTCCTTGAGCCGCTCGGCGAGCAGATTGGTCGCTATGCCGGGCAATGCGTCGCGCAGGTCCCCGTATCGGCGGGGTCCGCCGACCAGCTCGCGCAGGATCAGCAGCGTCCACCGCTCGCCGAGGACGTCGAGTCCGCGGGCGATCGGGCAGTTCTGGTTGTAGTTCCTGCGGGAAGCCACGATGCCACGTTACCTGCGGTAGACATCTTTTTCAACTCTTTACTTGATTTATTTGTCTATTAGCTTTAGCGTCTTGTCCATGCGTACCGACCCCCTATTCCGAGACCGGCCGATCGCCGCGCTGGGCGTCATCTGCCTCGGCGTCTTCGTCATCAGCGTCGACGCCACCATCGTCAACGTCGCGTTGCCCACCCTGTCGCGCGAACTCGGCGCCGATACGGCCCAGCTGCAATGGATCGTCGACGCCTACACCCTGGTGATGTCGGGCCTGCTGCTGTCGGCCGGCAGCCTGTCCGACCGCTTCGGCAGGCGCGGGTCGCTGAGCCTGGGCCTGGCCCTGTTCGCCCTGACTTCCGGCGTTGCGGCACAGGTGGATTCGGCCGGCGCGCTGATCGCGGCCCGGGCCGCGATGGGTGTGGGCGCGGCGGTGATCTTCCCGACCACCCTAGGGCTGATCACCAACATCTTCACCGAGCCGGTGCCGCGCGCCAAGGCGATCGGGCTGTGGGCGGCAATGGTGGGTGTCGGGGTGGCCGTGGGACCGATCAGCGGGGGCTGGCTACTCGAGCACTTCTGGTGGGGCTCGATCTTCATGGTGAACATTCCCATCGCGGCACTGGCCATCCTCGGCGGCGCCTTGTTCGTCCCGACCTCGCGTGACCCGGCGGCGCCCCGTGTCGACGTTCCCGGCCTGGTCCTGTCGACCGCGGGCATCACGACGCTGGTCTACACGGTCATCGAGGCGCCCACGTGGGGCTGGACCAACGTCCGGACCGCGGCCGGGTTTGCGCTCGCCACAGTCGTTCTCGCCGGCTTCGCCGCATGGGAGCGACGCAGCAGCCACCCGATGCTGGACGTGTCCTTGTTCGGCAACCGCCGGTTCTCCGGCGGCAGCCTGGCGGTGACCGCCGGTTTTTTGACGCTGTTCGGCTTCATCTTCGTCATTACCCAGTACTTCCAATTCATCAAGGACTACACGGCATTTCAGGCCGGCGTGCGCTTGCTGCCGGTGGCCGCCTCGATCGCGCTGGCCAGCATCGCGGGTCCGCGGCTGGTCGAACGGCTCGGCACCACCGCCGTCGTCGCCGCCGGCCTGACCGTCTTCGCCGCCGGGCTGGCATGGGCATCCACCGCCGACGCCGCGACGCCGTACACCCAGATCGGCGTGCAGATGCTGCTGCTCGGCGGCGGACTCGGCCTGACCGTTTCGCCGGCCACCGAGGCCATCATGGGATCGCTGTCTGCCGACAAGGCCGGGGTCGGCTCGGCCGTCAACGACACGACGCGCGAACTCGGCGGCACCCTCGGCGTGGCCATCGCCGGCAGCATCTTCGCGTCGGTGTACTCGGGACATCTCGGGGCAACGGCCTTGCCGGGCTTGCCCGCCGAGGCCATGCGAAACTCGATGGCGTTGGCGCACAGCGTGATCCAGCATCTGCCCGCGCAACAGGCGAGCTACGTCCGCGGCGTCGTCAATCATGCGTTCCTGGACGGCCTGCAGGTGAGCTCGCTGGTGTGCGCCGGCATCGCGCTGGGCGCGGCAATCGTCGTGGCCTGGCTCTTGCCGGCACGCGCGCGGCAAGAGGAGCCGTCCCCCGCACTGGCCACAACCTAATACCTCCCGACAAAGAAAGGCACGAAAAGCATGACTACAACACCATCCTCCGCAGCAAGCGGCAGCACATATGTCCTGGGACACGCCGACACCGAGGTGCAGCGGCTGCTCCTGCAGGGGCAGCTGTACGACGGCTACACCGAGCACGGGCTGCGGCTCCCCGGGCTGCGCCCGGGCATGCGGGTGCTCGATATCGGCAGCGGGCCGGGTAACGTGTCTTTCGTCGCCGCCCGGCTCGTCGGTCCCACGGGAAGCGTCCTGGGAGTGGACGCCGCTCCCCAGATGGTCGAGCTGGCCCGCGCCCGCGCCGCCGAACAGGGCTTGTCCACAGTGCATTTCATCCACTCCGCAATCGACGCGATCGAACTGGACGAGCCCGTCGACGCGATCATCGGCCGATTGATCCTGATGCACCTGCCCGATCCGGCCGCCGCGCTACGACGGCTCAGCTCGTTCGTGCGACCCGGCGGCGTGATCGCGTTCTCCGAGAACGACATCGCCGCGGCGTACACCGTTCCGGACCTTCCGCTGTTCGGCCAGGTGATAGGAGGCATCGTGCGAGCCTTCGAGGCCATGGGGCTCAGCGGGCGGTTCGGCACCACTCTGCACACGATCTTCGCCGACGCCGGCTTGGGCACGCCCCGGTTGACGCTCGGCGCCCCGGTCGGCACGGCGGACGACGCCGACATCCTGGCCTACGCCAGGGAGGTCTGGCGGCTGGTCTCCCCGGTCGCTCAACAGGGCGGCTTCGCCATCGACGAGGTCGCCGACATCGACGACTTCGTGCCTCGCTTCCGCGAGCAGGCAGTCGCGGCCAACGCGCTCATCACGATGCCCCCCATCATCACGGCGTGGGTGCGGAAATGAGCAACATGATTCAGGACCAGTATTCGACCGGCTTGTCGCGCAACAACATCGAGCGCGCGCTGCGGTTCGCCGGGAAGGATCTCGATCGCCTCGCGCCCGCCGACCTGGCGCTGTTGGAGGACTTCCACACCATGGGACGCATCGCCACCGCCCAGCTGGTGGACCTGGCGCAGATCACCGGCCAGAGCGCGGTGCTCGACGCCGGCAGCGGGGTCGGTGGCACAGCCCGCTACGTCGCCGACCGATACGGCTGCGAGGTCACCGCCGTCGACCTGACCGACGAATACTGCGACACGAACCGCTGGCTCAACCGGCTCGTCGGCCTCGACGGCCTGATCTCGGTACACCGGGCCGACGTCACCGAGTTGCCCTTCGCCGAGGCCACTTTCGACGTCGCCCTCAGCCAGCACGTCCAGATGAACGTCCCCGACAAGGCGCGCCTGTACGCCGAGGCGCGGCGGGTGCTCAAGCCCGGCGGTCGGCTTGCCCTGTGGGATATCACGATCGGAAACGGCGGCGACCTCGGCTATCCGCTACCGTGGGCCGACCACCCCGCAAACAGCCACCTGGCCACCCCCGACGAATTGCGCGACGCCGTCGAGTCCGCCGGGTTCACCGTCGAACACTGGAACGACCTCACCGACGATGCGGGCGCGATCATGCGTGCCGTCCTGGCCCAGCCCGCCAATCCGCTGGGCCTGCACGCCTTCGTCACCGACTTCCAGCGTAAGGCCGAGAACCTCACCAACGCGCTGACGGACGGACGGCTTCGGGCCGTCCAGGGCGTTGCCAAGGGCTGAACACCATGCGGCCCAACGAGGTTCCGGACCAGCGCTACACCCTCACTTGGAGCGGCGGGCGCGGCGCGGTCACGTTCCTCCAGCGGTCCGACGGCTCCCGGTTGCGCTACTACACCGCGGGAACCGGCCCACCCCTCGTGCTGCTCCATACCGTCCGCACACAGCTGGACTACTTCCATCGGGTGATACCCGCGCTGTGGGACGAGTTCACCGTCTACGCGCTGGATCTGCCCGGTATGGGATGGTCGGACATCATGCCCGGCGCCCGGTACGGCGAGGCCGAACTGCGCACCGCCGTCGTAGAATTCATCACGGCACTCGACCTGCATCACGTCACGCTGGCCGGCGAATCGATGGGGGCCGCGCTCGCGCTGTTGGCCTCGATCGAGCTGACGGACCGGGTGCGCAACGTGGTGGCCTTCAACCCCTACGACTACCCGGGCGGCCTGGAACGCGGCAACTGGCTTGCCCGCGTGATCGGAGCGGGCGTCCGCCTGCCCGGAACGGGGCCGGTCTTCGCCCGACTGGAAAGCCGCCCCATCCTCGAAGCCGTGTTGCGGGGCGGCTTCGCCGATCGCCGCGCCTTGCCTCCGGACCTGGTCGGCGAGCTACGGCGAAGCGGGCGCCGGCCCGGCTACCCCCGGGTCAACCGGGCCATCATGCGCATCCTCGCCGGGCTGATCGACGCGAAAAGCCGCTACGCGCAAGTGAAGACACCCGTCACGTTGGTTTACAGCGAGGAGGACTGGTCGCGTCCGCCCGAGCGAGACGACGTCGCACGCCGGCTCGGTGTCGAGGCCGTCACGGTGCCCGGAGCGGGACACTTTTCGGCCCTCGAACGCCCCACCGAGATGGT
This sequence comes from Mycobacterium interjectum, assembly GCA_002102225.1. Lineage (GTDB taxonomy): Bacteria > Actinomycetota > Actinomycetes > Mycobacteriales > Mycobacteriaceae > Mycobacterium > Mycobacterium interjectum_B. The sequence continues at coordinate 23,547 of LQPB01000038.1, forward strand.
CCGCATCATCCGGCACGGCCAAACCGTTTCATGAATCAAAGCCGCGCCCGGGCGTGGCTTCAACCTCTCCGCGAACGCCGCGCACTTCGGCGCGATGCTCGTCATGGCCGCCGCGATGCGCGACGAACACCGGCACCTCGCCGGCATGGTCGCGCTCGGGCTGCTCACCACCGTCCCGTTGGCCGCATGCCGGCTTCCGGCCCGGCGCGCCCGTGCGCGACCACGCTCTCGCGGCGCGGGCGGTTAGGACGACAGGATCGCGGCCCGGCCGAAGCGGTAGTGGGCCGGGTCAGCCGACGGGTCGTGCTCGCTCTGCCACACGGCCGACTCGCCCGAATACCGGGGCCGGGCCGGCTGGGGATGCTGCTGACGCCGGTCGAAGCGATCGAGCCGGTGCGCCGGCACCAGCCCGGTCAGCATGAGATTTCCGATCTCGCGCAGCACTTTTCCCGCGGTGCGCCGGGTGTCCGCCGCTCTCACGTAACGGCGCGCGACGGTGAGAAAGTCTTCGGGTTCGACGCCGGCGACATCACGCACATGGGTGGTCGGTCCGCCCACCTCCCAGCTGCCCAGGGCGGTCTCGGGCAGGTAATGGCGCAAACCGGACTCGAAGTACATGTCGGCCCCGAGTCGCTTGGCGTTCAGGCGCACCGCTCGCATGAACATCCACGGGGGAATTTCCATGAGCCGGACCGGGTGGCCCAACGCCTCACTCACCGCAGCGGCAACGTCCGCACCGGACAACAGCTTTGGCCCGGTGGGGCGGTAGGCGCGACCGTCATGGCGGTGCGGGTCGAGCAATGCGCCCACCGCGACCCGGGCGATGTCCTCGTTGGACGGGGGCGCGTTGAGTCGTCCCCCGGTCTTCGGCGTCGGCAACACCCCGAGTTGGGCCGCAACCGGCAGCACCTGAAAATAGTTGTCCGCGAAGAATCCGGGGTCAACGGCGACATGGGCGGTGTCCGGCAGCAACTGAAACAGCTTGTCGGACAACCAGTGCTGGCGCGTCATCAGGGACGGATGCTCGGGGCTGGCCAGCCACTGGCCCAGCGCGACCACCGCCTCCACGCCGGCGCCGCGGGCGGCCACGGCAAAGGTGACCGCACTGTCGAGTGCGTGCGGGTGGTATGGGGGGTTGAAGAACAATCGATCCACGCCGTCGACCGCGGCCCGAACCTGTTGGATGTCAAGCATATCCGCCACAACGACCTCGGCCCCCAAGGCCCGCAAACGGGCACTGCGCTCGTCGTCGCGGCGGACCAATGCCCTCGTAGCCACGCCCTTTTCCAGTAATTGGGCCGCCACCGCGCCGCCAATCCTTCCCGTCGCGCCGGTGACCAGCACCCGTGTGTTTGTCATTGGAGTTCCTTCCTGTCGGATGCGAAAATGTGACCAATGGTTACATCGGCAGTATGCGACCACATGTGACCGTTGTCAACATTCGCCGGCCGTGAGATCGTGATGGCATGAGTTCCGCCGGTCCCCCTGCCAAAAAGGGCTACCACCACGGCGCACTTCACTCGGCCCTGATCGAGGCGAGCATCGCCCTGGCCCGTGAGGGCGGACCCGATCGGGTGATCCTGCGTGAGGCGGCCCGGGCCGCCGGAGTGTCACACTCGGCCGCCTACCGCCACTTCGCCGACCGCGAGGAGCTACTGGCCGAGGTGTCAAGCTATGCGCGCGGCGAGCTCGCCGCGCAAATGCGCCGACGCGTCAATCGCGCCAACGACCCTCGCAGCAGGCTGCGCGCGGTCGGCACCGCGTACATCGACTTCGCGATGTCCGAGCCTGGCCTGTTTCGGACCGCGTTCACCTCACATCCCGCGACCTCCCCCGACGCAGAGCACGATCAAGCGACATCGGGTCCGGACCCTTTCGGGGTGCTCGGTCAAGTGCTCGACGAGGCCCAAGCCGCCGGTCTGCTGGATGGGCGCCGCAGGCCGGGGGCCGAGGTGGCCGCCTGGTCGGCGGTGCACGGCCTGGCCTGCCTACTACTGGATGGACCGCTGCCCAGGAGCCCCGCGGCGGTCAGATTCGCGCGCGCCCAGGTTTTCGACCTCATCGAGCGCGGCTTGCTGAACGACACATCAACGGTCCGCCGCCAGGACGGGTGACCATTGGCGGCACGCATCCCGGCGTGGTGGAGTGGGTATCGCACCACGTAGCCGCCCACCGCCGAGAGAGTGAGGTCCACCGTGCTGGGTCTGCCAGAGAAGGTCCACGCCTGCCTGTTCGACCTCGACGGTGTGCTCACCGATACCGCGAGCGTGCACACCAAGGCCTGGAAGGCCACGTTCGACGCCTACCTGTCCGAACGGGCCGAACGAACCGGAGAGGAGTTCGTCCCGTTCGACCCGGCCGCCGACTACCGCAAATACGTCGACGGCAAGAAGCGCGAAGACGGGGTGCGCTCGTTTCTGGAAAGCCGGGGGATCGAGCTGCCGGACGGGGACCCCGACGATCCCGGCGACGCCGAGACCATCTACGGCCTGGGCAACCGCAAGAACGACATGTTCCAGAAGGTCCTGCACGACGACGGCGTCGAGGTCTTCGACGGGTCGCGGCGCTACCTGGAGGCGGTCTCGGCCGCGGGCCTCGGGATCGCGGTGGTGTCCTCCAGCGCCAACACGCGCGACGTCCTCGAGATCACCGGCCTGGACCGGTACGTCCAGCAGCGGGTCGACGGCGTCACGCTGCGCGAGGAACACATCGCCGGCAAGCCGGCCCCGGATTCCTACCTGCGCGGAGCCGAGCTGCTCGACGTCGGCCCCGACGCGGCGGCGGTGTTCGAGGACGCGTTGTCGGGCGTGCAGGCCGGCCGGGCCGGTAACTTCGGCTACGTGGTGGGCGTCGACCGGGTGGGCCAGGCCGAGGACCTGCGCCGCAACGGCGCCGACGTCGTAGTCACCGATCTCGCCGACCTGCTGCAGTCATGATCACCGAAGAGGAGTTTCCGGTCGAACCGTGGCAGATCCGCGAGACCCGCCTCGACCTGAACCTGCTGGCCCAATCCGAATCCCTGTTCGCGCTGTCCAACGGGCACATCGGACTGCGGGGCAACCTCGACGAGGGCGAGCCGCACGGACTGCCGGGCACGTACCTGAATTCCTTCTACGAGATCCGGCCGCTGCCCTACGCCGAGGCCGGCTTCGGCTATCCGGAGGCCGGCCAGACGATCGTCGACGTCACCAACGGCAAGATCATCCGGCTGTTGGTGGAGGACGAGCCGTTCGATGTCCGCTACGGCGAGTTGCTCTCCCACGAGCGGGTGCTCGACCTGCGCGCCGGAACCCTGACCCGCCGCGCGCACTGGCGCTCGCCGGCCGGCAAGGAGATCAGGGTCGTGTCCACGCGGCTGGTCTCGCTGGCCCAGCGCGGCGTCGCCGCCATCGAGTACGTGGTCGAAGCCGTCGAGGAGTTCGTTCGGGTGACGGTGCAGTCCGAGCTGGTCACCAACGAGGACCAGCCGGAGACCTCCGACGACCCCCGGGTGGCGGCGATCCTGGAGAATCCGCTGGAGGCCGTCGACCACGAAAAGACCGAGACCGGAGCGCTTCTCATGCACCGGACCCGCTCCAGCGCCCTGATGATGTCGGCCGCGATGGATCACGAGATCGACGTGCCCGGGCGCGTCGAGTTCAGCACCGACGCCCGGCCCGACCTCGCGCGCACCACGGTCATCTGCGGGCTGCGCGCTGGCCAGAAGCTGCGCATCGTCAAATACCTGGCGTACGGCTGGTCGAGCATGCGCTCGCGCCCCGCGCTGCGCGACCAGTCCGCCGCGGCGATCCACAGCGCCCGCTACACCGGCTGGCAGGGGCTGCTGGACGCGCAGCGGGCCTACCTCGACGACTTTTGGGAGAACGCGGACGTCGAGGTCGAGGGCGACCCCGAGTCCCAGCAGGCCGTCCGGTTCGGGATGTTCCACCTGCTGCAGGCCAGCGCCCGCGCCGAACGCCGGGCCATCGCCGCCAAGGGGCTCACCGGAACGGGCTACGACGGCCACGCCTTCTGGGACACCGAGGCTTACGTGTTGCCGGTGCTGACCTACACCGCGCCGCACACCGTTGCCGACGCGCTGCGCTGGCGGGCGTCGACGCTGGAACTCGCCAAGGAGCGCGCGGCCGAACTCGGCCTGGAGGGGGCCAGCTTCCCGTGGCGCACCATCCGCGGGCAGGAGTGCTCGGCGTACTGGCCGGCCGGTACCGCGGCCTGGCACATCAACGCCGACATCGCGATGGCCTTCGAGCGGTACCGCACCGTCACCGGCGATCACGACCTGGAGCGCGACTGCGGCCTGCGGGTGCTGGTCGAGACCGCACGGCTGTGGATGTCGCTCGGCCACCACGACCGGCACGGCGTCTGGCACCTCGACGGGGTCACCGGGCCCGACGAGTACACGGCGGTCGTGCGCGACAACGTCTTCACGAACCTGATGGCCGCCCACAACCTGGTGACCGCCGCCGAGGCCTGCAACCGCCACCCGGAGGAGGCGACAGCGTTGGAGGTCACCACCGAGGAGACCGCCGCCTGGCGCGACGCGGCCGATGCCGTCAACATCCCCTACGACGCCGAACTGGGCGTCCACCAACAGTGCGAGGGGTTCACCACCTTCGCCGAATGGGACTTCGAAAAGAACAACACCTATCCCCTGCTGCTGCACGAGGCCTACGTGCGGCTCTACCCGGCCCAGGTGATCAAGCAGGCCGACCTCGTGCTCGCGATGCAATGGCAGAGCCACGCCTTCACGCCCGAACAAAAGGCGCGCAACGTCGATTACTACGAGCGGCGCATGGTGCGCGACTCGTCGCTGTCGGCCTGCACCCAGGCGGTGATGTGCGCCGAGGTCGGGCACCTGGAGCTGGCCCACGACTACGCCTACGAGGCCGCGCTGATCGACCTGCGCGACCTGCACCACAACACGCGCGACGGGTTGCACATGGCCTCGCTTGCCGGGGCCTGGATGACGCTGGTCGTGGGGTTCGGCGGCCTGCGCGACGACGAGGGCATCCTATCGCTGGATCCCCAACTGCCCGACGGCATTTCGCGGCTGCGGTTCCGGCTGCGGTGGCGTGAGTTCAGGCTGACCGTCGACGTCAACCACTCCGAGGTCACCTACGCCGTCGACGACGGGCCCGACCACGAATTGACCATCCGGCACGCCGGCGAACAACTCACGCTGAAGACCGACGCGCCGACGACGGTCGCGGTGCGCGTCCGCAAGCCGCTGCTGCCGGCGCCGCAGCAGCCGCCGGGCCGCGAGCCGCTGCACCGGCGCGCCCTGGCCCGGACTCAGTGAGGTTCGAGGACCCGGGCCATCTCGCCGACGATCGCCTGGCGCAGCTCGGCGTCCGGTAGGTCAACGATGCCGACCGCCGAGCGTAAAAAAGGGGCAAACAACCGCCAACCAAACTGCAGCGCAAAGGCGTTCGCCACCGCCAGGCGCGCGCTGAGATCTCCGTCGGGGCCGGGGGGGTGCTTCGGGCGGATGTCGTCGTACAGCTGCGAGGCGCCGGGAAACCGGGACTGCAGCTTCCCCGCCGGGTAGCCGTCGAGCAGCGTGCGTGCCATGACCCGCAAATGCCGGTCCAACGCCCGCTCCGCCTCCTCGGGAGTCGGCTCACTCTGCAGCAACGCGGTCGTGGTCGCACCGAGGTGATCGAGCACGGCGCCCACGAGTTGGTCCTTGGTGCCGAAGTGCCGAAACACCAGGCCGTGGTTGACCTTTGACCGGGCGGCGATGTCGCGGATCGATGTCGCGGCCGGCCCTCGCTCGGCGAACAGATCGGTGGCGGCCTCCAGGATGGCGGCGCCCACCTCTTCTCGCCCGGTGGGATTTTTGCGGCTGGCACTTGCCGAACGTGTAGTCACGTGACTACACTAACCCATGTAGTCGATTGACTACACACGATCTGCGCAAAAAGGACGAAAGAAATGACCCACTCCATCACCGTCACCAAGCTGGGCAGCCGGATCGGCGCCCGCCTCGACGGCGTGCGCCTGGGCGGCGACCTCGACCCGGCCACCGTCGACGAGATCCGCGGGGCGCTGCGGGCCCACAAGGTGATCTTCTTTCGCGGGCAGGACCACCTCGACGACGAGGGGCAACTGGCGTTCGCGCGGCTGCTGGGCACCCCGATCGGGCACCCCGCCGCGAAGTTCCTCGCCGCCAAGAACGCGCCGATCATCACCCCAATCAACTCCGAGTACGGCAAGGCGACGCGTTGGCACACCGACGTCACGTTCGCCGCGAACTATCCCGCCGCCTCGATCTTGCGCGCGGTCACGCTGCCCAGCTACGGGGGTTCGACGCTGTGGGCCTCCACCGCGGCGGCCTACGACCACCTGCCCGAGCCGCTGAAGTGGCTGGTCGACAACCTGTGGGCGCTGCACACCAACCGCCACGACTACGTCACCGAAGAGGCGTTGACCGACGCGCAGCGGGCGTTCCGGCAGGCGTTCGACAAGCCGGACTTCCAGACCGAGCATCCCGTGGTTCGGGTGCACCCGGAAACCGGCGAGCGGACGCTGGTGCTGGGCGATTTCGTGCGCGGGTTCGTCGGACTGGACAGCTACGAGTCGGGCGTGCTATTCGAACTGCTGCAACGCCGAATCACCATGCCCGAGAACACCATTCGCTGGAGCTGGAGTTATGGCGACGTCGCCATCTGGGACAACCGGGCGACGCAGCACCGGGCGATCGACGACTACGACGGCCAGCATCGGCTGATGCACCGGGTCACGCTGATGGGCGACGTGCCGGTCAACGTGCACGGGCAACGCAGCCGGGTCGTCAGCGGCGCCCCGCTCGACGTGACCACCCCGGAGGAGATCGCGAGCTGACGCGAGCTGACGGTGACGACCCGCAGCGCCCGGCTACGCCGCGCTCGCGATCGTCACGGAGGTCAGCCCGCGGTACTGACCGGGTCGATCGGTAGCCAGCGCAGCGCGCCTGGAGCATGCGCCGGCACCACCGGGTGCTCGGGCGGGATCGGGGACAGCCTGCGGTAGGTGTCGCCCTGTAGCGGCCGCAGGTCGTTCTCGCCCTTGTTGGGCCACATCGAGGCGGCGCGCTCGGCCTGCGCGGTGATGGACAGCGAGGGGTTGACGCCCAGGTTCGCCGAGATCGCCGCGCCGTCCACCACGAACAGCGTCGGATAGCCGTAGACCCGGTGATACGGGTCGATGACGCCGTGTTCGGGGCCGTCGCCGATCACCGCGCCGCCCAGGAAGTGGGCCGTCAGCGGGATGTTGAACAGCTCGCCCCAGGTGCCGCCGGCCACGCCGTCGATCTTGGCGGCGATGCGCCGGGTGACCTCGTTGCCGACCGGGATCCACGACGGATTCGGCTCGCCGTGCCCCTGTTTGCTGGAGTACCAACGGATTCCGAGCTTGCCCCGCTTGGTGAACGTGGTGATCGAGTTGTCCAGGTGCTGCATCACCAGCGCGATCACCGTGCGCTCGCTCCACTGGCGCACGTTGATCATGCGCAGGATTCCGCGCGGGTCCTCGCGGCCCTGCTCCAGCAGCTGCTTCCACCGCGGCGTGTCGGTGCCTTCGGGGCCCTCGCCGTCGGTCATCAGCGTTTGCAGCAGCCCCATCGCGTTGGAGCCCTTGCCGTAGCGCACGGGCTCGACGTGGGTGTCCGAGGTCGGGTGGATCGACGACGTGATCGCCACGCCGTGCGTCAGGTCCAGCTCCGGGTTCACCTCGAGCGTCGCGGCACCGACGATCGACTCGGAGTTGGTCCGGGTCAGCACGCCCAGGCGCTTCGACAGGCGGGGCAGCTTGCCCTTGTCGCGCATGTTGAACAACAGGTGCTGGGTGCCCCAGGTGCCGGCGGCCAGGATCAGGTTTTCGGCGGTGTAGGTGCGCCGGTCGCGGCGCAGCCAGCTCCCGGTGCGCACCGTGCGGACCTCCCACAGCCCGTCCGGGCGCTGCTCGAAGCTCTTCACCGTCGTCATCGGAATGACCTGCGCGCCATGGGATTCCGCGAGGCCGAGGTAGTTCTTCACCAGGGTGTTCTTGGCGCCGTAGCGGCATCCGGTCATGCAGCAGCCGCATTCCAGGCAGCCGGTGCGGTCGGGCCCGGCGCCCCCGAAGTACGGGTCGGGCACCGTCTTGCCCGGCGCCTTGGTGCCGTCCGGGCCGAAGAACACCCCGACCGGCGTCGGCACCCAGGTGTCGCCGCAGCCCATGTCGTCGGCGACCTCCTTGACGAGGCGGTCGGCGTCGGTGAACGTCGGGTTCTCGACCACGCCCAGCATCCGCTGGGCCTGCTCGTAGTGCGGCATCAGCTCGTCACGCCAGTCGGTGATGTGCGCCCACTGCTGGTCTTTGAAGAACGGCTCCGGCGGCACGTACAACGTGTTGGCGTAGTTGAGCGAACCGCCGCCCACGCCCGCTCCGGCCAGGATCATCACGTTGCGCAGCGGGTGGATCCGCTGGATGCCGTAGCAGCCGAGCTTGGGCGCCCACAAGAACTTGCGCAGGTCCCACGAGGTCTCGGCGAACTCCTGGTCGGAGAAGCGGCGGCCGGCCTCCAGGACGCCCACTCGGTAGCCCTTTTCGGTCAGCCGCAGCGCGCTGACGCTGCCCCCGAATCCCGAACCGATGATCAGGACGTCGTAATCCGGCTTCATTTCACCAGTATGGCCGTACCGGCCGGTAATAAACCAGCGAGCCCGGCGCTCAGCTACCGACCGTCAGGCCGACCTTCTGGAACTCCTTGAGATCGCAATAGCCGGCCTTGGCCATCGAACGGCGCAGGCCGCCCACCAGATTCAGGCTGCCGAACGGGTCGTCGGAGGGGCCGCTCAGCACCTGCCGCAGCGGCGGGCGTTCGCCGACGGCGATCTGCAGCAACGCCCCGCGCGGCAGCGACGGGTGCGCCGCGGCGGCCGGCCAGAACCATCCGCCGCCGAGCGCCTCGGCGGATTCGGCCAGCGGCGTGCCCAGCACCACGGCGTCGGCGCCGCACGCGATGGCCTTGGCCAGCTCGCCCGAGGTGTGGATGTCGCCGTCGGCCAGCACGTGCACGTAGCGGCCGCCGGTCTCGTCGAGGTATTCGCGGCGCGCGGCCGCGGCGTCGGCGATCGCGGTGGCCATCGGCACGCTGATGCCCAGCACCTCGTCGCTGGTGGTCACCCCCCGGGTGGAGCCGTAGCCGACGATCACGCCCGCGGCGCCGGTGCGCATCAGGTGCAGCGCGGTGCGGTGGTCGAGCACCCCGCCCGCGACCACGGGGATGTCGAGCTCGGAGATGAAGGTCTTCAGGTTCAGCGGCTCACCGTCGCTGGCGACCCGTTCGGCCGAGACAATGGTGCCCTGGATGACCAGGAGGTCGATCCCGGCCTGCAGCAGCGCCGGCGTCAGCGCCTGCGCGTTTTGCGGGCTGACCCGCACCGCGGTGGTCACGCCCGCCTCGCGGATGCGCGCGACCGCCGAGCCCAGCAGTTCGGGGTCCAGCGGCGCGGCGTGCAGCTCCTGCAGCAGCCGGATCGCCGCCGACGGTTCCGGCTCCTTCTCGGCGGCCTCGAGCAGCTGCGCGATCTTGGCCTCGACGTCGGCGTGCCGGCCGATCAGCCCCTCGCCGTTGAGCACGCCCAGCCCGCCGAGGCGGCCCAGCTCGATGGCGAACTCCGGCGACACCAGCGCATCGGTCGGATGCGCGATGACCGGGATCTCGAACCGGTAGGCGTCCAGCTGCCACGCCGTCGACACGTCCTGGGACGAGCGGGTGCGCCGCGACGGCACGATGCTGATCTCGCTGAGTTCAAAGGTGCGACGGGCGGCGCGGCCCATCCCGATCTCGACCATGGCCAGTTCGCTGTTCACCGGGCGAAGTAGTTGGGTGCTTCGACGGTCATGGCGACGTCGTGCGGGTGGCTCTCGCGCAGGCCGGCGGCCGTGATCCGGACGAACTGCGCCTGTTGCAGCGCCTCGATGGTGGGCGAGCCGGTGTATCCCATCGCGGCGCGCAGGCCGCCGGTCAGCTGGTGGATCACCGACGACAGCGGACCGCGAAACGGCACCCTGCCCTCGATGCCCTCGGGCACCAGCTTGTCCTCGCTCAACGCGTCGTCGGCGAAATAGCGGTCCTTGGAGTAGGACTTGGCCTGCCCTCCAGAGCCCCGGCCCGCCATGGCGCCCAGCGAGCCCATGCCGCGATAGCTCTTGAACTGCTTGCCGTTGACGAAGATCAGTTCGCCCGGCGCCTCGGCGGTGCCGGCCAGCAGCGAGCCGAGCATGGCCGTCGACGCGCCGGCGGCCAACGCCTTGGCGATGTCGCCGGAGTATTGCAGCCCGCCGTCGGCGATCACCGGCACGCCCGCCGGCCGGCACACCGCGACGGCCTCCAAAATCGCCGTGATCTGTGGGGCGCCGACGCCGGCCACCACGCGCGTGGTGCAGATCGATCCCGGACCCACGCCGACCTTGACCGCGTCGGCGCCGGCGTCGATGAGCGCCGCGGCCGCCGCCCGGGTGGCGACGTTGCCGCCGATCACCTCGACCTTCTCGCCGACCTCGGCCTTGAGCTTGCCGACCATGTCGAGCACCAGCCGGTTGTGTGCGTGCGCGGTGTCGACGATCAGCACGTCGACCCCGGCGTCGACCAGCATCATCGCGCGCACCCAGGCGTCCCCGCCCACGCCGACGGCGGCGCCGACCAGCAGCCGGCCGTCGCTGTCCTTGGTGGCCAGCGGGTGTTGCTCGGTCTTGACGAAGTCCTTGACGGTGATGAGGCCGGTCAGCCGGCCGTGGCCGTCGACGACGGGCAGCTTCTCGATCTTGTTGCGCCGCAACAGGCCCAGCGCCGCGTCGGCGCTGACGCCCTCCTGGGCGGTGATCAGCGGGGACTTGGTCATGACCTCGGCGACCTGCCGGGTCTGGTCCACTTCGAAGCGCATGTCGCGGTTGGTGATGATGCCGACCAGCGAGCCGGAATCGTCGACCACCGGCAGCCCGGAGATCCGGAAGCGGGCGCACAGCGCGTCGACCTGCGCCAGCGTGTTGTCGGGCCGGCAGGTGACCGGGTCGGTGACCATGCCGGCCTCCGAGCGCTTCACCATCTCGACCTGCCCGGCCTGTTCGGCGACCGGCAGGTTGCGGTGTAGCACGCCCATGCCGCCGGCCCGGGCCATCGCGATGGCCATCCGCGACTCGGTGACGGTGTCCATCGCCGAACTGACCAGGGGCACCTTGAGCCGGATCTTCCTGGTGAGCTGGCTGGAGGTGTCCGCCGTGGCGGGGACCACGTCGGAGGCCGCGGGCAACAGCAGGACGTCGTCGAAGGTCAGGCCGAGCATCGCGATCTTGTACGGGTTGTCGCCGCCCGTCGGCACCGGGTCGTCGGCCAGTCCCGTGAGATGCGGGTCGCGCACGTACGGGCCGACAACCAGGTCGGAGCTGTCTTCTAAGTGGGACATGCCACGGGTCATAGGGAGGCCCTCCATACGCGCGCGGAGTGAGAAGCCCATCCTATCGGCTCCCGGGGCCCCCGGACCCGCTTGCCCGGGCGCGCCGCGGAGGCCGGACGGCGGGGCATGTCCCTGCTGGCGCTATGACGGCCCCCCTGCGTAGGCTAGGGGCGTGCGTGACCACCTCCCGCCGGGTTTGCCGCCCGACCCGTTCGCCGACGACCCCTGTGATCCGTCGGCGGCGCTCGAGGCCGTCGAGCCGGGGCAACCGCTGGATCAGCAGGAGCGGATGGCGGTCGAGGCCGACCTGGCCGATCTGGCCGTGTACGAGGCCCTGTTGGCGCACAAGGGCATTCGCGGGCTGGTGGTGTGCTGCGACGAGTGCCAGCAGGACCACTACCACGACTGGGACATGTTGCGGGCCAACCTATTGCAGCTGCTCATCGACGGTACGGTCCGCCCGCACGAGCCCGCCTACGACCCCGAACCCGACTCCTACGTCACGTGGGACTACTGCCGGGGATACGCCGACGCCTCGCTCAACGAAGCGACGTCGTCAGACGCGGACGGCTTCCACCGCCGCTGATCGCCGCTAGGTCGATGGCGGCGACCCGCCACGCCCGGCTCCGCCGCGCTTGCGATCGCCGCTAGGGCGTATCGTCCGGTGCCGCCGAGGACGGCGTGGACGAGTGGCCGTGATGCCGGTGCCGACCCGAGGACGGACTCGTCGAGGGAGTCACCGTGGGGCTTGCCGGGCTCGTCGACGCGCTCGGTGTCGGGGCCGTCGTGCTGGCCACCGTCGGCGGTGTGGTCGTCCGACCGGGCGAGACCGGCGACGTCGACGAAGCGGCCGGCGCCTTGGGTTTTGGCGCGGCGGGCGGCACCGTCGCGTTCGGGTTGCGCGATTCCACCCGCGTGTTGAGCAGGTTCACTTCGTCCAGCAGGTCGTTCCTGCTGGCGCCGTCGTTCATGGACTGGACGGTGTTGCTGACCTGCGCCAGCTGATTCTGGGCCTGGGTCCACTGACCCTGGTCGATCATTTGCTGGACCTTCGCCAATTCGGCCTTGGCGGACAGCTCGATCTGGCTGTCGTTGACCCTCGGCTGATCGAAAAACATCGCGTGCAGCCCGTACAGCGCGTCCCCGGGACGGGCCTCGACGATCATGGCGCCAAACCCGCTCAGCGCCAACAGCGTCGCGGCGACCGACCCGACCGTCGCCAGGCCACGGCGCGCGCGCTTGCGCTCGGCGAGTCCGGTGTGCAGCGCTTCGATCGCCTCCTCCGGCGACACCAGCGCGCTGGCCGGCGGCCACCGCAGGTCGTCGCGCCAGTCCTCCAGCAGGACGGCGAGCGCTTCGAAATCGGGGTCGTCGGCGTCGTCCAGGTCGACCGGGCTGCGTTCGGCGAGCGCGTCGAGCAGCAGGTCGGTGCGTGCGAATTCATCCAAGGATTCAGGCATAGTCACCCGCCGCGACGATTTCGGACTTGAGCCGTGACAGCGCCCGGTGCTGGGCCACGCGGACCGCTCCGGTGGTGCTGCCGACGGCGGCGGCGGTCTCCTCGGCGGACAGCCCGACGACCACGCGCAGGATCAGGATCTCGCGCTGCTTGGCGGGCAGGATCTCGAGCAATTCGTTCATCCGGCTGACCGAATCGGCCTCGATGGCCCGCTGTTCCGGCCCCGCCTCGGGCGACCAGCGCTCGGGAACGGTTTCCGCAGGGTAGGCGCGGTCACGGCCGGCCGCCCGGTGGGCATCGGCAATCTTGTGCGCCGCGATGCCGTACAGGAAAGCCAGGAACGGGCGCCCGCGCTCGCGGTACCGCGGCAGCGCCGTGATGGTGGCCAAACACACCTCCTGAGCCACGTCGTCTGCTGAGAGGCCACCCCGTTCGACCGTGCCGACGCGCGCCCGGCAATATCGCACGACGATCGGACGGATGGTCTCCAGCACCTCCCGTAGGGCGTTCCGGTCTCCCGCCACGGCCTCCGCAACCACAGCGTCGAGACGTTCCCCTTGAATTGTCATCGACGGCGGTATCTCCAACGTTACGAATGGGACACATCGCGGGCTAACTGTCGAATTGACAATAACGGGCCGAAGGCCGATTTAAGCGCAACGCCACGCGCCCCCGGCGCGCCGCACCTGGCCTGCGCAGATATCGCGAATTTCGCGCAGTTTTTGTGCTGAAAACGTGACACTTTCGATGTCGATCAGCAAGCAAGCCAACGCCCAGCGAAGCGGCGTCAGGCTCAACCGGCCGGTGGCTTCCAGCGCCGCCTCCGCGACCGCGCGGGCGCGCTCGATCTCGCCGGCACTGCACAGCGCGGCGGCCAGCACCACGTCGCTCTTCACCCGGTGCCGCGCCGACGCCCGGCCCATCGCGCCGGCGAGCTCCACCGCCTCCTCGGCGCGCCGCACGGCCGACGTGCCGTCGCCGGAGGCCATCGCCAGCTCGGCGGCCACCCACCCGCGGCGCACGGGTAGCCGGTCGGGGACCGCACCGGGCGCCAGTTCGACGCGACGCAACAACGTTGCGGCGGCGGCGAACCGACCGATGCCCAGCGCGTCGGCCGCCAGCCCGATCAGCGCATCGGCGCGGGCCTCGGGATCCCCGCCGGCCAGCGCCACCGCGCGCCCGTCCCAGCCCCGCGCCAACGTGTGCCAGCCGAGCTGGCGCAGGAACGACCCCTGGGTGCTGTGGGCCAGAGACACCCACCGGCCACCCGCGGCGCTGCGCCGCAGCAGCGCCAGGTCTCGGTAGGCGCTGCCGTAGCGGCCCTGCCCGCCCGCCGCGACGGCGCGCAACCACAGCTGCTCCGGGGTGGTCGCCGCCGGCAGCGGCCAGCTTCCGGGCCGGTCGCCGAACGCGGCGGCGGCCAGTGTGTGCTGAATCACCGAAGTGTGACGAGTTTCAATCACGGTGATAGTAGTAAACACTTCGTGCTGTCCGTGTTACCGAGCTGTTAATCACCATCCGCCGCGTACTAATTACTCCAGCGACCGCCCCTGCCGCTGAGCTGCGGAATCTCGGCTGGGCCAACTGCCTGGTAGCACGGCTTTCGGTCGCCGAATGGGTAGCAGATGAACGGCGAGTTAAATTTGCTACAACGCTTACATACTTTGCCGAGCTAAGTGGCTATTGACGGAAATTCGCCCACCCCCCTAAGTTCTAGGTTTGTCGGGTAGTCATCGGTGACGCCACTCCAAAATCAGTTGCACAACCGCTTTTCGGGCGCTTCGCGACCTGTCCTTCTGGGCGTGCCGTGCAGAGAGGGAACGATCCAATGCCACAGCCTGAGCAGCTACCCGGGCCCAACGCCGACATCTGGAACTGGCAACTGCAAGGCCTGTGCCGCGGCGTCGACTCTTCGATGTTCTTCCACCCCGACGGCGAGCGCGGCCGCGCCCGCATGCAGCGCGAGCAGCGTGCCAAGGAGATGTGCCGGCAGTGCCCGGTCATTCAGGAGTGCCGTTCGCACGCGCTGGAAGTCGGTGAGCCCTACGGCGTGTGGGGCGGCCTGTCGGAATCCGAGCGCGACATGCTCCTCAAGGGGGACATCGGCCGCAGCCGCGGCATCCGCCGTTCGGCCTGATTGAACAACTCGGCCTGGTCTTGCCGGCGGCGGCCCTGGACGGCCGGCCGCAGCGGGCCGAGGTGAACGGCGTCGGCGTGGACCTGTATCGCCACGACGACCGGGTGCTGGTCGTAGGCGAGCGCTGCCCGTACCTGGCCGCGCGATGGGCGACGGCTGGATCGACCGCGACCGAATCGTGTGCCCCTGGCATGGTTCGAGGTTCGCGTGCGAATCCGGGGGGGGTGCTGCGCGGGCCGGCGACCGCGGCGCTGCCGAGTTACCCGGTGCGGGTTTGCGATGGAGTCGTCGAGGTGTGCGGAGCGGCGAAATGAACCCCTACGACGTGCTTTTCGAGCATCGCAAGGTGTCGCCCGGTGGCGCCAATCGGACGTCCACAAGCTCCGGGTGCGAGGCCGCAAGGCCCTGCTCAGCTCGCTCTAGGCCTCAGCCCGCTCACCGGTCTCCGCCGTCCATTGCGCGTATTCGTTGCCGGCCGAGAGGTCCCAGAACGTCGAGGTGTGCAGCGAGCCGTCGTCGCCGAATCTGTAGATCTCAATGCTCTGAATGACCGCCGGTTCGCCGTTCACGGTGCCCGAGTTGCGGATCACGGCCGCGCCGGCCGCGCCGCACACCTGGAGCAGATCGATGCCCAGCTTCCACTCGGCGTTCGGCGAGGCGTCCCACACTTCCCCCATGACATCCCATCCGCGCTTCACCGGCGTGCCGACGGGGTCCTCCATCGTGACCTCACCCGGTACGACACGCTTCCAGTGCGCGAGCCACGCATCCTTGTCACCGGCGTTCCACAACTCCACGTGCCGCTCGATCGCGGCGCGGATCTCCTCGGCTTCGGGTGCTGACATCTCGTCCTCCTGGCGCGGTCCCCGCCCGCGATCAGCATGGCGCGCAGGGGCGAATTTGCATAGGGCACCGGGCTCGTTTCGACATTCGGCAATCGGGGTAAGTCCGGTCAATGAATAAGGGCTTGGCGTTTGCCGCCGCGGCGCTGACCGCGACAATCGCCCCATTAGCCGGATGCGCAAACCAGAGCGGCAACCCGTCCGCCACGTCGTCCAGCGCGCCGCCGGGCACCGAGCGGATGACCACCCAGGTGAAGAGCGCCGACGGAACCCAGGTCGCCAACGCCACCTTTGATTTCGCGAACGGCTACGCGACGGTGACCGTGGAGGCCGGCCCCAACCAGGTCCTGAGCCCCGGTTTCCACGGGCTGCAGATCCACGCGGTGGGCCGATGCGATGCCGACTTCAGTTCCGCGGGGAGCGTCTATCAGGCGCCGGGCCACACGGGTTACCCCGCCAGCGGCGACCTCACCGCGCTGCAGGTGCGCTCCGACGGCTCGGCGAAACTCGTCACCACCACCAACTCGTTCACCGCCGCGGACCTGAGAAACAGCTCCGGGACCGCACTGGTCATCCACCAGGACGCCGACAATCTCGGCAACGCACCCACCGGCGAGTCGAGCAAGCGCATCGCCTGCGGCGTGATCGCCGCGGCGGCCGCGACGACGACCTCGTCGACCACGGAGACGACGAGCGTCACCACCGTCACCACGACGACTGCCGTGCCGCCGCCGTCGACGAGCACGAGCACCAGCACCGTCACGGTCACCAGCATCCCGACGGTCACCATCGCGCCGAGCTACACCGTGACGACCCCTCCTAGCCTTCCCCCCAGCCGCTGAGCGCCCGCCGACCGACGTGCTGAATCCGGTTAGCGGTAACGGCGATCTGGCCCACTCCGAGAGCGCGGCGGGGAACCCCGCGGTCGTCGGGTCGGTGGGGACCGTGGCCAGCGCCGCCGTCGCGGGTTCGGCGGCCACCGTGGCCAGCGCCGCCGTGGCCGGATCGGCGGCGACCGTGGCGAGTGCCGCCGTGGCCGGATCGATCGCCACGGCCGGCAGCGCGGCCATCGCCGGCAGCATCGCGTGTGTCGCGTGCGCCTTATGCAAGCGTTGCGTCGCGTGCCTGGGCTGTTTCGGCTGCACGAATTGCGTCGGCTGCGTGGGGTGCTACAACTGCTCGGGCCTGCGTTTCGCCGCCGGGCTGCGCGGCGTGCACGTCTGAGATGCGTTGGCGCGTCAGAGGTTCGTCGGCTCGTCGAGCGTGCCCGGTTCGCGCGGCGCACTACCGGTGAGCAGCTGGTGCATCCTGGTGGCGTCCCGTGCGGCGGCGACGGCGGCCCGCACGTGCCACTCGTCGCCGTCCGTCGTGTGGCGACCATCTGCCGGGCGGCAAAGCTGTAGAGCGACTGGATCATCGGCAGGTTCCTCTTGCCGGCCACGTCGGCGATCCACAAGTAGCTCGAGGCCTGCCGGAGCGCTTCGGCCAACTGCGGTTCGGGGACCACAACTCACACGCTCGCACATTCCGATGCGTGGGAATGCGGCCGGCACGCGGCTCATACGCCTCTCATATTTTTGCCGTGATCGGCGAAGGCCACGTCGAGGGCGGCCCGACGCCCCTACTGTGCTGACATGCAGACGGTGCTGTTCACACTCGGGTTGGTCCTGTTCCTCGTCGGCTTGCTCACCGGGTTCGCCATCCCCGCACTGAGGAACCCGCGCATGGCGCTGTCCAGCCACCTCGAGGCGGTGCTCAACGGCATGTTCCTGGTGCTGCTCGGCCTGCTCTGGCCACACCTGCACTTGCCCTACGCGTGGGGAGTGACGGCGGTAGGACTGATCGTCTACGCCGCGTATGCGAACTGGTTGGCGACGCTGCTCGCCGCCGCCTGGGGCGCCGGCCGCAAACTCGCGCCGATCGCGGCGAGCGACCACGTGGCCTCGGCGGGAAAGGAAGCGTTCGTCAGCTTTCTGTTGGTGTCGCTCGCGGTGTCGATCGTGGTCGGCGTGGTCATCGTCATCGTCGGGCTCTGACGACCACGACCCTTTAACTCGCGCCCGCTGAGATCGCCTCGTCCACCTCGAGGGCCCGCTCGGCCATCTCGGCGTGCGCCTTGTCCAGCGCCTCGGCCTGGTCCTCGTCGGCCTTCATCAGCGACTCGATGTCGAAGCCGGCCATGTCGAGCACACCCATGTCCCGGAAAGCCTTCTGCACCTTGTCGCCCCACAACCCGATGTCCTTGACGATCGGCACGATGCGGCTGAACAGGTGCGAGCGGAACTGGATCATCAGCGGCGATGAGTCGACCCACTCGGCGCACGCTTGGACGTCCAGGCCGAGGGTCTCGAAGACCTCCTCGCCGCGGAACCGGTCGCGCATCAGATAGCAGGCGTCCACGACGAACTCTTCCCGCTCGTCCCGCTCGGCCTCGGTCAGTGCGGAGTAGTAGTCCTTCAACGAGATTCGGCCGAAGGCGACGTGCCGGGCCTCGTCCTGCATGACGTAGGCCAGCAATTGCTTGGCCAGCGAGTCCTGCGGCGCCATGTCACGCAGCACCCCGAAGGCGGCGAGCGCGAGTCCTTCGATGAGGACCTGCATGCCCAGGTAGGGCATGTCCCAGCGCGAGTCGCGCAGGGTGTCATCCAGCAGCGCGGTCAGGTGCTTGTTGATCGGATAGACTAGGCCGACCTTTTCCTGCAGGAACCGCGAGAACGCCTCGACGTGCCGGGCCTCGTCCATGGTCTGGGTCGCCGCGTAGAACTTCGCGTCCAGGTCCGGGACGACTTCGACGATCTTGGAGGCGCACACCATCGCACCCTGCTCGCCGTGCAGGAACTGGGAGAACTGCCAGGCCTGGAAGTGCAGACGCATCTCGGCGCGACGCGCGTCGTCGGCGGCGGCCCACATCGGGCTGCCGAACAGCGGATGGAACTCGTCGGGCAGGCCGACCGGGTTGGTGGGGTCGACGTCTTGCGCCCAGTCGATGCGGGACTGGGCGTCCCACTGCTTGTCCTTGCCCTTCTGATACAGGGAAAGGAGGCGGGCGCGCCCGTCGTCGTACTCCCAGGTGAAGCGCGCGTCGCCGGCGCTGGGCACCTCCCATGAGTACGGCGCGGGCACCTGCGTGTATTTGTCCCTCGTGGTCATGGACGGTCACCTTTCTGCCGCGTGTGACCGGTGGTCATATGACGAGTATCACACTGCACCCGAGTATGGCGGCGCGTCAACCCTGAACCCGCTAAGGCGCGTCGTCCTCGGGAACGGGGCCGTCGCCATGACCGCCCAGACCGCGCCGCGCTCGCATTCGCCCGTGGCCCCGCCAAACCGGGTAGCGTTGGTGTCGCTGAGTCCCTCAGCCGGTCGGGAAGCGAATTTGGCCGTACTCCGGTGAATTTGATGAGCGTCTGCTCGTGCGACGGATTCCAATGAGTCCGCAGAAGGAACCACAGAACCGTTAACGATGCGCGGCTGCAAGCCCGCAGTGACCAGTCGCTGGCCAGTGGCTCGCCGCAGCGCGGCGGCGGCTCCGAGTTCCTCGCGGCCGGTGAACGCTGCGGACCGCACGCGCCAACCCGATAGAGAGGACACGATGGCGATCACCGACGTTCCGGCCTTCGCCCACCTGACCGACGCCGACATCGAGAATCTCGCCGACGAGCTGGACGCGATCCGGTCCGACATCGAGGATGCCCGTGGCGAGCGCGACGCGCGCTACATCCGTCGCACCATCGCCGCGCAACGCGCCGTCGAGGTCCTCGGCCGGCTCATGCTGGCCGCCAGTGCCAAACGCTCCGCGTGGTGGGCGGGAACGGTGACCCTGGGCCTGGCCAAGATCATCGAGAACATGGAAATCGGCCACAACGTCATGCACGGGCAGTGGAATTGGATGAACGATCCCGAGATCCACTCCACGACGTGGGAGTGGGACATGAGTGCGGCGTCCAAGCACTGGATTGCCTCGCACAACTTTCAGCACCACAAGTACACCAACATCCTGGGCATGGACGACGACGTGGGCTATTTCGTCCTGCGCGTGACGCGTGACCAGCCCTGGGGGCGCTTCAACCTCGGCAACCTATTGTTCAACGCGATCCTAGCCCTCGGGTTCGAGTGGGGAATCGGTTTGCAGACCGTCGATTTCGAGAAGCTCTTGAAGGCCGGCCCGGAGCGCGACCTCACCCTTGCGCAGACCCGCGAGTTCTCGGTCAAGGCCGGCAGGCAGGTGTTCAAGGACTACGTCGCGTTCCCGACGCTCACCGCGCTCTCGCCGGCGGCGACGTATAAGTCGACCCTGAAGGCCAACGTGGTGGCCAACGTGATTCGCAACGTCTGGGCCAACGCGGTGATCTTCTGCGGGCATTTCCCCGACGGCGCTGAGAAATTCACGAAGACCGACATGGCCGGCGAAGCAAAGGGCGAGTGGTATCTGCGCCAGATGCTGGGCAGCGCCAACTTCGAGGCCGGGCCGGCGATGCGGTTCATGAGCGGCAACCTGTGCCTCCAGATCGAGCACCACCTGTACCCCGATCTGCCTAGCAACCGGTTGCACGAGATCTCGGTGCGGGTCAGGCAGGTCTGCGACAAGTACGACCTGCCCTACACCACGGGCCCGTTCCTGACGCAGTACGGCAAGGCGTGGCGGACCATCGCCAAACTGTCGCTGCCGGATCGCTTCCTGCGCGACACCGCCGACGACGCGCCGGAGACCCGCAGCGAGCGCATGTTCGCCGAACTGGGGCCCGGTTTCGCCGGGACGGTCCGTTCCACCGGGCACCGCCGCGGACTCAACACGGCCATCGGCGCGATCCGCCAACGCCGGCGCGACCGGCATGCCAAGACCTGAGCGGTGGGCTCGGGCAGCCGACACCGGCTGGTGACGGTTCGAAAGTCAGCCGAGGCGATGCGAAGGCGTGGCCGCCGCGCCCCCGATGGTGCCAG
Organism: Mycobacterium interjectum; assembly: GCA_002102225.1. Taxonomy (GTDB): domain Bacteria; phylum Actinomycetota; class Actinomycetes; order Mycobacteriales; family Mycobacteriaceae; genus Mycobacterium; species Mycobacterium interjectum_B. The sequence continues at coordinate 44,346 of LQPB01000038.1, forward strand.
CGAGCATGCCATTTCGTCGGCACTACCTTGCGATGGTGGTGCTGACGGGGGCGCGGCCGCGCTCGTCCGCGTCGGCGTCGCGCGACACATAACCCGGTGCGAAGACACGCCGAAAACGGGCGCAATGGTTGCTGTCTCGAGGGCCACACCAGGCACCGCAACGAGGACGCCGCCGCCTTTCGGTGTGCGCGCATTCAGCTATCTGTGCGCGAATTCAGCGAGCTTGGCGTCGACCGCCGCCGGATCGGGTTCCGCGTACGCCTTCGGATCGCGTGTGTTGAACCACACGTACAGCGGGCAACTGGCCGCGGGACCGTCCACGGTTCCCAGGTGTTCGATGTGCTTGCCGGTCCTCGCCTCGCGCAGTTCGAGGTCGAACTGCACAGCGTAGTAGGCAACGTCGACGTGTTCGCCCGTCTTGGTCTGCAGGTTGCAGGTGCGTGACTTCACTTCCGTTCCGGGTTTACGGGTAAGGCAGGCAACAACATTCGTCGACTGGAAGTCGTCGGGATTCACCCGGTAATCGGCACGGGTATCTAATGTTTCTTCTCTCCAGTTGAGGTGCGCCGCTTCGCGCATCGGGTCCGGCTCGTCGTAAGGGGCGAACGCCGCGATCTTGTATGGCTTGCCGTATGGGGCGGCGTTACTGATCGACCCGCCATCGCAGACCACGGCGAAGTCCGCGGGGGAGGCGGCTTTCTTGCTTTCGCCGCGCCCGTCGCGGGCCATGTCCTGAATCAGGAAGAACCCGACTAACGCCACCGGTATCAGAACGACAATCGCCGCGAGCGCAAGCAACACGATCAGCGCGACATTGGTCTTGCGTGGCGCAGGCACCGGCGGCGGGTACGACGGGGGCCATTGCTGAGGGTATTGCGGTGGCCACTGCTGCGGATAGCCCATACTCACGCCCCCCACGTCACGGTGTAGTCAGCGATTCGCGGGCGGCCGGCTTGCTCGTCGCACATGTGCGCGGTCAGCGTGGGGGGCCAAGTATGACCTGTCCGAACTTGTCCGCCCCCTCGGCCATCCGTGCGGGCGAGATTTCGAAACCGTCCGGGCGAGGCGTTGCTTTGTCACGACCGGCGTAGCGGAACATCCCCTCAATTCCCGCGGGGGTGTTGATCATGAGCAGATCCGCTCTCTTGGATGTGATGCGGTATGCGTGCGGAATGTTCTTGGGCAAGAAAACGATACCGCCTTCCGATAGCTCCATCTCCTCGTCGTCGCACCAGAGCAACGCGGTCCCCTTGATCAGCATGAAGACCTCATCCTCACGCGTGTGTTTGTGATACGGGGGTGCTTCGCCCTCGCCGACATCGAAGCGTCCGACCATCAACTGACCGTCTGTGGCCTTGCCGTCGAGCAAGATTGCCAGCGTGCCGCCATCGAGCCACTCCAACTGCTGCTGCTGCTCCGGCTGCGCCAGGTATGCCATGCTCACGCGTCGTCCCTGTTCGTTGTTCGGGGGAGCAACCGCGTTGCTCCCGAGTGGATCAGCCGGGCGACTTCAACGTCCGATGGTCGAGGATATCCATGCACACTGGGATGAACGAGGCGCACCCCAGGGGATGCCTTTGATGTATAGGAGCAGAAACCGAAACACCCCCGGCGCACAACCGGGGGTGTTTCGTGTAACGCGCTACCTAGGACGCCGACCGTGGGGGCCTATACATGGAAACCGTTGGGATTTCATGCATTAGGCCCCACAGTCGGCCGTCAACCGCGCTAGTGATGGTGGTGATGGCCGTGGCCATGGCCGTGGTCGTGCTCGTCCGCGTCGGCGGGTTTGTCGACAATTGCCGTCTCGGTGGTGAGCACCATCCGGGCCACCGACGCCGCGTTGACGACGGCCGAGCGGGTCACCTTGACCGGGTCGATGACGCCGGCGCCGAGCAGGTCGCCGTAGGCGAGCGTCTCGGCGTTCAGCCCCTGCCCGACGGGCAGCTCGCTGACCTTGTTGACCACGACCGAGCCGTCCAGCCCGGCGTTGGTGGCGATCCAGTACAGCGGGGCCGCCAACGCCTCGGAGAACACGTCGACCCCGAGCGCCTCGTCGCCGCTCACCGTCGCGCGCAGTTCCTTCAGCGCCTTGCGGGCGTGGATGAGCGCCGTTCCGCCGCCGGCGACGATGCCCTCCTCGACGGCCGCCTTGGCCGCCGCGACGGCGTCCTCGACGCTTTCCTTGCGCTCCTTGAGCGCGGTCTCGGTGGCGGCACCGACCTTGATGACGGCCACGCCGCCGGCCAGCTTGGCCAGCCGCTCCTGCAGCTTCTCGCGGTCCCAGTCCGAGTCGCTGTTCTCGATCTCGGCACGCAGCTGCTTGATGCGGGCCTCGACCGCGTCCTTGGAGCCGCCGCCCTCGACGACGATGGTGTCGTCCTTGCTGACCACCACGCGGCGGGCCGAGCCCAGCACGTCGGTGTCGACCTCGCGCAGCAGCAGGCCGGCGTCGGGGTTGATCACCTGGCCGCCGGTGACCACCGCAAGGTCCTCGAGGAACGCCTTGCGCCGATCTCCGAAGAACGGCGCCTTGACCGCGACGGCCTTCAGCGTCTTGCGAATCGAGTTGACCACCAGGGTGGCCAGGGCCTCGCCCTCGATGTCCTCGGCGATGATCAGCAGGGGCTTGCCCGATTCGGCGATCTTCTCGAGCATCGGCAGCAGGTCGGGCAGCGAGCTGATCTTCTCCTGGTGCAGCAGGATCACCGGGTCGTCGAGCACGGCCTCCTGCGAGTCGAAGTCGGTCACGAAATACGCCGACAGGAAGCCCTTGTCGAAGCCGACGCCCTCGGTGAACTCCAGTTCGGTGTTCAGGGTCGAGGATTCCTCGACGCTGACCACGCCGTCGGCGCCGACCTTGGTCATGGCCTGGCCGACCAGCTCGCCGATCTGCTGGTCGCGCGACGACACCGTCGCAACCTGCGCGATGCCTTCCTTGCCGTCCACCGGGGTGGCCTCCGCGAGCAGCGCCTCGGACACCGCGTCGCCGGCCTTGCCGATCCCGACGCCCAGCTCGATGGGGTTGGCGCCGGCGGCCACCATGCGCAGCCCGTCCTTGATCAGCGCCTGCGCCAGCACGGTCGCGGTGGTGGTGCCGTCGCCGGCGACGTCGTTGGTCTTGGTGGCCACCGACTTGACCAGCTGGGCGCCCAGGTTCTCGAATGGGTCTTCCAGGTCGATCTCGCGTGCGACGGTGACGCCGTCGTTGGTCACCGCCGGCCCGCCGAACGCCTTGGCCAGCACCACATGCCGGCCGCGCGGGCCCAGCGTCACGCGTACCGCGTCGGCGAGCTTGTTCACGCCGGCCTCCATGGCGCGGCGCGCGGTTTCGTCGTACTCAATGATCTTGCTCATCAGGCTCCTTGTATGAATGGTGGCGACCCGCTTCGCCCGGCTTCGCCGCGCTTGCGATCGCCACTCACTTGATGGTGGCGACCCGCTTCGCCCGGCTTCGCCGCGCTTGCGATCGCCACTACTCGCCTCGAACGCATGCCGCCCCGGAAATCACCCGCGGTTGTGCACGGGGATCGCCGGGGCGGAACACGGTCCTTACTTGGATACGACAGCCAGCACGTCGCGGGCGGACAGGATCAGGTACTCCTCGCCGTTGTACTTGATCTCGGTGCCGCCGTACTTGCTGTAGATGACGGTGTCACCCTCCGAAACGTCCAGCGGGATCCGCTTCTCGCCGTCCTCGTCCCACCGGCCGGGGCCGACTGCGACGACGGTGCCTTCCTGCGGCTTCTCCTTGGCGGTGTCAGGAATGACCAGACCGGACGCGGTCGTGGTCTCGGCCTCGTTGGCCTGCACGAGAATCTTGTCCTCGAGTGGCTTGATGTTCACCTTCGCCACGATTGGAGCCCTCCACTAGTTAGTCGGGTCCGGGGCCTTCGCCCCGGACATTTGTAGATCTCGGTTCGGGGCGTTCACCCCGGCCGGAGTTGGCGGTCGGTCCGGGGCAAGCCCCGAACCGCCCGAATATCAGTTGAGCCAGCATCCATCCGTTGCCCGAGCGCCGTCGTCGCGGGTGCCGGCACAGGGCTTGGCCGATTGCCACCTAGCACTCTATACATGCGAGTGCTAGCACTCAAGGCCGCCCCGGTGCTTCTGGCGCATTGGTGTGTCCGCGCTGAGCGAACATCAGCTCACCTGCGCTTTTACCACCGGCAGGCCGGGGTCGCTGGGCACGTCCAGCGGCGACGGCGGCGCCCCCGCGGCCACCAGGTGCGCGGCGAAGGCCGCGATCATCGCTCCGTTGTCGGTGCACAGCCGCGGCCGGGGGATGCGCAGCGTCAGCCCCGCGGCCGCGCAGCGCTGCGTGGCGAGCTCCCGCAATCGCGAGTTCGCGGCCACGCCCCCGGCGATCAGCAGGGTCGAGACGCCCAGCGCGGTGGCCGCGCGCACCGCCTTGCGGGTGAGCACGTCGGCGACGGCCTCCTGGAAGCCGGCGGCGATGTCGGGGGTCGCCGCGTCGGGATGGCTCTCCACGTAACGGGCGACCGCGGTCTTGAGCCCGGAGAAGCTGAACGCGTACGCCTCGTCGGACGGGCCGGTCATGCCGCGCGGGAACGGAATGGCGTCCCGATCGCCGGTGCGGGCCAGGTCGTCGAGCACCTTGCCGCCCGGATAGCCCAGCCCCAGCAGCCTGGCCACCTTGTCGTAGGCCTCGCCGGCGGCATCGTCGACGGTGCTGCCCAGCTCGATGATCGGTTCGCCGAGGGACCGCACGTGCAAGAGGTGGGTGTGCCCGCCGGACACCAGCAGCGCCACGCACTCGGGCAGCGGCCCGTGCTCGTAGACGTCGCCGGCCAGGTGCCCGCCCAGGTGGTTGACGGCGTAGAACGGCACGTCCCAGGCGGCCGCGTACGCCTTGGCCGCGGCGACTCCCACCAACAGGGCGCCGGCCAGCCCGGGCCCGATGGTGGCCGCGACAACGTCCGGTTTGTGGTCCGGGCGGTCGAGGCCCGCGGCCGCCAGCGCGCGGCGCATGGCGGGGCCCAGCGCCTCCAGGTGCGCGCGTGAAGCGATCTCGGGGACGACGCCGCCGAAGCGGACGTGTTCGTCGACGCTCGAGGCCACCTCGTCGGCGAGCAGGGTCACGCTGCCGTCACCGTCGAGGCGCGCGATGCCGACTCCCGTTTCGTCGCAAGACGTTTCGATGGCCAAGACGATCGTCACGTGGCCTCCCGCCGCATCGTGTAGGCGTCGGCGCCGCTGACCCGGTAGTAGCGGCGGCGCAGGCCGATCCGTTCGAACCCCGTGCTGCGATACAGCGCGATGGCCGCCTCGTTATCGGTGCGCACCTCCAGGTAGACGGCGCCGCCGTCGGCGAAGCCGAGCAGCTCGTCGAGCAGGCGGCGGCCGATGCCCTGGCCCTGATAGTCCGGGTCGACCCCGATGGTGTGCACCTCGTACTCGAACGGCGGGGTGCGGCCCAACCGCGAGATGCCTGCGTAGCCCACCAGCCTGCCGGCGACGCGCGCGGCCACGTAGTGATTGTGCGTGGCGGCCAGTTCCCGGTGGAACGCGACCGCGGGCCACGGATCGTCGCCGGGGAACAGCCGGGCCTCCAGCTCGGCGCAGCGCCGGGCGTCGGCCCGCGTCAACGCGCCGAGGGTCACCGGCTCGCTGCAGGCCATCATCGGGGAGCCGCCAGGGGTTTGGCGTCGGGGCGGCGGAGATAGAGCGCTACGAGGGGTGGCGGGGGCTCCGACCAGTCGGGCACCGCGGCGACCAGGCCGGCCGGCGTCGGGTGGACCGGCCCGCAGACCGGCAGGCCGAACAGCGCCGCGTGTTCGGGCGAGCCCGCCACCGCCCGCGCCGGTCCCGGGTCGACGTCGGCGGGGGCATTGACTCCCGGTCCTGCCGTGCGCAACCCGTCGCGGTAGCGGGCCCAGTAGACCTCGCGGCGGCGGGCGTCGGTGACCACCAGGACGTCGCCGCTGGTGTGCACCCCGATGGCGTCCAGGCTGCACACCCCGTGCACCGGGATGCCCAGCGCGTGCCCGTAGGCCGCGGCCGTCGCCATCCCGGCGCGCAGCCCGGTGAACGGGCCCGGCCCGCAACCGACCACAACGGCATCGAGATCGGCCATCGTCAGCGCGGCGTCGGCGAGGGCGGCGATCACGTTGGGCGTCAACCGCTCGGCGTGCGCGCGGGCGTCGACGGTGACCCGCTCGGCCAGCACCCGATCGGGCAGCCGTACGATGCCCGCGGTGACGGCGGGGGTCGAGGTGTCCAGGGCCAGAACGAGATTCACGGGCGGCCCCACTCCCAGGTGGCGATCCGCACGTCGGAGTGGCTGACCCGCTCCAAACGGATGTCGAGGTGCCGCTCGGCGAGGCGTTCGGCGAGGCCCTCGCCCCACTCGACCACGACGACCGCGTCGTCGAGATCGGTGTCGAGGTCCAGGGAGTCGAGCTCACCCAGCAGGTCGGCGCGGCCCTGGTCGAGGAGCCGGTACATGTCGACGTGGATCATCGCCGGCGCGCCGGAGCGTCGCGGCGGATGCACCCGGGCCAGCACGTACGACGGCGAGGTGACGGGGCCGTCGACGTCCATCGCCGCGGCAATCCCCTTGGCCAGCACCGTTTTTCCCGCCCCGAGCGGACCGGAGAGCACCACCACGTCGCCGGCGCGCAGCTCCCGGCCCAGCCGCGAGCCCAGCGCGACGGTGTCCGCGACGCGCTCGCAGGTGGCCATGCCGCCATCGGAGTCAGCCATCGCGCCGCAACCGCTGCTTGAGGCGCCGGTAGCGCAGGGCGATCTTGCCCGGCACGGCCCGCCGCACCAGCCGGACCAGCCCGTCGTTGATGGCCTCGGGCTTGTCCAGCAGCGCCAGGTGGCTCGCGCCGCCGACGATGACCAGCTCGGAGCGCGGCAGCGAGGCCGCCATCTTCCGCGAGTATTCGTCCGGGGTGAGCAGGTCGTGGTCCCCGCACGCGATCAGGGTGGGCACCTTCAGCAACGTCCACAGCCCGGCGGTTTCGTCGTGCTTTTCCAGTGCGTCCAAAAAGCCCACCATGGTGACGATCGGGGTGTCGTTCATCATCTGTTGGGAGAACGCGTCCAGGCTCCGGCTGACCTGCAGGTCGCTGTAGGACGCGGCGCGCAGGATCGGCCCGATCAGCGACCGCGTCACGTTGCGGCCGCGGTGCATCAGCTTGGGCGCGGAGCGAGCGGTGAACCGGAACGCTTCCAGCGCAGGGTTTTTCAGGATCTCGCCCAGCGGGGACCGAGTAACCCCTTCGGCCGCCGAGGAAATGATCGCGGCGCCGACGATCCTGGTGCCGTAGTGCTCGGGGAACTGGCGGGCGTGCGAGAGCACCGTCATGCCGCCCATGGAATGGCCGACCAGCACGACCACCCCGCGGGGCGAGACCGCGCGCAGCACGCTTTCCAGGTCCTCGCCCAGTTGGGTCAGCGTGTAGGTCTCGGGCTCGCCGGCGCCGGAGCGCCCGTGCCCGCGCTGGTCGTAGAACACCATCCGCACGGGCGCACCCAACCGGTTGGGCAGGCGGGTCCGCTGGAAATGGAAGGCGCCCATGCGCAGGCAGAAGCCGTGGACGAAGACCATGGTCACGTGCGCGTCCACCGGCCCGGCCTCGCGGACCGCCAGCGGCACCCCGTCGGGTGTGGTCACCACGTAGGCGCGGTCGCGGTCGATGCGCTCAAAATCCTCGTCGGCGTAAGGGTCTTCGACGGCGGTGGCGCGCTGGGTCATCGACCGGCGGGCGGAGGCGCCGACGATGGTGGCGACGGCGGCCACCCCGGCGCCTCCCGCAAGCCAGGCCCTGCCCCTTTGGCGCCTGCGGGTCCTCTTAGCGCTCAACGGTTCCGGCCTCGCGATAGGTTCTGGTGATCCGCCCCCGGGGGCTGGTGACCACTTCGTAGTGGATGGTGCCGAGCAAGTCGGCCCAATCTTGGGCGGTGGGTTCGCCGTTGGTGCCGGGCCCGAACAGGATCGCCTCGTCGCCCTCGGCCACATCGAGGAGCCCGGGACCCAGGTCGACCATGAACTGGTCCATGCAAATCCGGCCGGCGCCGGGGCGCCGCCGGCCGTTGATCAGCACCTCGAGCCGCCCGCCCAGCGAGCGGAACACGCCGTCGGCGTAGCCGATCGGCAGCAGCGCCAAGTTGGTGTCCCGCTGGGCCGTCCAGGTGTGTCCATAGGACACGCTCTCGCCGGCGCGAATCGACTTCACCAGCGCGACGGGGCATTTCACCGTCATCGCCGGAACTAACCCCATGTCGCCGAGCCCGGGAACCGGGCTCAGCCCGTACACCGCGATGCCGGGCCGCACCAGGTCGAAGGCCAGGTCGGGCCGCGACATCGTGGCCGCCGAGTTCGCCAGGTGGGCAACCTCGAACCGCACGCCCTCGGTGCGCGCCAGCGCCAGCATCTCGGAAAGCCGTTGGGCCTGAACATCGTTGATGGGGTTGTCGGGCTGGTCGGCGTACACCATGTGCGACATCAGCCCGCGCGCCCGGATGGTGTCCTCCGCCGCGGCGGCGCGCAGCGCACGCAGCATCGCGGGGTACTGCGCCGGGGCCACGCCATTGCGGTTCAGTCCGGTGTCCACCTTGACCGTCACCGTGGCGGTGCGCCCGGTCCGGCGCACCGCGTCGGCGACCTCGTCGAGCTGGCGCACCGAGGACACCGCGATCTCCACGCCGGCCAGCAGCGCCGGCCCGAAGTCGATGCCGGGCGGGTGCAGCCAGGCCAGCACCGGGGCGGTGATGCCGTCGGCGCGCAGCGCCAGGGCCTCGTCAACGGTGGCGACCCCCAGCTCCGCCGCCCCGGCGGCCAGGGCCGCGCGGGCGACCCGCGTCGCGCCGTGCCCATAGCCGTCGGCCTTGACGACGGCCATCACCTGCGCCCCGCCGGCGTGCTCGCGCAGCATCCGCACGTTATGCGCGATGGCGCCCAGGTCCACGACGGCCTCGGCGAGGGTGCCGGGCGTCAGGGATATCGGCGTAGCGGCCACGTCCGCCATTGTCCCAGAAGCGCGCCGAGGGTGGCCGAGCGTCGACTCGTTGTCGCGCATTCGGCCTGGTCAGCCCAACAAGTCGACGTTCGGCGGCACAGATCAGTGCGCGAAGTGCTGGGCCTCGTAGTGCCCGCCCGGCTTGAGCTTGTCCAGCGACGCCAGCGCGCTGCGGGCGTCGTCGTGCAGCGCCCGGGCCAGGTCGGCGGAGAGCCCTTCGCGGACCACGATGCGCAGCACCGAGATGTCGGTGGCGTTGTCGGGCATGGTGTAGGCGGGCACCTGCCAGCCGTAGCCGCGCAGCTCGTGGGAGACGTCGAACTCGGTGTAGCCGCGGTCCTTGGCCAGCCGGAAGCTGACCACCGGGATGGCCGAGCCGTCGGAGATCAGCTCGCAATGCTCGCCTTCGCGCAGCTGCTCGCCCAGCCAGCGCGCGGTCGACGACAGCGTCTGCATCACCTTGGTGTAGCCGTCGCGGCCCAGCCGCAGGAAGTTGTAGTACTGGCCGACCACCTGGTTGCCGGGCCGGGAGAAGTTCAGCGTGAAGGTCGGCATATCGCCGCCCAGGTAGTTCACGTGGAACACCAGGTCTTCGGGCAGGTACTCCTTGCTGCGCCAGACCACGAACCCGACGCCGGGGTAGGTCAGGCCGTACTTATGACCGCTGACGTTGATCGAGACCACCCGAGGCAGCCGGAAGTCCCACTTGAGTTCCGGGTGCAGGAAGGGCACCACGAAGCCGCCGCTGGCGGCGTCGACGTGCACGGGGACGTCCACCCCGCCGCCGGCGGCCAGCTTGTCCAGCGCCGCGCAGATCTCGGCGATGGGTTCGAGCTCACCGGTGTAGGTGGTGCCCAGGATCGCCACCACCCCGATGGTGTCCTCGTCGACGGCGTCGAGCACCTGCTCGGGGGTGATGACGTAGCGGCCCTCCTCCATCGGCAGGTAGCGCGGCTCGACGTCGAAGTAGCGACAGAACTTCTCCCACACCACCTGGACGTTGGACCCCATCACCAGGTTCGGGGTGCGACCGTTCCACCCTTTCCCGACCCTTTCGCGCCAGCGCCACTTCATGGCCAGCCCGCCCAGCATCACCGCCTCGCTGGACCCGATCGTCGACACCCCGCAGGCGCTGGACGGGTCGTCGTCGCGCAGGTCGTCGGCGTGGAACAGGTCGGCCACCATGCACACGCACCGCTGCTCGATGGCCGCCGTGGCCGGGTATTCGTCCTTGTCGATCATGTTCTTGTCGAACGTCTCGGCCATCAGCTTCCCGGCCTCGGGATCCATCCACGTCGTCACGAACGTGGCCAGGTTAAGCCGCGAACTGCCGTCGAGCATCAGCTCGTCGTGGATGAAGCGGTAGGCGGCCTCCGGGTCCATCGACTCCTCGGGCAGCCGCAGCGCCGGCACCGGCGCGGTGAACAGGCGGCCGGTATAGGCCGGGGCGATGGCGTGCGCGGGCACGGACGGGTGTTGGGGCACTGCGAATTCCTTTCTAGAGGGCGGCCAGGGCCGCCCGGATGTGCGGAACCATGCGCGACGACGACGTCGGCGCCTCATTGGGCCCCGGATCGGCGGCGGAGCACGCCGCCGCGCGCGCGTGCACGAACGCCGCCGCGGCGGCCGCCTCGGCGGCCGACAGACCGGAGGCCAGCAGCGCGCCGATCATCCCCGACAGCACGTCGCCGGACCCGGCGGTGGCGGCCCAGGACTGCCCGGCGGGATTCAGGTACACCGGGCCGCCGGGGTCGGCGATGATCGTCACGTTCCCCTTGAGCAGCACCGTCGCGCCGAAGGTGTCGGCCAGCTTGCGGCACGCGCCGACGCGGTCCTCCCCGGGCGGGCTACCCGCCAGCCGGGCGAATTCGCCGGCGTGCGGGGTCAGCACCGTCGGCGCGCTGCGGTTGACGACCAGCTCGGGGTGGGCCGCCAGGATGGTCAGCCCGTCGGCGTCGACGATCACCGGCAGGTCGGTGTCCAGCGCGAACCACAGCGCCGCCGCCCCGGCCTCGTCGGTGCCCAACCCCGGCCCGACCACCCAGGACTGCACCCGCCCGGCCGCCGCCGGGGTGGGCGAGGCGATCACCTCGGGCCACTGGGCGAGCACCTCTCGGTGCGCGCTGCCGGCGTAGCGGACCATGCCGGAGGTGGCCGCGACAGCGGCGCCGGTGCACAGCACGGCCGCGCCCGGATAGGTCGACGAGCCGGCCATCACCCCCGTCACGCCCTGGGTGTACTTGTCGTCGTGCGGGCCGGGCACCGGCCAGCGCGCGACGACGTCTGCGGCCTCGAAGCCCAGCAGGTCGGTTCGGGGTAGGTCGAGGCCGATGTCGATCAGCTCGACGCGCCCGCAATCGGCCAGCGCGTGCACGGGTTTGAGCCCGCCGAAGGTGACGGTCAGCGCGGCGCGGACCGCGGGGCCGGTGATGGCCCCGGTCGCCACGTCGATGCCGCTGGGGATGTCGACGGCGACGACGGGGATGCCCGCGTGGTCCACCGCGGCGAACACTTCGGCCGCCGCGGGGCGGAGCGGACCCGAACCGGAGATCCCCACCACCCCGTCGATGACGAGGTCCGTTGTCGGCGAGACGCTTTCGACGACCCGGCCGCCCGCCTTGCGGAACGCGGCCAGCGCCTTGCGGTGGGTGTGCTCGGGGTTGAGCAGCACCGCGTCGGCCGCGGCGCCGCGGCGGCGCACGAACGTCGCGGCCCACAGCGCGTCGCCGCCGTTGTCGCCCGAGCCGACGACCGCGCACACCCGGCGCCCGGCGACGCCGCCCGCGCGGGCGGTCAACGCGGCGAGAATCTCGGTGGCCAGCCCGAACGCCGCCCGCCGCATCAGCGCGCCGTCGGGCAGGCTGGCCAGCAGCGGCGCTTCGGCGTCGCGGATCGCGTCAACACAGTAGTAGTGCCGCATCACCGCAAGCATTCCATGCCCTAGGCGCGGCGGGCGAACGCCTCGGTCAGCCATTCGGTCATCGCCGCGGCCAGGGCGGCGTGGTTCTCGCGCTTGACGATCTCGTGGCCGTCGTCGGCGAACAGCAGATAGCGCACGTCGCGACCGGCGTCCCGCAGCGCCGCGACGATCTGCTCGGATTCGCTGACCGGGACGTTGGTGTCGCGGGCGCCGTGCACGACGAGCAGCGGCGCGGTCAGCGCGTCGACCCGCCGCAGCGGCGACAGCCGCTCGAGCAGGTCGCGGTCGTACACCGGGTGGCCGTACTCCGGATAGGCGGCATCGGCGATCCACGGCTCGGTGTTGCGGTAGAAGGTGGTCAGGTCGCTCATCCCGCAGATGGTGACGCCCGCGGCGAACAACTCCGGGTAAAACGTCATGGCCGCCATGGTCAGGTAGCCGCCGTAGGACCAGCCCGCGCAGGCGATCCGGCCTCGGTCGGCCACCTCGTTGTCCACCAGAAAGCGCACGCAGTCGGCTACGTCATCGATGGCCGCGAACCGCTTGTCCTTGTTGTCGGCGTGCACGAAGGTGCGGCCCAGCCCGCCGGAGCCGCGCACGTTCGGCGTCAGCACGCTGATCCCGGCGTTGAGCATCTCCGGGAAGATCTCGCTGTAGTCGGGCCGGGCCTGCCCTTCCGGGCCGCCGTGCAGGTACACCAAAGCGCCTGAGCCACCACCATTTACCGACGAGCGGTACAGCCACGACGGCAGGATCAGCCCGTCGCGCGCGGGGATCGCCTCTAGCGTGGGCCGGGCGGAAAAGCCCCGGGCCAGCGGGCCGCGGCTGGGTTCGCGGTCCACGAGTTGCCATTGACCGGTGCGCGGGTCGACCAGCTCGACGGTGCGCGGCATCGCCGGGCCCTGGACGGTCATCGCCACCAACGAGCCGCCGGCGCTCAGCGACAGCTCGCCCGCGACGTCGCCCGGCAACGGAATCGGTTCGGCCAGCGTGTAGTCGGTGTGATCGAGGATCTGTAACTCGCTGCGGCCCTGCAGGTTCCACAGCAAGGCGACGGTGGACATGTCGGCGCTGACGGCGAACTCGTCGAGATCGCAGTCGGGGCGCTCGGCCACCACGAAGTAGCTCACCCCGTCCAGCGTGGCGATCACCTCCAGCAGCCGGGCGTGTTCGCAACCGTTGTCGCTGATGAGCAGCGCGCGGAAGTAGCCGTCGGCGCCCACGCCCGGGTTGTACAGCCGGGTCAACTCGCCGGTCGGGCCGTAGCGCAGGCGGCGGGGATGGTGATCGTCGAGGATCGCGCCGTACGCCGTCACCGACCCGGGATCCGAAGGCAGCAGGGCGATTTCGGTGTCCCCGTGCAGCATCACCATCTCGCGGTAGCCGCGGGGCCCGACCCGGATCAGCGACGCGCCGGCCCAGGCGTCGACGAGCCGGGCGCCGGAGCGGCGGTCCAGCACGGTGCAACCGCCGTCGGCCGGATCGATCAGGCACGATTGCCCCACGCCGTCCTCGCCCGTCAGGATGGCCGCGATCCGGGTGCCGTCCCACCCGATCAGCTCGGCGGTGCCGTCCTCCTCGCGGTCGGCGCGCCAGGCCATCCGGTCCGCGGGATCGGTGGTGACGACCCAGATCTGCCTGCGGGTGCCGCCCTCGGGGGCCACCTCGCAGGCCAGCCAGTGGCCGTCGGCGGAGTGGATGACCCGCGAGACCGGGCCCTGCATCGGCAGCTCGACGTTGCGCGCCGAGCTGAACTGGCGGCCGCGCAGGAAGCGCTGCACCGCATGGGGATAACCGCCGTCGTCGACGAGGTGGGCGAAGGCGGTGGCGTCGGGTGACAGCGATGCGCCGTAGAGCGCGCGGACCCCCATCGCTACCCCTCGCGCGAACCGACCCGCCGGAAAGCGGCTCGCAGGTGCGCCGGGTTCAACGCCGGCCGCTTGCGTTCGCGCGCCATCGGATAGAAGCACAGGCCGATGAGGATCGCGGCGAAGTGACCGATCGCGGTGAAGTTCAGCTCGTGGCGGTTCATCGTCAGCAGCGGAAAACCGAAGATGACGAACAGCACGCCGAGGTAGCCCCAGCGCCACGGCCGCGCGATGTGATAGGTCAGCACGGCCATGACGCCGACCAGGAAATAGCTGACCCCGATGTCGCGGGCGTGCACCAGCCGCTCGGACGCCTCGTGTTCCTCGATCGCGAAGTACAGGATGCCCTCACTGATGTAGGTAGCGAGGATGTGGGAGGTCAATCCGACGGTGAGCCAACGCAATTGGCCGAGCCAGTGCTCGGCGGGAGCGAGAAACAGGGTGAACAGCAGCAGGTACGGTTCCAGGTCCTTGCCGTCGAGCCAGAGCAGGCTGGAGAACAGCACGTCGAGCGGATCGGTTCCCAGCGCGTGAATGTTGGTGGACCGGTGCAGCAGCACCGAGTGCAGCTGGCGCCCGGGGAGTTCGTTCTGGATGATCGTAGTGATCGTCACCACCACCAGCCAGCTGTAGGTCAACGGCGCGCCGGTGACGAAATGCCACACGGCGAGCCAGATCCGCCTCAGCCGTGTCCCCACCGATGCATTTGCCACGAGTTCAACTGTTGCATGCCCGGCGTTGCTACGCGACGGTGGCCGGCTCGGGTCTCAGGTGCCGCCACCAGCAGAAGATGTAGAGCAGCATCGCGTTCACCAGCGCGACGATCACCCACAACGTGACGGTGACATCGATCCACGACCCGATGGGCGGCGCGTCGGGCAACGCGTTGCGCAGCGGCATGATCGCGAAAAGCATGGCCGCGTACCACGTCGTCATCGGTGGCTGAAATTTTCGCCGGTCGAGCGCCGTCAACACGGCGACCGACAGAGCGATCGCGGCGATCGCGATCATCATGGCGACGATGACGGCGGCGAAGGCCGCCGTGCTCGGAGACCGCCGCAATTCCACTCGGTAGGGCGCGGCAATCGGCGCGGCGATATCCGATCTCTCGCTGACGGGTATGTCGACCCGCCAACCCGGAATGCGGTCGACGAACGTGACCGACGCCCGTTGCGGCACCGGCGAGGCGCCGCGGAAAAGATCGACCGTGATCGGCCCCGAGTGGTAGTGATCGAAGGGCCAATCCGACGGGTCGCCGGTGATGGTCAGCGGGACGGGAGACACGCCCGGCACCGTGCCCTTCGGCCAGCTGCGCTTGGTGGGAGTCACCGCGGAGTGGACGGCGACGGTGAGATCTTCGCTGAGGCCGCCGGTCTGCGGATCCAGCAGCTCACGCCCCGGCGAAACGGTGACATTGCCGCTCAGACCGCCCTTGACCGACTGGAGCTCCTGGAGATCGATTGTCACGGTGGTCCCGTCGGCCGTCGGCTGACCCTGGGTGACTTGGCGGGGACAGCCGCACCCGGATCTCGAATAGAGCCCGACCGTGACGGCGTACGTCGCCACGAACAGCACCACCAGGCCGACGATCAGCACTCTTCCGGGGCGCCTGCTGCGCTTCGCCGATTGATCCGCCGACAACGTGCCTCCCCGTTCGCTCGCAGGACTTGACCGTCCGGAGATTGTACGGGCTATTCGACGGTGACTGACTTGGCCAGGTTTCGCGGCTTGTCGACGTCGTAGCCGCGGGCCTGCGCGACCGACGCGGCGAACACCTGCAGCGGGATGGTCGACAGCAGCGGCTGCAGAAGCGTTGACACCGAGGGGATTTCGATGAGGTGGTCGGCGTAGGGACGCACGGTGTCGTCGCCCTCTTCGGCGATGACGATGGTCACCGCGCCGCGGGTCTGGATCTCGCGGATGTTGGACAGCAGCTTGGCGTGCAGCGTGGCCTGCCCCTTGGGCGAGGGCATCACGACGATGACGGGCAGGTCGTCTTCGATCAGCGCGATCGGGCCATGCTTGAGCTCGCCGGCGGCGAAGCCCTCGGCGTGCATGTAGGCCAGCTCCTTGAGCTTCAGCGCGCCCTCCAGCGCCACCGGGTAGCCGACGTGGCGGCCGAGGAACAGCACGGTCGAGGATTGGGCGAACCGGTGCGCCAGCGCGGCCACCGGCTCGATCATCCCCAGCACCCGGGCCACCAGGTCGGGCATCGCCTCCAGCTCGCGGTACTCGCGCTCGACCTCGTCGGGGTACTTGGTGCCGCGGGCCTGCGCCAGCGCCAGGCCGACGAGGTAGTTGGCGGCGATCTGGGCCAGGAAGGTCTTGGTCGAGGCGACGCCGATCTCCGGGCCGGCGCGGGTGTAGAGCACCGCGTCACACTCCCGCGGGATCTGCGAGCCGTTGGTGTTGCAGATCGCCAGCACCTTGGCCTTCTGCTCCTTGGCGTGCCGGACCGCTTCGAGGGTGTCGGCGGTCTCCCCGGACTGCGAGATGGCGACCACCAGCGTGCTGCGGTCCAGCACCGGGTCGCGGTAGCGGAACTCGCTGGCCAGCTCGACCTCCACCGGCAACCGGGTCCAGTGCTCGATCGCGTACTTGGCCAGCAGTCCCGAGTGGTAGGCGGTGCCGCAGGCCACCACGAACACCTTGTCGATCTCGCGCAGTTCCTGATCGGACAGGCGCTGCTCGTCCAGGACGATCCGGCCGTCGACGAAGTGCCCGAGCAGGGTGTCGGCCACCGCGGTGGGCTGCTCGGCGATCTCCTTGAGCATGAAGTACGGGTAGCCGCCCTTCTCGGCGGCGGCCAGGTCCCAGTCGATGTGGAATTCGCGGTACTCGACGTCGACGTTGCCGTGGAAATCGGTGATGCGGTAGCCGTCGGCGTTGATCGCGACGGCCTGGTCCTGACCCAGCTCCACGGCGTTGCGGGTGTGCTCGATGAACGCGGCCACGTCGGAGCCGACGAACATCTCGCCGTCGCCGACGCCGATCACCAGCGGCGTCGAGCGGCGGGGAGATGTTC